>NZ_CAJZCD010000003.1 GCF_914768045.1 Snodgrassella communis | reverse complement strand
CTTGACCAATTCACTGCGCGATTTTCCTTGCTGATAAAGTTTAACCATTTGTGCTTTGAAATCAGCACTAAAAGAGCGTCGTGCGCGTTTTTGTTGATTCATCATTTTTTCTTTTTTAGAGTTAAGTTTACCTTACCCCCTAAAAAAGTTGTATGAATTAGTGTAGCCTATCCATTGTCTGTGCTTTATAAATTAAGGGATGAGTTTGAACCTTTCGATGAGTTGAATACTTCGATTGAAATTTTGGAAAATTTAAAATCAAAATTATAAGTTTTTGAAATATGTTTGATATGAGTATTTTATTTGGCATGAATTCTGAGATTTATGTTTACTGGTGCGATAAAGGGATAGTATTTGAGTCGCTTTGTTTTAAAAATTTTGATATTGAATAGGTTAATATTTTCTGCTCTTATTCTGTGGTTGTACTCTTAGGGCTATTTATAAGTCTGATACTGTTGCATCAGGCTGATTTCTGTGCTGATATAAATGGAAATATTTTGCCGGTATGGTTTGGGTTAGCCATACGCCATTATCGGCCAGATAGAATTTATAGCCTGCTTGAAACATGGTTAAAGCGTTTATTTGCAAAATAATGGGTTTTCCATGACGCGCGCCGACTGTGGCTGCGGTTTCGGCATTGGTAGACAGATGTACATAATGACGGCTCCCCGGTAGCAGCCCTTGCTGGTTTATTGAGTTTAAGAATCTTGTAGCTGTACCGTGATATAGAAATTCAGGGGGTTTCTGCTCGCTATATGCTATATCAACCTGTTTGGTGGAGTGTCCTTGCGCTGCGCGGATGTTCTGGCCATTTTCGGAAATGGTGAAACGTTTTTTATCGCTGGTCTGTACTATTTGGTCAATTATTTCTCTGTTTAATGTTTCTCCGTGTAGATTTGCCTGTTTTATTAGGATATCGATGTTTACCCACCCATCTGGATTTAGGGTAAGACCTATGGCTTCGGGCTGGTGTCTTAATATGTAGCTTAGAAATTTACTGGTCTGGTTGGTTTTGTTCGTCATTTTGGTTTTCCATTTGTTGATGTTACTGATATTGATTTTATTGCGGAGATAATACATGCTTTGACAAGTGGCAGCCATATGCAGATGCTGCAATGTGTTTCGGATATTGTTAATGATGATAAGAAGTTTATGCGGTATGTGGATTCATATAAACGGGAATATCTGCAATTTGCTTTGGCTTTTGGGATGAGTTCAATTAGTGGTGTTATGAACGGATAGATGTGTAGTTTATCTGGAGTTGAATGAACAAGTTATGTAACTGTGGGTAAGCTATGTTTATAGAATATAAGGTTTTGTTGAAATATAATGATTGTTTATGTTGAGCAAATATTATTGAATGATTAGGTGAGCACTAGTTTGCTGTGGTGACGCTGGATTATATTTATGAAGATGATGTGATTAAGAATATTTTAGATCAGAAACAATAATATTCCGAACAGGTTATTGCGGAAATAGACTCGCTTTTTCTGGCGTGGCTTCTTTCTATACAAGATGCACTGGATGATTTTTTGGATGGTGAGTGGTAAATGATTCAGTTTAAATGGTTATAAGCGGGTGGATGTTTTATATGTAAAACGGGCTGAGGTTGATAAAATCTCTCAGCCCGTTTGTTGTTAAGGAGGTTAAGGAGTTAGTACGGCTCTGCCTTTGATTTGTCCTTTAGCGAGTTTGTCGTATATTTCTAGGGCTTGAGACAAGGGATAGGTGGTGTATTCGATGTCGATAAGGCCTTTTCTTTTCAAATCCAGTACTTCCATTAGTTCGACGCGTGAACCCCAGTAAGGGGTACTGAGTGATGCGCCCCATGGCTGGTTCATGCAGTGCCAATCGAGTTTGCCGCCTCCCAGTCCGACTACTGTCCAGTCTCCGTTTAAGCCGACTGTTTGTGCACCTAAGGCCAGAGTTGGATTATTACCTACAAAGTCGAGTACAACGGCACATTTTTTGACGCCAGTGATGTGGGTAATTTCTTCGACGATGCTATTGGTGTCTCTATCGGTACGGACTACGTAATCTGCACCGTATTTTTTGGCTAATTCCAGTTTGTCGTCGGCAATATCACCCGCAATAATGGTGGCAGAATATACTTTTTTCAGGATTTGTACGGCCATATGTCCTAAACCGCCAATACCTATGACGAAGACGAAAGATGAGGGTGTTATTTTGCTGCTGGAACGTTTGATTGCATGGTATGGGGTTAGTGCTGCATCGGAAAGGGGGGCAACTTGTTCTGGTTGCAATTCATGCAGGGGGATCAGTAAACGACTGGACGGGACAATCATGTATTCGGCCATGCCGCCATTGGTACCCAGACCGCCACCGAGAATGGGAGATTCGGACTGGTGTTCACAGTAGTTTTCCATGGATTGTTGACAGGGTGCGCAGTGGCCGCAGCCCCATGGTCCATAGACCATGACGGCTTCGCCTATTTGAAAGTCTGTAACTCCTTCGCCCAGCTCAGCA
The DNA here is from genome assembly GCF_914768045.1 of Snodgrassella communis. Taxonomy (GTDB): domain Bacteria; phylum Pseudomonadota; class Gammaproteobacteria; order Burkholderiales; family Neisseriaceae; genus Snodgrassella; species Snodgrassella communis. The sequence continues at coordinate 215,780 of NZ_CAJZCD010000003.1, read as the reverse complement.
ATCCAGCCGGCGTTTTCGTGCCCGAGGGTAAATGGTGGTGCTCCATCAGGTATGCCCATATGAATCAGGTGTAAATCGGAATGACAAACACCTGCTGCGCCGATTTTAATTAGTATTTCACCAGCTTTGGGCTTTGGTTTTTCGATTTCGTCTATGCGTATATCATTTTTGGCGTGTAATCTGACGGCTTTCATGGTTCCTCTCTTTCATCTTATTGAGATAGGTATGTAGATAATTAGTTAAGCAATTTCTTTAATTAAAGTCAAGTATTGAATAATTTTATTAGTTATATTTAATGTGTTCACTATTGACAGATGGCGGTTAATTATTTTTATTGCTTGTTAAGCAGATGTTTTGGTAGGAGTTGAATAAAGACAGGGCTGCCGGATAAATCCGGCAGCCCTGTCTAATTGGTTTTGTTTATTTTCTTGCAATGATTATGAGTTAATGCTGATAGCCTTTATTGTATTTTTTCTCCAGCGATGAGAAGAACCAGCTTAGGGCTATGGTCATAATCAGGTAAATGATGGCAATTGTGTAAAGCGGGGTGTCGTAGGTAAGGTAACGTCCGGCTGCGGCTCGGGCGGCAAAGGCGAGCTCGGCAACGGCGATGGCTGAAAGCAGGGAGCTGTCTTTAAGTAGGGTGATGAATTCGTTCCCAATCGGTGGCAGCATGCGACGGATGGCTTGGGGCAGGATGACGTAGCGCATGGCTTGTGTGTAGCTGAGACCAAGGGAGCGAGATGCTTCAAACTGGCCGCGATCAATTGATTGGATGCCTGCGCGGAAGATTTCGGTGATGTAGGCACCAGAGTTAACGGAAAGTGCCAGTATACCGGCAATGAGTGCACCATAGTTGCGGCGCAGTTCGATGGCGAGATCGCCGCTGATAATCAGGCCGTCGGTGGGGTTGATAAGGAGCGGAAACCAGACGAAGTACCAGATGAAAATCTGTACGAATAAGGGTGTGCCACGAAAGATGGTGACATATAGTAGTGAGATCTGCCGCAATACCCATACTAGGGCTCGCACGGGTAAGCCGCCTTTTTCTATGCGGATTACGCGGGCAATGGCACATATTAGGCCAAGTAAGGTGCCCATCAATGTGGAGATTAAGGTGACGCCAAGGGTGGTAAGTGCGCCGTAATAAAACATTTCGCGGTATTCGTAGATGATGTCGAAACGAAAGGCCATTGTGTTACCTAATGTGGTTTTTGAGATGTTGCATGCAGTTGGCTGTGAGAAGCCTTAGCGCTAAATAACCGCTATTTTAGCAAGAAATGCTGTTTTATCTGTATGAAATTTGTTTGCTATTGAGAATAAAGCAGATTTGCAGGTTGATGGGGTGGGAAAATGCTGATTAATTACGCTGGCTAAGGTTGGCTGAAATGTTTACAATGGTGCGTTTTATTATTTGATTCATTCAAGAATTGTATGCAAGTTTGGTTGGGGAGCGGGCAGCAGCCGGGTTGGTCTGGCGGTACGGCAGTAACAATCGGTAATTTTGATGGGGTGCACTGTGGGCATCGGCATATTTTACTGCGTTTACGTCAGGAAGCCTGTCAGCGCGGGCTTGGTTCGGTAGTAATGATATTTGAGCCGCAACCTCAGGAGTTTTTTGCGCAGCAGGCAGGGAAAACTTTGCCTTTCCGGTTGACGCCTTTGCGCGATAAGTTGAATTTGCTTGCTGCAAGTGGTTGTGTGGATGCGGTATATGTGTTGCGGTTCAATCAGCAGTTTGCATCTATGCAGCCGATGGATTTTATCAGGCAGATGCTGATGAAACAGTTATCTGCGCGCTATTTGCTGGTGGGTGATGATTTTCGTTTTGGCGCACACCGCAGTGGTGATTTTGCTTTGTTACAGGAGCAGACTAGTTTTGTAACGGAGCGTACGCCATCTGTGCTGGTTGAGGATGTGCGTGCATCCAGTACGGCGGTACGGATGGCGCTGGCAGCTGGTAATCTGGCTTATGCGCGGTTGTTGCTGGGACATGACTATACGCTCAGTGGCCGGGTGAAGCATGGTGCTAAGCTGGGGCGTGAGCTGGGTTGTCCGACAGCCAATATACATTTGCCAGCTTTGCATTATGCGCTAAACGGGGTGTTTGTGGTGGATGTGGTTGGTGCTTTCGGGCGTAAGCGGGGCGTGGCCAGTTTTGGTAAAAATCCAACGGTATCTGCGGGTAGTCAGCAGAAGCTTGAGGTGCATATTTTTGATTGTGCTGATGATTTATACGGGCAACGTTTACAGGTGCATTTTTTGCACAAGTTGCGTGATGAGTTGAAGTTTGATTCGCTGACGGCGTTGCAGGCGCAGATTTTTGCTGATATGGATGCGGCGCGAATATGGCAGGCTACCTGAATTGCCAGATGGTATTTGGGTGGCCGTAAAAAATTGTTGAATTGTATTGTTATTGTATTATTAGATAATTAGATATATTTTGAAGAGAAGGTCATGACTGACTATAGTAAAACTGTAAATTTGTTGGATACGCCGTTTCCGATGCGCGGTAATCTGGCTAAGCGTGAAGGTAGCTGGCTGAAATCATGGTATGAGCAAAAACGTTATCAGAAGCTGCGCAAGCTGGCTGCCGGACGGCCAAAGTTTATTCTGCATGATGGCCCTCCATATGCCAATGGTGATATTCATATTGGTCATGCTGTGAATAAGGTGTTGAAGGATATTATTATTCGCAGTAAGACGCTGGCCGGATTTGATGCGCCTTATGTGCCGGGCTGGGATTGTCATGGTTTGCCGATTGAGCTGATGGTAGAAAAGAAGCATGGCAAGAATATTCCGGCGGCAAAGTTCCGTGAGTTATGCCGTGAGTATGCGCACGAACAGATTGCGCGGCAGAAACAGGATTTTATGCGTCTGGGTGTGCTGGGTGACTGGGAACATCCTTATCTGACTATGGACTATAAGACTGAGGCAGATATTGTGCGTACTCTGGGCCGGATTCAGCAGGGTGGTTATTTGTACCGTGGTGAAAAACCGGTGCAGTTCTGTCTGGATTGTGGTTCTTCTTTGGCGGAGGCCGAAGTAGAGTATAAGGATAAGGTGTCTTTTGCGATTGATGTGGCGTATCAGTTTAAGGATAACGCTGCTGTGGCGCAGGCTTTTGGTTTAAATGAGGTATTGGGTGAGGCTTATGGTGTTATCTGGACGACAACGCCATGGACTTTGCCAGCCAGTCAGGCAATTTGTGTAGGGCCGGAGGTGGTTTATCAGTTGGTTGATACGCCTAAAGGTAAGCTGGTACTGGCTAAGGAGCTGGCAGAAGCTGCTTTTGGTCGCTATGGCTTTGGTGCTGATGATACGGCGGTACTGGCTGAGGTAGCTGGGCGGAAGCTGGAAAATCTGCATTTGAATCATCCATTTTTGGATCGGGATATTCCGGTGTTGCTGGGTGAGCATGTGACTACTGAGGCTGGTACCGGTATGGTACACACGGCACCGGCGCATGGTTTGGATGACTATTTTGCCTGTCTGCGTTATGGAATTCAGTTGTATAACCCGGTGAATGCTGAAGGACGCTATATCAGTGATGTGCCACGCGTGGCTGGTATGACGGTCTGGGAAGGTAATCCGGTGGTGATTGACTGGGTGGCTGAAGAGGGTAAGTTGCTCTCTAACGGTAAAATTACGCATAGTTATGCGCATTGCTGGCGCCATAAAACGCCTTTGATCTATCGGGCAACCGGTCAGTGGTTTATCGGTATGGATAAGGATGGTGCTGATGGTAAAACGCTGCGTAATAAGGCCATGGATGCGGTTGATGCAACTGAGTTTTTCCCTGCTTGGGGTCGTGCACGTCTGGAGGCGATGATTGAAGGGCGTCCGGACTGGGTGGTATCTCGTCAGCGTTACTGGGGTACACCGATGGCGTTTTTTGCGCATAAGGAAACTGGCCAGCTGCATCCGCGTTCAGCTGAGTTGCTGGAAGAGGTAGCTAAACGGATTGAGCAGCACGGGATTGAGGCATGGTTTGCGCTGGACAAGCATGAATTGTTAGGCGCAGATGCAGACGAGTATGACAAGTTGCCGGATACGCTGGATGTATGGTTTGATTCTGGCAGTACTCATTATGCGGTATTGCGCCAGCGTCCAGAGTTGGCTTGGCCGGCTGATTTGTATCTGGAGGGTTCGGATCAGCATCGTGGCTGGTTCCAGTCTTCGTTGCTGACTGCCTGTGCTACGGTTGGCAGTGCTCCGTATAAACAGTTGTTGACTCATGGTTTTGTGGTGGACGGTAATGGGCAGAAAATGTCTAAATCTGTGGGTAATGTGGTCGCACCGCAAAAGGTGAATGACAGTCTGGGCGCGGATATTCTGCGTTTATGGGTGGCATCTACGGATTATTCTGGTGAGCTGGCAATTTCTGATGAAATTCTGAAACGAGTTTCTGAAAGTTATCGTCGCTTGCGTAATACGCTGCGCTTTTTGCTGGCCAATCTGAGTGATTTTAATCCGGATACGGATGCTGTGGCTGTTGCTGATATGCTGGAACTGGATCGTTATGCTCTGGTACTGGCACAGCAGTTACAGGAACGTGTGGCTGGTGATTATTTTGCTCGCTATGCATTCCATTTTGCGGTACAGGATATTGTGCATTTCTGTTCTGAGGATATGGGTGCTTTCTATCTGGATATTCTGAAAGACCGTTTGTACACGATGCAGGCTGATAGTCATGGCCGTCGTAGTGCGCAGACTGCGCTGTATCATATTACGCGTAATCTGGTGTTGTTACTGAGCCCGATTCTTTGTTTTACTGCTGAGGAAGCATGGGCGGTATTGACAGGTGATGATGAGGACAGTGTGCTGTACCATACTATGCATGTGTTCCCGTCTATGGCAGAAGCTGAGGTGGCTGGGCTGATGCAGAAATGGCAGGCGGTGCGTGCGGTACGGGATACGGTGAATGGGGCAATTGAGTCGTTGCGTGCTGACAAAAGTGTTGGATCTTCATTGCAGGCTGATGTAGCTATTCGGGTGCCGGCGCAAATGCTGCCTTTTGTAAGTGCGCTTGGTGATGAGCTACGTTTTGTGCTGATGGTGGCTAAGGTAACGGTGGAGGAGGGCGCTGAGCTATCCGCTACTGTGACTGTGGATCAGGGCACTAAATGTGAACGTTGTTGGCATTATACGGATGATGTTGGTACAGACCCGCAGCACCCGACTATCTGTGGTCGTTGTGCGCTTAATATTGATGGTGCTGGTGAACAACGGTTGTATGCTTGATGCAGGATGATGGCTCTTTTGTTGCCAGTTATGCTGGTATGATTTGAATAACTCAGGCGTGGCAGATTTGGTCGGTCACGCCTGTTGTGGTTTTGGGTAAGGTTATGCAACGTAAAAAAATGTTTTTGTATGGTGCAATTATCATTTTGGGTTTGATAGCTGATCAGTTGTCGAAGTATATGATTTTGCAGCATGTGCAATATTTGGAAAGAATGCCGGTCATACCGGGTTTTTTTGATTTGACTTTGGTGTACAACCCGGGTGCAGCGTTTAGTTTTCTTGCTGATGCGGGTGGCTGGCAAAAGTTCTTTTTTATGGGATTGGCGCTGATTATCTGTATTTACTTGCTGCAAGCTATTATCCGGGATGAATTCGGGGCGATGGGCAAGTTAGCTGCTGCGCTGATTATCGGAGGCGCTATTGGTAATGTAGTTGACCGGCTGGTGCATGGGCATGTGGTTGATTTTCTGCTGTTCTACTACCATAATTGGTTTTATCCGGCATTTAATGTTGCTGATAGTCTGATTTGTGTTGGGGCGGTGTTGCTGGTGCTGGAAAGTATTTTTCATCAAAAGAGAAAGGCAGTCTGATTGATTTGTCTGTGGTGAAATCGGCCAGATAACGGAAAGTTTAATGAGTAACAAGAAGATTTTGCTGGCCAATCCGCGTGGATTTTGTGCTGGTGTTGACCGTGCTATCAGTATTGTGGAACGGGCACTGGAGGAATATGGTGCACCGATTTATGTACGGCATGAAGTGGTACATAATAAGTTTGTGGTCGATAATCTGCGTAATAAGGGTGCAGTATTTATTGAAAATCTGGATGATGTGCCGCCGGAAGCAACGCTGATTTATTCGGCTCATGGTGTATCGCAGGCTGTACAACAGGAGGCGGTGGCACGAGGTTTTCGTATTTTTGATGCTACCTGCCCTTTGGTGACCAAGGTACACAAGGAGGTGTCACGGCTTGATGAGCAGGGCTATCAGATTGTGATGATTGGCCATAAAGGCCATCCCGAGGTTGAAGGGACGATGGGGCAATTGCCGCCAGGTGCGATGTTGCTGGTGGAAACAGTGGCTGATGTGGCCGGTTTAGAGGTTCGTAATGAGGACAAGCTGGCACATGTGAGCCAGACAACGCTTTCGGTTGATGAAACCAGTGGGATTATTGCTGCGTTGAAACAGCGTTTTCCTAATATTAAAAGTCCGCATAAAGAGGATATTTGTTATGCAACCACTAATCGTCAGGAAGCAGTAAAGAAGCTTGCTGCGATCTGCGATGTGGTAATTGTGGTGGGTTCTCCCAATAGTTCGAACAGTAATCGTTTGCGTGAGGTTGCAGCTTTACTTGGTGTTGATGCTTATATGGTTGACAATGCCGGTTGTCTGCAAACGCAGTGGTTCAGCGGGAAGCAGCGGGTAGGCATTACTGCCGGTGCTTCTGCACCGGAGGTGCTGGTGAATGATGTTGTACAGACTATTGTTTCTTGGGGGTACCCAACAGTGACTGAGGATGCCGGTGTGGAGGAAAATATTATGTTTGTGCTGCCGAAAGAACTGCGTAGTTCATCATGAGTACGCTTGTTTTATCCGGTAAGGGTGTGTATCAGCGCGCTCATGATGATGGCAGGATGCTATTGCAGGATATTGATTTTCAGCTTATGGCTGGCGCGCGTGTGGCTATCAGTGGTGCATCAGGGGCAGGAAAATCGGTTTTTTTGCGCACAATTTCCTTGCTGGATTTACCTGCTGCGGGTACGTTGTACCGTTATAATCAGCCTGTGCGCTTAAATGCACGCTGTATTGCGCAGCATCGCAGCCAGATTGCCTATGTCCGGCAACAGGCTATGCTGATTCCGGGTACTGTACGCGATAATTTGCGGCTGCCTTTTACTTTGCGTTTTTATCAGCAAAAGCAATTTCAGCCAGATTATGTGCAACAAGTATTGCAGAATTTGGGCAAGGATGAAAATTTTCTGGAGCGTGATGCAACGGATTTATCTGGTGGTGAAGCACAATTGGTATGTTTGCTGCGCATATTGCAGTTAAAGCCACCGGTTTTGTTGCTGGATGAACCAACCGCTTCGCTGGATGAAGACTCTGCCCGTGCGGTACAGAAACTGGTTAATCAGTGGCAGCAGGATAATCCTGAGGCTGCTTATATGTGGATTTCGCATAGTGAGCAGCAGGTGATGGAAGTAGGCGATGAAATCTGGTATCTGGATGCTGGTAGGATTACTCATACCCGAAAATCAGCACAGGCTGGGAGGTAATGATGCAAGGGGCTAATGATATTAGTATTGCGGAAATGGCTTTGGCTTCGCTACTGATTCTGGTGAGTGCCGGTGTTTCATTATGGCTGAGGCTGGGTCTGACCAAGCGTATTTTGGTGTCGGCAGTGCGGGCTGTGGTGCAATTATCGATTGTTGGTTTGCTGCTGAAATGGATATTTGCGGCTAATCAATGGTATTGGGTACTGCTGATTATTGTTGTCATGACTGTGATAGCCGGTTTTTCGGCGCGTTCGCGTGGTAGCTATGTTTATCGTGGTCTGACGCGGGATGCTTTATCTTCGGTTTGGCTGGCTTCGTGGCTGAGTGCGGCAGTAGGGCTGTATGCGGTGCTGCATATTCAGCCGTGGTATTCACCGCAATATGTGATTCCTATTTTAGGCATGGTGCTGGGTAATTGTTTGACGGCTGTAGCTTTGTGCTTGGATCGGTTAACGCAGGATTTACGCCAGCAACAGGCGCGGGTTGAAGTGATGCTGTCTATGGGGGCAACAGGCTGGGAAGCGTATAGGGATACTGCGCGCTCGGCGGTAGTGGCCGGTATGTTGCCAACGATTAATCAGTTAAGTGTGGTAGGGCTGGTAAGCCTGCCGGGTATGATTACTGGGCAGATTCTGGCTGGTGCTTCGCCGGATCAGGCAATTCGTTTTCAGTTGCTAACTATGTTTCTGATTTGTGCTGGTTCGGCTGGTGGCTGTTTGTTATGTGCGGTGTTGGTCTATCGCCATGTATTTAATCGCTGCTGGCAGTTTTGTAGCTGGCGTTTGCAACGCCGAAAAGTGGAAAAGGTTTAGGTTTTCCAGTTGGATAAGCTGGTTAGCTATGATGGCAGATCAATATTCTTTATTGTTAATCTAAACTCTAATTGATTAATTTTTGCAGGGTAAGTAGTGCACAAAATATGCTGTAATTTCGATTTTAGTTTCCATTTTTAGAAGTTAGTTGTTTAAAGCACTGATTATTAGTTTAGTCAGTGCCATTTATTTTGTTGTTAAGTGTTATCCGTCAAGTTTAAATAGTTAATTTGTAGCTATAGTCTAATAAACTGATTATTTGTTCGAATGGTACCGAACCGTCTAATAATATTGTAAGCCAGTTATTTTTATTCATATGATAAGCTGGAAATAATCCGGAACTATTTTTGATGGTAGAAATGAGTTCTGGATCGGATTTGATATTGAGTATTTCCACTTTGTCATTAGTGTTAATGCCTAATTTATTTTTCTCAACTACCATAATTAAGCCAAACCATTTACGATTACTCTTGTGTCGAAGTACTTTATAATCAGGAAATTTCTTAAACGGATGATCAATTTGAATATCAGTCAATGTTTGGGTGTATTCAATTAATCTGTTTTTAAGGCTCATGATTATTTCCTTTTTTCAATTCACTAAAGCTAATGTTTACTCCGTAGAATGGCTAATCGGTTTGGCTGCAAATAGTTGAGTGCTGTTGCCGAGATTAAATTGTTGCTGGCATTGTGGTGGTTGGATGTAGTTAGACTCAGGCAGTTTCGTCAATCCATGCTTGCTGAATTGCTTCAAGTATGCGTTCGCCACAGTGTTCAGGTTTGTCATCAAATTCTGGTAAGGCCAGTATCAGTTCGCGCAGTTGGGTAAAACGAATGTTGACAGGGTCAATGTCTTCGTGGCGGTCTGCCAGTTCTTCGGCAATGCGGTGTATATCAGTCCATTTCATGGTGTAAATCTGTATTGATGCGGATGATTGGCAAGGGAATATAAAGTTTCAGGGTGGTTTACCGATACGGTTTAATTTTAATGCTCTTCACGCGCGTGGTTAATGGTGTATTTGGGGATTTCAATTGTGACGTCATGGTCAGCCAGTTTTGCCTGACAGCTCAGGCGTGAATCTGCTTCCAGCCCCCAAGCCTGATCCAGTAAATCTTCTTCCTGTTCGGTTGGTTCAGGCAGGTTGTCGTATCCTGTTCGAATAAGAACATGACAGGTTGTACAGGCACAGGATTGCTCGCAAGCGTGTTCAATTTCAATATCATGCTCAAGTAATGCATCACAAATGCTGGTTCCTGAGGGAATGTTGTCTAATACTTTTCCTTCAGGACAGAGTTGAGGATGAGGCAGTACAGTAATTTTGGGCATGGTGGTTCCGTATTTCTAAATAATGCAGGCGTGGCTGGTTTTAAGAAGTGCAATTAGCCACGCCGAGGTTGGTATTAAATCAGTCTTTGAGCTTTCAATACAGCGGTGACGCCGTCATCAGCTTCTACGCGCTGATAAAATGCATTCAGGTTATGGTATTGGCTCAGGTCAATTTTACATCTTTGCGCCCAGCGCATTTCTATATAAACGTAAACATCGGCAATACTGATGCTGTTCCCGGTTAAGTAATCCTGTTGTGCCACAACTTGATCAATTCCAGCAAACATTTTGGCTACTGCATCACAGGCATTGGTTTTAAGCTTGTTTTGTGCTTCTTCGCCCTCAATCATTCTGGCTGCACCAAAAATAGGTTTGAATCCTGAATGTAAATCACTATTGGCAAAAGCTAACCACTGACGTGCTTTGGCACGGGCTTTAGGATCATTGTTGGCTGCGACACCATAAATACCTTTGTCGGGCGCAAGGTCATTAATGTAATCGATAATGGCTATGTTCTGGCTAAGTGCCCAGTTACCGTCTGTAAGTAAAGGTACTTGGCCTTGTGGATTCAAGGCCAGATATTGTGCCGATTTAACGGTGTCGCGACCTACTTCTTCAGCAGTGTATTGCAGCCCGCTCCATTGCAGGGCCACATGTGGGACGAATGAACAGGTACCAGCTATGTAATATAGTTTTAACATTTTGTTATCTCCTATGTATAGGCAAACATTTTGATGTGTCTGCGGGAAAATCTCAGATTTCACTGACGTTTTTGCCTTGTAGGGCGCGCTGAATATTGCGGTTCATGCGTCTGGCCGCAAACTCATCAGTTGCGTGACTCAGGCTATGTATGGCATCGCGGATATCCTGTGCATGGCCATGCTTAATCTGGTGTTGGGTTTGGTCAAGTGCTGTCTGAATGGCCTGCTGTTCTTCGCTGCTGAGTAAATCAGCATCCAGTGTCAGGGCGCTACTAACCGCTGCAATAATGCTTTCTGCTTCTACTGTGGCTTCAGCACGGGCACGCTGCTGGGCATCCGCCTGTGCATGAGTAAAACTGTCTTTCAGCATTTGGGTAATGACGGTATCGTCTAAGCCATACGATGGTTTCACTTCAATATGAGCTTGTACGCCTGTGGTTTGTTCGCGGGCAGATACCGATAATAAGCCATCAGCATCGACCTGAAATGTTACCCGTATGCGAGCTGCTCCGGCCGCCATTGGTGGAATGCCGCGCAGGGTAAATTGTGCCAGACTGCGACAATCGCTAACCAGTTCGCGTTCGCCTTGAACCACATGGATCATCATAGCCGTTTGGCCATCTTTAAAAGTTGTAAATTCTTGAGCACGGGCAGTGGGCAAGGTGCTGTTACGCGGAATTACTTTTTCTACCAGCCCACCATAAGTTTCTAGACCGAGTGATAATGGGGTTACGTCCAGCAGTAACCACTCATCATCATTTTTATTGCCGGCCAGTACATTAGCCTGCATGGCCGCTCCTAGTGCCACTACTTCATCGGGATTGAGGTTATTCAGTGGTGTTTGACCAAAGAAAGTTGCTACAGCCTGCTGCACATGTAGCATACGGGTAGCACCACCTACCATGATTACGCCTTTGATATCAGTTTTGCTGATATTGGCATCACGCATGGCCTGTTTAACTGGTTCCAGTGTTTTGGCCACCAGTGGCTGGGTTAGCTGATGGAAGGTATCGCGACTGATTTCAGTGAGAATCTGCTGGCCATTGGAGAGGGTAGCTGCAATGGTGGTTGACGCTTCATTGGTCAGGGCTTCTTTGGCTGCACGCGAGAGCGATTGTAATAGTGCACTGTCCTGCGCATTTAATTGAGATAGTTTATTCTGTTCCAGCAACCAGCAGAACAGACGCTGATCGAAGTCGTCACCACCTAAGGCACTGTTGCCATTAGTTGCTTTAACTTCAAATAAGCCGCGGCTTAGGGTTAAAACTGACACATCAAATGTTCCGCCACCAAGATCGTAAACAATGAATGTTCCTTCTGCGGCATTATCCAGACCATAGGCAATGGCAGCAGCAGTTGGCTCATTAAGTAACCGTAAAACATGCAAACCTGCCAGCCGGGCGGCATCTTTGGTTGCCTGACGCTGTGCATCGTCAAAATAAGCTGGTACTGTAATTACGACACCGGCAAGTTCTCCGCCTAAGCTATTTTCTGCCCGCGTTTTCAAAACACGCAGGATATCAGCGGAAACATCAATCGGGGTTTTATTACCGGCGCGAGTGTGAATACTGATGATGCGCTCATCATTCGTAAAATGATAAGGTAAATAGCGGGTTTCAGATTGATTTCTGATATCGTCTAGGCTACGGCCAATCAAACGTTTAGCTGAACTGATGGTGTTAGCTGGGTCAATGCGCTGGGCTTTTAATGCGTCTGTTCCTACTTCCGGAGGACAATCCTGTTGATAACGTACAACTGAGGGCAGTGTAATCCGCCCCTGTTCATCTGCAAGGCATTCTGCATGGCCACTGCGTATGGTTGCCACCAGACTATTGGTTGTACCTAAGTCAATACCAACAGCACGGCGGTGTTCATGCGGGGCAGAGGATAGGCCGGGCTCGGCAATTTGCAATAAGGCCATAATCTGAATTTTGTCCTGATTTTAAAAATGACTTAACGATTTGATTTTTTTCAAACCATGTTTGCTGCTATAACGATGATTATATCAGGGCAGTGCTGCCTGAATTTCTGTCTGTAATTTCTGTAAAAAACGCCCCAGACGTACCAGCTCGGCCGCTTTTTCCAGTTGATTCTGCGTGAAAGCGGTAATCAGCTCCTGATTCAATTTGTTTTGCTCCTGCTGAATCGTAGCAGCCAGCTCATGTAGTGTTGCTGCATCCGCTTCGGCTCGGGCGTCTTCCAATGTTTCACGCCATTGCATTTGTTGCATTAAGAAATCGGCTGGAAAATGAGTGTGTTCCGGTGCATCTGCGTCAATATTCTGCTGTTGTAACAGATATGCGGCACGATCTAAGGGATTGCTCAGGATACGATAAGCTTCGTTTATCGTAGTGGCCAACATCATTGCCTGTTTCTGTTCGAAAGCACTTTTGGCTGCAAATTTATCTGGATGGCACTGTGCGGCCAGCAGGCGATAATTCTGCTCCAGCTGTTTGTCGTCAATATCAAACTGTTCAGGTAATTGAAAAAGGGCAAAGTATTGGTTCATGCAGTTCACCTTGTGGTGACAACAGGGTTGGAGTAGAAATGGCCGAACGATAGTGGCTGTGGTTTTCTGGCAGATTTAATATCTTCAGAAAAAACAGCTATTGATTGCTTAAACGTGAAAGCTTTCACCACAACCGCATTCGTCTTTGGCATTGGGGTTGGCAAATTTAAAACCTTCCTGCAAACCTTCTTTGACGAAATCAAGTTCAGTTCCATCCAGATAGACATGGCTTTTGGGATCAATAAATACTTTGACGCCGTGTTGCTCAAAAAGTAAGTCTTCTGGCTGGATTTGGTCAACAAATTCCAGCGTATAAGCCATGCCCGAGCAGCCACTGTTTTTAACACCAAGACGAATACCTTCGCCTTTACCACGTTTGGTCAGATAGTTACTTATGTGCTGGGCAGCTTTTTCAGTCAGAGAAATCATGTTTTCTCCTGTTTAAAACTTTTCCTGAAATTTAACGCAAAGCATATTCAGGAATCGTTATGATTACGATTAAAACGGCGTTTATATGAAGAGAGAAAAAAGCGTTTAATTTCTATTTTCTCTTCACAATTAACGCAAAAGTGTGTACCAGAATATCGAAGCTGGTGTTCAGCTGATATCGGTTCACTGCATTCCAGACAAGACTGTCTGGTACGCATTTTGGCATAGTCTGGATTTACTGTATTGATTTCATGATCATCATTTTTTTCAGTAGAGGATTCATTATCATTTACGGTACTGCCAAAAATCATCATACTACTCGTTATGTTTTTTCCGATAATCAGCTACAGCAGCCTTGATCGCGTCTTCGGCCAGAATAGAGCAGTGAATTTTTACCGGAGGTAAGGCCAGTTCTTCAGCAATAGCACTGTTTTTAATGGCCAGTGCTTCATCCAGACTTTTACCCTTTACCCATTCAGTAATCAGGCTGGAAGAGGCGATGGCTGAACCACAGCCATAAGTTTTGAATTTAGCATCTTCAATGATACCGTTATCACTTACTTTGATTTGTAATTTCATCACGTCTCCACAGGCAGGTGCGCCCACCATCCCTGTGCCTACATTCTGGTCGTTCTTTTCAAAAGAACCGACATTGCGTGGATTTTCATAATGATCAATGACTTTATCACTATAGGCCATAAGAGTGTTCCTTATATTTTTGTCATTTTCGGCTTCGATAAAGATTCTTTGCCGTTAAATTATCTGTTAAGCACCAATCTGCCGATGTAAACACGGCAGTAGTCAGCTAATCAGTGAGCTGCCCATTCAACTGTATTCAAATCAATACCTTCCTGATGCATTTCCCATAATGGTGACAGCTCACGTAATTTACCGATTTTGGCTTTAATCAGTTCTGCGGCATAATCTACTTCGGCCTCAGTAGTAAAGCGCCCGAAAGTTATGCGCAGTGAACTGTGAGCCAGTTCGTCATTGCGCCCTAATGCACGCAGTACATAGCTTGGCTCTAGGCTGGCCGATGTACAGGCAGAACCACTGGAAACGGCAATATCCTTAACCGCCATAATCAGGCTTTCACCTTCAACAAAGTTGAAGCTGATATTCAGATTCTGATAAACACGATGTTGCAGGTCGCCATTGATATACACTTCTTCCACATCTTTAATGGCATTCAGAAAGCGCTCGTGCAGTGCCTTGGCATGAGCATTGTCCTTATCCATTTCCAACCGAGCCAGACGGAATGCTTCGCCCATACCGACAATCTGATGTGTGGCCAGCGTACCGGAACGAAACCCGCGCTCATGCCCGCCACCATGCATCTGCGCATTCAGGCGCACACGCGGCTTGCGCCGTACATATAAAGCACCAATACCTTTAGGTCCGTAAGTTTTGTGTGCCGACATGCTTAATAAACCAATCTGATTGGCTTTTACGTCGATGTGCACCTTGCCAGTAGCCTGTGCTGCGTCAACATGAAAAATAATGCCTTTTTCGGCACAGATGGCACCAATCGCCGCAATATCCTGAATCACGCCAATCTCATTATTCACCCACATGACGCTCACCAGAGTTGTATCTGGGCGAATAGCTGCCTCTAGTTCGGCCAGATCAATCAGACCATTTTCCTGTACACCCAGATAGGTAACTTCAAAACCTTCGCGCTCAAGCTCGCGCATGGTGTCCAGCACGGCCTTATGTTCCGTTTTGACCGTAATCAGATGTTTACCCTTACTGGCATAAAATTGTGCCGCACCTTTTATGGCCAGATTATCGGATTCAGTTGCGCCAGATGTGAAAATGATTTCTTTTGAATCAGCACCAATTAATGCTGCAATTTCATTACGCGCATTTTCTACTGCTTCTTCTGCTTGCCAGCCAAAACTGTGGCTGTTAGAAGCCGGATTGCCAAAGAACTCAGTCAGGTACGGAATCATTTTTTCTGCCACACGCGGGTCAACCGGTGTAGTGGCTGAATAATCCAGATAAATAGGAAGTTTTACGGTCATTGTCGTGTTCTCTTTAATTTAATATTCATGGCAGCGCAGGAGTTAATGCAGATTTATCAGAGTAATCGGCTGCTCAAGGCTGCTTTTTTGTTCGTTACTATTCTTACGGTAGGTTTCTTGGTTCAAAATACATTGCAAAGTAATCCCACGCAGATAGCTGTCTATGGTTTTGTTCAAGTTGGCCCATAAATCATGCGTTAGACAAGGAGTACCATCCTGACAATCAGCGCTGCCGCCACATAACGTCGCATCCAGAGTGTCTTCTGCCGCAGCAATAATGTCGGCAATATTAATTTGAGCAGCATCATGACTTAAAACATAGCCACCACCCGGACCACGAATACTTTCTACCAGCCCGGCACGGCGTAATTTGCCAAATAACTGCTCCAGATAAGACAGGGAAATGCGCTGGCGTTCGCTAATCGCCGTTAGGTTTACCGCACCAGATTGCGTATGCATGGCTAAATCCAGCATGGCAATAACAGCAAAGCGCCCTTTGGTGGTTAAACGCATGACAAAACCCGAAATAGATTGACAATAGATGAATTATCTAATACCCGACAATTTTAGTCAACTTTACTTATGGTTAAATCAAGGAATTATGCTGGAACTAATCTTATCTAAAATGAATAAAAGCTACTGAATATCCGCCAACTGTGGCCGCCAAAATGCTTTAGGCGATAACACTGGTCTGATGATTTACCGGTTACAGCCATTTAATCAGCGTGGTTAATCGCTTTTGCCCATTCTGATAAAGCCAACAAAATCGGACTAAGCGACAGGCCTTTATCAGTAAGCGCATAGTTGACCTGAATCGGCGGTTTATCCCCTTTTACTGTTCGAGAAATCAAACCATCTCTTTCCAGTTGTTTGAGCTGTAAGCTTAACGTCATCTCCGTAATATCGGGTATGTTTTTTCTGAGCTCACCAAATCTTTGTGACTTGTCACGCAAATAATAAAGAATCACGCCTTTCCACTTACCGCCAATCAAATTCATGGCCAGACTAATGCTGCAATGATAGTTTTTACTTAGATAAGAGATAGTACAGCTGTTTATCGAATTCATGATGCCATTCAACTCTCAAATTTGATAGTTATAGATTTTTTTGAAAAGAATGGATAATTATGGCACTTATGATTCTGGCTCACCCGGATTTTGATCATTCAATAGCGAATAAGGCAATCAGTGCAGAGTTAGTGTTAAAAATGCCTGATCTTGAAATCAGGAATATTCATCATTTATATCCTGGCTATCAGATTGATATCAGCGCCGAACAGGCGGCCTTACTCAGGCACAAACTTATTATCCTCCAGTACCCGATGTATTGGTTTAATATGCCAGCCATTTTAAAAATCTGGTTTGATCAGGTATTCACTTATCAATTTGCTTATGGTTTCAAAGAGGATAAACTGAAAAATAAAAAATTATTAGTAAGTATGACTGTTGGGCAGCCAGAAGAGAATTTTAAATTAGAAAATCATTTTCTTATCAATGATTTTCTGCAAACTGTGAAAAAAAATCAGCAGAATATGCGCAAATGGATTATTTAGGCTATATTGCTTTGTATGGTGTTTCTCCTGTAGCAGAGATAGCCAAAGAAGAAAGGATAGCAAAAACAAAACAGCATAGCCTGAAGTTATTTAATCTTATTCAGCAATACCGCTAAATATGTAAAGATATTTCTAATCGTGAATATGCTGAAGATAAGCTGTAATCAGCGGAACCACTTGCGCACAGTATCAAGGCCACCAAAGCGCACGCTGATTGAAGTAGCGGCCTGTGTTTTTGGTTTTGCATGATAAGCCACACCAAAGCCGGCCGCCTGTAGCATCGGAATATCATTAGCTCCATCACCCATGGCCACAACCTGCAATTTGTCCAATCCAAGTTTATCTCTATATTCAGCCAGTAAATCAGCTTTAGCCTGTGCATCGATAATCCTGCCAGCCAGTTCACCGGTTAACGCATCATTTTTTACCACTAACTGATTGGCAAAAGTGTAGTCAAGCTCGTATTGTCGCTGCAACCGTTCAGTAAAATAGGTGAACCCACCGGAAACCAGCATAAACTTCACGTCATACTCATGACACTGCTGTAACAGCCATTGAGCACCCGGTGATAATTTCAGCACATTTTCATATACACGCTGTAGCTCAGTAACCGGTAACCCTTTTAACAACGCTACGCGCGCACGTAATGATTGCTCAAAATCAATTTCACCATGCATAGAGCGTTCGGTTATAGCCGCAACCTGTGATTGCAAGCCCACACCGGCAGCAATTTCATCCACACATTCAATCGTAATCAGCGTGGAATCCATATCGCTGATAATCAAGCCCAAATCAGCAAAACTCTGGTCTGGCACAATGGCAAAATCAATCTGCTGCTCAAGTAATTGAGCCTGCACTGATTGAGCTAACTGAAAATCGGTACTTACCGGCAGACGCAGTACAGAATCATTAAATGTATACTCTGGTGTTGGCGGGATAATCGTATGTAAAGCGGATAAATCACACTGGCGCAAAGCAGCGTTTTGTAAAACCAGAACTAAAGACATGACAAATACACAGCTTGACAAAAATAGCTAGTATAGACACCGGCGTCATGGTTGACAATAAACAGCCAGAAAAGAAATCACCGTCGAAAAAGAAGAATGATAGTGAGGATAAATTTAAATTTAATTAACATATTAAAAAAATAAAAAAACATAATTTACACTACATTCTTAAAATCTAAAGAAAAAACACAAACCAATTTGTACAATGCAGC
The DNA here is from genome assembly GCF_914768045.1 of Snodgrassella communis. Classification (GTDB taxonomy): domain Bacteria; phylum Pseudomonadota; class Gammaproteobacteria; order Burkholderiales; family Neisseriaceae; genus Snodgrassella; species Snodgrassella communis. The sequence goes on along the minus strand of NZ_CAJZCD010000003.1, from coordinate 197,693 downwards.
TTTTTGTCCAAAATGGCGGTCATGCAAGGATAAATTAATATCCAGAAATTTTAATATTATTGCTATCATTCTGGGTCGCATCTTTATGGAGTTATTACATGCAACACCCCTCAACCACCTCATCGGCGGTCGATCAATACCGGGAGCTTACCATTCGCGGTATGATCTTAGGTGCGTTAATCACAGTAATATTTACTGCATCTAACGTGTATCTGGGGCTGAAAGTTGGCCTGACATTCGCATCATCCATACCTGCTGCCGTGATATCCATGGCTGTACTGAAATGTTTTCAGGGCTCAAATATTCTTGAAAACAACATGGTGCAAACACAGGCATCCGCTGCCGGCACCTTGTCGTCAATCATTTTTGTTTTACCTGGTCTGCTAATGATTGGCTACTGGCAGGGATTCCCATTCTGGCAAACAACTCTTATTTGTATTGCCGGTGGTATTCTTGGTGTTATCTTCACTGTTCCATTACGCCATGTGCTCGTAGTCAACAGTGATTTGCCCTATCCGGAAGGTCTGGCGGCAGCCGAAATTCTCAAGGCTGGTGACCACAATCAACCACAGGAAAGCGAAGACGACACACCGCAAAGCGGGGTTAAACAGATTGTTGCCGGCGGCATACTATCAGGTATTTTCAGCTTTCTGGTTAGTGGCTTGCGTGTAGTCAGCGAAAGTGCCAGTGCCTGGTTTAAAGTAGGCAGTGCAGTGTTTCAGGTACCAATGGGATTTTCTCTGGCCTTATTGGGTGCCGGCTGGCTGGTTGGCATTACCGGTGGTATTGCCGTATTGCTGGGTATGTTTTTCTCATGGGGCATCGCTGTACCGTATTTCACCAGTACTACCCCTATGCCAGAAAATGCTACGATGGTGGATTTCGCCATCAATCTATGGGTCACCAAAGTGCGCTATATTGGTGCCGGTGCCATCGCTGTAGCCGCAATCTGGACATTAATCACCCTGTTCAAACCCATGCTTGAAGGCATGAAATTATCTTTTCAGGCCTTTAGCTCAGGCTCAGATACTAACCAGTCACAGGAACGGGTAAATCAGGATTTATCACCCAAAACCATGTTGCTGATAATACTGATAACCCTGATTATTCTGGTTGCTACCTTTTACAGTTTTATTGCCAGCGCCCCGATTTCTTTTGGTCTGGCCTGTGCTTTGGTGGCCTGTGCCACTGCTATGGCCTTTATCATTGGTTTTCTCGTGGCCGCAGCCAGTGGCTATATGGCCGGCCTGATTGGTTCCTCTTCCAGCCCGATATCCAGTATCGGTATCGTGTCCATCGTTATCATATCTCTGGTATTTATGGTAATTGGCCAGTCTAGTGGTATTTTTGCCATGGCTGGCGGCAATCAATTTATGACCGCACTGGCGCTGTTTACCGCATCAGTAGTCATGGCTATTTCCACTATTTCCAATGATAACCTTCAAGATTTAAAAACTGGCCATCTGATACAAGCCACACCGTGGCGGCAGCAGGTAGCACTGATTATTGGCAGTATTGTTGGTGCCATCGTTATTTCACCAGTACTGGAACTGCTCTACAATGCTTATGGTTTTACCGGAGCCTTGCCACGATCTGGCATGGATCCAACTCAGGCACTCTCTGCCCCGCAGGCAACCCTGATGACTACTATTGCCAAAGGCATTTTTTCGCATAATCTGGAATGGATTTACATCAAGGCTGGTGTATGTTTAGGTATATTCCTGATTGTTCTGGATATAGTAATAAAACGTCTTCGCCCAGGCTGGAGCATACCTCCACTGGCAGTAGGAATGGGTATTTACCTGCCTGCTTCCGTTAATATGCCTATCTTTATCGGCACCGTACTTTCATATTTCTGTATGCGGCATATCAGAAAACGTTATACAGATCCGAAAATTCAGGAACGTGAATTGAAAGCGACAGACCGTCGTGGTACCTTATTAGCAGCCGGTCTGATCGTGGGTGAAAGTATCGTTGGCGTAGCAATGGCGATGATAATTGTTGCTTCCATTGCCTTAGGAGAGGGTGAAGCACCTCTGGCACTGAATCTGCACAACTGGGATAAAATTGGTCAATTATTGGGATTGGTTTTCTTTGTTTCAGCTATAATGATACTAGTTAGACAAATTATGAAAAAATAATTGTGTTATTTAAAACCATAAAAAACAGCGCCTTAAAAGCGCTGTTTTTTATGGTTACTTACAAAAAGCTATTAATTCAATCTTTTATTACGGTTATAAATCGTTTCAAATATTAATTTATATAGTGCTCTATCCATTTGCACAAATAGTGTTATCAACTCAATTATTTCTGATCTTGAAAAGAATAACAATACTTAGTAAAAAATAAAATCCAATTTAATTCGATTTTGGCACGCCTACAGGGATTCGAACCCCGGTTGCCGCCGTGAAAGGGCAGTGTCCTCGGCCACTAGACGATAGGCGCATAAATATTAAATGGGTGTGGATTATTCCTTAAGTGCGCATATATGTGCCAATTAATTTATGTAGTCAGGCTTATATCTTCGATATCTGACATTCGGTAGATAATTTTAGCAGATTTAGCTACTACAATAAATAAGTTTTAATACAATTACTATATTGGCATTTTGTAGATTTTGATATTGCTTTATTTATCCTGAGGCAGAATTAAGAATTTTAAAATTATATTTAAATGAACTCTTTTTTCACAAATTAATAATTAACTTAAGGTAAATATAACTTAAATCTATTTAAATAAAAACTTGGCTTATTAGTATAAATTTGCTATTATATTATTAATATGTAAATATTAATTTTTAAAGGTGGTTGAAATGGTTTATTTTACAGTTACCGCAACTGATGGTAATAAGGCAATTATTAATGGTAATATGATTAATAAAGTGATTGATTATGGTTCCTATCGTGCCATATACCAAGGCAGTGATACTAATCACTATGCAGTTCGGGATAGTTTATCTAGCATTCAGGCTGCTTTGAACAGGTAAGCAAGAGCTATACAGGTTTAATTTTTATCTTTTGATGGGGGAATAAAGAGAATGAAAACTGGTTTAACTTACATTGCAATGATAATGTTGTTCTCATTCTCAATTAGCAATGTATTTGCATATAACCCCTCTCAGTTTGATAAAGTACGCTTAAAGCAGAGTTGTAAAAACGAGCTGGAATCACCGTTTAAAGATTTTGCCGGTACGCCCAGTTGCGATAAGCTGAAAAAAATCGAAGCTGAGGAAAATCAACCCACTTACCGGATAATACATGAACAGTAATTGTTAAATTTATTTCTGGTAAATCTGTTATTAATCGTAGCCTGATCAGATCAGTCAGATTACTACGCTACCAGAAATGTGCTACTGAAAGCGCATGACGTTGTAAGTTTGGTGCAGCTAGCTTTATTGATAAATAGGCTGATGAATTCAATACCCTACATGTGTTCAGCAGTCCGAAGGACTAGACAAATCAAGCGTTAATGTTTTATGTTTTATATGGTTCGTGTGTATAGGCTATTTAATGAGCTTTCAAATGGTAATCAATAGCAGTGAAGCTTCGTTCTGCTAGTTCTGGTCTTTCAATTCCGCTATTGTTTGCCACTACAAATTGGCAGTTGAGCTTAAATTGTTTTATTTATCATGTAATTTTGTCTATTGTGGCTATGTTTATCCTTGATTACAATTCAATAATGCATTTAAATTTTTTGCGAATATAGTAAATCACAAGTTGTCATACAAAGTGATTAGTTTAATACAATTATTACTGACATTATTTAGATTTATTTCATTTCTAAATGGCAAATTATACAAATCATCCAGCTTGCTAGATATTTTCAATGTTGCTGTTAGGCGAGTTGGAGCAATAATTTAAAAAGCTGGATAAAAAGAAATAATTTGTTTAAACTACTAGTGAAACAGAACGACAAGGTGTTGCAGCACCCTGTCGTTGTTGTTAGTACTTAAGAGAACTTACTGAATATGTAAATTAAAAATGATATAAAATTACTGATTGAATTGAAGAGTTTTCCTAATTCAATAAGGATTTGTATCAACATATTTACTTCCTTTCTTTTTTACTAAAGTTTCAATTGGGGTGGGGCAATTATTCATAACTTGCCCCTACTTCTTCAGCTCTTTCTTTAAATCGTGCATATAAATGTTTTAAACAAGTTTGTTGAAATTCTCCTTTTTCATTTAATTCGTTCATTACCTTTACTGGGTCTCTTAGCAATATATAATGGTATGGGCCTGTATGCCCTTCATAGCTTTTTATTAGGCCGTATTCAACTAATTTAGCCATTCTTGTTTTCCATGTATCTGTTGCTCTTCCACGAGTGAAACCTGCCTCAATAGCAAATGCTGTTGGATTATCAATTTTCATAAAGCTGAAATCTGGTTGTCTGGCCCATAAGCAAAAATATGTATGCCCAATGGGCCTCCCTTTAGTTAAGACATCCAAAATTTGCATCGTAATAGGTAATACTCTTGGAATAGTGGCAAAACCATTCATTGTTTTTCGATCCCAATAATCCTTTTCTTCATAAGATTTAATATCAGTTTCTTTAAATTTTTGCTCTAAACGCTCTCTTAAAGATTTCCTTGATCTTTTTTCAATAGCATGCCCCTTTAGTTGGCTGTCGACTTCTGGATTTGAATTTTCCATGTGTAAATCCTTGTTTTCCATATTAATAATTTCACTATTATTCATAGCTGCTCCTTATTCATATACATTTAATTTAGCACAAAATTTTGGTATTAATATTAAAAAGATGTTTCTACAATTGCACTATTTTTTATTAAAAAATACATCGAAATGTAATTTAAATTTATTTTTTTTGATTCGAATTGTAATATATATTGTAATATATATAATAAAATTTTAATCAATTCAAATTCTTATGAATTTTTTTGGTGCTCTAGTTATCTATGTACTCATTGATCTGTGCTTATTTACTCGGGGGATATTTAAGGGGGGAGTTGTTTTCTTAAAAATAATTTAACTGTATGTGCATGTGGCAATAAATTTTCTAAGTGGATTCATTTGGTTATGTATCTCTACTTGAAACCCAATCCTATGTTCCAACTTATTTTTAAGATTATTAATTTCTACTTTTAGCCCATGCAATTGCGCAACACTCTCCACAATAGACAATCCCAGTCCGCTGCCGCTACTTTTCTGTCCGGCCGGGCGGAAAAAGCGTTCGCGCAGGCGTTGCAGGTTTTCGGGGGCAACGCCGTTGCCGGGATTAGTGATAGTGATATGATCGGCAGCCAGTGTTATGTTGATGGCGCTGTATTTGGGGCTGTAGCGGATGGCGTTATCGAGCAGATTGCGGATAAGGATGGTAAGCAGAATATGGTCGCCGGATAGTGGTAGCACGGCTGCTGGTTCACTTTGAAACTGACGCTGGACGCGGCAATGGCGTTCGCGTGCATACAGGTTGACGCTTTCTATGGCCTCGCTGGTGATGTCTGTCCAGTTTACTGTAGCGGTGTAGGGCGGTGCAGTAAGGGGGTCGAGACGGGAAAGGGTGAGGAGCTGGTCGACCAGGTGGGTAGTGCGGTTTATGCTGTGCTCAATATTGCGTACGCGCTGTTGCTGGGTGTCGTCCAGATTGGTTAGAGCAAGGACTTCGGTTTGTACTTTGAGTGCAGTCAGCGGACTGCGTAGTTCATGGGCGGCATCGGCGGTAAAGCGTAATTCGCGTGCACGGGTTTGTTCGATGCGCTGGAGTAAGTCGTTCAGTGCGGTAATTATGGGCTGGATTTCGATTGGTACGGTGCCGGATATCGGGCTAACGCTATGCGGGTCGCGCTGGTACAGGGTTTGCGCTAGATGCTGGAGGGGTTTGGTACCACGGCGTACACCCCATGCGATTAGCCAGAGCAGTAAGGGCAGGGCAAGGATGGATACGGCCAGTTGTGACCACACGGCGCGTAATACGGTTTGCAGGCGTTCATGCATACTGAATGATACTGCCACTTGCAGTTGCAACTGCGGGTCATGCAGGTAAAAGATACGCCATGCATGGCTTTGCCACCAGTATCCCTGATTGACAAAGCCCTGATAATTACTTTTATAGGCAATGGTCTGGCCGGTTTGATCGGCATTAATTAGCTGCCCTTTATACCAGATGGCATAGCCAGATTCTTTGCTGTCGATAAGACCTCGCTGTGATTTGGGTATAGGTGGTAAGGTTGGGTTGTAGTTGCTATTAAGGTTAATCGGGGTATGCATCAGGCGCTGTGCCAGCTGGCTCATCTGAGTATCGCTGGCTTCGTTTATTTCGTGCATGACGGCTGCCGCGCTAATAAATGCGGTGACTATCCATAGTACGGGTAGGGTGATACCAAGATAAATAAGTAAACGCCGGCTAATGGCTGTGGTTGGTTTCATGGTACCTCTCCGAGCTGGTAGCCAAGCCCACGCCGGGTACGGATGATCGTGGTGCCGATTTTTTTGCGTAAATGGTGTACGTGGACTTCTACGGCATTGCTTTCAACTTCCTGTTCCCAGTTATACAGTTTGTCTTCAATCTGGGCGCGGCTGAATACCTGCTGTGGATGAGTTACAAGTAGTTGTAATAGCAACCATTCGCGCTGGGTAAGATTCAGTGGCTGGCCGTGTAAACTGGCACTACAGCTATTCAGGTTAATGCTAAGCTGGCCAAAGCTGATTTCTGCATGGCTGATACCTTGGCTACGACGGATAAGGGCATGTAAGCGGGCAATTACTTCGTCAAGGGCAAAGGGTTTGCCCAGATAGTCGTCAGCACCAGCATTGAGGCCGGCCAGCCGATCAGGTAAGGCATCGCGGGCGGTGAGAATCAGCACTGGTGTGTTAATTCCTTGATTGCGCCAATGCTGAAGCACTTCCATGCCGTCTGTTTCTGCCAGACTTAAATCGAGTATTACCGCATCATATGGTGCTGCACTTAAAGCCTGTTCGCCCAGCCGGCCAGATGCAAAGATATCACAAACCATGCCTTGCTGGTTCAGGCCTGCATTGAGGCCATCTGCGATATCGCTGTCGTCTTCAAGAATCAGTATACGCATGTTTTTTCAGATAATAATACCGATAATTCGTCCTATCATACTGGTGAATGCGAGTGCAAGGATGCCTAGTATGACTATTCGAATTACGGCAGGGCGTTTGGGTGCTCCTCCCAGATGGGCTGATATACAACCAAGAATACCAAGACCAATTATGGTCGTGATGGACAGTATGCTCATTAGCCATACGGTGGAGCTTAATAAAGATAGTAATACTGGTAATAAGGCACCGCAAGCAAAAGACAGGGCTGAGGCCAGTGCTGCCTGCAAGGGATTGGCTTTGCTAACTTCAGTGATACCGATTTCTTCCCGTGCATGGGCTTCAAGGGCATTGTGTTCAGTTAAGGCGACTGCAACCTGTTGCGCCAGTGTTTTGTTCAAACCACGCTGACAATAAATATTGGTGAGTTCTTCCAGTTCCACTTCCGGATATCGAATGAGAGAATCTTGCTCTTTACGTAAATCCGCAGCTTCAGTATCGCGCTGGCTGGAAACAGAAACATATTCACCAGCAGCCATGGATACTGCACCGGAAACGAGAGCAGCAATGCCGGATATGAGTAAAGTATGCTGATTTGGTTCAGCAGCAGCCAGTCCCATGAGCAGGCTGGCGGTAGAAATCAGGCCATCGTTTGCGCCCAGAACACTGGCGCGTAACCAGTTATTACGATTGGAAAAGTGCTGTTCCTTATGCCATGATTGACTCATTTCAGACTCCTGATAAGTACAGAATCGCACATTACAGACATATTGTGCTACGGTATCACAATGCTACTGTCTGGTGTTGCGCTTTACCTTAAGCTTTACTTAAGGCTGTTTATTTACACTAGCCATTGTTTAATCAACAGGGGCTGGCGATGCAGTCAAAGTGGGTATTAAGCAGTAATCAGATAGTGCTATTGCTGAGCGCTTATATTCTAGTGATATTAAATATGGGTTTCTGGCATTATCTGTTTCAGCATGTAAGTCTGAATCATAATGTCATTTTTTGGTTAACAGTGCCCATATTGATGTTGGCAGCAATGAATTTCTGTATGCAGTTGTTGTTCTGGCCATATCTGCACCGGTTCATGGTGCCACTGCTGTTATTACTGAGTTCTGCGGTAAGCTATGCAGTGATGATGCAGAATGTTTATTTTGATGCCAATATGCTGCAAAATATTCTTCAGACTAATCTCGGTGAAGCGGGTGCCTGGTTAACGCCGCAATTTTGGATGTGGCTGGGAATCACTGGTTTGTTACCGGCACAGTGGTATTGCTGGGGAATAAGTATCTGCTATGCCAATTTGTGGTATTGTGAGCTGGGCAAGCGATTGATTGCCATAACTGCTTCACTGGTTCTAGTTATCGCTATTATTCTGCTGGCCTATGGTAGCTATATTTCTTTTTTTCGTAATAATAAGGCAGTTAATCATTTAATTGTGCCCACAAATATTATTGGGGCTGCGCTGAAAACCGTTTACAACGTTTATGATGCACATCGACCCTTACAGCGTATCGGGCTGGATGCCAGCCATCAACGCCATGGGCAAAAGCGGTTGCTGGTACTGGTGGTGGGTGAAACCACGCGGGCGCAGAGTTGGGGGTTGAATGGCTATTCTCGTCAGACTACGCCAGAATTGGCAGCAATGGGAGAGAATGTAATTAATTTTCCGCAGGTAACTTCCTGTGGTACCGCCACAGCAATTTCCTTACCGTGTTTATTTTCTAATATGCCACGCCAGCACTATAAAGCCAATCTGGCCAAACATCAGGAAAGTTTGCTGGATATTTTGCAACGTGCAGGTGTGGATGTGCTCTGGCGTGATAATGATGGTGGCTGTAAGGGAGTATGCGAGCGTATCCGTCATGTGGATGTGCGGGATTGGGCTCCTGATTTAAAATGCACTGGCGATGGCTGTCTGGATCAAAGTCTATTGATTAATTTGCGTGCCGTCATTGCGAAATTACCTGATGATGCAGTGCTGGTGTTGCATATGATGGGCAGCCATGGCCCGGCTTATTACCAGCGTTATCCCGATGTATTCCGGCATTTTATGCCTACCTGTGATACCAACCAGATTCAGCAGTGTACGACTGAACAGTTACGCAATACCTACGATAATACAGTGCTGTACACTGACCATATACTGGCAGAAATCATTAGACTATTGCAAAGTCAAACCGGTTTGGCCAGTGCGATGTGGTATTTTTCTGACCACGGTGAATCACTGGGAGAAAATGGTATGTATCTGCACGCTACACCTTATACTATTGCACCAGCGGAACAAACCCATATACCTATGCTGTTGTGGGCTAATCATGATTTTGCCCGTACAAGCAAGCTGAATATGAACTGTCTGCGCCAGCATGCGCGGCAGCAGGCGTTTTCACACGATAATATTTTTCATTCGGTATTGGGATTAATGGATGTGAAAACCAGCGAATATCAGACACAACTGGATTTATTTGCACCGTGCCGGCAAAAATAATTTCGAGGATTTGATTGTAATATAAGCTGTTAAATGATCTTTTTAGCTGTGATTTTAATCGTTAAGATTTATGCTTGGCTGAGTTCAGGCTCGGTATCGGCAAATTGCTGTAACCATTTTTGGGTTGCCGATATATCAAAAGCCTGACTTGCATAGCCCATCAATTGCAGATTTTCAGGCAGATAAGAATCATATTTTTTCAGTTTTCTTACTAATACCATTTCCGCAAGTGTCCAGGCTTCACCCAATTGGGCTTGAGTAAGTTGTTGCAATACGGCTTTCACCTGTTCAATAGAAGTATCAGCTATGGTAATGATTCCCGCATTGATATCTACCGTTAGTTTCTCCCGTAGTAGTTAGACTATTACTTTCAAATATAGGCGGTATTCCGCCTATAGTATGCCGAACAAGAATGATATTCTCCTCGGTGCTGATATCAATTATTCGCCAGTGTTGTCCGGTAAAATGATATTTTTCCCGCTGGTAAGCAACTTTTAATGTACAGCAAACAATACAAAAATTTCTTACATATTAATTGATAAATATTATCTAAATTCAATTAGACCATCAATTTCTTCACTTATTACTTTCATGAGCTCTTGTATTTCATCATCATTATTAATAAATATGTAAAAAGTGTCTAAGCGTGGATAGTATTTTTTAAAAAATTTGCCTTTTGGAGTGCCTGGGGGGCAAAAATTAAATGAAAGTACAGTAGAATTTGCCATTATGCACATAAAATCATCCCAATGAAAAACCCCTTCCATATCATCAGCTTTAATTAAGAATCCTTCTGCAAAAAAAGCACAGTAACTTTCTATCGGCCATTCTAAATTGTTGTATAATTTTTTTAATCTTCTTATTTCCGAAAAGACAGCGAAGTAATGCGAGATAATCGAGATGACAAGTCCAATAATTGCAAATGCTAAAATGGCAAGACCTTGAACAGAAAGCTTATTTGGCCAGATAAAGAAAACACTTGCCAAAAAATATACAGGCCAGGCCACTAATAAACCAATCAATAACTTTATTCTTTTTTTGGGAAAATAAAGATGGCGTACCATTGCAGGAATTTGAGAAAAAAGAGTCTCTTTAGATTCTAATTTAATGTTACGTTCAAACAGAAATGTTGCCTCTTGGGGATCAAAGGCAACATACACATTTTTGACATATTTTTTTAACACTGTAAAATTTCCTTATATTATTTTAATTTTAATTATTAAAAGTCATATTATAAAAGATTTTGAATTGGATTGTAAAACTCAATTATTAAAATGCCAACTTATAAAAATTGATCAGAGAACTTGCATCCAGCTTGTTGCATATAGATATATATTTCATTAATTTAGAATAAAATTCTTCGTTTGTCTTCTATTGGCATGCAAATTTACAAATTTCTGTTCCAGAGCAATTGCGTGTACTACATTCATAAAAGACGTTTTGTCTGAAGTATAATCAATCTGAAAGCAGCATCACCACAAATATTCTGTATCATGGCGTTTAGTTCATTAACACTGCCTACCTAAATATGTAGTTTACCGATTTTCTGAGTAAATCCTGATTTCAGAAATAAAGTAACGGCTTCTCTTTTTTTGTACCGATTCTTTTTCAATCATTATTTTATCAGTGTAGTTTAATCAGTATTTTAAAATCTATATAAATATCATTATTATCTTTAATCAACAATGCATCTACATAGTCATAAGCCCATTCATTGGTGCTTTCAATCGCACAATCTGACAACAAATTAAACCGTTTACAGGGCTCTACATGCTTATTGTGTATTCTGGTGCTCTTTACAGCATTGTGCGGCTAAACTGGAATCATATTCCGGTGAGCAGTGCAACCAGTCCAGTGCCAAACTGGCTTTTATTGGCTTTTCATTTTTTACCGGTACTACCAGAATCAATTTAAAAAATAATTCATTTTTCAGTTGTGGGCAGTAATAGGCGTATCTAGTGCTAGCCATCGGCTTTCTACCGTATTCTCAAGACTAGAAATTTTGGTGCGGCTGCCAGAAGTAATCGTAAAAGTTGCCAGTTCATTATCTTCTGCTGTGTCCGCAGATTCATTATTCTGTACCATTAACCTAGCAATTGGAGCACTAACATTAGCTTGGGCAGAAGATTGTTGCGACAGGCCGTTAGCTACTGGATTGTCTGGTTTATTACCAGCACCGCGGAGTGTGGCGGTAGCTTTATTTTTATTCGTACGATTGCGAGGCTTAGGTGCTGGCTGTGTATGGTTTTTTTACTGGAGAATATCACCATTAAAATACCAACAATCACAATACAAGTAAACATGCCATTCCACTATAATCCAAAGGTTAAAAAACTATCTCAATTGAACATAACAGCTTGATAAAAAATTAACTGGAAAATACAAAATGATTGCAAGTATATTATCAGATAGTACAACAGTATTTATGCCTAAGCCAAATATATTGTCGATTTCAAAGTTGAAAATCGGATATTTAGAGTTCGTGCTGTTTTCTGTACAAACCGTTTACATGACCAGAAGCATTAACTAATAAATAAATTGTTAACAGCAATAACCATTGAAAAGTGTTAAATACACTTAATACCGGTGATGTAATCATATCGATGAATGATTATTGATTTTGCCAGACTGTATGGGTAGTACACTTATGCTCAAGCTGCCGTATAATCTCTCCTTTCCCTGTTGGATGTGAAAGAAACAACGCATGTGGTTTAAACAATTAAGTATTTATCCGCTAAATAAAGAAAATTTGCCGGAGCTGGAAACATTAGTAGACAAGCTGATTGAAGCTGAATTCAAACCCTGTATGGGACTGGACTGGGACAGTATTGGTTTTGCCAGCCCTGTGTCATTTAGTCCAGAAATGGTATTTCCGGCACAAAATATCTGGCGTATTGCGCTGAAAAAAGAAGAAAAAGTATTACCGGCAGCAGTAGTACGCGATATTCTCGAAGAAAAAATTAATGAAATCCGCGAAGCCGAAGGCCGCAATGTTGGCCGCAAAGAGAAGATGGAATTGAAAGAAACCATCACCGATGACTTGCTACCGCGTGCATTTACCAAAAGCAGCAAAACTGAAGCAGTGATTGATACCCAGCGTGGATTATTGTTGATTAATCAGGCTAATGCCAATCGGGCAGAAATGCTGCTTACCAAATTGCGTGATGCGCTTGGCGGACTGGAAGCAAAATTACCGCGTACCCAGCAATCACCGGGTAGTCTGATGACCGAATGGTTATTAAATGGCACAGCCGCCGGCCATTTTGAGCTGGATAGTGATTGTGAACTCAAAGGCCTTGGCGATGCAGCACCAGTAGTGCGCATTAGTCATCAGGATTTAACGGCTCAGGAAGTGGTTAATCTAGTCAAAAACGGCAAAGTTGTGACACAGTTAGGGCTATGCTGGCAAGATAGAGTACGTTTTGTATTGACACAGGACTTCACTTTGAAACGTATTCAATTTCTGGACGTGATTCAGGAAGAAGCGGCTGGGCAGGGCGATGATATGCAAAGCGTCACCTTTGCCTCGCAGATTCTAATGGCTGAAGCATTGGGTGACTTACTGGCTGAGCTAGTTCATCATCTGGGTGGCTGGTTACCTGAATAGTGGCGTAAATTGACGCAATTTGCCTGCAAAGACAGCATTGGCTTCGGTATAATGCACTAAATTTATCAAGAGTATTGTCATGAGTATTAAATCCGACAAATGGATACGCCGCATGAGCGAAGAGCATGGCATGATTGAACCGTTTGAACCAAATCAGATTAAACAGGTAAACGGTGAAAAAATCATTTCCTATGGTACTTCCAGCTACGGCTATGATATCCGTTGCGCACGCGAATTTAAAATTTTTACCAACATCAACAGCACCATAGTTGACCCGAAAAATTTTGATACACGTAATTTCGTTACCGTTGAAGACGATTTTTGCATTATTCCGCCGAACTCCTTTGCATTGGCACGTACCGTAGAATATTTCCGCATCCCGCGTAATGTTCTAACCGTGTGTCTGGGTAAATCTACCTATGCGCGTTGCGGTATTATCGTCAATGTTACTCCGTTCGAACCAGAATGGGAGGGATATGTGACACTAGAGTTTTCCAACACCACACCGCTGCCAGCAAAAATCTATGCCAACGAAGGTGTAGCACAAGTACTGTTTTTTGAAAGTGACGAAGAATGCGCCACTTCCTATAAAGACCGCGCTGGCAAATATATGGGGCAAACCGGAGTGACTTTGCCGAAAGCCTGATGGGTATTACCAGAAAAGGACGCAACAGCGTCCTTTTTCTTTAGCCAATTAGCGTTTGAAAGCAAAATACACCGCGCCAAGTATACAGCCAAAACTGAGCAGATAATTGAAGCGGAACTCATCTTTCAGATAAAGAACAGCAAACAGAGTAAACACCACCAGCGTCACTACTTCCTGAATAATTTTCAGCTGAAACGGCTTGATACCCCAATATGCCCCCAGATGATTGGCCGGCACAGCCAGACAATATTCAAATAAAGCCATTGCCCAGCTAATCAGAATAATTTGCCACAGTGGAAAACTATAGTTACTGGGTTTAATGTGCCAGTACCACGCAGTAGTCATTACCAGATTGGAAGCAGTGAGTAAGCCGATAACGATTAAGTAGGGCATATTAATATCAACAGTACAATTAAACAGATACCTTCAGTTGTAGCTGCCCTGAACATAAATATCAACCATTCTAGCTTAACTGCAACCAATATTTTTTGCAAAGATAAATAATCAATACGTTGTAATTTAGATTGTAATTAGCTCTCTTTAAAAGAGTACGGCATAAAAGTTGGAAGTTCTCTTTATTAACGCACAGAAGATTTAAACATGAATAGGATGACTGAGCATTAAATTGTATCTATATTAGATAGGTTACGCTAGTTCATATCATTTTTAGGTAGGTAGTTATATGTTGATAACTCAAATCCAATAAGAACTATTTCACCATGGACATAAACCACTCCACCGTTTTTGGATCCTGATGCGAGAAGAACAAGCTATGACTAGTATCTAGAGTAGCAATGAGCTTCATCTCTTGTTCTGAAAGGGTAAAGTTGAATACATCAAAGTTTTCTTTCATTCTGGCTTTTTGGGTGGATTTCGGAATGACAACAATACCATTTTGAATCAGAAAACGCAGTGCAACTTGCGTAACTGATTTTTGGTGTTTTTTGCCAGTTTCAATAAGTACTGGGTTTTGAAAAAAATTGTTTTTACCTTCGGCAAATGGTTCCCATGATATTATTTGTGTATTTAGCTTTTGCATCACTTCGCGCGCTACTTTTTGTTGTTGAAATACATGTGTTTCAACTTGATTCGCCGCTGGTTTTATATGAACAAAATGGTCTAAATCAATAAGGCGATCTGGATAAAAATTGCTAACGCCGATGGCTTTAGCCTTGCCTTGTTCGTAAGCTTCTTCCATTGCGTGATAAGCACCGTAGTAGTCATTAAATGGCTGGTGAATTAATAGTAAATCAATATAATCTGTTTTTAATTTGTGTAATGACTCTTATATTGATTGTTTGGCTTTGTCATAGTTAGTGTTGGTGATCCATATTTTTGTGGTAATAAATAGTTCTTGACGGGGAATGCTACATTTTTGTATGGCATTGCCAACCTGTTCTTCATTGCCATAAGCTTGCGCGGTATCAATTGCACGATAGCCAACAATAATTGCATCTAAGACACACTGCTCGCATTCTTCCGGATTTATTTGGTATACGCCATAACCAAGAATCGGCATTTTAATACCATTGTTCAATGTGATATATTGCATACACTCTCTCTTTTTTTAATCTATAACTATTTGATGTACTTTAAAAATTAATAACTATTTAAAATGAACGGTAAATCCATCTAACATTCATTATTTAGCCAAATTTAAAATAGTAGCAATGACCTGCTTGCTATAAATATTACTCATTTGCCAATCAATAGCGTTTTGTGCCGCATTGTCTACAATCAGTTTTAGATCCTGTTGGTTAATATTGAGTTGCTCAAGTGTGGTTGGTGTACCTATTTTGTTAAACCAGGCTCTTAATGCTTCAATACCTTGTTCAGCCGTTGATAAACCAAAAATCTCTTTAGAAAAACGTTGGAACTGTTTTGGATTACGATCGTGATACCAAGTCATCCAAGCTGGCATAACAACTGATAATCCAGCACCGTGTGGTACATCACAGATTGCACTCATTGCATGTTCGATCATATGGTTGGGGTAGCTAAAGCCAGCTGTACCTAGATAGGTTAAACCATTTAAAGCCAGTGTTGCCCAGGCAAATTCGCCACGTGCGTCTAAATCGGTAGGGTGTTGTAATAGTTGTTCGGTGGTGCGGATAACGGTTTTTATATTGGCTTCGATTTGCAAATTAATCAGTTCGGGTTGTATTGTTGCTGTGAGGTATCCTTCAATGGAGTGAGCAATGATATCGGCTGCCGAATATACTAGGTAATCCGCGCCTATGGTGGTTTGCAATTTAGGGTTGATTACTGAAACTTTGGGAAATAGGCTAAATCCATGAATTGGGTATTTTTGTTTAGTTTTTTCGTTTGTGATAACACCACCATTATTCATTTCGCTGCCTGTTGCTGCTAAGGTCATTATGTCGAATATGTTAAGTGCTTTTGTGACTTCAGTACCGGTAAAGAAATCCCATACATCTCTTTCATATAGGCTACCGGCTGCAATCGCTTTTGCACTGTCAAGGCATGAGCCGCCCCCGATGCTGAGTACGCTGTCAGCACCAAATTCTTTTGCGATGGCGATGCCTTCGCGAACTTTGGTTAAGACGGGATTACTTTTAATTTTGCTACATTCGGTGAATTGGATGTCGTTTTTACGCAGGCTGGTGGTTACGTCATTAAATAAACCAGATTGTTTGATGCGATCACTACCAAAGACAATTAATACTCTTTTGGCATCAAACTCCTTCATATAGCGACCCATGTTTTTTTCTTTATCGATACCAAATTCTATACGAGTTGGATTTTGAAAACTAAATTCATACATCGTGTTATTCCTTATACTAGACGTTTAATAAAAATTAGTTGGTTAGCTCCCACCAGAATTTTGCTGTGGCACCGCCATCAATTAACATATCACTACCAGTAATATAAGCTCCTTTTTCGGACATAATGAGTTCGGCTAGGTTGGCAATTTCATCTGGCGATCCACCACGACCTACGGGTAATTCTTTAAGCATTTTGCGGTAAAAATCTTTACGATCGCCATTGAGTTCTTCATTGGCTAAAGGTGTGTGGATAATACCTGCACTGATACAGTTTATTCTTGCACCACGATGCCCCCAGTTGACCGCTTCAGCCTGTACTCTTAAGGCATTTCCTCTTTTGGCCAGTTGATAAGCTTTTAAACTATCATTTACTTCTTTAATAAAAGGTAAATGGAGTAATGCTTCTGTGGGTGTTAAGGCTAGGGCTTTAGTTTGCTCCAATGTAAGCGGGTCTAAGCGATGTGATGATTGTGAACCAATGACTAAAGCCGAACTACCTTTTGCCATTACCCCACTAAATGCATCAAATAATAGAGCATTACCATATAAATCGACTTCAAATATTCGCTGTGCAGACGCTTGGGAGGGGGATACACCAGCCGTGTTGACTAAGCCCATGATTTTGCCTAATCCAGTGGCAGTCTCTACCAGTTTATTGACTGATTCTCGATTTGATACATCGCAAGCGATAGTATGGACATTAAATCCTGCATTACGCAGTTTTTGAGCTTGTTTTTCGGCTTGTTCAATTTTTAAATCGGCTAACAGCAGTACTTTACCTACTGCTATACGCCTGACAATTGCTATGCCTATTGCCCCAGATTCACTTAAAACGATAACTTCTTTTGACATCGTCGCTCTCCATTAATTTGTTATATCGCTAAGAATTAAACTCTGGCTCTACTTAAATTTCTACACGCGGAATATGCTGAATTTTTGATTAACTTACTAATTAAATTCGCCATACTACGCTAGATATTTGATTCTCTTGTGATGCGTTACTTTTATGTATTTGTTGATAGTTAATGTTGATTTAACATGATGATTTTTTGATAAAACAGGAACAGCGACTTTAGGTAAGCTGCTGCTGACATTAAGTATCAATGTATTTATCATTCAATTTATCTGTTGGATAAGGATAAATTTATTTTAGCGGGGGCTTCTGTTGAGATAAATGGGGAGGGTGTTTTATAGTGTAATGAATTAAATTCACTAATAAAATGTGATTATGTACAATCTTAATGAGTTAAGTTATTTTATTACTGTGGCACAGACCAGCAGTTTTGTAAAAGCAGGCCAATTGTTAGGCATTTCTTCATCGGCATTAAGTCATAGTATGCGAAAGCTGGAAACGCGGTTAAATTTGCGTTTATTTAATCGTAATACCCGTAGTGTGTCATTGACTGAAGCAGGAGAACAGTTATACCAAAAAATTTCTCCTTTGTTTGAGTCGATCAATCAAGAGGTGAACGCATTAAGCAATTTTATTAGTACGCCTTTAGGAACAATTAGGATTAATGCGCCCAGTATTGCTATAGAACACATTATCTATCCCAAAATACGTGATTTTTTACCTCGTTATCCGCAGATTAGGGTCGAAATTCAAGCCGATAATAGTTGGGCTGACATTGTTAAACAAGGTTTTGATATGGGATGTCGTTTAGGTGGTGATATTGCTAATGAGATGATTGCTGTAAAAATATCACCGCCTTTAAAGATGGCCTTAGTAGCAAGCCCTGAATATTTAATCGGGAAAGTGATACCAAAACAAATTAAAGAGTTAGATGAACATCGGTTAATTGGTATGAGGATATCCGCGCAGCATGGTACGGAATTGCCATGGGAGTTTACGCAAGCAGGAAAGACGATTAAATATCACCCTCATTCACAATTTATGATTAATAATCACTTGCGTAAGCAAGCAGCTTTAGATGGTTTAGGCATCACGTGGACTGCTCAAGCTGATGTTGAAAAGGAATTGGCATCGGGTGAATTAGTTGAGTTGTTAACTGAGTTTGCTATCACTTATGACTCTTTTTATCTTTACTATCCAAGTCGCAAAGGACATTCAAATGTGTTTAAGTTGATTATTGATACGTTGAGGTGTGATTGATGGGTTAGGGTAAATGTTGTTTTTATGGGTTTTTATTAGATTTTAGTCAAGATATTTGTTGCTTTTATAAGTTGTTTATTTTGCTATAACCAAGGTTAATATTGTTGCGGTACTATCCAGCTGTTGGCGATGTACCGGCAACTTTGATAATAGTTTTGAATATATTTAAGTGGTGTTTTGTTTCTCTGTTGTTGTACTGGTTAATAAGGGTGCGAATAATATGAATTTGGTATGTAAAAAAATTCTGTAATTGAGTTGCTGCAACTATTTTTTGTTTGGCTGATATTGGGTTGTGCACACACTGATGCAAATGGTTTTTTATTTGGCTGCCAGTTGCCACAGGGAGGTGATTTCGCGGTTACGGGCATAGGCGAGAGGGTGGTGCTGTTGGCGTGCTTTGGGGTGCTGAGGCTGAATATCGGTTTTGTGAATTAGCTTTAGTCCGGCGTTGCTTATCCATTCTGGTAATGCTTCTGCTGGGCGTAAACCCAGATGTTCGGCGATATCGGACATGATTAGCCATACTTGTCCATGTGGGGTAAGGTGGTTTTTGGCTTGGGTAAGAAATGTTTGTAACATTTGGTGTTCTGGGTCGTACAGTGCGGTTTCGATGTCGCTGCTTGGTTTGGCAGGTAGCCATGGCGGGTTACAGATGATGAGATCTGCGCGACCTGCGGGAAAAAGGTTGATATGCTGGATGTGAATTTGTTCGTTGAGTTTTAGGCGTTGTATATTTGCTTGGGCGCAGGCGATGGCGCGAGTGCTGTTGTCAGTAGCTGTGATATGGGGTATGCCGCGCTGTGCCAGTATGGCTGCCAGTACGCCGCTGCCGGTACCGATATCCCATGCGGTATGGCAGGGACTGGGTAGTTTGGCCTGAGCAACGAGTTCGAGATATTCTCCGCGTACCGGTGAAAAAACGCCATATGGAACGTGGATTTTTTTTCCGTTCAGTGCCGGAATGGCGACGCCGGCTTTATGCCATTCATGGGCGCCGATGTAGCCTAGTAGCAGATGCAGGGGTAAAAGCAGGGTGTGTTGATTGGGGCTGCCGAAAACGTCGTTAAGTGCGGCGGCAATATTGGGCGCACGGTTGTTTTTGAGCAGGCCATTGGGCTGGATTTCTATCAGTAGCTGCTGAAACAGTCGGCTGTGTTGTGCCTGTTGCAGACGGTGCTTGTGAAAATCGGTATGGGTGCGGGCTTTGCTGTGGACGCGCTTTTTGATGGCGGCCAGTAGTTGTTTGCCCTGATGGTAATCTCCGCGCCACAGTAGTGCTGTGTTCTGGCGCATGAGATGCAGTGCCTGTTCGGCGTTGATTTGGCTGATTGTCTGTATGTGGCTGGGTGCCGGATGGCGGCTGTCACCACACCAGATGCCATGCATGTTCTGGCCGTGTTCTGTCCAGTGAATGGTTTCGTTCATGTTAGTTGATTATGTAAAAGGTGGTGTCTATTATAAGAGAATGAGGTGTTAAATAGGGTGTATGGGTAAGGAGGTTGTTATGTGTGTTTGGCGATCATGGTTACGATTAAATAAAAAAACTGCCTGAATTTCTATTGGATTCAGGCAGTTTTTTGGTTGGTATGGATTGTTAACGATCATCCATAATAGACAGCAGGATGTGCACCAGGCTGACAAAGATGTTGTACAGGGAGATGAAGAGGGTTAATGCGGCGCTGGTTGCGCTGTCTTCACCACCAGCGATAACGGTGCGGATCTGCCACATAATCATCAGTGAGCTGAAGATAACAAAGCCGGCTGATATGGTTAATGACAGGGCTGGTATTTGCATGAACATGTTCAGAATCATGCCTATGATTAAGACAACTGCACCTATCAGCAAGAATTGGCCAAGGCCATTCATGCTGGATTTGGAACGGTGGGCAATGGTTGCCATGGTGAGGAATACACCAGCTGTCATCATGGCTGCCATGCCAACAATTTGGCTTCCGACAGAAGAGGACAGAGCAAATTGCAGCAAGGGGGAGATGAAAAATCCGATGCCGAAAGTAAATACCATCAGTAGACCAATGCCTACGTTATTGTAACGGTTTTTTTCAATGGCAAACATCAGGCCGTAAGCGAAGATGAAAAAGGCGACAGTGGGCAGCCATGAGTTGCTGAACAGGGAGTAGAAATTTATAGAGGCACCGGCGTAGGCACCGGCTGCACAAGGCAGGAATGATATGCCAAGCAAGGCATAGGCTTTACGCAGGACAGCTGTTTGCTGGCTTTCGCCTACTTGTCCCAAGTGGGTAAAATCGTAAGTATTGCGTGGTTGCATAAAAAGGATTCTCCTTAATTTTGTCAGTAAATAATTTCTCAGGTTGATTATATTGTAACAATTGTTGGTATAAATGCACAGTACGAATGCATTGCTACGATAAGATTATTGATTTTGGTTGTAATAAGTTGTGTTGCTTATGATATTTGGCTGATTTATGTTTTTTCAATGGTTTTGAATAATATGTATTTGAATTTTATAAGTTATTCAATATTGGCCAGTTTGTTTATTCAATATTGGCCAGTTTGTGGGTTTGGAGGCTGAGTAACCATTTGTTGTTGTACCGGTGCTGGTTGAGTTTGCCAAGTGTCTGTAGGGTGGTGAGGATGTTGAATTGGTTGTTTTGTTCGCATGGGGAGAGGAAGTAGTGTCTGGCCTGTATATGTTGTTCTATTTTCTGGCAGAAAGCGATGAATTCCGGATGGTCTTCAACGACGATGCGTACTTCATCAGCCCGATTCTGTGCCAGGAATGGATAGTGTTGGCGGTAGTGGAATTTCGGGCTTAAGGCGATGTAGTCGATATGTGGGTCTACGATGCCCAGTCCGTTGCTTTCAAGGGCGATATAGTAGTTTTTCTGTTTGAGTTTTTGTAAGAGTAAGGGAAGTTTTTTATGGATGGTGGGTTCGCCACCGGTAATGATGATGTTTTTACTCTGATACTGCTGGACGATGTCAAGAATGTGTTGCAGGGACATGCTTTGGTAGCGCATGAAGTCGGTATCGCACCACGGGCATTTGAGATTGCAGGCAGCCAGACGGATGAAAATGGCAGGCATGCCGGTATTGTAGCCTTCACCCTGTAATGATTCAAAAATTTCGACGATGTTAAACTGGGTCATGGTTTGGTATTCTGATATTCGCAATAGGAGGTGGGTGTTTCCCACAGGGTGATTTTGGATACTGGCAGATAGGCAGTCAATTGATTGAAAATGAAGCGGCTTATGCCTTCGGCGGTGGTGCGGCAAGGGAAAGCAAATACTTTACGCTGCATTTGTTTAAGCAGGGCAGCAATTTTGCGTTCGTTGTTATTGGTTTCGTCATACAGATAGGCGTGATCAAGCTGGCTGATGATGTGCTGGTTGATGATGGTTTTGATGTCTGCGAAGTCCATCACCATCTCTTTGCTGGAACCTTGTGGTTGCAGCGGGCTGCTGACTTCGACTATCAGGCGGTAGGTATGGCCGTGCAGGTTGTGACATTTGCCTTGATGGCCATCAAGCATGTGGCAGGCATCGAATTGAAATTCTTTAGCGATTTTGAACATATTTCCTCGGCTCTACTGGCTGATAAGATGGGGTTTGCAGGGTAAAAGAGGAAATATGGCTGTATGCAAATGATACATGTGTAGTAAGGCTCCTAGTTTTTTAGCGTGGGATGGATTGCGAACCACGTGGTTGTTTGGCTGTTAATAGCGCATGGTGCTGTTTGATGCCGCTGATTTTGTTTAAGTAGGTATTTTAATGGAATCCGCAGGTTTCTGACAGGGGGGCATGTTTGGTCGGTAAGTGTGATTCAGTGCCGTCCTGAACGCCAGATTGACCAGATTACCCACAGGCTGTTGCTGAAAGCCAGCAGGTAGCCAAGTAGTCCGAAAATTGGCAGATCAAATATTTTGGGACCGGCGTTGATACTCATGACTATGGACGAACCTATGATCAGTGCCGCAGTGACTATGCCCATGGTCAGGCGGTTGACAGCTTTGTCCAGCTGGTTGTTGAGTTTGTCGATGTGTTGAATATTGAGGCTGATAGGTAGCTGGCCGTGGTGGATGCGTTTGCTCAGGCGTAATAGGTTTTGCGGTAAGGTGTCTATTATCTGAGCTAATAAATGTAGCTGCATTTTGCTGTGGCGCCAGATGGTGTGTGTGTTAAAACGGTGACGCAATACGTTTTGGACGGTAGTCTGGGCATGGTTTAACAGTTCAAAGTCGCCATCTATCTGTTTGATGACGCCATCTAGGGTAATCAGACATTTGAACAGGATGATGAGGTCGGCAGGCAGGGTAAGGCCGTATTCGCGGACAATATGGGTGATGTCGTTGATGATCTGGCTGATACGCAGTTGGCTGCTGTTGAGCTGTTCATAGTTGAGCAGCATTTCCAGTACGGCACTACCAAGCTGATCTTCGTTGAGGGGTTCTCCCTGTGCCCAGTTGGACAGGACATATTGCAGGGCAAACTGGTCGCGTTCAAGCAGGGCGTGAATCAGGGTGATGATTTCCTGATGACGTTGCTGGCTGAGCCGGCCAATCAGTCCGAAGTCGATCAGGGTGATGCGACCATCATTTCGTACTAAAATGTTACCCGGATGCGGGTCGGCATGAAATAAGCCATGCTGTAATATCATGTCGAGTATGATGTCGACCAATGTGGCGGCGAGGTTATGCCGTTGTTGTTTGCTCCAGCTGCTGAGTGTAAGATTTTTAAGTAAAGTATCGTCAATATATTCTTGTATCAGTATTTGACGGTTAGAATATGTCGCATAAGTTTGGGGTATATGGATTTGCTGCTGTTGGTTGTAAATACGGGCGAAATGTTGCATATTGCGACGTTCGGCAGTCAGATCGGTTTCTTTTTCCAGTGAGCGGGCAAAATATTGCACCATTTGTACGGGATAGTAGCGTCTGGATTCGGGTATTTCCGATTCGAGTAGTTGTGCTATGTGGTTGAGAATGCGCAGGTCGGCTGTAACGGTTGATTCAATGCCCGGTCGCTTGACTTTAATGGCAACTTGTTCGCCACTAGTAAGTGTGGCACGGTGAACCTGTGCTATGGAGGCGCTGCCAATTGGTTGTGCTTCTATGTGACTGAAGATGGTGTCTAATGGCTGGCTTAGCTGAGCCTGTATGATGTCTCTAATGTCAGTTATGGGGAGGGGATGTGTGTTATTTTGTAGATGGGCAAATTCTTCTGTCCATTCTTCTCCGAAGACATCTGCACGGGTGGCCAGTATTTGTCCCAGTTTGATGAATGTTGGCCCGAGCTCTTCAAAAGCCAGACGAAATCGCCGTGGTGTACTCAGATAACGCTGATGCTGAGCTGATGGGTCAGAATGTTTGATCCGGCGTATCGGTAATTTGATACGAACAAGAAATTCACCGAGGCCGTGCTTGGCCAGAATAGTAAGAATTTCGCGCATACGCGCCCAATCGCTGATACGAGATGAATTGGGTGAAAACATATGATGATATCCCAGACAATGGCTGCTTACAGGATAGCAGAATTGTTTGATGAATAGATGGAATAATGTTGGCATGAAGTGGATTAAAAGATTAATGAAATCGGCAACGGTATGCCTGTGTGCCAATTTCATTTTGATTACGCCTGTGATGGCGGCGCCCGACGAGGGGCTGGATAATGCTGCACTGGAACGTTTGATTCGTGAGCGGACTGCTACGCCGGTTGTGCGCTCAGGTGATGACGCTAGTGATTTGATTATGAATGCGATGGGGCTGCTGGGTGTAGCCTATCATTTTGGTGGAAATTCTCCTACGAGCGGGTTAGATTGTAGTGGTTTTATGCAATATATTTTCCGGCGCAGTATGGGTGTTACATTGCCGCGTAGCTCGCGCCAGATGGCCACGGTAGGTGAATCAGTTAGCCGGACTAATTTGCAGCCGGGTGATCTGGTGTTCTTCAGTCCCGGTGGTGGCGGTATTTCGCATGTGGGGATGTTTATTGGTAATGGAAGGATGATTCATGCGCCGCGTACGGGAAAAAATATTGAAATTACCAGTATTGAACAGGGTTACTGGGCGCGTGCTTTTGTAACGGCGCGCAGGGTGAAACATTGATGAAGTCTTTACCTCCGATGCCTAAATGGGTGGATGATGCGGGTAATGTTGTCTCTTGCACTGAAAAAATTAAGGTGATGCAGCAGAATATGCAGGAGATTTATGAGCTGGCACAGGAAGCCTTTGAAGATGGGTTGCTGATGGGGTGTCAGGAACAGCAGTTGCGTGCTTATCTGACTGAGCTGATGGCAACGCTGGAAAACCCTTATCAATAATAAATATTGATAAGGGTCTGAATGGTTTCTGAGCTCAAGCTGGGGACTGCCTGACAATATTGGTATTGCAGCAGTTTTATCTGTGCTGAAGCGTTGTTGGATACAGTTGCACTGTGCAATTTGTGTTGTACTTTGCTGTGGGTTTTTGTTGTCTGTATTCGGATGGTTGAGGCGATTTTGCTATTTGTTCAGGTAAGCTGCCAGCCGGCTATGATTATTTGCATAATTAAGTTGGATGCAATTAATAATAACGCCCATCTTTGAGGATGGGCGTAGTTGTTTGTAGTAGTGTGTTTTTAAAACAGGTTATCTAATGGTTTGCCATTAGAACCATTGGCTGCCGGTTTTGGCTTTACTACTGGCGTTGGGGTGGCCGGTGTGAGCGGACTGCTGTCTTTGTTGTTGGTAGTTGTTACATTGGTTGGTACTAAAGGCTGTATTTCCTGTTCTTCTGGTGCTGCTGCTTTAGGTTTAGTACTGTCTTTGCTAGAAGTTTCTGCGATAGCTGGTGCAGAGGCGGTATTTATGTTTTCGCTGTCGGAAGCAGCGGTAACCGCTGGATTGGGAACAAATACTGGTGACTGGGTAGTGTTATTTGCACCTGCTGCGCCTGTTGGTGTGAGTACTTCGAAGCTGGTCTGGGAGGCATAATTGGTAGTTTCTTGTGGGGTATTCAGAACCTGCCAAGCGTGAAAAACAAACCAGACAACAAAGATGACCAGAATCAGAAACAGGCTTAGGAGAATTTTACTGAAGGTACTCAAACCAGTTTTGACCGCGCTTTTTTTATTTTTTGTTTCGGGTGCGGTGGGTTTAGTGCTCATGATTTTGTAATCCTTTAGGGATATGGTCTTGTATAAGACGGCTATTATACCCAAATTTTCGTTTATGCTAATCAGAGGCAGGCTATTTGCTGCTGCAACAGCATGAAGTGTATGACTTTATCGCAGTATGTCTGGATATCAGGGGTTTCCTGCGGTGCTGTTCGGGGTGTTTTCAAAGGTTTGGTACAGGGTAATTACTTTCTGTACGCCGGATGTTGTACTGATGGCTGCTGTGGCTGTCTGTTGTTCGGCAGGTGTCAATATGCCCATTACGTAGGTTACGCCATTGTAGGTAACTACTTTGATATGTTTCGGAAATACTCCTTTTGTGTGCAGCAGGTTAGAGCGGATTTTTGAGGTAACCCATGAGTCATCGGTTACATGATTGAATTTGCGGTTCTGGCTGGCAAGATCAATATAGTTATACACTTTCTGTGCCGCCGGCTGTGACCGGGCTACGCGTTCGACCAGATTTTTATCGTTTTCGTTGGCAACCTGTCCAAGCAGCAGGATTTGCCGGTTGTAGCTGATAACTGACAATGTGGGCTGGAATTTGCTTTGCTGTGCCTGACTGTTGAGATAGGACATGGCACCGTCAAGGATGCGAACTTCCATTATTTTGTCATCAGTTTGTGCGCCGGTTGAGCGCCTGTCGATGGCTGATAGTGTACCAACAGTGGCACCGCCAACTAGAACTGCCGGACACCCTGTTAGGGTAGTTGTTAGGCAAAGCCCCAATGTTAGGGCAGATAAGTATTTTTTCATGAGATACACCTGTGAATTGAGTTGTTGCTGGTTATAAACCATCCAGCAATAATTGGTCAATCTGTGCACATAGGGCATGAATGGTTACTTGATGTGCTTCCAGTACGCGCAGGGGATGATCACCGGGTATATTCAGCCAGAGGTCGTCATCGCGTAATAAGCTAGCTACTTCGCCACCGCTTCCGCCGGTGATGGCTAATACACGCATATCGCGCTCATGAGCGGTTTTGATGGCATTAACTAGATTGGTACTTTGACCATCTGCTGATAATACACAGAGCATATCATGCTGTTTGCCGAGTGCATGAATCTGTTTGGCAAACAGGTCGTTGGGTTCGCTGCTGGTTAATGCGCTGAGTACGGAGGGGTTATTGCATAGGGATAATGCAGCCAGTGCCATGCGCTCTTGTTGTAAGCGAGTAATCATGTAAGCTGCCAGTGTATTGGCTAAAGATGCATAGGCACCATTGCCGGCAATAAGCAGTTTGCCATCACTCATTAATGCCATCAGGATTCCCTGGGCAACTTCGACGATGGGTTCTGCCAGTAAATCTGCACATTCATTCAGTAGCTGGGCGCTATCGGCAAAATGTTGATGGATTGAGGTGGATTCTGTCATATAAATTAATGTGTTAATGGATGCGAATGCAGGCAATATGCCGGGTTTCAGGCAAGCTGGCTGCTGAAACAGTATCTGGACTGTGTATGGGCTCTGCTGTTATGCATTAACACTGGAATACCGAGACATCGTGGTATAGTAATAACTTCGGGCTGTCTGCTGCTAAGTTGTCAGCTGGACGCCTTTATTTAAAATTGAACCAGATTACGGATAGATGAATGCAAGCCCATTATCAGAAAGCTGTTACCAGTATTGTACCGCAAACCCTCTATGTGGTGGCTACTCCGATAGGTAATCTGGCTGATCTGAGTTTTCGTGCTCTGGCTGTGCTGTCCCGTGCTGATTTGATTTGTGCGGAAGATACGCGGGTAACGCAACAATTACTGCGGGCTTATGGTTTGTCTGCACGGCTGATTAGTGTACGTGAGCAAAACGAGCAGAGTATGGCGGAGAAGATCATTGCAGCTTTGGCTGCGGGTCAGGTTGTGGCGCAGGTTTCTGATGCGGGTACGCCGGCTGTTTGTGATCCTGGTGCACGGCTGGTGACGCGAGTACGCGAGGCCGGTTATCAGGTTTTGCCAGTTGCAGGACCCAGTGCGGTGATGACGGCATTGAGTGTGGCAGGAGTAACGCAGTCTGATTTTTATTTTGCTGGTTTCTTACCGGCAAAAAGTGGTGAACGACAGCAGCGTCTACAGGACTGGCAGGAGGTATCTTATCCGGTGGTGATGTTTGAAACACCACACCGGATTACTGATACGCTGGCTCAAATGGCATTATTGTTTCCTCAGCGTAGTCTGATGCTGGCACGTGAAATCAGTAAAACTCATGAAACTTATTTATGTGGAACGGTGGCGGAAATTCAGACGGTTCTGGATAAAGATGCTAACCAGAAGCGTGGTGAGATGGTGCTGGTGCTGCATCCTGCACAGTTAGAGAAGAATGTTGATTTATCATCCGAGGCTGTTCGGGTGATGCAGATTCTGGTGCAGGAGTTGCCAACTAAGCAGGCTGCTGTGCTGGCAGCACAGATTAGTGGTGAAAATAAGAAAGCTTTGTATGACTGGGCAATTGCTGCTAAAAAATTATGAGAATAAACAAAATTATTTGGGCATGTTAAAATAGTTTATGTTTATTGTCATTTTACACAATGCTGAGCATTGTTTATGATACTGTCTGAATTAGCTGTTGCCGCCGCTGTGGCGCTGGCTTCCCCTGAATATTGCAATGATTTAAGGTAAACCGTTATGTTGAAAAAAAACGTAATTCGTTCCGGCTGGTGTTTGCTGGGGCTGGCACTGAGTGCCTGTACTCTTTTCAAACAACCGGCAGCACCGACAGAAACGGGCAGCAGTGAAGCCGGTGGTACTGCCACTACCTCTGCCGATAATCCATATGGCTCCGCACCTTATACTCCTCCGGCAAATACTGCTCCGGTCTATACACCCAATGCTGATACTTCTGCTGGTTATGTAGGCAATTATTCTCCGGTAGATATTAATGCCGCCACTCATACGGTACAACGTGGTGATACGGTATTTAATATATCTAAGCGTTATCAGATTACTCAGGATAATCTGCGTTCATGGAATAATATTATTGATAATAATATTAAGCTGGGACAAATACTGCGTGTAAAACCGGCTGGTTATGTGGCACCTGCTGGCAGCAAAAATACAACAACTGTGACTACTCCGGTCAATACATCCAGTGTAACTACGACTACCAGCACTACTACGACAACTACGCCATCTAGCTCTACTACAGTATCGACCAGTAAAACTGTCAGCACTGGTGGTGTGCGTAGTGTAAGCGGTATTGAATGGCAGCGTCCAACCGCTGGCAGTATTTTGCAAAGCTATGGCGGTAGTAGTAAAGGGATTGATTATGGCGGCAGTGCCGGCCAGTCGGTAGTGGCTGCGGCCTCTGGTAAGGTGGTATATGCCGGTAATGGTTTGCGCGGTTATGGTAATCTGATTATTGTGCAGCATAATCAGACTTATCTGACGGCTTATGGTAATAATCAGAGTATTCTGGTGAAAGAAGGCCAGCAGGTGAAACGTGGCCAGCAGATTGCCACGATGGGTAATACTGATGCCAAACGTACTCAATTGCATTTTGAGTTGCGTGAGAATGGTCAGCCACAGGATCCGAGTCGCTTCCTGCCGATGTAAGTATAAGACAGCTTAATAATTCTATTTATTTTAAAAGCACCATGTCTACTGAATACTGTATTCAGTGACTGGTGCTTTTTTATTAGAAATCTGTTATCTGGCTGAAGTGATGCAATAATGAGGTGTAATTTTTATAACATAGGTTACTTACGAAAACAAAATGGTGAATTATTAGTGTATAAATTGTTCCGCAGATTGTACTTTGGCAAAAGTGGTGAGTGCTGCTAGAAAGCTGTTCTGAACATCTGATGCGTTGGTAAGTGTGCCATTGAATTCTTGATCACGGGTGGTACAACCATCTGCAATCAAAATGGGGTGATAACCAAGTTCTGCTGCGCAACGGGTAGTGGAGTCAATGCACATATGCGTCATCATGCCACAGATAACCAATTGTTGGATATTCTGCTGCTGAAGCTGTTGATGCAGATCTGTTTGCCAGAAGCTGTTAGGGTGGTTTTTAAGAATGATAAATTCGTTTTGGCTGGCTAAGGGCAGCAATTGCGGATGTAAGGCCACTCCGTGGCTTTCAGGTAGGAAAAAGGTTGTGTTTTTTCTGATATTGATATGCTGGATATAGAAAACAGGTAGCTGTTGCTGGCGAAAATGTTCACGCAGTTTTAATATTTTTTCTAATGCTCTTTGCGGCTGATACAGCTCCATTTTACCCTGTTCAAAATAGTCGTTTTGTACATCAATGATTATAAGTGACTGTTTCATTATTTTTTCCGGTTGTTTTTGGTGATTCAATTATGCGCTGCTATGGCTGTTGACGGAACAGGCTGATGAAAACAGTTAATACTATTTTTTTTCAGGATGAAAGTATGGATAAAAAGGACAGGGCAATTCTGGATTTGCTGAAAAGCAATAGCCGTTTATCGTGGAAAGAAATTGGTGAAAAGGTTTTTCTGAGCGGGCAGGCGGTAGGTTTGCGGGTACAGAATCTGGTAGATAGGGGGGTGATTGAGCGATTTACTGTGGCCGAACATTATCCTTCTGAGCAATTTATAACGATTTACATGGATAACAGCCGGTTTGCTGAATTTGAACAGCTGGTAAGTAGTTTTGCTGCGGTACAGGCCATTTATAAAATTACCGGTGATGGCTGTTATTTTATCCATGCAAGTTTCGCGGCGCAGGAGTTGGAACAATTTTTGCAACAGATTACGATTTATGCTCGTTATAAGGTGAACCACAGTCTGCGCAAAGTGCTTTAGGTTGATAAAGCAGGAGCGTTGGTTTATGGTCTGTTGCAGGCTGCCAGTATAGTATCTTCTGTCAGACACAGGTTATGGGCAAAATGCTGGCTGTTTTGTACCCAGCCTTTATCTTCTTTGCACTGGGTTTGTGTCTCTATAATCAGCATCTGTTCGGGACGGCTGGCGTGCAGGCTCATGCGCATTTGAGCCTGAGTAAAGGGCAGATTATGTTTTTGCGCAAAGCTGCGGGCACGGCTATTGGCTGTTTTCAGCATCGGGATTAAGGTAATGTCGAGATGAAAAACTCTCACTCCCATTACCAGAATGCGTGCGGCAAACCAGTCTGCTTCTTCACTAATGATATCCGGAGTAGGTTGGTCAAAGCCAAGCCGTTGTGCGGCAATTAATATGGCTACCAGTCGCAGCTGTGGAATGAGTGCTTCGCTGAGCATATAGGGAGCCTGAAACTGAGGCTGTAGCTGGCATAGATCACTGCGGTGCTGGTTGCCATCAACAATCATGTACCAGCGTTGAAGTTGTGATACCGGCGATGCTGATTGTGGTAGCTGTTTTAATGATAAAGCAGACATTTTATTCTCCAGTAGTTGTTGATACATTTTAATGCCTTTTTGTTTGAGGCGTTTATGGCAATAAAAAAACCGCCTCGGGTTGGCCGGGCGGTTCACTTTTTATTTTGCTAACAGGTTTTCAAATAAACGCAAAAAAGCACCGCACCGAGGTGTGGTACCAATAATAAGCAAAAGAGAAAGTGATTACGTTTTTCATATCTATACCATAAAGCATTCTGTGTGTGGTGTCAAGAATTATTTTCTGCACCCCAGCGTGCAATTAATTGATGCGGTATCCGCAGTTGATCCAGAATGCGCGCCACTACAAAGTCTATCATGTCTTCGATGCTTTGGGGATGCTGGTAGAAAGCTGATACTGGTGGCAGGATGCATACGCCTAGTCGTGATAGTTTGAGCATGTTTTCCAGATGAATCGCTGATAATGGTGTTTCACGTGGTACGATAATCAGCGGACGGTTTTCTTTAATGGAAACGTCGGCAGCGCGTTCAAGCAGATGGTCTGAGGTACCGGCGGCGATGGCTGCTACGCAACCCATGCTGGCCGGACAGATAATCATGGCATCAGCTGGATTGGATCCGGAGGCAGGCGGAGCAAACCATTCATCGCGTCCAAACACGGTAAGCATGGATGGGTCGACTGCGTATTCTGCGCATAGTGCTGCGGTACACTGTTTGGCGCTGGTAGGTAAATGCCAGTTGATTTCCTGCCGGGCAACTATCTGCGCTGCCTGTGAATACAGTAGCCATACTCTGATATTGGCCT
Organism: Snodgrassella communis; assembly: GCF_914768045.1. Lineage (GTDB taxonomy): Bacteria > Pseudomonadota > Gammaproteobacteria > Burkholderiales > Neisseriaceae > Snodgrassella > Snodgrassella communis. The sequence goes on along the minus strand of NZ_CAJZCD010000003.1, from coordinate 165,800 downwards.
GTAACAGGCAGGACAGCAGCCGTCTGGCGTAGGGCATGCCCGAGGCGCCAGTTAAAGCCAATGTGACGGTTTTGACGGTAGGGAAAGTCATGATAAAACTGGTATGTGTTTAAATATGGCTGTTATTATAGCGGTTTGTTTGCGTTATAGCATTTGGCATACTGCGGTTTTCAGTTAATGCAATTATCAATTAAGCGGGAATTATTGTTCTGAAATGACAATAGATTGTTTGAGTTCAGAGAAGCAGTGATGATCTGCTGGCACGAAGATGTTATTAGTCTGAATGATTGAAACCTAAATACATATAATGGAAATGTTAAATATGTTGTGGAAAAAAATAGTGAGTTGGCCATGTCTGTGCGCCAGTCTGTTGGTGGGGTGCGTTCAGGTAACGCCTTATGTTGCGCAAGAGCGCGAATGTGATTCACAGGCTGTGGCAAATGCTCTATTGCAGTCTAGCCAGTCGTCTGGTGCAAATCAGTTTCGCTGTGTAGTAGTATCGAAAGATGTTCCGGTGCTGAAACCTGAACGTACGGTTTTACCAGATGTCAGCCTCAGTATTGAGCGGCCAGCCATTGAGGTGGGTAAGTGTTTACATGATAAATTACAGTTACGCTTTAATTTACCACGGGAATTTTACAAAATCAGTGCTTATCCTGATGGTAGTCAGACTCTGGCGTTGGTCAATCCGTTTACGAAGATAGAAGGCTTGCAAATTGATGTGGTTAAAACGGGTATGTCACAAAGTATGGTAAATGTTTATTCTAATGGTACGACATTATCACAGGCATGGAAGAAGTTTCCTGAGCTGTGCCGTTAGACAGCATTATGCTTTTTGTAAGACTGAAATAAATACAGCAAACTCTCATTACTGAGGCGTTTGCTGTATGGTTGATATTATTCAGAACAACTATTTACCTGCCTTGAGGTTTTGCCATAAGCGCAATTCATATTTTAAGGTGTCGGATTTTGCCGGTAAAACCAGATAACTGTTGGCCAAAACTTCATCTGACGGGAAGATGCTGTTGTCTTCACGGTATTCTTTTTTCATCAGTTCTTTAGCTGGCATGCTGGATGGCGCATAGGTAACGTAGTTGGCATTTCTGGCCGCAATCTGTGGTTCCAGAATCCAGTTCAGGTAGCGATAGGCATTTTTGAGGTTGGCGGCATCCTGCGGAATGGTAAGTGTATCCACCCAAAGGGAAACGCCCTGAGTGGGTACGAGCACTACGATATCTTTTTTGCCAGTTGCTTCCTGCCGGCGTCGTTTGGCGATATTCAAATCACCACCAAAGCCGATGGCCACACAGACATCGCCACGCGCCAGATCGTCGATATAGCCAGAAGAAGAGTAGCGCAATACATTGCTGCGGTTGGCTTTGATGATATTGGCAGCAATGTCGATATCATCTTTACTCTGACTGTTTGGGTCTTTGCCGGCATAGTGCAGAGCCAGTGGAATCATTTCTACTGGGCTATCCATATAGCTGATACCACAATTTTTCAGCTTGTCTGTGTATTCAGGATTGAAGACTAAGTCCCAGCTGTTGTCTGGCATTGGGGTGTCACCAAGAGCGGCATTGACTTTTTCAATGTTGATTGCGATGGTATTCATACCCCAGTAATTAGGTACAGCATACTGGTTGCCCGGATCTACGTCTTTTAATAAATTGAGCAATTTTGGGTTGATGTATTTCCAGTTCGGTATCTGGCTTTTGTCCAGTGGCTGATAGGCACCGGCTTTAATCTGGCGACCAACAAAAGAGTTGGATGGCCCGACAATATCGTAGCCGGATTGTCCGGTAAGAATTTTACTTTCCAGCGTTTCATCACTGTCATAAAAGTTATAGGTGACTTTTATGCCATATTTTTTTTCGAATTCACCAATAATTTTTGGATCGACGTAATCCGACCAATTATATATTTTTAATGCTTTGGTATTGCTTAAAGTGCCAGTATTGCTGGCAGCAGCAGAAGCGGGTTGCTGATTGCTGTTATCATGTGAGCCGCTGCATGCGGTCAGAAGACATAAAATCAAACCGGATAAACTCAGGCAAGCTGTGTTTTTCATGTTTGTCCTTTTCAAAGATGCGCCAATTACAGGCCGACATGGTTATTTGTTACTACTGTTTTTGTAACTTCATTCTGTTTGCTTTGGGCTAACTATACCGTATATAGGGCAGCACTGTGGTTGGAAATGTTATTTTGGCATGGAATTTGGTCTGTTCAGGTAGGCTTATGCGTAAAACTGCGGTAAGATATGCAGATGATTTTAACGAGGGTAATGGTTGTAATAGCTTAACTAAGCCAGTGTCCTCTTTTTTAGTATACATATTCAGGCAGTCTGTTTTTATACAGACTGCCTGAATACGATTATTCGCCCGTTTAATTGAAACTAACATGAAAACAGCAGAATTACGTTCTAAATTTCTTCAATTTTTTGCAAGTAAAGGCCATCAGGTAGTGCCATCTTCTTCACTGGTACCATCTCAGGATGATAAAACCCTGTTGTTTACCAATGCGGGTATGAATCAGTTTAAAGATGTGTTTCTGGGCTTTGATAAGCGGCCGTACAGCCGCGCGACTACTGCACAGAAATGTGTGCGCGCCGGAGGTAAACACAATGATTTGGAAAATGTCGGTTATACCGCGCGCCATCATACTTTTTTTGAGATGCTGGGCAATTTCAGCTTTGGTGATTATTTTAAACGCGATGCTCTGTGTTTTGCCTGGGAATTTCTTACCAGCAAGGACTGGTTGAATCTGCCGCCGGAAAAACTGCTGGCGACGGTGTATGCTGAAGATGATGAAGCTTATGATATTTGGTTAAATGAGATTGGGTTGCCGCCAGAAAAAATTATTCGTATTGGCGACAACAAGGGTGCTCGTTATGCTTCGGATAATTTCTGGCAGATGGGTGATACCGGTCCTTGTGGTCCTTGCTCAGAAATCTTTTATGACCATGGTGAGCATATCTGGGGTGGCCCTCCGGGCAGTGCTGAGGAAGATGGTGACCGTTTCATCGAAATCTGGAACTGTGTATTCATGCAGTATAACCGTGATGAAAACGGGCAGATGAATCCGTTGCCCAAGCCTTCGGTTGATACCGGTATGGGACTGGAGCGGATATCAGCAGTATTGCAGCAGGTACATAGTAATTATGAAATCGACCTGTTTGTCCATTTGCTTCATGCTGTGGCGCGGGTGGTAGGCATATCGTATAGTCAGGAAGTTCCAAGTCTGAAAGTCATTGCCGACCATATCCGTTCCTGTGCCTTTTTGATTGCTGACGGTGTATTGCCCAGTAATGAAGGTCGTGGTTATGTGTTGCGGCGTATTATTCGCCGTGCCGTACGTCACGGCTATAAACTGGGCTGTAAACAGGCATTTTTCCATTTGCTTGTAGCTGATCTGGTGCAGGAAATGGGTGCTGCCTATCCTGAGCTGGTTGAAAAGCAGACGCAAATCAGCGATGTTCTGAAACAGGAAGAAAGCCGCTTTGCGCAAACGCTGGAAACAGGGATGGCTCTGCTAGAAAATGCTTTGCAGGATGGTGTTCAGACTTTGGACGGTGAGGTGATTTTCAAGCTGTATGATACCTATGGTTTTCCATATGATTTAACCGCAGATATTGCGCGTGAACGTGATATCAGTCTGGATGAAGCTGGTTTTGAGCGCGCGATGGCTGCGCAACGAGCCCGTGCCCGTGCTGCTCAGAATTTCAAGGCCAATACGCAGTTGGCCTATGAAGGTACTGATACAGAATTTACTGGCTATCAGCAGCGCCAGAATGAAAGCAGAATTCTGGCCTTGTATAAGGACGGTGAGGCGGTTGAGCAGCTGAATGCTGGTGAAACTGGGGCTGTCGTGATTGATTTTACTCCGTTTTATGCAGAATCCGGCGGTCAGACTGGTGATATGGGCTATATTTTTGCCGGTGAAAACCGTTTTCAGGTGGATGATACCCAAAAAATCAAGGCTAAGGTATTTGGTCAGTTTGGGGAAATGCTGTCTGGCAGTTTGAAAGTGGGTGATGCGGTTACGGCTCAGGTAGATAGTGTGTTGCGGGAAGCCAGTATGCGTAACCACAGTGCTACCCATCTGATGCACCGTGCCTTGCGCGAAATATTGGGTACCCATGTTGAGCAGAAAGGTTCGCTGGTAAATGCGGAACGTACCCGTTTTGACTTCTCTCATTCACAGCCGGTAAGTGCTGCACAACTGGCGGAAGTTGAACGCCGTGTTAATCAGGCTATTGTGGCCAATGTGGCTGTATGTGCGCAGAATATGAGTTTTGATGAGGCGATTGCCGCCGGTGCAATGGCACTGTTTGGGGAAAAATACGGTGATGAAGTACGTGTACTGAGCATGGGTGAATTTTCCACTGAGCTGTGTGGCGGAACGCACGTTGCACGTACTGGTGATATCGGGCTCTTTAAAATTATATCGGAAAGTGGTATCGCCGCAGGTGTGCGGCGTATTGAGGCAGTTACCGGATTAAATGCCTTACAGTTTGTACAGCAGCAGGAAGAATTGCTGAAAGCAGCGGTAGCTGAAGTAAAAGCACAGACAGCGGAGGATTTGCTATCCAAATTACAGGCTATGCATAACCAGAGTAAGCAGCTGGAAAAGGCGTTAGGCGAAGCCAGAAGCGAACTGGCCAGACAAGCTGGTAAGGCTTTGCTGGCGCAGGCACAAACTGTGGGTACGGCGCAACTGGTACTCAGCCAGATTGAAGCAGACAGCAGTGCTTTACGTGATATTGCTACTGATTTAACCGCTCAGGGTGATAATATTGTGGTGTTATTGGCGGCGGTAAATGATGGTAGAATTGCTATTACTGCCGGTGTATCAAAAGCACTCAGCAAAACAGTTAAGGCTGGCGAGCTGGTCAATTATGTAGCCACGCAGGTGGGCGGTAAGGGCGGTGGCCGACCTGATTTGGCGCAGGCAGGCGGGCAGGATATCGCTGCACTGCCACCAGCTTTGGCCAGTGTCAGGGACTGGTTAGCAGCTAAAGCTGTATAAAGAATTTTTGCAGATGAAAGATAGCAGGCGGTTTATGGATGAAGAAGTACATAAACCGCTTTTTTTGCTTATTAACAGGAGAAAGAAAATGCAGAAGTATGTAAGAGTTTACATGACTGCATGGATGTTGCTGTTTTCAGTATACACGTTTGCTGCAACGCAGGAACAGCTGGCACAGCAACAATTACAGCAGAATGTAGATGCGGTGCTGTCGGTAGTACGGGATAAAAGTTTGAACGAGCAGCAACGAATCAGCCAGATTGAGCGTTATGCAGATCAATATCTGGACTATGAGCGGATTTCCGCCTTAGCGGTGGGGTTGCCTTGGCGGCAGTTTACGGCGCAGCAAAGACGGGATTTCAGTGCGGCGTTTAAAAATATGATTGTACGAATTTATGCCCACTCAGCATTAATGGGTGCCAGCAATGCTACGGTAAAGGTATTACCGAAAGTTGTGAATCAGGGAAATAATAAGCTGGAAACGTTTACTGAGGTTGTTAGTGGCAGTAATAAACATTATACCGTTGGTTACCAGATGTATTACTCTGATGGTGTATTCAAGATTTACAATTTTCGGGTGAATGGTACCAGTTTGGTCACGGTATACCGAAGCCAGTTTGATCAGTTAATTCAGCAGCAGGGCATTGACGCCACAATTGCTCAGTTGCGCGATAGAGGGGTGGGAAAAATACAAACTAAAAAGTAATATTGCTGTTATTTGGAAAAAGGTGATGGATTTAAAATCCATCACCTTTTTTTTATATCTGACGGTTTTTGATTTTGCCGTAGATAAACAGAATGATGCAGGCAAAAATAATTGAAGCTATCAAACCGGCTTTTTGCCCTGCCTGATACCAGCCAAATGCCTGTCCTACATAACCTGCGAGCAAGGAGCCACCAATACCCAGTAGTGTGGTCACAATTAAGCCTAGCTGTTGTCTGCCGGGATAAACCATTTTGGCAATCAGACCTATAATAAAACCTACTATAATCGTCCAAAGTAAACCCATGTTGTACTCCTGAGAATAATGAAGTTTTATCTTAATCCTGTGGCAATGGTAGGAGTATAGCGCTGAGGTAAAATTAATATTAATAAGTGAATTTTTAAATAAAATTTTGTAATCAAAATGTTGTGTTTGATTTTTGTCAGTTGGGAATAATATAAATGGATAATTCCTACTGTTAAGTTAATGGCCAGATCGCTGGAGCATTATCTTTATTGAGTGTCTAAAGGCATCTTATTATTATTCTGTAGTAATAAGATAATGAGTGATAAGTATATTGGTAAAGGATTGAGCATAAATAATTTAATATTTTTTCCAAAATTGAAACCATTTTTTTACTATATAAGTATCTGTATCTATATTGAGAATGGTCTCATTTGTTAATTTGAAATAAATCAGACAACTATTTAGCTGATATAATAAATTACTGTATTTATCTTCTTGGGTGATTTTGTTGGCAATAGCCTGATAGTATTTGAGCAATCTGCTGTCGGTAATTCCTTTCAGTGCTGATAGTGCCTCATAGATTACTTGCTGATTTGAATCAGTAAGCCCGGCAATGAAATAGTTGATTATTGTTTTTTTAGTTTTATTGTTCAGGGAACCTAAGGCATAGAAGGCGGTGGCACGTATTTCACTGTTTGCATGTGTGGTAAATGGCAGGATTATTTGAACATAATTGGTTTTGCTTTCTTCCAATAAATATACAAAGTACCTGAAAGCTTGAGCATCTTTGAATTGTGGGGTGGAAGTATGTAATATTTCTATCCACTCGTTTATTTTGTGTTTGCCATACCAGTACAGCAGTTTAATAACAAACTCTGGTTCAATATCAAAGTATTCATGGAGATAATTTTTGGCTTTCGAGTAAGAAAAGTTAGCTATGACTTGTAAACTGATGCGTTTCAAATCGGCATTATTCAGGTGATACTGATTTTCCAGTATTTTATATGTCTTTGATGAAATGTTGGCTTGATGCAATAATGCTTCTAAACAGTGGTATTTATATTCTTCGCAATCTGATATAAAAAATTTTTCAAGTAATTGCTTTTCAGAACCGGCAACGGTATGGCCAAACCAGCCAGATTCTCGGTTTGATAACTTACCCGAAATCACTTCATCCAGCCAGCGTTCGTACCAGTCAAGAAAGTTATCTTCAAAAGTAAACGTTGGCAGTTGATGATCAAATGAGAGGTTAACAACTTTGCCTGTGTGTTCGCCCTGCAAAACTAGGCCGTTTATATAAGCACATCTTAAGTTCATTAAGATAAACAATTGTTTGCTAATGCTGTTAATATTTTAAGTGTATTTGAACGAAACGAAATAGATATATGATTTGTGGTTATTTGGTGACAATACACTTGTTGATTATGGTGGTTATAAGAAGATTATATTTATTGAGTTAGTTAAGACTGGTTGTATTAAAATTTTACTGATAGATGGCAATTATAGCTACTGCCAGATTAAAAATAAAAAAGCATAACTTTTTGTTATGCTTTGTACTGTGACAGCCTATGGATATTAGTGGTTACCGGAATAGGTATCCAGAGTACGGTACGGGGTATTTTCTGGGGTGGATGCAGAAACATGGTTGTTCTGGCCATTCTGAGCAGTAGCCTCGCTGAAATTGTGAATATCAGTGGAGTCATTGTTACTATTAGCCAATGCAAAACCGGCAGTCATGGTTAAAGAAGCAGCCAATAAAGCGGTAGAAACTAATTTTTTCATTTTGTTTCCTTTCAAAATTAATTATTGAGGTAAATTAAATTGTTAAAAGCAGGTCATGTATACTGCTTTTGTTATGTACACATGTTAATACATTATCAGTAATTAGATAATGCTTGATTGGTTAAAGCTAGGTTTCCTGTAGGGAAACAAATAGCAATGTTTCTTTCAATAGAAAAACAGACTAATACATCATTGAATTGATTGTGTATTAGTCTGTTATGAGTATAGGTAGTCTTTAGGTGCTAATCAATAATAACTATATTAATAATTTAATGTTGTTGTTTATTTGCCATAGACAGGTAATCGTGTGCAGATTTCCTGTATTTTTTGAGCAACTTCTGAGATTACTTGCTCATTATCTGCATTGTCCAGTACGTCGGCAATCAGGTGTCCCAGTGTGCGAGTATCGGCTTCGGTGAAACCACGGGTAGTAATAGCTGCGGTGCCCAAGCGAATACCTGAGGTAACAAATGGTTTTTCTGGATCGTTAGGGATAGCATTCTTGTTAACGGTGATATGCGCCTGTCCCAGAATAGCTTCAGCAGTCTTACCGGTAAGTTTTTTCGGTTGTAAATCCACCAGAAATACATGGCTTTCGGTGCGGCCGGAAACAATACGCAAACCGCGCTCAATCAGTGTTTCAGCCAGTACTTTGGCATTGGCTTTAACTTGGCGAGCATATTGTTTGAATTCAGGCTGCAATGCTTCTTTGAATGCTACTGCTTTGGCGGCAATGACATGCATTAATGGCCCGCCCTGCAAACAAGGGAAGATGGCTGAGTTTAGTGCTTTGGCATGTTCGTCACTCCGGCACATTATTACGCCACCGCGTGGACCACGCAGGGTTTTATGGGTAGTGGTGGTGACAAAATCAGCAAAAGGGACGGGATTCGGGTATTCGCCACCTGCTACCAGTCCGGCATAGTGTGCCATATCTACGAACAGATAGGCACCCACTTTGTCTGCAATAGCACGAAAACGTGCCCAGTCTATTTCCAGTGCGTAGGCAGAAGCACCTGCAACAATCATTTTTGGTTTATGTTCCAGCGCCAGTTGTTCCACTTGATTGTAGTCAAGGATTTCGTTTTCATCCAGACCGTAGGTGATGGCGTTATACAGGCGGCCGGAAATATTGACATTGGCACCGTGAGTCAGATGGCCACCATGGGCAAGTGACATGCCCAGAATGGTGTCGCCCGGTTGCAGTACGCTGGCGTATACTGCCTGATTGGCCTGGGAACCGGAGTGTGGCTGAACATTTACATAGCTGGCGCCAAATAATTCTTTCAGGCGGTCAATGGCTAACTGTTCTACTTCATCTACATATTCACAGCCACCATAATAGCGTTTGCCCGGATAACCTTCGGCATATTTATTGGTTAACTGGCTGCCCTGAGCTTCCATCACAGCACAGCTTACATAGTTTTCTGATGCAATCAGCTCCACGTGATCTTGCTGACGCTGATTTTCACGGGCAATGGCTGAGGCCAGTTCCGGGTCGAAATTTTCAATGGTTAATGCTTTGGAAAACATGACAGTCGTTCCTTTATGAAAGTAAAGAGTCTGTGGGAATGTAGCAGAAGGTTTGTTTATGTGGCTATTTTAACTGATAGTAGGGTATATGTGGCTGAATTTGATAATGCGTCTGGATGAAACTGATTCATAGATACAAGTCAGTTGTTTGTTGTCGGCAATGATGCTGAAAATTATATGCAGATGGGAATCACTGCAATTGGTTTGTGGCTGAAACTGAAATGGAAACAGGATATGCTTTTGGAAGGGGTAATAATTGCTTATGTCTGTACTGAAGATAAATGGATCATAAGAATAATAAAAAAGAAACCAGCCCTGTTTAATAACAGGGTTGGTTGGTTTTAATATCCGGGCTGAATTACATTTTCATTGAGCCGGTTTTCAGGAAGTGTTCATGCCAACTTAACGCTTCAGTCAGAATATGAGGTGTATGAATACCTTTTGCGGTTTGTACAGCACGATCATAATAATCTTGTAACTGGTCGCGATAATCTGGATGAGCACATTTTTCGATAACAACTTTGGCTCTTTGTCGTGGTGCCAGACCGCGCAAGTCTGCCAGACCCTGTTCGGTAACGATAATCTGGGTGTCGTGTTCGGTATGGTCGACATGAGATACCATTGGCACGATGCAGGAGATTTTGTCATCTTTGGCGGTAGACGGGGTAACAAAGAAGTTCAGGAAGCTGTTGCGTGCAAAGTCACCAGAACCACCGATACCATTCATCATGCTGGTGCCCATTACATGGGTAGAATTGATGTTACCGTAAATGTCCGCTTCAATCATTGAATTCATGGCAATAATACCCAGACGGCGTATTAATTCTGGATGATTAGAGATTTCTAGTGAGCGGAGAATGATGCGTTCGCGGTAAAAATCAATATTATCAACAAAGTCTTTAAATGCTTTGGCTGAAAGAGAAATTGCTGTGGCAGAAGCGGTTACCATTTTACCTGCACGCACTAAATCCAGCATGCCGTCCTGTAGTACTTCGGTGTAACCATACAGATTTTCAAACGGACCAGTTAGTAAGCCCGCCAGAACTGCATTGGCTACGTTACCTACACCAGACTGGATTGGCAACATTTCTTTCGGTAATCGTCCCTGTTTAATTTCGTGAGACAGGAAGTCAACGATATATTCAGCAATCTGTTTGGATTTTTCATCAGGTTCGCTGAAAACGTTATCACGGTCTGGCGCATTGGATTCAACAATGGCCACCACTTTGTTCAGATCCACTTTAAGATATGGGGTGCCAATACGGTCATCTGCACGATTGATGTTAATCGGTGAGCGATGTGGAGGAAGTGCATTGTTATGATAAATATCATGCATACCTTCTACCTGAATGGGCATGCCCATATTCACTTCCAGAATAACTTTATCCGCCATGTTCAGCCATGTCTGGTTATTACCAATACCGGTAGAAGGAATCAGCATACCGTCTTCTGTAATAGCCACAACTTCAACAATAGCGACATTCATATGGCCTAGAAAACCAAATTCAGCCTGTTGTGCTACGTGTGACAGGTGCATATCAATAAAATTAACATCACCATTGTTAATTTCTTGACGCATAATGCGGTCACTGTTAAAAGGTAAACGCTGACTGACGGCATGAGCTTCCGCCATTACGCCATCACATTCCGGTGCAGTAGAAGCTCCGGTCCAGACATTAATTTTATACGGGCGACCTGCACTGTGTTCGCTACGAGCATAATCTGCGATGGCTTGAGGTAGGACTTTAGGGTAGCTGGCTCCGGTAAATCCGCTCATACCGACGTTAGCACCATTTGGGATCAGTGATGCGGCCTGAGCGGCAGACATAAGATGGGAATGAAGTGAGGTATAACGAATGCGATCCTGTACGGACATCGTGTTTTCTCCTTAATTAAATCGAAAATGCCTGACTCTTACCTAGCCAGAGTGAGGCGTAGAGAATAAGTGTTTGTCTTTGCCGTTTATTCAAATTTGTATGAATGCAATGACATGATGACCAACACAACAGGCTGCATTTTACTGTAAATAATTGTCTTTTGCTGTTCTGTCTTTGTATGAGCAAGGTAATAAAAGGCTTGCAAAAGCGAATAGTTATAGGTTAATAATCTATAAATTTAATTAATACATCATGTTGTGCGAGAATTGGCTTATCAGGCAGAAGGATGTTTACATAATATTTTAAAATTATTGCCTAAGCTGCCATTGCAGAAATCTTTTCTAAAATAAATAAGATTAGGAAAAAAACTGCTGTATTAACTGCGCAGTCTTCTCATACAGGCCAGCCGGATTAAACGGATCAAGCTGATGTTCTGGATTCAGTTTACGCAGCCAAGTTAGTTGACGTTTGGCTAATTGTCGGGTGGCGACAATACTCCGTTCGACAAAGGTGTTGTAATCGGTTATGCCATTGAGGTAGTCGAATGCCTGCCGGTAGCCAACGCAGCGAATTGATGGCAGATCAGGATGCAGGTCAGGGTATTGCAGACGCAATGCTTCAACTTCTTCCACAAAACCTTGTGCCAGCATCAGATGAAAGCGAGTAGCTATTTGAATGCGCAGATGGGCACGGTCGGCTGGTACCAGCGCCAGTGTACATACATTTACTGGTGCCTGCTGGCTTTCCTGTTTGGCCAGATGGCTGCTCATGGGAATGCCGGTAATATGATAAATTTCCAGAGCACGCTCAATACGCTGGCTGTCACCTGCGGGCAGACGTGCTGCGGTAATCGGGTCTACCTGCTGTAGCTGTGTATATAAATAACCTATACCATGTTGCTGTTTCAGCTTATCCAGTTCTGTACGTATTTGGATATTGGCTTCGGGTAGGCTATTCAATCCTTGTGTGAGGGCGTGGTAATACATCATGGTGCCACCTACCAGTAGAGGCAGATGGCCGCGGGCATGGATTTCCTTTACTAGGCGCACACAATCACTAACAAACTGTGCCGCACTGTAGCTATCTAGTGGTGAGATGATATCAATCAGGTGATGGGGCACTGCCTGTAGTTCTTCTGTGTTTGGCTTGGCTGTGCCAATATTCATGTCACGATATATTAGTGCAGAATCCAGACTGATGATTTCAATCGGAAACTGTTTGGCCAAGCTTAGGGCAAGGCTGGTTTTGCCGGAAGCGGTAGGACCAAGCAGGGCGAAAACTTTGGGCAGAGATGTAGCCATGACAGCAACCATATTTTTAAACAGTTATTGTAGCGGTATCTGCTCAATTCAGCGACTCATGCTTAATGTGGTAAGCAGGGCGTATTGCTGCTGGTTTTCACGCTTATTGAGCAGATACATTAACAGGGAATAATACACGGGTAATAGGGGCACGGGGTAACAGGGTGAATAATACATGTACTTTTACTGTATAAATATAAAGGAGCATGTTGGGTTCGTAACTAATCGCATATAAATAGTTAGGTGTGAAATTTATTTCCTGTTCTTTCTTGATAAACTTAAAATTAGAATAATTTGATTTTGCTGTAATGAGTGATTATGTTATTTGTATTGAAATTTTACCCATGATAAATAATAATTTATTTGTTATCTGATGGTAATGAGCTAGCTTGATTTTGATTCACGGCAGGTAGTGGGCTAGTTATATCTTTGAATGCAGGAAATTAGTCTTTTTGCTTAAGTTGCTACTGATGCATGAGGCAGAAATGCAGATTCTGGTTTAAGTTGAGAGTGGTGTGTTCAGACTGATTTGGTAGGTGGCTGAGGTAATCGGCCATGTTTTTAGGCTGCTAATTTTCTCCGTTTTGCGACGGATATGCTCTGTATTCTGCTTCGATTTCACGATACAATGTGAAGGTTTTTTCAAGAAATTGCATCATGGGTGTTCGCTCTAAATCTTCCAGTGCATGGCTCAATGAGCATGTTAACGATCATTATGTTCATCTCGCTCAGAAAGAAGGCTATCGTGCACGTGCAGCCTATAAGTTGCTGGAAATCAATGATAAGGATCATCTGATTCGGCCGGGTGCTGTGGTAGCAGATCTTGGTAGTGCGCCCGGGAGCTGGTCGCAGGTGGCGGCTAAGCTGGCCGGTAAGCAGGGACAGGTGTTTGCACTGGATATTTTGCCAATGGAACCAGTAGCCGGCGTGCGTTTTATTCAGGGTGATTTTCGTGATAACGATGTCCTGATGCAGTTTGAAACTTTGCTCAATGGCTGTGAGTTAGATCTTGTAATTTGTGATATGGCACCCAATATGTCAGGCAATAATATTACTGATCAGGCGCGCAGTTTGTATCTGGCAGAATTGGGGCTGGAATTTGCGCAGGCTCACTTGAAACAGGGTGGTGATTTTCTGGTAAAGGTGTTTCAGGGAAGTGGTCTGCAAGAATTTCAGCAGGTAATGAAGGATAGCTTTGCGCAGGTATTGATTCGCAAGCCGAAAGCTTCACGTGACCGCTCCAGTGAAATTTATCTGCTTGGTCGCAGTAAAAAATAGTTGTGATGCCAATAAGCTTTGATGGTATTGGCTGTGATGACTATTCTGAACAACAATTATTTAACCTCCTTAGGAGTTTCTGACAGTGCGGAATACCGTAAAGAATCTTTTAGTCTGGCTGGTGCTGGCGTTAGTTTTAATGGCAGCATTCAATGCCATAACTGAGAAAAAAGAGAGTAAGAAGCAGATTGAATACTCTCAGTTTATTCAGCAGGTTAATAAGGGTGAGATTGCCAGCGTAAATATCGAAGGTTCGGTAGTTAATGGCTTTCAGCTGAAAGGTTTACGCAATGATAAATCATCTTTTACTACTAATGCTCCTACTCCGCTGGAGAATGGTTTAATTAATAACCTGTTGGCGAAAAATATCCGGGTTAATGTGATTCCGGAAGAAAAGCCAAGTATTTTAACTAATCTGCTTTACAGTATGCTGCCTATGCTGTTGCTGATTGGGGTGTTTTTCTATTTTATGCGCTCGATGCAAGGCGGTGGTGGTAAGGGCGGTGCTTTTTCTTTTGGTAAAAGCCGTGCCCGTCTGCTGGATAAGGAAGCCAATAAAGTTACTTTTGCCGATGTGGCTGGTTGTGATGAAGCCAAGGAAGAAGTACAGGAAGTGGTGGATTATCTGCGCGCTCCGCAGCGTTACCAGACGCTGGGTGGTCGTATGCCTCGTGGTATTTTGATGTGCGGCAGCCCGGGTACGGGTAAGACTCTGCTGGCCAAGGCTATTGCCGGCGAGGCGCAGGTACCGTTTTTCAGTATTTCCGGTTCAGATTTCGTGGAAATGTTTGTTGGTGTAGGTGCTTCACGTGTGCGCGATATGTTTGAGCAGGCGAAGAAGAATGCACCCTGTATTATTTTTATCGATGAAATTGATGCGGTAGGTCGCCAGCGTGGTGCTGGTCTGGGGGGCGGTAACGATGAACGTGAGCAAACTCTGAATCAGCTTTTGGTTGAAATGGATGGTTTTGATAGCAATACGACTGTGATTGTGATTGCAGCCACTAACCGCCCCGATGTGCTTGATCCGGCACTGATGCGTCCGGGTCGCTTTGACCGGCAGGTGGTAGTGCCATTGCCGGATATACGTGGTCGTGAACAGATTCTGAAAGTACACGCAACTAAAGTGCCTTTGGATAAATCAGTTGATTTGCCGGTGCTGGCACGTGGTACGCCCGGTTTCTCTGGTGCTGATCTGGCGAATCTGGTTAATGAAGCGGCACTGTTTGCCGGCCGTCGTAATAAGACTAAGGTTGATATGAGCGACTTTGAGGACGCCAAAGATAAAATTTATATGGGTCCGGAACGTCGCTCTATGGTGATGCATGAGGATGAAAAGAAAGCCACTGCTTATCATGAATCTGGTCATGCGGTTGTTGCTGAGACGCTGGAATTTACTGATCCTGTGCATAAAGTAACGATTATGCCTCGTGGTCGTGCACTGGGACTGACTTGGCAATTACCGGAACGTGATCGCATCAGTATGTATGAAGACCAGATGCTGAATAAGATTTCGATTTTGTTTGGTGGCCGCATCGCTGAACAACTGTTTATTGGTCGTGTTTCTACTGGTGCTTCGAATGACTTTGAACGTGCAACCCAGCTTGCCCGTGATATGGTAACGCGTTATGGCATGTCTGCTAAGATGGGGCCGATGGTATATGGCGAAAATGAAAATGAAGTATTTCTTGGCCGTTCAGTAACTCAGTCGAAAAATATTTCTGAAAAAACCATGCAGGAAGTGGATGCTGAGGTGCGTCGTATTCTTGATGAGCAATATGCTGTTGCTTATAAAATCTTGGATGAGAATCGCGACAAGATGCATGCTATGGCCAAAGCCCTGATTGAATGGGAAACAATTGACCGTGATCAGGTATTGGAAATCATGGCAGGCAAAGAACCTAGTCCACCGAAAGATTTCAGTGAAAATGTGGCTAAGGATGCTCAAGCAGAACAGTCTGTTGCTGAATCAGCTACTGCAACTGATTCTGAGGCAGAAGCGGTAAGTGATGCTGAAGCTAAAGCACCAGAATCAGAGCAGAAATCACAGGAATAATGTGTAATTGAGTTTTCAACGGCAGCAATAGCTGCCGTTTTTTATATCCTTTTTTTCTGTATGACCATGATAGTATGATAAGAATGGTTGGGTTAATGTATGATATTGTGGCTAGTAATATGAATGCTAAAGCAAGATATCAGGGCAATGATGACGCTCAAATGCTAACTTCTTTTTAGTTCTGTATTCGCTGTATGGACGCAAATACTCTGTATATAAGCACAGTGTTGGTGAAGATAGTGGCTGTCAGATTTATCGTAGCTTAAATCAATATTGCTATGGAATGATGCTGATACTGTGCTGTTTTGGTATAGACAGGAAATTGTGCTCTGTATGATGTGAAAGATGAGCAATGTTTGATATCAGGTAAATGTTATTTGTGATGTAAAAGCATAGGGCAGATGTTTGGTATTAAATATATGACTTTGTGCGTTTTCTAGATGGTTACCACGGTGATGCAATTAGGGGTATGTGATATTTTGCTGGGTATATAGTTAGTTTAGGTATTTGTTTGACTGATAACGGATTTGATGGTGAGAAAGGCCACAGGCTGGTTCAAGGTAATTTACAATTGATACCGGTATTACTGGTGTGGGTACAGGTAAATACAGCTGTATGGGCTATAGTTGAAAGATGATGATTGATATGGATAGTTCTATGCCAATATGCTGGCAGTGTGGCCGGTTTCAGATTGATCTGGCTAAGCCAAAAATTATGGGGATTGTCAATTTAACACCGGATTCGTTTTCTGATGGTGGCCGTTATAACGCTTCGCTGACGGTAGCATTGAATCATGCAGAGCAGTTGCTGAAAGATGGGGCTGATATTCTGGATATTGGCGGGGAAAGTTCACGACCGGGTTCTGCCTTTGTATCACCGCAGGAGGAGTGGACACGGATTGAACCGGTATTGCGTGAGCTGATCAGTTGGAATGTGCCCATAACGGTAGATACGCGGCGTGCATGGGTAATGCGTCAGTTACTTGAACAGCAACTGGCAGACGGTATTAATGATATTCAGGCGCTGGAAGATGCGGATGCGGTGGCTTTGCTGGCGCAGCATCAGGATGTTGGGGTATGTCTGATGCATATGCAGGGGCAGCCAGAGAATATGCAGCATAATCCGGTATATGAGGATGTGGTGCTAGAAGTTGGTCGGTATTTGCAGCAGCGGGTGCAGGTGTGTGTGCAGGCGGGTATTACACGTAAGCGGCTAATGGTAGACCCGGGTTTTGGTTTTGGTAAAACCCTTGAGCATAATATTGCTTTGATGCAGCATTTCGCTGGATGGCAGACGCTTGCAGATTGTCCGGCTTTGATTGGTGTGTCGCGTAAGACGATGATTGGTTTGCTGACTGCTGAAACGGATCCCAAGCAGCGGGTTGCCGGTAGTGTGGTGGCCGCAGTGGCAGCGGTGGCACGCGGGGCGGCGATTGTACGGGTACATGATGTACGTGAAACTCGCCAAGGTTTGCAGGTGTGGGCTGCTTTGGGTACTCGTGTGCTGTGAAAGAGAATGAATTTTTCGGTGTAAGCTGTTATTGTGCTTTTGTCATTAGGGCAATATTCGGGAAATGGCCAGAATGTATAGGTATTCTGGTTATGAATAGATGTGGCTGTGAGATGTGGATGACTAGGATTGGTATGCGATCAAGTGTCTGGGTTCGGGCTTTAACTGGTAATAAGATGCGGTATTTGGGGATATTGGCTGAATGAATTCTCAAATACCATTTTATTTACTGACTGAATGGCTGTGCCTGTTCTACAATAACAGTCTTTGTTTAATTGGTTGGAGTAGGTGATGGCAAAGAAATATTTCGGTACGGACGGGATACGTGGCGAAGTGGGGAAGTTTCCGATTACGCCTGAATTTGTACTGAAATTGGCTTATGCTGCCGGTCATGTATTGGTGCAGCATGGAACTGATCATCAACCTACTGTGCTGATTGGTAAGGATACGCGTATTTCCGGCTATATGCTGGAGGCGGCGATGGAGGCCGGTTTTACAGCAGCAGGGGTGAATGTGCTGCTTACGGGACCATTGCCTACGCCGGGGGTAGCGTATTTAACCCGCGCGTTACGTCTGGATTGCGGGGTGATGATTTCTGCTTCACATAATGCCTATCATGATAATGGGATTAAGTTTTTTGCTGAGGGCGGGGTGAAGCTGAGTGATCATCTGGAGCTGGAAATTGAGGCTGAACTGGAAAAGCCGGTGCAGACTGTACCGTCCAGCCAGCTTGGTCGTGCTCGGCGTATTAATGGAGCGGTTGACCGTTATATTGAATTCTGTAAGTCTACTTTTCCAAGTAATCTGAATTTACGTGGTTTGACGCTGGTGGTAGATACTGCTAATGGTGCTGCTTATGATGTTGCGCCCAAGGTATTCCACGAGCTGGGTGCGGATGTTGTATGCATTGGTGATAAACCTAATGGCTATAATATTAATCAGAAAATTGGTGCTACTTATACTAAATCGTTGCAGGCAGCGGTATTACAGAATGAGGCTGACTATGGTATTGCGCTGGATGGTGATGGCGACCGGCTGATGATGGTAGACAAGGTTGGCAAGGTTTATGATGGTGATGCGCTGATTTATGTCATTGCTAAGGCTCGTGCTGCAACCGGTAGTCTGCATGGCGGTGTGGTCGGTACGGTTATGACTAATCTGGCGATGGAGCAGGCATTTAAACAGCTGGACATTGATTTTATCCGTGCTAAGGTGGGTGATCGTTATGTGCTGGAACAGCTGCATCAGCACCGTTGGTCGCTGGGAGGAGAGGCTTCTGGCCATATTGTTTGTCTGGATAAACACAATACGGGCGATGGGATTATCGCAGCTTTACAGGTCTTTGCAGCCTTGCAGGATTTGCAGCAGGATTTGGCCAGTATACTTAGTGATTGGCAGCCTTTTCCGCAAACCATGATTAATGTCCATATTGAGCCGGATCAGGATTGGCAGAGTATTGCCACACCGGTGGCTGATGAGGTGGCGGCACAGCTGGGAGAAAATGGACGTGTGGTACTCCGTCCATCAGGAACAGAACCGGTGGTGCGAGTGATGGTGGAGGCACGCCAGATTGAGGTTGCGCGACAGGCAGCTGAAAAAATTGCTGATGCGATTATGGCGGGTTTGGCGGATTAGATCTGTTCGGCCGCAATGAGAAGAGAAGAACGGGCATTTTATGTTTGCATTGCTGGAAGCTTTTTTTACTGAATATGGCTATGCAGCGGTATTTCTGGTGTTGGTGGCCTGTGGCTTTGGTGTACCCATACCGGAAGATGTAACGCTGGTTACCGGTGGTGTGATTGCCGGTTTGGGGCACGCAAATGTGCATACGATGTTTGTGGTGGGTATGGCTGGTGTGCTGGTAGGGGATGGTTTGATGTTTACTGCCGGACGGGTATTCGGCCATCGTATTCTGAAATTCCGTTTGATTCAGCGGGTAATGACGCCGAAGCGTTATGCTCAGGTACAGGACAAGTTTGATAAGTATGGCAGCCGGTTGCTGTTTATCGCTCGTTTTCTGCCGGGGTTGCGTACGCCTATTTATATTACGGCGGGTATCAGTGGTAAGGTTTCCGTGCCCAAGTTTCTGCTGATGGATGGTCTGGCGGCGATGATTTCGGTACCTGTATGGGTGTATCTGGGTGAATATGGTGCAGAGAATATTGATTGGCTAATGCATAAGGTGCATCAGTTTCAGGCAGTTGTGTATATTGTTATTGGTATTGGTGTGCTGGCTTTGCTGTATTACTGGTGGAAGAAACGCCAGCGTGCACAGTTTTTTAAACGCAAGATTGCTGAAATTCGTCAGCGGCGACATGCCCGCAAGCAGCAAAAGCAGAATTTAAAATAAATCTAGAAATGTTTGTGTTAATAAAAAAGACAGTTGTGATAACTGTCTTTTTTATTGGCTGTTGCTGTGGGTTTTATTTGCTTTCGCCGATTTTGCCTTCACGTCCGCTGAACAGGTTTTTAATATTGCTTTTGTGCCGGCACAGCACGAGTAAATCAATCACAATGACGGCAAATACCCAGCTTGTCTGAGGCATAAACCACCAAGCGATAAACGGGCTGATCAGAGTGGCAATCAATGCAGCTAGTGAGGATACTTTAAAGCCAAAGGCCATAATAAGCCAGACAGCAGCGCAAATCAGTGCTGTTGGCCATGATAAGGCCAGTAATACGCCCAGTGCGGTAGCCACGCCTTTGCCACCTTTAAATTTGAAAAACACCGGCCACATGTGGCCGATAAGCACTGCTACAGCTGCGATGGCAATGGTGTTGTTGTCTAACTGCCATGTGGCTTGATAGTGTTCTGCCAGCCAGACGGCTAGCCAGCCCTTGAGTGCATCACCAAGCAGGGTAAGGGCAGCGGCACTTTTCCTGCCACTGCGCAGGACGTTGGTGGCACCGGGGTTGCCGGAACCATAGCTGTGCGGATCGGGCATGCCCATGCAGTGTGAAACGATAACGGCAAAAGACAGGGAACCCAGCAGATAGGCGCCGATAATTGCAAAGTAGTTAGCCATGAAGTGGTTTCTTTAGTCTACAATCTAAGGGTTTGCATTTTAGCCCAGTGAGTTGGACATGGATACTATCTTTTTACATGGCATGAGTGTACAGACGCTGATCGGGGTATATCAGTGGGAACGACAGCAGCAGCAGACTTTGTTGCTGGATTTGGATATTGGTACTGATTTTCAGCGGGCTGCGCAAAGCGATAATATTGACGATACGATTCATTACGCCCGTGTGGCTGAGAATTTGTGCGAGGCATTAGCTGAACAGGAATTTCTGTTACTGGAGGCACTGGCTGAATATGTGGCGCAATTTATTCTGACCCGTTATGGTGCGCTGTGGGTGCGGGTTAAGGTAGTGAAACCGGGTATTCTGGCTGGTGTTAAGGAAGTTGGTGTGCTGATTGAGCGTGAAGGTACTTAAGCGTGATAATTGCCCGTCTTGCAGGGAAAGGGACGTGATATGGATACGCCAGTTTTGACTGTGGCGCAGATGAAGGCATGGGAAGATGAGCAGAATAAGGCCGGTCTGAGCTATGCCAGAATGATGGAACATGCGGGAAGCCGCGCCGCAGAGGATTTGATGCGGCGTTTTCCGTCTCCTCAGCATACGCTGGTGCTTTGTGGTAAGGGTAATAATGCCGGTGATGGTCTGGTACTGGCACGGATACTGGTACAACATAACTGGCCGGTAACCATTATGTGGCTGCAGGGGCAGCAGTTGTCTGTTTTGGCTGCGACTAATCGGGCTTGTTTACCTGCTACGGTGGCTTGTATGGATGTTTCGCATCTGGATAGTTTGTTGCCAACTATGCAGCTTGTGGTGGATGCGGTGTATGGCACCGGTTTTCATGGGGAGCTGCCACAGGTTGTCGGGCAATGCTTTGCAGCGGTGGCTCAGGCGGATGTATTTCAGGTAGCGTTGGATATGCCCAGTGGTGTGGCCGGTGATGGAGATATGGTGGCCAGTGGCAGTTTTCAGGCGCAGCTTACCTATGCTTTTCAGGCGTTGAAACCTGCACATTGTCTGGCACAGGTGCGACAGTTGTGTGGTGAGATACTGTGTATTAATTTACGGGATTGATGTCATTGCTGATACCATGCTTCGTAGCATTGTGCCACGTGCAGTAACATACAGGCGGTGGCACCCCAGATATGCCAGTGTTGGTAATGTAAATGATAAACGGGGAGCTGGTGCTGCTGAAAACGCATGATGCTTTGCTGATATTGGCTGCTATCCAGAACGATGGACAGGGGAATGGCAAATATTTCGCTGACTTCAGTATGGTTGGGCTGCCATTGCAGGTGTGCATTACTCCAGGCCAGAACTGGCACAACTCTAAAGCCGCTGGGAAGATAGCATGGTGGCAAGGTTCCGGCCAGATGCCATTGATTGCGAATCAGGCCAGTTTCTTCTGCGCTTTCGCGAAATGCAGCTGTGATGCTGTTTTCACTATCTTCAAGTTTACCGCCGGGAAAGGCGATTTGTCCGCTGTGCTGGCGCAGTTGCTTGCTGCGTTGGTTGAGCCAGATTTGTGTGGCGCCATGATTCCAGTCAAAAGGCATGAGTACCGCAGCTCGCCGAAAGGTAACTGGCAGTTGTTGCAGTAATTGTTGGCGCTGATTGAGTATCGCCGGGGTAGTGGTGGTACTGGCATAATGCAGAAACTGGTTCAGGCTATCTGGTGAGGTAAACATATTAATAAATATATAAGGATATTGATCTTTTGATATATTTATATATTGATTAGGCGTAAATGACCAGAATAATTGCTAAAGGATGGGGTGATGGTAACTAGAGAAATGATGAAGTTATGGGTAATTTAAGCTTTAAATGATTTAGGTGGAGCTGGTTGGCCTAAAGATGTAAGTAAATATGTTTGGGATAAATATGAGCAGGAATTGAAAGCATCAGGCAGCTTTCTTTATTCTTGGCAATATGATGTGCGTTGGGCTGCACAACAGTTGCGTAATGAAAATAAATTAAAACCAGTTCATAAACGGCGGGATTTGCCATGGGAACTGGTTTAGTTTTTAACTGTCAATATGATTGGTTGTTAAATAAACGACATAATAGCTGCTTATGCCGTTTATCAGTTCGCGGTATTATTTAATACAGTCAAACAGGTGGTAGTTGTTATTTTATCGTTATAATGTACGTGAATACTGGGCGTCGGTGCGTTTCTGGCGCAAGTAATAGTCAAATACCATAGCGATATTGCGAATCAGTAGACGTCCTTTCGGGGTAACTTGTAATTGCTGATCGGTGAGGTTGAGCAGGCCAAGCTGTGCCAGTTGCTGTAAATCAGCCTGTTCAGCAGCAAAATAGGTCTGAAAAGGTTGTTGCATAGCTGCGCTATAGTCGTGATAGTTCAGTTGGAAGCGACACATTAGATCCTGTATTATTTGCCGGCGCAGTAAATCATCTGCGTTGAGCTGGTAGCCACGCATAACCGGCAGACGGTTTTCATCCAGTGCCTGATAATAGGCATTTATTTCTTTTTCATTCTGGCTGTAGGTATTGGCTATTTTGCCAATACTGGATACGCCAATGGCAATTAAATCGCAGTCGGCATGGGTAGAATACCCCTGAAAGTTGCGTTGCAGGCGTCCTTCTGACAGGGCAATAGCCAGTTCGTCATCCGGTTTGGCAAAGTGATCCATGCCAATAAAGATATAGCCTTGCTGTAACAGGTATTGTACGGTGTTTTGCAAGATATCCAGTTTGACGCTGCTGTCTGGTACGGCTGCGGTATCAATCCGTCGTTGAGGTTTGAACAGGTGTGGCAGATGGGCATAGTGATACATGGCAATACGGTCTGGCTGTAATTCCAGTACGTGATCCAGTGTACAGCGCATGGATGCTTCTGTCTGATGTGGCAGGCCATAGATTAAATCAACGCTGACTGACTGAAAGCCATTATTGCGTGCGGCTTCAATCACGCTACGGGTTTCAGCTTCGCTCTGAATGCGGTTGACTGCCTGCTGTACGGTGGGGTTGAAATCCTGAATGCCGACACTCATGCGGTTAAAGCCGAGTCTGCCCAGATGGGCAACTGTGCTGGCAGTAACTTTGCGCGGATCGATTTCAATGGAATATTCACCCTGACTGGTGAGGGTAAAATAGTGGCGGATGCTGGCAAAGATGTGGCTGAGTTGGTCATCGCTAAGAAAGGTGGGCGTACCGCCACCGAAATGCAGCTGTGCTAAAAGGGGTTTGCCTTGCCAGTTTTGAGCCAGAAGTGCCAGCTCTTTATCCAGATACTGGATATAGCGGTCTGCACGGCTGGTATCTTTGGTAATGATTTTATTACAGCCGCAATAGTAGCAGATGGTATTGCAAAAAGGTATGTGTACATACAGGGATACGGGCTGGCTGCCAATGTGTTGTTGCAAGGCGGTCTGCAAGTGTGCAGCCGTGAATGTGGTACTGAAACGGTCCGCAGTTGGGTAGGATGTATAGCGCGGGCCTGAAGTGGGTAAGGAAGCAATAAGATGCCGGTCAAATTCTATGTTGATGTGTGGTGTGTTCATTGGATGATAATGATTATTCTTTTTGAATGGCTTAGTGAAATAGGCAGGAGTAGTTACTATTTGTGATAGAATAAGCACATGCGGCAGTAAAGTAAAGCAGTGCCGTTATAATAAGTCTATTTTTATTTGAGCAGGGATTGAAGGAAAATTCAATTATCTCTGTTAATAATGTATAGAGTTGTTTAGAAAATTTTTGATTTATATCAATGTATTTGTTAGGTGATATTGTTTGGCAAAATGTAACAGGTAATTATTAAATATATTATGATTAGATTGCATAAGCAGGGTGAAATAGTACAGAAATTATGTGAGAAATGTTCTTTGAAGATTCTTTGTATGCCGGTGATGCTGAAAGAACGGGAATTAACTGATTTAGGTGCAGTTATTCGTCAGAGTCGTCGCCTGAGAAAAGGTGAGTATCTGTTTCGTGCTGGAGAACCTTTTAATGCAATATTTGCAGTGCGTACCGGTTTTTTCAAAACTATGGTGAATAGTCAGGATGGTCGTGACCAGGTGACTGGCTTTTTTATGTCTGGTGAGCTGCTGGGACTGGATGGTATCTGTAATAATACTCATGGCTGTGACGCTATGGCTCTGGAAGACAGTGAAGTATGTGAGTTGCCTTTTGCGAATCTGGAAGAGGCTGGTAATGTGTTACCTTCATTGCAAACACATTTTTATCGTCTGATGAGTCAGGAAATACTGCGCACACAGGAACTGATGTTAATGCTGGGTAATATGCGTGCGGAGGAACGTTTGGCGGCATTTCTGGTCAATCTGTCCCATCGTCTCAGTTTCCGGGGTTTTGCGGCTAATGATTTTATTCTGCGTATGTCACGTGAAGAAATTGGCAGTTATCTGGGGCTGAAACTCGAAACAGTAAGTCGCATGTTATCCAGATTCCAGAATGAGGGCTGGATTAAAGTTGAACATAAGCACATACAGTTATTACAACCGTGGATGTTGCAGAAAATGGTAATGCAGTGTCAGAGGGCAGAAGTAGATTAAATTTTGCCTGCATTGAAAACAAACAGGCTGTAGCACACGATTGTTGCTACAGCCTGTTTGTTTTTGATAACTGTTGGCTCTGTGTATCTAATGTACTGTGCATGAGCGGTGGTTTACTGATAGCTGGCTATGTCAGGCATAACTGGCCATAGCTGCCAGTTTGAGGGTGTCTTTGCCATAAATTCTGGCGGTTAAATGGCGCATCCAGTGGATTTTACGCAAGCTATTGGTCACGATGGTATGAACTTCGTGTGGCTGATGGTGCAGCATACTTTCCCACAAGGCTTTGGCCTGATTGGCCACGTTATATTCCTGCATTAAACGTGCGCCTGAATGCAGATAACACAGCCAGTCGCGGGCATGGCAGTGGGGCAAAGTCATAACTGACAGCGGATCGTCTTCAAAATCAATGAAGCCTATGCTGTGTTGATTCACGTAAATCATGTTACGGGCAAATGTTTCGCTCAGGTATTGTTTGCGTTTGTGCACATCTGCGATAGCATTAAGACCAAGCTGCCAGCGTTGCAGCAGAATTTCTGGCTGGTGTTTATGCTGTTTCCATTCGTTTTCCAGATTGTGTTCACCAATATGGCTAATCATTAGCGCGTTTGGCTGCTGTGCCAGAATGACGGGTACCTGAACACCTGCTGTCGCCAGAGCCTGTAAACGGGCTGCTTCGGTTTGTAAGGAAGGAATACCGCCCAGATTGGGTACGGGTTGAAGCATGTGAATGCCGCTGATTTGCTGAGCTATTTTTAATAGATGATAACGCCAAGCACTGTTGCGTGCGCCTGCCTGCCGAACCCAGACTTTTTCTCCGTTTTCCAGTGTGTGGTTTTGCATCAGGCTGGTCTGGACAAGCAGACACTGTTGCAAGGCATGTTGGTAAAAGGTAGTGGAATCGGAAACGGTCATGTAGCTTGTTGCTGAAAATTCGAAACAGAATATTGATTGTACTATAAGTTGTGTTCAATACTCTTAATTTTAAGGTAATAAATCTTTCAGGCGGTAATAACTTGCGCCAAGCCATTGTGTCGGCAGGCGCAACAGCTTGCCACCGGGAAAATTGTGATGCGTTATTTTTTCAAACAGGCGCAGGCGACTGTCATCACCGCTGATGGCTTCGGCAACAATCTGCCCGCCCAGTCCGGTAGCGGCCACACCATGTCCGGAAAATCCCTGTAAAAAGTATAGCTGCGGATTAAGACGGCCAAAATGGGGAATCCGGTTCATGCTGATGTCAACTTGTCCGCCCCAAGCATAGTCTATGTGAACGTCTGCCAGCTGTGGAAAAACTTTTAACATATCACGGCGCATACCTTGGATTAATTGCTGCTGGCTGGGTTCACGGCCAGAATAGTTAACTTTGCCGCCAAATAACAAACGCTTGTCTGCGCTGAGGCGGTAATAATCGAGTACAAAACGGGTGTCACATACAGCCATGTTGTTGTGTATGAGTTGCTGAGCACGTTCGCCTAATGGTTCTGTTGCAATCATATAAGTGCCTACTGGCAGGATTTTGGCAGCCAGTGACTGGATGGGCGCCTGTTGTAAGCTATGGGTAAAGGCGTTAACGGCGATAACAAGGTTTTTGGCTATAATACAGCCGTTCGGCGTGGTAATCCGGTAGCCATGCTGCCATGGTTCAAGGGCAAGCATGGGGGAGTGTTCGAACAGCAAGGCACCTGCAGCTGCCGCAGCACGTGCCAGTCCCAGCGTGTAGTTGAGTGGATGCAAGTGGCCGGCCTGCTGGTCGAATATTGCACCTGCATAGCGTTCACTAGCCAGTTGTTGTTGTAGCTGGTGTTGATTCCATATCTGGTAGTCGTGAAAATGATAATGTGCAGCAGCTTCTTTCACCCATTCAGTTAGGGCGTGCAGATGTCGTGGCCGGATGGCAACATGGGCATAGCCACGGTGCCAGTCGCAGTCTATCCGGTAAGTTTGTATCTGTTGTTCTACCAGAGCAACCGCTTGGAGACTCCACTGCCACAGGGTCTGGGCATTTTTCAGACCAATCATGCTGGCTATGCTGCTCATTTCGGCAGCATAGCCATAAATCACCTGACCACCATTGCGACCGGAGGCACCGTAACCAATCTGTGCTGCTTCGATAAGCGCCACGCTGTGCTGTTGTTGTGCCAGTGGCAATGCTGTACCGATACCGCTCAGTCCACCACCGATGATGCATGTTTCAACTTCTACCGTACCCTGCAAACAGGGGTAGTGAGTGTGATCATTGCGGCTGGCAGCGTAATAGCTGAGAGTGGGTTCTGTATGTGTGAATGACGTAGCCATGGCGCTGGGTTAAACAGGACTGAAAGATAAAAAATTGGCAGCTATCGGGAATCAGATAGCTGCCATTGTAAACGGATGTTATTTGGTTGTCTCAAGTAACTGGCTTTGGCGGTAAGCTTCGGCCATTTCCCGTTCGCGTCTGGTATTCTGTCGCATCATGCAGTAGTTGATGCCGATAGCTAACGTACCTACCAGTGTGATGATGATGGTGGCCAGTACGTTCATTTGCGGATCCAGTCCCAGTTTGATTTTGGAGAAAATAATCATGGGTAAGGTGGAAGAACCCGGACCGGACAGGAACGAGGTAATCACCAGATCATCCAGTGATAGGGTAATGGATAGTAGGAAGCCGGAAGCAATCGCAGGAGCAATAGAGGGCAGGGTAATCAGAAAAAATACCTTTAATGGACGTGCACCAAGGTCTTTAGCGGCCTCTTCCAGTGACTGGTTTAGCTCAGACAAACGCGAACGAATGATAACAGTCACATAAGCCATACACAGGGTAGTGTGTCCAAGCCAGATGGTAAAGAAGCCACGTTCAAAATACAGGAAGCTAAAAGCACTGTTTTGCAGCAGCATCTGTACCTGAATAATCAGCAGTAACATGGACAGGCCGGTGATAATATCCGGCATAACCATCGGTGCAGACACCATACCGGCAAACAGGGTGTTGCCGCGAAAACGCTTGATACGTGCCAGTGCATAGCCGGCCAGTGTGCCCAGAATAACGGCTGCTGCGGCTGAACACAAGGCGATACGAACAGATAGCCATGCTGCATCCAGTATCTGTTCGTTCTGTAGCAGTTTGCCATACCATTGGGTTGAGAAGCCACCCCAGACGGTCACCAGACGTGAGTTATTAAAAGAGTAAATAACCAGAATCACTAAAGGCATGTACAGAAAGGCCAGTCCCAGAATCAGCACACTTCTGAGGAACCAGGATGATTTGTGGTTAGGCATGACTGGCTCCTTCTTCAATTTCTCGGGTTTCGTAGCGATGGAACAAGGCAATCGGTATCACCAGTAACAGCACCATGATTACGGCTACAGCAGAAGCCAGTGGCCAGTTGTTCTGGTCGAAAAAAGCTTGCCATAATACTTTACCAATCATCAGGTTTTCTGGTCCGCCTACCAGCTCAGGTATCACAAATTCGCCTACTGCTGGAATGAATACCAGCATTGAACCGGAAATGATTCCGGCTTTGGACAAGGGTAGGGTAATGGAAATAAAAGCCTTAATCGGACCGGCTCCCAGATCTGCTGCTGCCTCCAATAAGCGGTTATCTAGCTTCACCAGCTGGGTGTATAGTGGCAGGATCATAAAAGGCAGATAAGCATACACCATTACCAGATTCAGGGAGAATGAGTTGTAAAACATATCCAGCGGCTGGCTGATAAGCCCCCATTTCGTCAGATAGGTGTTGATGATGCCGTTATGGCCGAGCAGGCTCATCCATGCATACACACGTAACAGGAAAGAAGTCCAGAAAGGCAGCATAATCGCGAGCAGCAGGCCATTACGGATTTTTTCCGGCGCCCGGGCAATGGCGTAGGCTATCGGATAGCCAGCCAGAAGGCAGATTAGTGTGGTGGTAAAGGCTGTTTTAATCGACAGCCAGTAAGTCAGCAGGTAGATGTTATCGCCACGATTACCGGTGAGCATCTGTTTGAGAGAAAGCCAGAAATCGTTGAAGATATCAGCATAATTCTGATAGCTGATCAGAATATTGATGCGCCCCAAGTCGGTATCAAGGTTGTATAACGGTGTATAGGGTGGGATGGCAATATCCTGTTCACCAAAACTGATTTTGAGTACGATAAAAAATGGTATCAGAAATAGTCCCAGTAGCCAGATGTAGGGTATGCCTATTACCAGTCCCTGCGTTGGGCGCAAGCCTTTTAGGTGGTTAAACCAGTTCATGTTTAAGCTCCCACGGCTGTTAATGGGTCAAAGGGCTGGCCTGATTGTCAGGCCAGCTGATGTAAACTTTTTCTTCCCATGTAGGCATGGGGATATTGTATTGTTCCCAGTATGAGGATAAAACTTGGCTTTTGATGATTTTGCCTGATGGGAGCTGGATATGAAAAATGCCAAAGCTGCCCAGATAGGCAATCTCTTTCACGATACCGGCTGACCAGTTATATTCCAGCGGTGGCTGCTCACGATAGATATTGATATCTTCCGGACGAATAGACAGCCAGATATTCTGATCTTCCGGCCCGCTGATGCCATGCCCAAGATAAACCAGCTGTTGCAGATCAGGACACTGAATAATGGTATGGTCGGCACCATCTTCAGTAACTTTGCCGGCCAGAATATTGGTTTCGCCCATAAATTCAGCGGTGAAGCGGCTGTTTGGGTAGTCGTAAATATCAGAGGGCGTACCTACCTGTTGCAGTTGTCCGTCAGACATAATGGCAATTCGCGAAGCCATGGTCATGGCTTCTTCCTGATCATGAGTAACCATGATGCAGGTGGCACCTACTTTTTCGAGTGTATTAACCAGTTCGAGCTGGGTTTGTTGGCGCAGTTTTTTGTCCAACGCACCCAGTGGTTCATCCAAGAGCAGCAGCTTAGGTCGTTTAGCCAGACTGCGTGCCAGTGCAACACGCTGCTGTTGTCCGCCGGAAAGTTGATGTGGTTTGCGTTTGGCGTATTTGCTCATCTGTACCAGACGCAGCATTTCTTCTACACGGGCGCTGATTTCGCCCTTAGGCAGTTTGTCTTGTTTCAGGCCGAACGCAATATTCTGTTCAACACTCATGTGCGGAAACAAGGCGTAACTCTGAAACATCATATTGATGGGACGATCGTAGGGTTGCAGTTTGGTAATGTCATCGCCATCCAAGATAATTTGCCCCTGAGTCGGTGTTTCCATACCGGCCAGCATACGTAACAAGGTGGACTTACCGCTACCGGAGCTACCAAGCAAGGCGAAGATTTCATTTTTTTTAATAGTCAGATTGACATGGTCAACGGCGTAGTTGTCGCCATAGGTTTTGACGATGTCTTTAATCTGTAAGTAATGTGCGGGATCGGCACCTGGCTTGGTGGTTGCGTTTTCGCTCATGATAAGGGGGTACTCCAGAAAAAATCGTTCCAGCCAATGCTCGGCATATGGATGTTTACTGTAATGTGTAAAGAACGGTGCAAAAACGATTCTGCTCCTGCTTTAGGGTGGGCATTGTATGCAAGCATTTTGCGTGGGGCAATGAAATTTAACTGTTAATACATTTTAATTCTCCAGTTGATGTATAACTTTTCATATAAACAAGTATTTAATGTTGCTTCTAACTTGAATTAATTTTTGTTAGGATGAGACTAAAGTGCGGTTTTTTTAGTCATGGTCTGTCTGGTAAACGCGGCAGTGCCTAGTGTATCATGTAATAATTGTCTGTTATATTCGTTCAGGTCTGACTTGCCACTCTGGCTTTGTCTGCTGCTGGATAAGCTACTGTCTGCATAAATATCTGTTTACCAAAACAGATGGATTGTGCAAAAAAAATTTCCATTTAATCAAATAGTTTGCATCATTTTACTGAGTGATGAAGTGGATTGAAGGTGAATATCTGTTACAGGCTGATTTTTGGTTATAGATGGTATAGGTAATGAAAAAAAAGGTATTGCTGGGTATTTGTGGTGGTATTGCCGCATATAAAAGTTGTGAGCTGGTGCGGCTGCTGAAAAAGGCAGGGCATCAGGTAAATGTGGTGATGACTCAGGCGGCTACTGATTTTATCAGCCCAACTACCTTTCAGGCTCTGAGTGGAGAGCCGGTATTGCTGGATACGCATGATGGGTCTGGTGGTCATGGTATGGCGCACATTAATTTAAGCCGGCAGGCAGATGTGATGCTGATTGCACCCGCTTCTGCCAATACGCTGGCCAAAATAGCTCAGGGCATGGCAGATAATCTGCTGACCACTCTGGTGGCCGCGCGCAATTGTCCTTTGGCAGTTGCACCTGCGATGAATGTGCAGATGTGGAATAATCCAGCCAATCAGCGCAATCTGGCGTTATTACAGCAGGATCAGATAAGAATACTGGGGCCGGCCGTTGGTGAACAGGCCTGTGGCGAAGTTGGCAGCGGGCGTATGCTGGAAGCGGCAGATCTGGCTGATTTGCTGGTTGATGTCTGGACACCACCTGTGCTGGCGGGTAAAAGGGTATTGATTACTGCCGGAGCCACTTTTGAAGCAATTGACCCGGTACGGGGTATTACCAATATTTCCAGTGGGCAGATGGGAATGGCACTTGCACGTGCATGTCGTGCTGCCGGAGCTAATGTGTCATTGGTATATGGACAAGTGCAAACAGCGCTGGCAGCCGGACTGGCTTATACAGAACAGGCCATCAGTGCGGATGCAATGCTGGCGGCTGTGCAGCGGTTATTGCCCGGACAGGATGTGTTTATATCTGTAGCAGCGGTGGCTGATTACAAGGTTAGAAACCGTAGTGAACAGAAATTGAAAAAACAGGCCGGACAATCCGTGCCGGTGATAGAACTTGCTGAGAATGCTGATATTCTGGCTACTGTGGCTGCCCGGGCTGATGCGCCGTTCTGTGTGGGTTTTGCTGCTGAAAGTGAGCATGTGCTGGATCATGCACGTGCCAAACGGTTGAAAAAAGGGGTACCGTTATTAGTGGCTAATGAAGTGAGTCAGGCAATGGGTAAAGCCTCTAACCAAGTAGTCTTGCTTGATGACGAGCAGGAAACTGCCTTACCGCAAATGAGTAAGGATGATACGGCTACTGCTATTGTTGTCCGGCTAGCGCAACTGCTGGCGCGCTTATAAGTAAAGCTGTATATATCTGGGGCATACTGCCCTGATTTTGTTAACTGTGATTGATATAAAGACTGGTTTATGAGTTCTACTGAGTTATCTGTACAAATTAAGGTATTGCATCCGTTAATGGCGGAACAGTTACCACAATATGCAACTATTGGTTCGGCTGGTCTGGATTTACGCGCCTGTATTGAAGCACCCGTTACTTTACAGCCGGGAGAAAGCTTTCTGCTGCCAACAGGGCTAGCCGTCTATCTGGCCGACCCAGGCTATGCCGCCTTAATCTTACCGCGTTCCGGTCTGGGGCATAAGCATGGTATTGTGCTGGGTAATCTGGTAGGGCTGATTGATTCAGATTATCAGGGTGAATTAAAAGTATCACTTTGGAATCGCAGTCAGGAAGCATATGTAATTGAACCACTGGCACGGATTGCGCAGATGATTATTGTGCCGGTGATGCAGGCGGCTTTTACTGTTGTTGATGAATTTGTGCAAAGCAGCCGCGGTGAAGGGGGCTTTGGTAGTACCGGACACCACTGATTTTTGGTCTTCAATAAACGAAAAGCAAGGCATCCAGATGGATAAACCTTGCTTTTTTTGCCATGGCACTGGCTAAACTGCCTATTGTAAATTTATTTTTCCATTCTGATCGGCCACTCTATATTATGGCTGATAAGCACATTACTGTTGGCGATAGCGCTCAATCAGCATATTTTGCATATTGGTTACGGGTTCATTATCTGCTGTCTTAATTCGCCGGTACTGACCATCAGGCTGCATCAACCAAGCACACTGATTATCAGCCAGAGCGAACATCAGTGTCTCTTTGATTATACGTTGTTTTAGCTCAGGTGTTTCAATTGGTGTACAAATTTCTACGCGCCGGAACAGATTGCGCCCCATCCAGTCGGCACTGGATATCCATACTTTGGTATCACCGCCGTTTTCAAAATAAAATACTCGTGCATGCTCCAGCAGGCGGCCGACAATAGAACGAACCCGAATATTTTCCGATAGCCCTTTAACACTCGGCCGCAATACACACATTCCGCGTACAATAAGCTCTATCTGTACGCCAGCCTGACTGGCTGCATACAGGGCATCAACAATACTGGGTTCAACCAGCGCATTCATTTTGGCAATAATACGCGCAGCCTTGCCAGCTTTGGCCTGTTCGATTTCACCGTTAATACTCTCGAGTAGCATTTTGTGCAGTGTGAATGGGCTTTGGGCTATCTTATTCAGATGGTTGGGCTGTCCCAATCCGGTAATTTCCATAAACACTGTGTTGACATCAATACAAATGTCCCGGTTACAAGTCATCAGTCCCAGATCGGTATAGGTGCGACTGGTGCCCTGATGGTAGTTGCCAGTGCTGACATGAGCATAGCGTTTCAGTTTACCGTCTTCACGGCGCACAATCAGTGCCATTTTGGCATGAACTTTGTAGCCGAATACGCCATAAACCACATGGGCACCAGCAGTTTCTAACTGGCTGGCCCAGTTCAGATTGGTTTCTTCGTCAAAACGTGCCATTAGTTCAACCACCACTGTAACCTGTTTACCAGCCAGTGCCGCTTTCATCAGTGCCTTTACTAGATCAGAATTACTACCGGTGCGGTAGATAGTCATTTTGATGGCAATAACCTGAGGGTCATCTGCTGCCTCCTGAATCAGGCGCACTGTTGGTTCAAAGGACTGATAGGGATGATAGAGTAAAATATCGCGCTGATTGATAATACTGAACAGATCGCGATTTTTAGTCAGTATGGTTGGTGTGCCGGGAATAAATGGCGGAAATTTTAAATCATTGCGTTCAACCATATCCGGTACGGCCATCAGGCGTACCAGATTTACCGGACCATTCACTCGGTATAACTCATCGCGCCCCAGATGAAAGTGGCTGAGGAGAAAATCATAAACATGTGCCGGACAATTGTCTGCTACCTCCAAACGTACACCTTCTCCATACTGTCGCCCCTGTAATTCGCCGGCAATGGCGGTGCGCAGATTCTCTAAATCCTCTTCGTCAACACTTAAATCGCTGTCGCGGGTAATGCGGAACTGATAACAGCCTTTGACACTCATACCAGTAAACAGCGTATGTACATGGGCATGCAAAATGGAAGACAGGAATACAAAACCATCGTGCCCATTGCATAACTCTTTAGGCATCTTCAATACCCGCGGCAGAATACGCGGTGCCTGAACAATGGCCATGCCTCCAGTCCGGCCAAAAGCATCTTTACCTTCCAGCTCTACGGCAAAATTCAGTGATTTGTTGAGTAAACGTGGGAAGGGATGTGATGGATCCAGTCCGATAGGCGTGAGAATGGGTAATAATTCATGCTTGAAATAATCAGCCACCCACTGACGCTGTGCTTCGCTCCAGGCACTGCGCGGATAAAACGAGATGCCTTCACTGCGCAAGGCTGGAATCAGCTCTTCGTTAAACAGGCGGTATTGTTCGGCAATAATGGCATGTGCTTGTTTGGTTACATTAGTGATTACGGTTTCCGGCAGTTCACCGTTAGCCAGTGGAATATGAGGCGAGAGTTGACGGGTACGTCGCAGCCATGCCATGCGTACTTCAAAAAACTCGTCCAGATTGGAAGAAACAATACATAAAAAACGTAAACGTTCGAGCAGGGGAACCTGTGTGTCTTGAGCCTGTGCCAGTACACGACGATTGAATGCCAGTAGGCTGAGTTCGCGGCAAAGTAAGTGTGGCTGAATTTCGGACATGAGATACACCTGTGACTGTCATTATGGGTAAGCGTGTGTCAGCTTGGGTTTAATTTATTAACATTGGCACTGTTTTGCATACAGGTCAAGTGTCATGTGTATTCATTGGTGGCCAGCGGTTGTGAATAAACCGCCCGGGATTCTGATAATTTAATACCTTAGCGTAATTACCTGCCGCAGTTGCATTTGCCGGGATATTTTTGGTAACGACACTGCCGGCGCCAATAGTAGCATTGTCACCGATGCAGACGTTTTCAATCAGATTACAATTGGGGCCGATATAGACATTGTCACCAATGATGGCAGCTGCCCCATTGTTGGCACCGATTACTGTGTAGGGTGAAAGATTCACATTATTACCCAGCCGGGCATTGCTGTTAATAATCAGCGGCCCGCCATGGCCGATATACAACCCGTAGCCAACAGATGTACGCGGGCTGATGATGATACCACTACAGCGTTTCTGCCATGCATACATCGGGTAGGCCAGTTTGCGCCAGATTCCCGTTGCGGAAGCCAGTCTGAACCAGCAGGAAAAGCGAAAGCCACGGTTACAAAAGTAGTGGCGTATGAATGTGCGCCAGTCAGTACGGCCACTATAACGAAATAAATCACTTTTAATAAGCCGGATTACCATAAAAGCTGTAATAAGATATGGGGTAAATAAAAAAGCTGTTCATCTGCAAACAGTCGAACAGCCATTGGATGTTATTCTTGTGGCGGAGTATAGCCACTGATGTGGTCAGCACCATCACCGAAGAAATAATTTTCCATTTGTTGGGTAATGTACTGGCGGGCTCGCGGGTCAGCCAGACTGAGACGATTTTCATTAATAATCATAGTCTGATAACGTAACCAGCCGTCCCATGCTTCCTGCGATACATTATCGTAAATACGTTTACCCAGTTCATTGGGAAATGGTGGGAATTTCATTCCGGGTGCTTCTTTGCCCAGTTTAATGCAATGCACCATATGACTCATGTGACTTCCTTTATGCCAATCAGGGGGGAAAGAATAGATTGTAAAAGATTTTTCGCCGGTTGCGTTTAAAGTTGGCGACGAAATATTTTCGACTGGCGTTTATTGCTTGTGTACTGCTGCTGTCGTTTTAACGGTAATTGCGCCAGTGTGGCACTGGTAAAGCCACGTTCAATAAACCAGTCGCCGGTATTGGTGCTCAAAGCAAACAGAACCTGTAGCTGTAATTCTTGTGCTTGTTTGATGACATGTGATAGTAGCAGCTCTCCATAGCCACGCGTACGTGCATTTGGTGAGACAATCAGACAGGCCAGCTCGCCAGCTTTTTCCTGTGGATAGACATGCAGAGCTACGCAGCCATAAACATAGCAATCCTGTTCCAGCACTGAAAATTCATGAATATGATTTTCCATATATTCGCTGTCGCGCGGCAGGAGAATACCCGCAGCTTCCAATGGGGCAATCAGTTGCAGAATTTCACCAATATCCTTGTTCTCGGCTGGGCGGATACGCATGAACGGCGCTTTGGCCATGGCAGTGCCACTGCCTTCGCGGGTAAATAATTCCAGTAGCAGACTGCCATCGTGCAGACCGGAAAGCACATGTACGCGTTGTACGCCATGTTCGAGTACATGTACCGCAGTTTGCAACAATTCTGTCTGGCGTTTATCGGTAATGTTTCTGGCCAGAAGCTGACGGATTTCAATACAGTTCAGTTTGCTGATGGTTTGCTGTTGTTCATCCAGTATACCTTGCTGCGTGCCCAGAAAAATCAGTTTTTCTGCATTAATGGCTTCCGATACAGCCTGAGCAACTTCATTTACCGGCAGACGATAAGACTGGCCACTGAGTGAATGACCAATCGGGCTGATGAATACCAGCTGATTGCGTACCAGATGCTCTTCAATGGCGGCGGCATCTACTTTGCGTACACTACCGCTATATCCCATATCAATACCATTAATCACACCTAGTGGTTTAGCGCGCAGAAAGTTGCCACTACTAATGCGTACATTGGGAACACTGTGATCCATTACCTGTGTCGGCATCATGGATAAAGCTGCCTCCAGATCGAAGCGAGCTATACCACAGGCCTGTTTGACCAGCCTGAGAGCAGCCTCATCGGTAACAGGATTTTCATCAATGCTGATGGCAGTATGGCAATCAGCTATGGCTCGAATAAACTGGCTGCAACCGTGAATGATGACCAGTCGCATGCCAAGACTGGTAAGTAACAATATGTCGGCAGCCAGCGCCGCCAGTTTGTCGCTTACCAGAACATGGCTACTAATGGCCAGTACCAGAGTTTTACCATTAAAATGGTGAATATAAGGAGAAGCCTGCCGAAAATCGTGAATAAAACGATTATTGTAAAAAAAATCCTGATTACCTGTTACAGGGGTGCTCATTTGATAGCCATTAAATAAAATAACTGCATCATCAGTACCGTTAACGCAACAATTGTGGCCAGAGTCCAGTTAAATTCTTTGGATAACTTGTCCTGCTGGTGGTGCAGAAATTCAGTTTTAGCATGGATGGCATCAGTTTTTTCGATGGCATCATTGAGCAGTAATGGTACATCTGCGTGATTTTGATTGTCATTAGGCAGTAAAGTAAATACAAGATTATTCAAGTTATTCACATTGCTGTTCATGGAAATATTGGTGGTGTTTTCCTCCGGTACAGGTACTGGTACGTTGGCAGGAGCCGATACTTCTTTTACTGCATTATGTGCAGAAGCACGGTTGAGCAGCAGTTCACTGCTAGCCAATTGCGGTTGTGGCGTGGATAAATGTTCCGGTTCCTGTTCAGCCACTTTGGCGGCGCGGATTTCAACTTTTTTAGCTGCTTGATTTAACAGAGTATTAAAATTCGGCCGCTTGTCGATGACTGAGGTATTCCTTGGTGAGGGCGCATTGGTATAAATTTTTTCCTGCGCACGCTTCTGGCTGGCAGTCTGCTTCAAATTCAGAGCGTTACTCAGTATATCCATAACTTCATCAGCACTTGGTACCTGCTGGTTAGCATCCTTGCCGGTTGCTGCCCGCGGGGTAACATTTTTATTAGCGCGGATTTTGGATACAACAATAAATCTGTGCTGACACTGGCGACACACAACACGTCCCCCATCGCGTGGCGGTGTCGTTACAGTGTTTTCTGCATGGCATTTAGGACAAATAACAGTGATAGTTTTAGACATGATATTTCAGTAAACCAAAATAGTTAAAGAGGGAGGAAATTCCGTACTGTCAAAAAAGGATAGTTGTTATATTGCGTTAGCATGCCGTATTAGTGCTATCAGGCAAATGGTCAAGCCAGATGTCTAGGCTCTTTTCCGACCACTAATGCATACCCAGCCATCCAAAGTTATGGGTGAATTCAAGTCAAACCACTGGCGATAAATTTCACTCAGTTCTTCTGTCTGTTCAGCCAGAATACCCGACAAGACAATCTCGCCACCAGTGCGGGTACGTTCAGCCAGCATTTGCGCCAGCATACGCAGCGGATTGGCCAGAATATTGGCAATGACAATATCAAACTGCTGTGCAGCCGGCAGGTCGTCTGGCAGAAAAAATTCAGCATCTACCTGATTCTGAAGCGCATTATCCTGACTGGCACGTATGGCCTGCGGGTCAATGTCAACACCACAGGCACGGCCAACACCCAGTTTCAGTGCTGCGATGGCCAGAATGCCTGAACCACAACCATAATCAAGCAGCGTTTCACCACCATGCACATGTTTATCCAGCCATTGCAGACATAAGTGAGTAGTGGGATGACTACCCGTACCAAATGCGAGCCCGGGATCTAGTTGCAGATTAATTACACCCGGCTCAGTTGGCTGATTATGCCACGACGGTGTAATCCATAAACGGGAAGAAATCTGAATCGGGTCAAACTGCGATTGTGTCAATCTTACCCAGTCCTGCTCGGGAATGGTTTCCAGATAATAATGAGGCATATCGATGCCGCAATCGTGTGCAGCAGCAGACACAATGGCTTCAATATCGGCATGTTCACTAAACAGTGCCACAATGTTGCTTTGTTGCCAAACCTGCTCGGTGGGCATATCCGGTTCGCCAAAAATTGGCTGCTCATCATCATTACCGGCATTGGCGTCTTCAATAGCAGTACTCAATGCGCCGTTTTCTATCAGCGCATCAGAGAGCTTATCAACCTTATCCTGTGTAACTGTAATGACAACTTGTTGGTAGTGCATGGCTTTTTACCGTGTGTAGATGTTCTATAAAACTTCAGGCAGCCACTGCGGCTGCCTGTGAATAAAAGCGCAATGTATGCGTATTGTAAATTATTTTTGTGCTTCTTTGTGTTTTTGTAACCATTGCTCAAGATAGTGAATACTCTCACCACCATGAATAAAGCCCGGGTCAGCAAAAATATCGCGATGCAGATTGGTATTGGTTTTAATACCTGTAATGGCCAGTTCCCGCAAAGCGACACGCATTTTGGCAATGGCTTCTTCGCGGTTGCGGCCGTGGGTACACACTTTACCAATCATACTATCGTAGTAGGGTGGTACAGTGTATCCCTGATATATGTGGCTGTCGATGCGTACCCCGTTGCCACCGGGCTGGTGGCAACTGGTAATCAGGCCAGGACTGGGGACAAAAGTATAGGGATCTTCGGCATTAATCCGGCACTCAAAAGCATGTCCCAGCAGGCGGATATCGGCTTGGGTATAGGATAACGGCAGGCCGGAGGCCACACGGATCTGTTCCTGAACAATATCGACACCAGTAATCAGCTCAGTTATGGCATGTTCTACCTGTACGCGGGTATTCATTTCAATGAAGAAAAATTCACCGTCTTCGTACAGAAATTCAAATGTACCGGCACCGCGGTAACCGATGCGCTTACAAGCAGACACACAGGCAGTACCGATGCGTTCCCGTTCTTCAGGCGTGATAAATGGTGCTGGTGCCTCTTCAATCACTTTCTGATGGCGTCGCTGCATGGAGCAGTCACGTTCACCCAGATAAATAGCATTGCCATGTTCATCACACAGTATCTGAACTTCAATATGGCGCGGTTTTTGCAGATAGCGCTCCATATACACGGCCGGATTACCGAAAGCTGCGCCAGCTTCTGTGCGCGTCATTTCTACTGCAGCAAGCAGGTCTTCAGCCTTTTCTACCACACGCATACCACGACCGCCACCACCACCGGAAGCTTTAATAATTACCGGATAACCAACTTGCGCACCAATTTTTTCAATTTCATGCGCGTCTTCCGGCAATGCACCATCTGAACCGGGCACACAAGGTACTCCCGCAGCCTGCATCGCCTTTTTGGCTGAAACCTTGTCTCCCATCTGACGGATGGTTTCCGGACGCGGACCGATAAATACAAAGCCAGACTGTTCCACCTGCTCGGCAAAGCCATCATTTTCAGCCAGAAAACCATAGCCGGGATGAATCGCATCAGCATCGGTAACTTCGGCTGCGGAAATCAGAGCGGGAATATTCAGATAACTCTGAGCAGAGCTGGCCGGACCAATACATACTGATTCATCTGCCAGCTTCACATGTAGGGCATCACTGTCTGCTTCTGAATGCACAGCCACGGTTGCAATGCCCATTTCATGGCAGGCGCGCAGAATGCGCAGCGCAATTTCACCACGATTGGCAATAAGAATTTTTTTTAACATAAGGCAGTACCTTGTAAGAAACGGGAAGTATTACTGATATTGAGCATTACTCAATAATAAACAGCGGTTCACCGAATTCAACAGGCTGCCCGTTGGCTATAAGAATTTCTTTCACCACACCACTGTGATCAGCTTCGATTTCGTTCATCAGTTTCATGGCTTCAATGATACACAAGGTATCACCGGCATTAACCGTCTGACCAACTTCAACAAACGGCGCAGAATTAGGGCTGGCTGCTCGGTAGAATGTACCGACCATGGGTGATTTCACTGCTTTGCTGAGATCAGGAGCAGCCGCTTCCGCTGTGGAGCCCGCTGCTGCCGTTTCTGTTGCAGTCGCTGGTGCTGCTGCCATTATGGCAGGTTGTTGCTGCATCGGTGCTGCATATATAGGCTGAGTTGCAGCAGTGGTACGGGTAATGCGTACCTTTTCCTCACCTTCAGTAACTTCGATTTCGGCAATGCCGGATTCTTCTACCAGATCAATGAGTTTTTTTAGTTTACGTAAATCCATATTATGAACCCTTGTGTGATTGGACTTAGCCGCAATAAGTATTAGTGTTGGCGGCTAGTCTCTTGAATGTATTCTATTGCCCGATGTAATGCCGCTTCGTAGCCATATACGCCCAGACCACAGATTACACCCATAGCAATATCGGACAGATAAGAATGACGCCGGAAAGACTCGCGGGCATGTACATTGGAAATATGCACCTCAATAAATGGTTTGCCGGCAGCAGCAAAAGCATCACGAATGGCGACACTGGTATGCGTAAATGCACCCGGATTAATGATAATAAACCGGGTATCATCAGTTAAAGCCGCCTGAATACGTTCTGTCA
This sequence comes from Snodgrassella communis, assembly GCF_914768045.1. Classification (GTDB taxonomy): domain Bacteria; phylum Pseudomonadota; class Gammaproteobacteria; order Burkholderiales; family Neisseriaceae; genus Snodgrassella; species Snodgrassella communis. The sequence goes on along the minus strand of NZ_CAJZCD010000003.1, from coordinate 124,610 downwards.
GAACGTGTTCAGCATTGCTTTGCAATGTTTCCAGCGTCATACCGGCCGCCTGTGCCTGTACCAGCAGTTTCTGATTGATGTCTGCCAGTGTAGTAGAACCATATATATGCGGTTCACGCACACCCAAAAGATTCAGATTAGGGCCGTTTAAAACCAGAATAGAGGCACTCATAAATTTATTGGTTTTAGCAAAATTGCGTCATTTTTGCCGAAAATGCGCGCAGATGTCCAGTGTTTTCGTATTTATTTCACAGTGTAAATAATGTTTTTTTATACCGGGTGTAGTCTGGCAGCCTTATTTTGCGTGCTCACTGCCATCACCATCACTTAAATAAACTAATTCTTTATGTTATAAGCATTCAACGTTTTTATAGCTTGCTGGTGCTTATATTTTATCTTCCTGCCAGGTAGCAACTGAAATTTTATCTTAACCAAGATAAGATCCAGTGGTTTTAAGTCTGCTTTGTAGTGCCATTCCTGCCAAATTGGAAGCCATTAAATTCCAACCTACCAAATTAATGATTAAAAAGATTAAGGAATCAATATCCCTGATAGTCAGAACAGAACCTTAAGCAGTTATAAAATCGCAGTAATCACTACTTTTATAACGATATTTTATTTACCGGTAAAGCCTACGATTATCGGGATAATCAGCTTTATCAAATATATGAAATCACCGATGGTATTACTACTAATAGTCGGAATTATGGAGCTTTACAAGCTGAGGGAATGATTAAAATTGACTATGATTTGTTAACCAGTGGTGAATATGTTGATTATGAGATGAATCAATTACCATACTATTTTCAAGGACAACCATTTACCGGTATTGCATACTAATACAGATTGAGTTTTGTATTGGTTGAAGCAATATGTATTAACAGTTGGTTAATTGAATATATCAGTTTTTTTGCTGATGGTACTGGTAGATTCAAACGTTAGGAATGGCGATAGGATTTGGTATCTGGAATGGGAAAATAATACATGTAAACGGATTGAATCTCGCTATTCCGATTATGCAGGAACACATCATTCGGGCGATTTAGAGTTGCATTTCAATGAGCAAAAATAAATCAGTCGTGCAAATATTGAGGTTGATTATGCGAGTGCAAGCACTCGCATTATTTACCCTGCAACAGAATAGCAATATCAAAATAACCTTTAATGACGGCAAAATTGATTATTTTCAGGCATTTTTACCAGATGATTTGAAACAGCAGTTAATTTAAGCTGATAAAAACTATGCCAGATAAAATAAAGCTCTGATTTAAGTTTATATTTGATTATTGAAACCAAATTAATTATAAAAATACGCTAGATAACCTTGATTTTCGGAAAGCCGGCTGTTTGAACTATCTTCAGCCTGCTATCGTGTGCTATGGCTTCGCAGCTTACCGCAGCAGGCATATAATATGTATTTTGCCGTTTTCAGGCACTAGTACATGCATATTAATGATTTTGATTTTGATTTACCGCCAGAGCTGATTGCGCAACATCCGCCGGCCGTGCGTGGCAGCAGCCGTCTGCTGGTAGCACTGCCCGGGCAACAGCCGGCAGACAGTGAATTTACCCGGCTGGCAGACTATATTGCAGCCGGTGACGTATTGGTATTCAACAATACCCGTGTTATGAAAGCCCGCCTGTTTGGCCACAAGGCTAGTGGCGGCCAGATTGAAGCGTTGATTGAGCGCGTGCTGGATGCGCATACTGCGCTGGCACATGTGCGTTCATCCAAATCCCCCAAACCGGGTACAGAACTGATTTTTGAAGGCGGTATGCATGCACAGATGCAGGCACGTCAGGGTGAGCTGTTTATATTGCACTTCGCAGGTGAACAGACAGTATGGGAGCTGCTGGCCGCTCACGGGCATCTGCCTTTACCGCCATACATTACCCGTTCAGCCGATAATGACGATGATGAACGTTACCAGACAGTGTATGCCAAGCATGAAGGTGCAGTGGCTGCGCCGACAGCCGGTTTGCATTTTACTGATACTATTATGCAACAATTGCGCGACAAGGGTGTGCATCTGGCTGAGGTAACTTTGCATGTCGGTGCAGGTACTTTTCAGCCGGTACGGGTAGAGAATATTGCCGAGCATCACATGCACAGTGAATGGTATGACGTGAGCGAAAAAGTAGTGGCAGAAATAGAAGCTGCACATGCACGTGGTAATAAAGTCTGGGCAGTGGGTACTACCGCAGTACGCGCACTGGAATCTGCTGCGCGCAGTGGAAAATTGCAGGCTGGGCAGGGGGATACCAATATATTTATTACCCCCGGTTATCAGTTTAAGGTTATCGACCGCATGATTACCAACTTTCACCTGCCCAAATCAACGTTACTGATGCTGGTGAGTGCCTTTAGCGGTTATGATGAAATCCGTGCCATTTACCAGCACGCCATAGCAGCAGAATATCGTTTTTTCAGTTATGGCGATGCCATGCTGCTGGGTAATCTGGCGCAAACAAAAACAGAATAAAGGAACAAATCATGAGAATGTTGCATACTATGCTGCGCGTAGGCGATCTGGATAAATCACTGGCGTTTTATCAGGATGTGTTAGGCATGAAACTGCTGCGACGTGAAGATTTTCCCGGCGGCCGTTTCACTCTGGCTTTTGTCGGCTATGGTGAAGAATCCAATAGCACCGTGCTGGAATTAACCTATAACTGGGATACCCATGCTTATGAGCTGGGTACTGGATATGGCCATATTGCTATTGAGGTAGAGGATGCCTATGCTGCCTGTGATGCTGTGCGTGCCAAGGGCTGTCGGGTAACACGTGAAGCCGGTCCCATGCAGCATGGCACGACAGTAATCGCATTTGTAGAAGATCCGGATGGCTATAAAATTGAATTTATCCAGAAAAACAAATCTGCATAATCAGCCGGTGGTGCTTTAAGCCCTAAAGTGCCACCAACTGCTAAGATTACGCCAGATGGCCGCGATGCCGTCTGTTGCTGCACCATCATGGTTTCTCAGTGCTTGACGCTGGCTTTGTCTGCCTACTATGATGCGGTTATTCACATGCTTATGCATCTGGTCTGGGACGACCCGACCGGTCAATTTTCACGCAGGACGGCCTGCATCAGCCTGTACAGGGACAATTATGGCTTGGCTGTCATTATTACTGGCCGGATTATTAGAAGTAGTCTGGGCGATCGGTCTTAAATATTCACAGAATTTCACTAAACTGACACCCAGCATCATTACGCTGGTGGCATTGGTGGGCAGTTTTCTGCTGCTGGCGCAGTCGATGCGCTCCTTGCCGGTAGGAACAGCTTATGCCGTCTGGACAGGGATTGGTGCAGTGGGTGCAACCATTGTAGGTATCATCGTTTTCAAGGAACCGGCCGGCAGCTTGCGCCTGATTAGTCTGGGGCTGATTATTATCGGTATCATTGGCCTGAAATTTGGTGGGCACTAAAGCCCTAAGCGCATTTGGCTATTTGCCAGTATCTGCTAAAAATCATCTGTTTATACCCTATAGCCATTAATGACAACCTACAGGCTGGACTTTTGCCTTAATATAAATAATAATAATTATCATTATTTAATAAAAAGAGGTAGTTTGTGATGAAAAAAATTCTGGCGATGGCTGTGTTATCTGCATTAGCTTTGGGGCTGAGTGCCTGTCAAAGTACAACACCAGTTACGGTAACGCAGACAGGTGAAGAATTAAAACTGGCGGCCGCACCACAAAAAATTGTGGTAATGGATTTCGGTGCTCTGGATACTTTGGATGCACTTCATGTCGGTGACCGGGTAGTTGCTGTGCCTGAGCAAAGTATACCCAGTTATCTACACCAGTATCAGAACGATCAGGTACAGAATGCAGGCCAGATGAAAGAGCCGGATCTGGCAGCCATTCAGGCACTCAAGCCAGACCTGATTATTATGAGCGGACGCCAGAATGCTTTTTATAAAGATTTAAGTGCGATTGCTCCTACCCTGAATTATTTTGTTAATCCCGCAGACGGGCATTACTATGAAGATGTGAAAAAGCATATCCGCCTGTTGGGAAAAATTGCCGGTAAGGAAGCACTGGCGCAACAGCAACTAAAAGCACTAGACCTGAAAATGAACGCTGCCCGCGAGCTGGCGCAGCATTCAGCACAGAAAGCTATTGTGGTATTGCATAATGACGGCAATGTTATACTGGTGAATCAGGGCGCTTTTTCGGCACTGATTTTTGATGAACTGAAGATTAAACCGGCTGCAACTAAGGATTTACTGCCCACGCTTATTAGCAGTAATAATGACAAACCTACTCGAATAATGGTGGATAACCGGTTTATTGCCCAATACCAGCCGGATATTGTTTATGTTATTGACCGCAGTAAAGCCATCGGCAAAACACCGATGCGCAATGACTATTTTGATGACAAAATATTGCAGCGTGCCGGTACAAAATTAGTCTATCTCAGTGCCGATTTATGGTATTTGTCTGGTAATGGGCTGGAAAGTCTGAACCGGCAGATTGATGAAGTCATAAAGCCTTTAAATGATGTTAATTAACATCATAGAATGCCATGCAAAAGCCAGCCATTTTTTTGACGGCTGGTTTTTTTTGTTTCAAATACCTGACTGTTCTTTCTGACATAGATATTTAACTTTTATCTACGTCAATTTGATGTTATTGTTAATTTTTTTAAGTCAGAGTGAAATAACGCCATCACTGCGGTTTATCGCTGTATTTTGCTACCACAGCCGTTGTAAAAACAGTAATAGAATATTGCTGGCTTGGCGGCCAGTGGTCTGATGGCATATCACTTTCAGTCAAAAATTGTTTTTTACGGCATCTTCCTTGGAAAGGAATAAGCATGAAGATAGGTATTCCACGCGAATCTCTTGCCGGTGAAACCAGAGTAGCGGCTACGCCGAAAACCGTTACCCAACTGATTAAATTGGGGCATGAAGTTATTATTGAACATGATGCCGGCAAAGCGGCCAGTCTGTCTGACGGACTGTACCATGAAGCCGGTGCAACAGTGGCTGATGCGACTACCGTCTGGCAGTGCCCGCTGATATTTAAGGTAAATGCGCCCAATAAGGATGAAATCGCCGCCATGAATGAAGGTACGATTCTGGTCAGCTTTATTATGCCGGCACAGCAGCCAGAACTGCTTGAACAGTTACAGGCGAAAAAAATTACTGTGCTGGCGATGGATATGGTGCCGCGCATTTCGCGTGCGCAGGCGATGGATGCATTGTCTTCAATGGCCAATATCAGTGGCTATCGCGCCGTCATTGAAGCTGCGGAAAATTTTGGCCGTTTTTTTACCGGTCAGATTACTGCTGCCGGTAAAGTACCACCGGCAGAAGTGCTGGTTATCGGTGCTGGCGTGGCTGGTCTGGCTGCCATTGGCACTGCGCGCCAGCTTGGTGCCGTAGTCAATGCTTTTGATACCCGACCGGAAGTGGCCGATCAGATTGAATCTATGGGCGGTAATTTCCTGCGTTTAGATTATCAGGAAGAAGAAAGTAGCAGTGGGGATGGCTATGCCAAAACCATGAGTGCTGCCTACATTGAAGCAGAAATGAAACTGTTTGCCGAACAGGCCAGACAAGTTGATATCATCATTACCACCGCCGCGATTCCGGGCAAACCAGCTCCAAAACTGATTACCCGCGAAATGGTAGACAGTATGCACGAAGGTTCGGTAATCGTTGATCTGGCTGCTGCAACTGGCGGTAACTGCGAATATACCGAGCCCGGTAAAATCATTACTACTGCCAATGGCGTGAAAATAATCGGCTATACCGATATGGCCAACCGGCTGGCTGGTCAGTCTTCACAGCTTTATGGCACCAATCTGGTTAATCTGGCTAAATTACTCACGCCTAATCAGGATGGCGAATTAGCGCTGAACTTTGAAGACGTGATTATCCGTAACATGACTGTAACCCATGAAGGCAACAGCATGTATCCGCCACCACCAATTCAGGTATCTGCCACACCCAAAGCGGCGCCCAAAGCCGCAGCGTCTACTACTACTGCTGCACCGGCTGTACCGCCGAATACGGCAAAGAAAAAATTAATCTGGGCAGCTATTGCCGTTATTCTGGTGTTATGGGTTGGTGCCGTGGCTCCGGTGGCCTTTCTTAATCATTTTATGGTGTTTGTACTGTCCTGCGTAGTGGGCTACTTTGTGGTATGGAATGTTAACCATGCCCTGCATACGCCGTTAATGTCGGTAACCAATGCCATCTCCGGCATCATTGTGCTGGGTGCATTGCTGCAAATCGGACAGGGACATGGCTTTGTGTCGTTACTGGCCTTTATTGCGGTGGCTATTGTCAGCGTCAATATCTTCGGCGGGTTTGCTGTTACCCGTCGTATGCTCAATATGTTTCGTAAATAAGGGAGAAACAGGATGTCTCAAGGTATCGTAACTGCCGCCTACATCGTTGCTGCCGTATTGTTTATTCTGAGTCTGGCCGGACTGTCGCAGCAGGAAAGTGCCAGACGTGGCTGCTATATGGGCATAGCCGGCATGGCCATCGCCCTGATTGCTACCGTTTTCAGCCAAGATGCGCACGGATTGGGCTGGGTGATTATCGCCATGGTGATAGGCGGTGCAGTTGGCCTGCAACAGGCTAAAAAAGTAGAGATGACTCAGATGCCGGAGCTGATTGCCATGCTGCACAGCTTTGTCGGTCTGGCTGCTGTATTGGTGGGCTTTAATAGCTATATCGACCCGCACGATGTAGATTCAGATATGTTCACCATTCATCTGATTGAAGTTTTTCTGGGTGTATTTATCGGTGCGGTAACATTCAGCGGTTCTCTGGTGGCATGGGGTAAACTAAATGGCAAAATTGCCAGCAGCCCCTTACAACTGCCACACCGACATCTGCTTAATCTGGCTGCGCTAGTATTATCTTTTTTGCTGATGCTGTGGTTTGTAGGAGTTGGTGGCTCCAGCTTTGCGCTGATTGTGATGACTCTGATAGCGCTGGCCTTTGGTTATCATCTGGTAGCCTCGATTGGCGGAGCAGATATGCCGGTCGTGATTTCCATGCTCAATTCCTATTCCGGCTGGGCTGCTGCCGCTGCCGGTTTTATGCTCGACAATGATTTACTGATTGTTACCGGTGCACTGGTGGGTTCTTCTGGTGCTATTCTGTCGTATATCATGTGTCAGGCCATGAACCGCAAGTTTCTGGCAGTGATTGGCGGTGGCTTTGGTGCAGCACCCGTAGCGGCCAGTGGCGACAATACCCCTGCCGGTGAGGTGCAGGAGACCAAGCCGGAACAGGTGGCTGAAACACTGAAAAATGCGCATAGTGTCATCATTACCCCGGGCTATGGCATGGCAGTGGCTCATGCTCAGAATGCTGTGGCCAGTATCACGGCTAAATTGCGCCAGCAGGGTGTGAATGTACGCTTTGGCATTCATCCGGTAGCTGGTCGATTGCCCGGACACATGAACGTACTGTTGGCTGAAGCCAAAGTACCCTATGATGTGGTACTGGAAATGGACGAAATCAATGATGATTTCAGCGATACCGACGTGGTATTGGTGATTGGAGCTAATGATACTGTTAATCCGGCAGCCGTTACCGATCCGGGCAGTCCCATTGCCGGTATGCCGGTATTGCATGTCTGGGAAGCCAAAAATGTAATTGTTTTCAAGCGTTCTATGCAGTCTGGTTATGCAGGTGTTGATAACCCACTATTTTATGAAGAAAATGTCAAAATGTGTTTTGGTGATGCCAAAGCAACACTGGACGAAGTGGATAAGAATATCTAAGCAGTAGTTAAAAAAACAGTCTGGAAACTTTCCAGACTGTTTTTTATTGCTAAAAAGATTATCCGTAGCGGCTACAGTACAATCACAGCTTTAGCAGCCAACATAACCACTATAATGCGCTAATACACCAAAAAACATCAGATGGTTAATTGAAAATCAGCGCTTGGGCAACACTACCGGGCAGAAATCTGCATCAGTCTGAATCAGCGGGCCACCAACGGCATCTACCGCAATGGGTATCGAAGCAAAGATCCCCGGAATCAGTGTTTTACCTTGCTCATCTTTTACTCCGCCTAATGTTTCGGCAATTGCTGATGGTTTACCGGGTAAATTCAGAATCAGACTGTTACCACGCAATACACCTACCTGACGTGACAGAATAGCTGTAGGCGTAAAGTGTAAACTAATCTGCCGCATCAGTTCACCAAAGCCGGGAATCACCCGGTCGGCCACGGCCAGTGTTGCTTCTGGTGTGACATCGCGCAGATAGGGGCCAGTGCCGCCCGTAGTCAGAATCAGTGGGCACAACTCATCATCGGCCAGCCGAATCAGCGTTGATTCAATCAGTGCCTGCTCGTCTGGTATCAGCTGTTCAACCAGCTCCAATGGATTCAATACCGCTCGCTGCAACCATTTTTTTAATTCCGGCAAACCCTGATCAGCGTAGATACCGGTTGAGGCACGGTCACTAATGGAAACCAGACCGATTTTTAATAAAGGCAATGTGTTCATATTCAGAGTATACCCAGCAGCAAAAAGACAATTATTGTAATATAGACCTTTTAAGCTGTCAGTGAAGCAAGATGAATTCAGACGAGTTAACCCATTTTAATAGCCGTGGCGAAGCGCATATGGTAGACGTAGGCGCCAAGCCACACAGTAAACGCATCGCTGTTGCAAGCGGTATGATTAGTGTCAATGACAACGCCTATAGCAAAATACTTAGCGCAGACAGTAAAAAAGGCGATGTGCTTGGTGTAGCCCGAATTGCAGCCATACAGGCAGCTAAACAAACCAGTAATTTAATTCCGCTGTGTCACCCCATCGCCCTAACCAGAGTCAAAGTGGATTTTAGTCTTGATGACGAAAAGCGCACGATAAGCATCTGTGTACAAACCGAAAACACCGGTCAAACTGGCGTGGAAATGGAAGCCTTAACCGCAGCCAGCATCGGTTTGCTGACTATATACGATATGCTCAAGGCCGTAGATCGCAGTATGATCATTAGTGATATTTGTCTGCAACATAAAGAAGGTGGCCAGTCTGGCAGCTGGCAACGTCTGCCATAAAACAGTTATCAGCATTTGCAGCCAGTGAGTATCACTGGCTGTATTTGTTTTGTAATACGGATAATTTGTTGGAATTGAACCAATCTGCAACAGGGCAAACCGTTTTTAGTCTTTCAAGTATTTTTCATAGCTGAAAGTATTATCTGTTTTAACTGATAAAACAGTATGTTGTATATTTATTAATTTAAATTAAAAAAAAACAATATGTTATGTATTGGTTTTATCAGAATGAATCCAGATTGTTTATAATTCATTCATAAGAAATGGTTTTAGATAAATATTATATAAATGTACCTGTACCTAGAAATGTTTGTATAAACATTAAAACTAAAACTTAAGCCTAGATTACATAATATGTTGTTGGTATTGAGATAATATAAAATTTTAATAAAGATTAGTGAAATGCAACATGCAATTCTAGATTAATCTATATAGCCAAATTTAAGGTTTATTATATAAATTAAATTTCTATTAAAGAATAATAATAAAATACTGATATTAAAAGATATTGTTGAAAAGATTGAAAAATGGTCTTATGTAAATATTAAATAAGCGATGAAATATTAAAATCTAATTTTGAAGTTATTAATGTTTATTTTATGTAAAAATAACGATAAATTAACATATAATAGCTTGCAGTTTTCTCAGAAGACAAAATAAATCCAAGCAAGGATTGTAATGCAACAGGCTAAGTTGCAATTACCTGATTGTGTATGTAGTAATTTAGACGCAAATTAACTCATGTCCATGCATTTTCATGTACATGACGACATGGTATCATCAACGTTTGTCCGATCGAAAATACCAAAACAGGCGGGAGTAGTATAGTCCTAACATTTAATACTATACCTGTAAGTTTAAATAGAATCTTTAACTTAATTTTATAAAGTTAGCTTGGAATCTGTTTAATGTGTTGAATTGCTACTCCTAATATATATACATGTAAATTATATCGCAAAAGTTATATTTTGCAAGGTTTGATTTAATTTTATGCAGGTCAGTGTTGCATTTTATTAATCTTTAAGTTGTAAATGATTGTTTAATAATAAATTTTAAATCAAACCTTAGTTATTTTTATTTGAAGGTAATTCAAATATGGAAAATTTTAATGTTGGCTTTGCCTCAAGAATGCAAGAAGTAGTGGATATACTCGGCAGTGTTTCTGAGTTATCCAGAAGAGTAGAGGTAGCTTATCCGACAGCATCAAAATGGGTTAAAGAGGGAGCTGAACCCAGTACCACTAATCTGATCAAAATAGCTCGTGTTGCCCAAGTAGAAATAAAATGGCTGGCAACAGGTAGAGGACCAAAATTTGAACAGCAAGGCGTAAACGGGCTGACAGATTTTTATGCAGAACTGGCTAATCCACTGATAAGAAATAACGTTATCGGTGAGGCCGAATGTGGTTATGGCAGTCATCTTCATACAGTCTGTGCCAGCGATTATGTATTTGTTCCGGTATACTTAACCGAGAATATGAATGATCTGGATGCTACAGAAAATAAAGCAATATGTACCACCGCTTTCAACCGCAACTGGCTGGAAAATTATCTGAATGTTGATCCGCAAAAACTCAGTACCCTAATTATTAAAGATGACAGCATGACCGGTGTACTCAACGATGGCGATCATGTGCTGATTAATCACGCTAAAAAAGCTGGTGGCGATGGCTTGTATGTATTACGGATCGGGAAGAATATTTTGGTGAAGCGCACTCAGCTAAAACCAAATAATCAACTTCTGGTAACATCAGCTAATAGTGTTTATGAACCATTTACTGTTGATTTAGCTAATACTGAACAGGATTTTGAAATTATAGGCAAAGTTGAATGGTTTGGTCGCAAAATCTGATTTGACCACTAGGTCTACAGGAAAAACCATATCAATGGCTGAATGTATCGTCCTTACTGAATCTGAAACGACTAATCAAATTGAGATAGTGTCTGTTAAACAGCTTAATAGCAATCTTAATTATTATTCCTGAAACCGTATGGCTTGTAACGATAACTGAAAACGGGTATATGCACACAACTGCATGTTTATTTAAAGAGGCAGCTCAGACAAATGAGTGTTAATCAAGCCTATGGTTGTAATCGGCTACAAATAGAACTAATAGGCTAAGTGGCATATGAAGCATCGCTGATATAACTGATTTTCATATCCATCTGGAATTTACTGGAAATTAGGTTAATCCAGATACAGTGCGAGCCATTCAATCAGTATCGGATAAGCTAAATCGATTGCTCTAGCGCAACTGACTATCCTTACTGCCACGCCGGTTGTATAAACTGAATGTTTTCTGCCTTTCCTTATCGCGTTCTGTCTGGCAGCTAACACAAAACCGTACACCTTGAATTGCCTGCCGGCGTGCCAATGGAATTTCCTCTCCACATTCTTCACAGAATTCTGCACTTTCAGCCGCCAGATCCATTTGCTGGCGTACATGATTAAGGGCATCTGCAATCGTACTCTCTATCTGTTGATTCACAGCATCATCTGAAGCCCATCCACTAGCCATAATAAATTCCTTTAAATATCAGGATATTGAAATGGGGGTGTTCATTTGATTTTCAATATGCTGCTAATTAACATCATTATTGTAAGCGTGGATAGCTAAATCAGAGGATTGTCGCTGTCATCCAGACAATGGCCTCAGATAAATAAAATGCTGGCAGCAAAACGACTATTATTATGGCTGAAAACAATGGTGATATGTATATCAGCGCAGTTGTTAAAATGCTGTGTATAAATTGTATTAAATAGTCTCTTGTATGCCATGTGTAGCATCATATGTGTCTAGGCTGCCTGCTGTTTACTTTGTAGCGAAACTGTATTTGTTAACTATTCAATCTATATGATTACAGGGCAGGCTTATAAGACAAATCATTCTCTAGTAGAAAAATAATCATTCAGACCCACAATCTTATAATTATTGCTGAGCTTTTCACTGGCCAGTTTACAGTAACAAACAGTTAATATTGTGTATTTGGCTAATATTGATTATTTGCCACTACAAATTAAATTAACCTATCTAAATCATAAATTTATTTACTTATAACTGGATTGCATTATGCGCTATCGTTTTATAGACTGATTTTGATTTATCTTGTTAAATCAAAATATTGTTAAAAAGGATGCGAATCATGGATGCACTTAAATTTAAGGAATGTGTAGAAGCATGTAATTGTTGTATAGCCTTGTGTCAGTATTGCTCAACAGCCTGTCTGCAAGAAGATGATGTCAAAATGATGGCTAAATGCATCAGTCTGGATCTGCAATGTGCTGAAATGTGTGCACTTGCAGTTAATTTTATGTGTAAGAACAGTGATTTTGTCGTACAGGTATGTCAGCTATGTGCACAGGTGTGCCGTGCTTGTGCGCAGGAATGTGGCCGCTTTGATATGGATCACTGCCAGCGCTGCGCTGAAGCCTGCAATGCCTGTGCAGATAAATGCATGGCGATGGCTGCCTGATATCACAAAGTTTTTCAGGCCATTATCAAAGATAATGGCCTGTTAGTATCTGCTATATCAAATTGTTGCTGGGAAATAAATCAACTGAAAGGTTTTTTGGTTAAAGTTGATTAGTTGCGGTGTATATATATGGATAAAACAAGCATACAAGGCTAGCCGGATTAATGACTGGTCTTGTGACAACAATTTTTTGCTATGCTTACTTCAGGCCAAGTACATCCTGCATATCAAATAGCCCTTGCTGATGCTGGCGCAGCCATACTGCTGCACGGACAGCTCCATTGGCAAAAGTGGCACGGCTGGAAGCTTTATGACTGATTTCCACACGTTCGCCGTCTGTAGCAAACAGGGCAGTGTGGTCGCCAACAATATCACCAGCACGAATGGTGGCAAAGCCGATGGTTTGCGGGTCGCGCGCGCCGGTGTGGCCTTCGCGGCCATAAACCGCACAGGTTTTCAGGTCACGGCCAAGGGCATCGGCAATGACTTCACCCATACGCAATGCAGTGCCGGAAGGGGCATCTACTTTGTGACGGTGATGCGCTTCAATGATTTCAATATCATAGCCCTCATTTAACACGCGAGCTGCGGTATTAAGCAAGGCAAAGGTCAGGTTTACACCCACGCTGAAATTGGGCGCAAATACAATAGCTGTTTTCTGCGCTGCCTCGGCTATGCGTTGTTTACCTGCGTCATCAAAACCGGTAGTGCCGATAACGTCTTTAACACCAAGACGTTCGCAAATAGCCAGATTACTAAGTGTGGATTCCGGTTTGCTGAAATCAATCAGTACATCGGTATTGTCCAGTACTTTTTCGGGGTCGTGACAAATGCTCACGCCAAGTTCCAGTCCGATAGCAAAACCGGCATCCATACCGATAGCCGGTGAGGCTTTGTGTGTCAGTGCACCACTTAATACACAATCTTGCCGCTGGCTGATACTTTGAATCAGGGCTCTGCCCATGCGGCCATTGGCACCGGCAACAGCTACTCTCAAGCGGGATGCAGACATATGATTACTCCGTTTTTTCAGGCACAGCAGTAGATACTGGCTGTGGTTGGGCAGTGATGGCATCCCCTTCGGCATGAATCAGCTTGCCATTAGCATCAAAGTAAAGTGTCAGTTTTCTTTCTTCCTGAATTTGGCTGGCGCGGGAAATCACAAACAGATAATCCCAGCGATTGGCATGAAACGGATCGCGCAGTAATGGTGTGCCAAGCAGCATTTGTACCTGCTCACGGCTCATGCCGGGCTGCAATGAGTTCACTACCTTCTGATCAAGTTCATTTCCCTGAATAATTTTCAGTTTGTACGACGGAATTTGTGCCAGTTTGGCTGTAGAGCAGGCACTCAGGCCAAGAACAGCCACTGCCAGCAGGCAGTATATTTTTTTCATGCTGATACCTCGGAGCCGGGACGAAACAGTTAGCAATGGCGATGGCGACATTGTATGACACCCAGTGGGCAATTGCTTTAAAAGTGCGTATTATAGCGAGTATTATCAGATCGTGGTGAAATAAGCGTCATGAATAACAATGTAGCTCAATTGAAAGATAACGGTTTAAAGGTGACTGGCCCCAGACTGAAGATTCTGGAGCTATTTGAAGCTCAGCCTGAATTGCACATGAGTGCAGAAGATGTGTACCGCCGCTTGCTGGATGAGGGCGTGGAAATCGGTGTGGCTACCATTTACCGGGTGCTTACTCAGTTTGAACAAGCTAATATTCTGCTGCGCCATCATTTTGAAACTGGCAAGGCGGTATACGAACTGAATCGCGGCGGCCATCATGACCACTTAGTGTGTATTAAATGCGGTAAAGTAACTGAGTTTTGCAGTGAAGAGATTGAACAGCTGCAAAAGAAAATTGCCGACGATAACGGCTACCGCATTGTTGACCATGCATTGTATATGTATGGTGTGTGTAGTGAATGTCAGCCACTTGATAATAAATATCTGTAAGTAACGGGCAGGAAATATAGGCATGAGCGAGCCTGAATACCCGTCATGTATTCCGGTGCTAGACAGTGAAAGTCTGGATTTCCCTGATATTGTAGCTGCACAACGTCAGCGTAACGGGCTGGTAGCCATTGGTGGCGATTTAAATCCGGCACGAATACTGGCTGCGTACCGGCAAGGTATTTTTCCATGGTATGCGCCTGATGAACCAATCATGTGGTGGGCATTTGCACAGCGGATGGTGCTATTTCCAACCGAATTGAAAATCAGCCGTTCACTGGCGAAAAATCTGCGCAATAAACCCTACGCGGTAACGATGAATTTTGCTTTCAGGCAGGTAATTGCCAATTGTGCGCAAACGCCACGTAATGGCCAGAACGGCACTTGGCTGGTGCCGCAAATGCAGCAGGCGTATTACGCACTGCACCAACAGCATCATGCATGTTCGTTTGAATGCTGGTATCAGAATGCAGACGGGCAGGTCTTTCTGGCCGGTGGTTTGTATGGCGTGCTGCTCGGGCAGATATTTTATGGAGAATCCATGTTTGCCCATGCTAGCGATGCTTCTAAAATTGCTTTTGTACATGCAGTACGTTATTTGCAGCAGCAAGGTGTGCCGCTGATTGACTGTCAGGTGTATACCAGTCATTTGGCCAGTTTTGGTGCACGGGAAATTCCATTTACTGATTTTATTGCCTGTCTGCGTCAGTTTAATGCACAGCCACTACTACAGCCGGTTAAACCACAGATACTGGCCGACAATGGTGTCGTCCCCTTATCCGGCAACAACTTTGACCTGATTCAATGATTATAGGAATACTTTATGTCTTTACAACAAGTAATTGAAACTGCTTTTGAAAATCGTGCCGAAATTACCCCGGCTTCTGTTACTGCGGAAGTAAAAGAAGCAGTAGCAGAAACTTTGCAACAACTGGATAGTGGTCGCCTGCGCGTGGCTGAAAAACAGGGCAATCAATGGCAGGTAAATGAATGGGCGAAAAAAGCAGTGTTACTGTCATTCCGTATCAGTGACAATGTGGTTACCGATGATGCTGTAAACCGCTATTTTGACAAAGTGCCCACCAAATTTGCTGGCTGGGGCGCGGCAGATTTTCAACAAGCCGGTTTTCGTGCCGTGCCGGGTGCGGTAGTACGTGCCGGCAGCCATATCGGTAAGAACGTGGTGCTGATGCCTTCATTTGTAAACATTGGTGCGTTTGTTGATGAAGGCACCATGGTAGATACATGGGCAACTGTAGGTTCCTGTGCTCAGATTGGCAAACATGTTCACCTCAGTGGCGGCGTGGGAATTGGTGGCGTACTGGAACCTTTGCAAGCTTCCCCCACCATTATTGAAGACAACTGTTTTATCGGTGCCCGTTCTGAAATCGTTGAAGGGGTAGTTGTCGAAGAGGGCAGTGTGATTTCTATGGGTGTTTTTATTAGCCAGTCCACTAAAATCTATGATCGCGAAAGCGGTGAAATTACTTATGGTCGCGTGCCTGCCGGTTCTGTGGTCGTGTCTGGCAGCCTGCCGGCCAAAGACGGCAGCCATAGCCTGTACTGTGCTGTGATTGTGAAAAAAGTGGATGCCAAAACCCGCGCCAAAACCAGCGTGAATGAATTATTGCGTGGTGTTTAATTTTCAATCTGTTTACAGTAAACAAAAGCCTGTTACTGGTCGTAACAGGCTTTTGTTTTCGAATGCGACAAATTACATATCTGCCACCATTCATCATATTTTTTATCAACTTAAGACCGATTGCGTATAGACTGATTGATTTTATTGGCCATCAGCGTGGCCGCAGTCAACAACGCACCTACCAGTATTTTATTACGCCAGCGTTTTGGTTTACTGGCCAGCTTCAGTGCCAAACCACCGGCCGGAATTTTGTCCACGATATTCAATGAACGCTGCCACAGGTTTGACTTGGTAGGATTGTGACCATTTTTAAGTTGTTCAGCTAGTAATTTTAATCGTGCACCTTGTGCCTGTAGGTCTAGCAGTTCGCGTTGCTGGGCTATATTCAGCTTACTGAATTTACTCATATTCAATGTTCTCCATTACCTTTGGTATCACTGGTATGTTTGAGATAATTGATGTCTTCATTTATGGCGGCCAGTGTTTCAGTCATAAACTGACTTTGTTTGCGTAGTAACTTAATAATCGCAATAGACATAAGCAGGATTAACAGCAGAAACAATATGGCGATGCCAAAAAACACCCATATTTTGGCCTGTGGTGTGAGCAGGGTATTCAGACCGAACAACAGACTGATAAAACCCAGAAAAAACATTAATCCGGCCAGCATGATAAGCACCAGCAAAGTAATAATACTTTGTAGCTGGGCAATGGCATCCAGACGCAGCATACGTACACGAATCCATAATAACTCACTACCGTATGTCAGCCAGATTTTCAGCTTGCGTAAATCGCGGCCAAGATTACCTAAACTCATGCAATGGTATCCGTTAAAGAGTGAATCATATTCAGGCAAGCGGTATAGTTACCAGATTGCCTGAATGTAGCCTGTATAGGCAGGTTTAGCGCTTACAGCGTCCGAGCATAATGCCGGCAATCAAACCAGCCGCAGCAGCAATACCCATAGCGTAATAGGGTTGTTCACGTACCAGCTCATCTGTGCGTTCGGCTGTAGCACGGGCTTTATCGGCCAGCGTGCTTTCCAGATCGCTCAGTTTGGATTTGGTATTACCTAATTTCTTGCGCAGCTGATCTTTCAGCTCCTTGGCCTGATCTGAACCATTATCACTGGCGTTTTCATATAAATCTTCAACTTCATCCAGCACTGAACGTACTTCTTTCATTAAATCTTTTTTTTGGGAATCAAAATCAGCCATAACAATTCTCCTAACAAGTGGCGTGAAAATATCGACAACATCAAAGTCAGCAGCTAACTTAACCTCAGTCGTGCAGCAAACAGACTGCCAGTTTAGGTGCAATATCGGTTAAAATAATTATTGGCTGCTAACATCTGTTACACAAAGACTACCTTAGCACAAGGATATGTTTTTGCACAGATATTGAACTATTAGCAATTAACCGTTTTGATGGGAATGGATAATGAGTGAGCTGGCACTAAAGAAAATATATTCGGGTAAAGTACGCGATCTGTATGCAATTGACGAGCAGCGCATGCTGATGGTAGCCACTGATCGCTTATCAGCTTTTGATGTAATTTTACCTGAACCTATAACAGGAAAAGGTGAAATTCTTACCCAGATATCCAACTTCTGGTTTAAAAAACTGCAACATATCATGCCTAACCATTTTACTGGCGAAACAGTGTACGATGTGCTTCCAAGCCAGCAGGCAGATAAAATTGCCAAACGCGCGGTAGTAGTGAAGAAATTGACGCCACTGAAAATCGAAGCCATCGTCCGCGGTTATCTTTCTGGCAGTGGCTGGCGTGATTATCAGTCTACAGGTGCTGTCTGTGGGATTCAGTTACCGGCCGGTCTGCGTGAAGCCGAGCAGTTGCCGGAAGTGATTTTTACCCCGTCCAGCAAAGCTGCCGTGGGTGACCATGATGAAAACATCAGTCTGGCACAATGCACCGCACTGCTGGGAGAAGAACTCACCAGACAGGTAAGCGCCAAAGCCATTGAGCTGTATACCGAAGCGGCTACTTATGCCCGCAGTAAAGGCATCATTATTGCTGATACCAAATTCGAATTCGGCTTGGATGAGAATGGTACTTTAACCTTAATGGATGAAGTGCTTACTCCGGATTCCAGTCGTTTCTGGTCAGTAGATAACTATCAGGTTGGTACCAATTCACCTTCATTTGACAAACAGTTTATCCGAGACTGGCTGGTGGCATCCGGCTGGAACAAACAACCGCCAGCACCGCAAGTACCGGCCGATATTATTGCCAGAACACTGGCTAAATATCAGGAGGCACTACATTTACTTGCAGGCGTGTCATCTTAGTCAGGACAGCAGGCAGATTGTTCAGTTACAACTGCTCTAAACTTTAATACCTATCTGAAATTAAACTTTTAGAAGCCATTGGTGCGAGTAAGCATCAATAAAGGCAAAGATTATTAACTAATCTATCAATTCTGAATTTATGATTTCATTATTGATCTTCTTCTAAGAAATGACACCTTAACCAGACTGGCATTATCAATATACCGGGCATACTTTATTATTAATCCTGAATTGATAGCACAAATTATGCTTTAGCAATAAGTATCTGTTTGAAACCATACCAGTGCTAACCGGCTTCGCGCTGGTATTCTTTTATCTGCATTCAGGCAGATTGAGTCCATTGACATTTACTGAATACAGACCATTTTTTAAAGAAAAAGTAATGAATATATCTGTAACAGAAGAATTATTGTTATAACGGCGCACTGTACGAAATTTCAAAGACCAGCCATTCACAACCGAGCAATATACACGCCTGATGGAAATTGCGCGCAACGCAGCTACATCGCATTTCTCACCGCAATGTTCTATTATCCGTGTTACAGATTTACAATTACGTGAACAGATTCGCGGCATCTGTCATTAGCAATATGTAGGAACGAAAAGTAATTTGCAGGTTTTTGTGGTTGATTTATATCGTAACCATCGTATCTGCAACCAGCTTGGCTTGGCATCAGCACCGATATTTTTATTCAGGGCGTGCAAGAAGCGATAATTGCCACACAAAGCGTGATAATTGCTGCCGAAAGCATGGAATTGGTTGTGTATACCTGAGCAGTATTCAGAACGATATCCGTCCGCTTATCCAGATACTAAAACTGCCCAAACTGACTTTTCCTCTGGTGGCCATGCAGATAGGCATTCCTGCTCAGATGCCTGAACGTAAATCCCGCCTGCCACTGGTAACGTGTTCATTTGAATAACATCATTATCGGAATCTATTCACTGTGGCCGATTTTGCTGAATACAATAAAATTGTGCAAACTTATTACGGCGTAAGCGACAGCAACCAGCGTATTGATTCATTTACCACCCAAATAGCCAGTAATTTATCAAATACACATTACAAACGTGGCAATATATTAGACATCATTCACAAGCAGGATTTTTGTGCTCTTTAAATAAAACATAAATCCTGCCATACATATATAATATGCCTCAACAGGCCTCACTATTCGTACTGTTAAATTTAAGCTGTTCAGAACAGTGAGACTGTTTTTGCCAGTAGCTCCCTGCATGACAGCACTGGCTTATTTACCTCCAATATTAGCTTGAGTAGCAGGTTACTGATATTCTGCTGACTAAAGCTAATGAGGATAAACAGACGTAGCTGGGCGCATATTCGATTACCAGACAGGCACCAGCAACACCATATTATCTGATGATGGAAACCACCATGCCACAACATCCTTATCGCCGTTTACGACCTGCCCGCCATGAGTTACCGGAAGTGGGCATATCCGAATCAGGTAATATCCGTTCTTTGCATCTGGGTACCCCTACCATTCAAAGCTCAATGAATGTAGATAATCCGGCCGAGCTGGTTCTATCATACAGCCGTGCCATGATGGCTTGGCTGCTGTTTGCCGATGATATGCCGCAACATATTACCCAGATCGGATTGGGCGGTGGTTCATTTGCACGCTGGATTGATGCCTATCTGCCTGATACCCGCCAAACTGCTGTTGATATCAATCCGCAGGTCATCAGCATTGCGCGCAGCATGTTTGAATTGCCGTTTGAAGGTGAAAAATTCGAAATTATCGAAGACGACGGTGCCGAATACATCAAAGTATTACGCGGCAATACCGACATCATTCTGGTAGATGGCTTTGATGGTGAGCAGATTATAGACAGTCTGGTAGCGGAACCATTTTTTGCTGATTGCCGTCAGGCACTCAGTGAACAAGGCATTTTTGTCACCAACTGGTGGCAGGGTGACAAACGTTTTCAAACCTTTGTACGCCGTCTGCGCGAAGTATTTGACAACCGAGTGTTGATGGTGCCGGCAGAAACTCATGGCAATATTGCCGTACTGGCCTTTCAGCAGCAGCCAACACTGCGCGACTGGGATAAGCTGAAAAAACGTGCCGGGCAACGCGCCAGCCAGTTTAATCTGGACTTACCCGCCATGCTGGCTGCCATAAAAGCTCAGCAGGTACACAGCAATCGTCCGCTGTCATTTAATGATTAAATAACCTCACGCTGGCGCGGCAACTCGCCCTGTCAGCGTAAACAGGCAGAAAGAATAAAGGAAAACCCGTGAGTTATTATGCCAAACATCTGTTTGTCTGCACCAATCGCCGTGATAACCCTTGCCGCCAGAGCTGCGGTGACAATAACGTCGGTGCCGATGCAGTCGATTACCTCAAAGGCCATGCCAAAGCAATGGGACTGATGGGCGTAGGTAAACTGCGCATCAGCAGTGCCGGCTGCCTCGGACGCTGTGATGAAGGGCCAGTTATGGTACTGTATCCGCAAGGTCGCTGGTATACCTATGTAGACGAAAGTGATTTACAGGAAATTCTTGATGAAGAACTGGCTAATGACCGAGTCGTTACCCGTTTATTAATGGATAAACCCGAAAGTAGTGAGTAAACCCGATGCTAAAGCAACAACCCAACATCTGGATTAACGGGCCGGCAGGACGGCTGGAAACCATATATTTACCGGCACAGGGCACCGCCCGTGGTGTGGCCGTGATTAATCATCCTAACCCATTACAGGGCGGACTGAATACCAACAAAGTCGTACAGACTGCTGCCAAAGCGCTGACCACTCTGGGCTTTCACTGTTATCTGCCCAATCTGCGCGGTGTGGGCAACAGCGACGGCGAGCATGATTATGGCCGCGGTGAAGTAGCAGACTGCCTTGCTGTAGTTGATTTTGCCCGTTCCCAGCATCCAGAAGTGAACAAACTGGTGTTGTCCGGCTTTTCCTTTGGCGGCTATGTTGCCTTATTCAGCGCCTTAACTGCCCGTCCGGATGCTTTACTGCTGATGGGGCCGGCAATCGGCATGTATCCTGTTGATGCGCCCAATGCCTACAATCCAGCCACTACCTTGCTGATTCACGGTGAAAAAGACGAAGTTGTACCATTGCAAAACAGCATGAACTGGGCAGAGGCGCAGGATTTACCTGTACTGGTTGTGCCCGGCTCCGGCCATTTTTTTCATGGCAAACTGATTTTGCTGCGCCAGTGGATTGAGCGGCTGTTTCCAGCGTTACTGGCTGAATAATAAAAAATATTCCTACCCTGAATGCTTAATTAAAATATAAGCAATTAAATATTAATGTATTTATTTTACAAGAGTTGTTCAGGGTGAATCAGAATTTACCTGTTCAGAATCTTATATTGGCAAGCACACCCATGAAACAATATAGCCAACAGCTAAAAATAGGCTCGCCAATATAAAACTAGAAAAGCGTACTATCAGCTGATTTCAAAATGTGCAGAACACACCCATTGCTGATTTAAAATCACATCTCCACAAAATTGACGATTAGACAGATAAACGGCTATTCAGGATTTTATGCATTAGCGTTACCAATAGCGTCAACTATATCATATATATATATCTTTTCTCGTTCAAAATCATGTTCCTTAACACCAAAAACTGATGTGTAGGCGATCATACCTTCAAGTATTAACATAATCAGGCAAGCCGCCTGCTCAGATGCTGCGGTTGCACCCAGCCATTGAGCAATAGAAGCCTGCATCCATTGTTTGTGTTCTCTAACAATAGAGCATATTTCTTCACTCCTATTGCCATATTCAGCCTGAGCACGCACAAACATGCAACCGCGATAGTCGTCATCATTAAACCACCTGATATGCCATGAAATAAGCGCATTAATTTTATCTTTTTTCTCCGAAAATACCGCAATCACATCTGTAAGTGACTTTTTAAAAAAAGCATTCCTCCTAAGTAATACTTTACTCACCAGCCCATTTTTGTCACCGAAATATTTATATAACGTTCGTTTTGATACTCCTGCATGTTCTGCAACCAGTTCCAGACTAACAGCGCAGTAACCAAATTCATTAAATAGTGATTCAGCAGCAGTAAGTATCTTATCAATAATTTCAGATTTCATTATTTTTACTTTTTAGCATATTTTTTAATTTTATCACAATAATACTATTTTGGTTAATTATAAATATTATTTGACCATATATGGTTTTAAAAATACAATAAGTAAACGATGTTGTTTACTTATTGTATTTATTTGAACAATTATGTTTACTTATTTATTACAGGAGGAATTCATGTTAGCAAAAATTAAAGGGGGAGAGGCCATGCAGCCCAGACCTAATGCAGTAGCGATATTGAGAGGTTTTACTGGTGGTACTTTGGGAATTTTCGTGTTACTCCTGATAACTTACTGGAGCGGTACTTTAGCAATCATGGCTCCATTTGGTGCAACATGTGTATTATTATTTGCCGTACCTAAAGCACCATTAGCCCAGCCAAGAAGTGTTATCGGCGGGCATTTTATCTCCGCTTTAGTAGGGATTTTGTTCATCAATTTATTTGGTAATGGAGTACTATCCATAGCATTAGCGGTTGGCATAGCCATTGCTTTAATGCAATTTTTACGTGTAGTCCATGCCCCAGCGGGTGCTAATCCCATTCTTATCATGATGTCAGGAATCACTGATTATTCATTCTTGATAACACCCGTACTAATAGGTTCAGTTCTGTTGGTTCTTGTCGCATTAATAGTCAATAATATCGGAGCTGGAACCCATTGGCCTTGTTATTGGTTGGGTTATCGTTCAGGTATGGATAACAAAAATATAAAATCAAAAGTGGACTAACCTGCCTGTATGATTTGGCCGAATGGTTAATAATTCTCAGTACTTAAATACTTCATCAGGTACTAACTAATATCATGCCAATGCAATAGGCAACCCCGAAACAGACTGCTTAATTTTCTGGATAGATTTTGTACTAGATATAAGGTATTTAGATTAAAATTTTATCATTGTACTTTATCCAGTTAATAAAAAAAGGCATAACCATGATGATTATGCCTTTTTTAATTTGTACCTTACAAATAAGCTTGGAAGCGATGAGACTTCCATCTTGCAAACAGGTTCTATACCCGCACAATAAGAAATACCGCTTTTTTCTTGAGCAGGGCAAACAGTCTGTGACTTGTGTACTGCTAACCATGAAAGTAGCTGCGGTTATAATTAATAGCCATTTTTCTTCACTTTCCCTGTTATTTTAATTGATAATTAAAGTTATTATCGATAAAATAGAATACAGAGATCCTTGTTAATATTATGTTTTTATACAAATATAGCTTATTGATACATTATCTTTTGTGTAGTAAGCTTTTTATTTTGTCTAAATACAGCACTTGTTGGATAAAGCCTATAACAATACTGGCTAAATAATAATAAGAATAAGTGATTTGGCTTAAGATTAATCAACAAAAAAGTTGTTGTAAATAATTATGTACTCTAGTTAGCATATTAAGCATCTGAATATTAAATTAGAAGATAAATATGAAAATTTTGAGAGAAGATTGTCTGCGTGAAATTTTACTACAAAGTTATAATAAAAAATTTACTATTGTTTGTGCTTTTATAAGTGGAAATGAATCTGATATAAAATAATTACTTGCCCAACATAATCAGGTTAAACTTATTATGGGTACGATCAATGCCTTTTCTTCTATTGATTTGATAGATTTTTGCATTGAAGAGGCTGAGGAGAATAATAATTTTAAATTTTATATTGATTTCAGATATGACGATAGCGTTCATTGGAAGCTTTATATGATAAAGCCAGATATTACTGTTATAGGGAGCGTCAATTTTACTCAAAAAGGGCTGAAATTTATTCAAGATATGTGCCTTTACATAAAGAATAAAGAGTTGTATTTAGACTATTTAAAAGAAAGTGCTGAAGTAAAAGCTTTAGATAAAGTATTCGATTGTAAGAATGAAAATTTTAATAATGAACTAAAAAATATAGAAAAAACATTCAAAATCCAGAATTTGGTTAAATTCAAATTGTATAGATTCAAGTTTGGAAGATTATTTAAAAAAAGAAATTCCACCTGAATTGGCAATTTTAATTTGGGATAGTTATATGGATGAGGAGGCGATGAAATATATTGAAGCGAAAGTTGGAAAAGAAAATTCTTGTGAGCAACTGAATTTTGATAAGCATGAATGTTTTAAGATTAAGCGTAAGTATGAGAAAGACTATAGAGAAATTGAGATTATTTTATGTATGAATGAACGAAGGAATAAAATCAAGTTTTTGTTGCCAGAAAATTGTCGTCGATAAATCAAAAGGTAATTTTTATCTTATTGATTTTTTAAAAAATATATCTGGAGAAGCATTCGAATTAACCAAAGAAATTAAAAGTAGAATTAAGGGAAAAGCTCTAAAATGGCGCAAAGATAGCACAGATAAAGTTAAATTAAGCTTTGAAGATTTAAATGAATTATTACAGAATCAATGATTTAAATTTTTAGTGTCATGTGTTTGGGTTATCTATTATGATGGTTGTAAAAAATTATTTATTCTTTAATATTGTATCGTTGTTTGCACAGGAATGATTAGTTTGTTTAGGCACCATTCTGATTTATCTGAATCATTTAATAATCCTTGAAGTCTTAATAAAGAAGTAAGATTTTATATAACTTGTCTATGGAAAAGCTTCCTAAGGAGAGTAGTTTTGCTTGCGACAGACGAAAGTGCTTTTCACTACAAAGTTAATTAGTTATCAGTATTACCTGACCAGATTAATCTGATAAAAGCCCAGAAATTTGCGGAAGCTGATACTGGGCTTTTGTTTTATATTCTGTAGATGTAATTTTTTATGCTATTTGCGTTTGATGTTCATCACCCTGACGTGTACGAATGGTGCCAATCTGGTAAACAGTTTCGCCCTGCTGCTGTAGAAAGTGCTGTACCGCAACAGCGTCTGCGGCATCTACAATCACTACCATGCCGATACCGCAATTAAAGGTACGATACATTTCCTGTATATCTACTTGTCCGGCCTGTTGTAGCCACTGGAAAAGTTTTGGCAGTGGCCAAGACTGTGCGTCTATTGTGGCAACGGTGTTATCTGGCAGGATACGGGGGACGTTTTCGCTGATGCCCCCACCGGTAATGTGTGCCATACCCTTGATGGTAAACTGTTTTAATGCAGCCAGAACGGGCTTAACGTATAAACGGGTAGGGGCGATGATGGCCTGCCGCAGGGTTTTGCCATTTTCGAATTCTGCGTCCAGTTCAGGTTGGGCACGCTCAATAATTTTGCGCACTAATGAATAGCCGTTGGAATGAATACCATTAGAGGCGAGTCCCAGTACAATATCACCGGCTACAATACTGCGTCCGTTGATGACCTGTTCTTTTTCAACTACGCCTACGGCAAAGCCGGCCAAATCATATTCGCCATCTGGGTACATGCCGGGCATTTCGGCGGTTTCACCGCCAATCAGGGCGCATCCTGATTGTTCACAACCGGCAGCAATGCCTTTAATCACTGTTGCTGCACATTCAACATCCAGTTTGCCACAGGCAAAGTAGTCCAGAAAAAACAGTGGTTCCGCTCCCTGTACCAGAATGTCATTGACGCTCATGGCCACCAGATCGATGCCGACGGTATCGTGTTGATCCCATTCAAAAGCCAGTTTTAGTTTGGTGCCTACGCCATCAGTACCGGATACCAGTACTGGCTGGCGGTATTTCTGGCTGATTTCGACCAGTGCGCCAAAGCCGCCCAGATCGCCTAATACTTCGGGGCGCATGGTGCGTTTAGCAAATGGCTTAATCTTTTCGACCAGCGAATCGCCAGCGTTAATATCAACACCGGCATCACGATAACTCAGGGACTGGCTCATTAGTGTGCTTCCTTTGGACAAGAACAAAGCTGATTGAGATGAAGTAGACAAAAACTGGGCAATTTTAACATTTTTCAGCTTTTTACGGTGCTGAAATTGGTAAGGTTTATTGCGGGTATATTCTGGCTGATATTTTTCGGGCAACTTTAAGCAGGATAAACCTCAGATAAGGAAGGGGGATAAGCTATGGCGAGTAGTTGGTTTAAATTTCCAGATATTGATGGTTTGTTATCTGCTTTGATATGCTGGTAGCAGACAGGGATTCTAGGTGGTTTAGTGCAGCAATCAAAGAAAAAAGGCCGAATTAATGAATTCGGCCTCAGGATTAGTCTGCCATAGGCAGCTAATGTATGGTGTATGCTGCTTAGGCTTTGCGAGCCGGCAGTTTTTCACGAATACGGGCAGCTTTACCGGTTAAGCCACGCAGGTAATACAGTTTGGCACGGCGTACATCACCACGGCGTTTAACTTCGATTTTTTCAACGGCTGGAGAGTATAACTGGAATGTACGTTCCACACCTTCACCGCTGGAAATCTTACGTACGATGAAGTTGCTGTTCAGGCCACGGTTGCGACGGGCGATTACAATGCCTTCGTAGGCTTGTAAACGGGTACGGCTACCTTCGGTAACGCGTACAGATACAACCACGGTATCACCAGGCGCAAATGCCGGGATTTCTTTATTCAGACGAGCGATTTCTTCCTGCTCTAATTGTTGAATCAAGTTCATGTTAAGCTTCCTATTATAATGGGATGTCCCGTTCCTCTTGTCTGATATGCTGCAAGAGTCTGGATTCCTCTGGGGTTAATCCACGATCGGCCAGTAAATCCGGACGACGTGTCAGTGTGCGCCTGAGCGCCTGAGTTAATCGCCATTGAGCGATTAAAGCATGATTACCGCTACGTAAAACGTCGGGAACTGTCTGTTGACGAAATTCTACCGGACGGGTGTAATGCGGGCAATCAAGTAAACCATTGGCAAATGAATCTTCTACTGCTGAGCGTGCATCACCAAGTGTGCCGGGTAGCAGGCGGATTACTGCGTCCATTAACATCATGGCCGGTAATTCTCCACCGGAAACCACAAAGTCGCCAATACTGATTTCGGTTACTTCGTTGCTGGTGAGAATACGTTCATCAATACCCTCGTAACGACCACACAGTACAATCAGCGCCGGTTCTCTGGCCAGACTGGCTGCCTGCATATGATTCAGCGGTTTGCCCTGAGGGCTCATGTAAATCAGTCGTCCCTGCGGGCTGCTTTGTCTGGCTGCATCTATGGCTGCCTGTAAGGGCGGAGCCATCATAATCATTCCGGGGCCACCGCCAAACGGACGGTCATCAATATAGCCCTGTGGATTATCAGCAAACTGCCGCGGGTTAATTGCTGCAAACTGCCAGATGCCCTGTTGTAAGGCACGTCCGGTTACGCCACTGTCGGTAAGGGCAGTAAACATTTCCGGAAACAGGGTGATGGCCTGAATGTGCATCAGTAGTCGCTGCCCCAGTCGACACAAATCTGCTGTTGTGGCAGGCTTACTTCGTCAATGTACTGGGCGACAAAGGGAATCAGTTTGCGGCCAAAGGCACCATCTACTACTAGCACGTCATGCGCACCGGTCTGCATTAATGAGCTGACAATACCCAGATTTTCCTGTGTACGGTTAATGACACTCAGGCCAATCAGGTCTGTCCAGTAATACTCATCATCATCAGTTTCGGCAAAGCTGGCACGGTCTATTTCGATAGTAAAGCCACGCAGTAATGCTGCGCTGTCACGATCGTTTATTCCATCAAACCTCACCTGTAATTCATCACCGCTGATTTTACTTTCGGCAATGCTTACAGTTTTGATCTGTCCATCTTTGCTCAGCTGCCATTGTGGATAGTCGAGCAGGCTGTCGGTATATTCGGTATCGGAATGGACTTTCACCCAGCCCTTTACGCCAAATACGCCCTTAATGTAGCCCATTGCTACCCATTGTGGCTGTGTACTATTCATCTGCTTTACTGCTGAATCAGGCCGCAGCCTTTTGCTCTTTAACCAGTTTGGCAACAGCTTCGCTTAATTGCGCACCCTGACCAATCCAGTGGTTCAGACGGTCTGCGCTCAGACGTACGCGTTCCTGTTTTTCATTGGCAACAGGGTTGTAAAAGCCAACGCGTTCGATAAAGCGACCGTCGCGACGGTTGTGAGAGTCAGTTACGACGATGTTATAGAAAGGACGGTGTTTAGAACCACCGCGAGCCAAACGGATAACTACCATTGTGTATATTCCTTAGTGAAAAAATCGAAGTAATTTTCTTCTGCCAATATAACAGAAAATCGCCAATTTTAGCGGGTAATTCCCAATTTTGGCAAGCTGTTAATGCATATTGTTGCATATATCCTGCTGTAGATTTATTTATTGCCGGATACTTATTTTGCTGACATGTTGGCTGATGCTGTCTGGGTAAGTTGTTGCTGTATATGGTTAAAATGTAATGAAATTTGGTAATGTTAGCTGGATATGCTGAAGGTGATTCAGATGTTTTCTATAATTATTTTTTATGGAAATCATGTGTTTATATATTATTTGTTGATATGCGGTATCAGGTTTTTGTTATTTGGGGCTGCATAGCTTCATTTCTTCGCGTATCATAGCTGCGACATGTTTTTGCGGATATCTTAACAATGAAACAGATTTTTTTGGATTTTGAACAACCTATAGCCGAGCTGGTACAGAAAATTGACGAGCTGCGCTTTGTGCAGGATGAATCGGCTGTGGATATTTCCGAAGAAATCGCGCGCCTGAAGAAGAAAAGCGATGATTTAACCAAAAATCTTTTTGCCAAGCTGACACCAGTGCAGATTTCGCAGGTATCACGTCATGCGCAGCGTCCTTATACTTTAGACTATATTGATGCGCTGTGTACTGATTTTGAGGAGTTGCACGGTGATCGTGCATTTGCTGATGATGCTGCTATTGTAGGTGGTCTGGCGCGCTTTAATGGTGAAAGTGTTATGGTAATCGGCCATCAGAAAGGTCGTGATACCAAGGAAAAAATTCGCCGGAATTTTGGTATGCCTAAGCCAGAGGGTTATCGCAAGGCTTTGCGTTTGATGAAGCTGGCAGAAAAATTTCAGATTCCTTTGCTGACTTTTATTGATACACCGGGAGCTTATCCGGGTATCGGGGCAGAAGAGCGTGGCCAGTCTGAGGCAATTGGTCGTAATCTGTATGAGCTGGCGCGGCTGCGGGTACCGGTGATTTGTACGATAATTGGTGAAGGTGGCTCGGGCGGGGCATTGGCTATTGCTGTGGGCGATTATGTAAATATGTTGCAGTTTTCTACCTATTCTGTGATTTCGCCGGAAGGTTGTGCTTCGATTCTGTGGAAAACGGCTGAAAAAGCGCCGGAAGCTGCTCAGGCACTGGGTATTACGGCCAAACGCCTGTATGAGCTGAAGCTGATTGATACTGTGATTGAGGAACCATTGGGGGGCGCTCATCGTAATTATCCGGAAATTATGCAGCGAGTTAAATCTGTACTTACCCGCCAGCTGCAAGAAGCTAAAGGTAAACAGTTGTCGACTTTATTGACGCGTCGCTTTGATCGCCTGATGAATTATGGTCAGTTCAGCGGTAAATAAATTTTGTATCCAATTATGTGACAGTATTGCGCAACAATGGTCAGCCACTATGGCTGGCCGTTGTATTTTGTCTGTCGGTCTTAGTGGCGGGCTGGATTCGGTAGTTCTGTTGCATGCTTTGACTCTTTTACGTCACCGTTTGCCGCTTGAGGTGTCTGCCATTCATGTACATCATGGATTAAGCCGTCATGCAGATGAATGGGCTGCTTTTTGTCAGCAGTTATGCGCATCTTGGTCGGTGCCGCTAAAGATAGTTAAGGTGGATGTGTGTGCTGTCGGTGAGGGACTTGAGGCTGCGGCTCGTAAGGTTCGGTATCAGGTTTATGCTGATAGTGAGGCGGATGCAGTGGTACTGGCACATCACCGGGATGATCAGATAGAAACCTTTTTTTTGGGGGCATTGCGTGGAGGTGGTTTACGTTCACTTTCGGCTATGCCAGCTGTGCGCAAATTAACTGAACGTACCGCTTTGTGGCGGCCATTGTTGCATTTTTCACGCCAGCAGTTACAGGCTTATGCTGATGAGATGCAGTTGGTGCATATTGAGGATGACAGTAACAGTAATTGTGCTTATTTGCGCAACTGGCTACGTCTGGATGGTTTACCTCACTGGCGTGAGCATTTACCGAATCTGGATACGCAGATTGAAGCAGCGGTTGGGCGCTTACAGGATGAGCTAGCTTTGCTGGATGAGGTGGTCGAAGCTGACTGGGCAATGATTCATGCACAACAGCAGGGATTTCAGATACCTTTATGGCGTACTTTGAGTGGGGTACGGCGCCGGCAGCAGTTACGCTTGTTTGCACATAAAAACTGTCTGGGGATGTCAACAGCGGCTGCGCTGATAGAATTTGAACGACAGTTAATGGAAAGTAAAAATGGTGCACAATGGTCTTTGCCTCAGGCTTGTATAATCTATTATGATTCCAGATTGTGGATTGACAGACATGAGGTCAACGGGCAATGGCGCTGGTTTGGACAGTTGCCAGTAGCCTGCCGGCAGTTGGTTGCTGCCCACTATTTGCAATGGAATCGGCATAGTTTTGGCTTGGCAGAAATTATTGCTGAGTGGACGGTGCGTCAAGTGCATGTTCAGGATACAATTGTTTTGCGAGGAGGAAGAAAAAAGGTTAAGAAATTATTACAGGAACGGAAAATTCCACCTTTTATGCGTGCTGTTTGGCCGGTCTTGTGTGATTCGAATAATCAGTGTGTTGCTGTTATTAATGTGGCTGTGGCAACTGATATTGGTGTGGTTAATGGCTGGATGCCGTTTATGGAGGATTTGCCTATCAGATTATAAATCAGAAAACTGATACTATATTTATCGCAGATTCAGCTGCTGATTAATGCAATAACGATAACTATTGATGCAATAACAATAATTAGAGGATACCAGTATGCATGATAACCGTACTCAACAGGTTGAAGAGCAGATGTTGGTGCGTAAGGCTCAGCAGGGTGATGCACAGATTTTTAGTTTACTTGTCAATAAATATCAACGTCGTTTAAACCATTTTCTGCATCGTTTTACTCATGATGAGCAAATAACGCTGGATTTAGTACAGGAAACGTTCCTCAAAGCTTATAAGGCGTTACCACAATTTCGTGCTGATAGTCAGTTTTATACGTGGTTATGCTGCATTGGAATGAATACAGCAAAATCTATGGCTGCTATTTCCGGGCGGGAACCTCAGATGATTACTGAGATTGTGGATGACGATGGCGAACAGATTGATGTTCTGGAATATCTGTCTGATTATCACACGCCGGAAGCGCAACTGCTTAATCGCGAATTGATTGATGCTGTGGATGAGGCCATTGATAATTTGCCTGTCAGTTTACGGCAGCCAATTATATTGTCGGAAGTTAATGGTTTAACGTATGAGGAAATTGCTCATGTGATAGGTTGTCCGGTTGGTACTGTGCGCTCGCGTATTGCACGGGCTCGTGAAATTTTGTCGGTGCAAATTAAAACCAGATTTGAACGTGAATAGGAGATCAGTTTTGGCAATACTTCAGACAGTCCGGTATTTGTCTGTAGTGGGGCAGGAAAACTGAATCGGCTATAGATATGGCTTTAATTGGGTAAGTACTATGTGTATCTGACTATTTTGTGATGATGATATTAATGGTTATGGTGTGGTTGAGGCAGCAGTAGTTGGCGGTATGAAACCAGACATCAATCCTGAACGTGGATGTGAGCATCTGATATAGTAACGCTGGCAACAATCACTTTCAAAACCAATTTTGATACCGCATATATGCCTATCATCAGTCAAAGTCGCTTTTGCTCTGCTAAGCTCTAACTTTGTTACCGCCGTATATTCTTTCATAGTTCTTTCAAAGTATGGTTACTATTAATCTGCTAAACATAAAATAAGATTTAATATTTTTAATAAATATGTTGTTTAAGATTAATAATTTATGTTGATTGGGCTGGTATGATTTTGTTGTTTGCATATTTTGCTGATAATTGGATATGCGATATGAATTTTAAATGCAGAATTTTTATTGAACTATATGTATTAACTGCAATTTCTATACAAAAGAAGTTAGTCTATTTAGGGTGATAGGATAATACTTTTTATTACTGATTATATTATTGATAGTTTGGCTAAATTTGTACCATTTTATTGATACAATTTGCTATTCAGTGATTTTTTGATTTTATAATTCTCTATTATTCTCATCATACCGAATTTCTATTTCAGATAGGGTTATTTTAGCTGAATAATTATAAATTAATAAAAAACGGATTCTTGTAGTGACCTTAGGTTTCGCCGGTAAACAAAAAATTATTATAAAAGTAGTCATTACTTTGATTTTTTAGTTGATTAAATTTTATTCAGACTATTATGTTTTTTTATCTTTTAAGAGCGTAAGCTGATGTTTTAAATCATCTGGTAAAAATACCTGAAAATAATCAATTCTATTATCGCTGTTTTATTCTATGTCAATTAAAGCAAATGCTTGTGGCCGATATTACTGTTTTTCGCATGAGTAAATTTGTTTGGTATGCTGGTTCTGCTTGATAATTCAATATTTAAAAAAGCAATTGAGCTAATCCGGCAATGGTTGCAAGTTCAATCAATGGTATCAGCGCATTAGGCTAAGACATCGGTTTGTAAAAAACGCTGAGTTAAATAGAGACTTATCTGAGTAAATTCCTATGTATCGGTCGCGGGAGAAATCATCAATCTTGATAAATATTTTCTGCGCTGTTCCTTGATCTTGGCTTTAAGCATTGGCTGAAATCCGTGTACAATAATATATCCATAGCCTGCCAAAGCAGGCTTTAATTTATCATATCAGGCAAATACTGTTGCATTAGAGTATACGGCCTGTACTCACGGCGGGAATGCTCCGGATTGCACGGTGCAACAATTAGGACAACGATACAATGGATAACCACGGTAACTTCAGCGAGCAGGAACGTCTGCATCTAGACACTGACCATATTTGTGAGCTGGTTGCTACTCTTTTACCTGTTGCTGAATATATCCATTCGCACACTCAATCTTATTTACAGATGCCCGAGCAGCAGCAGGCACTGACTGAACTGATTGCTATCCTGCACGAATTACATCCTGCTGATATGGCCACCTTGCTGGAGTCATTGCCATTGCAGGAACGTATGCTGGTGTGGAAGCTGGCCACTCCTACTGAAGATGGTGAGGTGTTACTGGAGGTTTCAGATCCGGTACGTGAAACTCTGATTGAGAATATGGCACAGCAGGAGCTGCTGGCCGCCGTAGATAAGTTAGATGCTGATGAGCTAGCCGAGCTAGCACCGGATTTGCCCAAAGAAGTTGTTTATGAGGCGATAAGCAGCCGCGATGAAGAAGAGCGGGCGCAGATTACCGCCGCCATGTCGTTCGAGGACAATCAGGTTGGCGCATTGATGGATTTTGAGCTGGTTAGTATTCGTGCCGATGTAAGCTGTGAAGTGGTATTGCGTTATCTGCGCCGGTTTGAGCGTCTGCCCGACCATACTGATAAAATCTTTGTTGTCGATAATTATGATGTACTGCAAGGCGTATTGCCTATCCGCAGCTTACTGGTAGCCGATCCGGACTTGCTGGTTTCTACTGTTATGGCTGATGATGTGGTTACTTTCCGTCCAGAAGACGATGCCGAAGAAGCAGCCGCAGCATTTGAACGTTATGATCTAGTTACCGCACCGGTAGTAGACAATAATTGTAAATTAATCGGACGTATTACCATAGATGAAATGGTGGACGTAATTCGTGAAGAATCAGAAACCGATATGCTGAATATGGCCGGTTTACGTGAAGAGGAAGATTTGTTTGCACCAGTATTCGATTCGGTAAAAAACCGCTGGATCTGGCTGGCTGTTAATCTGTGTACGGCTTTTGTGGCCAGTCGCGTGATTGGCATGTTTGAACACTCAATTGAAAAAATTGTTGCTCTGGCTACCTTAATGCCGATTGTAGCCGGTATTGGTGGTAATTCCGGTAATCAGACTATTACCATGATTGTACGTGCCATGACTTCCGGTCAGATTAGTAATAGTCAGGCGTGGCGTTTATTGCGCAAAGAAGAGGGCGTTGCTCTCGTCAATGGCATTATCTGGGGCTCAGTGATGGGCTTAGTTTCCTATTTTCTCTATCATAGTGTCGGCATTGGTTTGGTGATGGTGGCTGCTATGACGTTGAATCTGTTACTGGCTGCTACTGTCGGCGTGCTCATTCCGGTATGTATGCAGAAAGCCGGCCGTGATCCGGCACTGGGCAGCAGTGTGCTGATTACCGCTGTTACCGACTCCGGCGGCTTTTTTATTTTTCTCGGTCTGGCCACCCTGTTTCTGTTATAAACCAGTTCTGATAAGTAAATGATGAATGCTGATTTACCCATAACCATTGACGGCTGGTTACGCAACTGTGGCTTGCCACGGCTGGAAGCGCGTATGCTGCTTGCTCAGGTACTGGATATCAATTATGCCTACATTATTGCCCATGGCCAGCAACCGCTGAGTACTAGCGAACAGGCCAGCCTGAGTCAGTTGGCACAGCGACGGCTGGCAGGTGAACCATTAGCCTATCTGCTTGGCTGGCGCGAATTTTACAGCCGGCGTTTTCAGGTTTCTACAGCAGTACTGATTCCTCGCCCGGAAACGGAACATCTGGTAGAGGCTGCGTTGGCACATTTGCCTGAACAGGGCACTCTGTGGGATTTAGGTACGGGCAGTGGTGTCATCGCAGTAACCGTTGCCTGTGAGCGCCCTGATGCGCAAGTATGGGCAGCAGACATCAGTAGCGAGGCACTGGCTATTGCATGTAGCAATGCTACGGCCTTACAGGCGAATGTGCGTTTCGGGCAAGGATCATGGTATCAGGCACAGCCACAGCCGGCACTGCATAGTGTAGATGTGATTGTATCCAATCCTCCGTATATTGCTGCACACGACCAGCATTTGCAGCAGGGGGATTTACGCTTTGAGCCGCAGCACGCACTAACAGATAATCACAACGGTCTGAGTGCACTGGCAACTATTATTGCTGGTGCCGCAGCCTTTCTGCGTCCGGCAGGCTGGCTGTTACTGGAGCATGGGTTCGATCAGGGAGAAGCCGTGCGTGATATGCTGGCGCAACATGGTTTCAGCCAGATTCACACCTTACCTGATTTAGCCGGTCTGGATAGAGTGACTCTGGGACAAAGCAATATCCATCCCTGATTTGCCGCATCTAAAATTTTTCATTCAATATAAAAACATCAGGCCACAGAAACAAAGTCTGCGGCCTGATACAAGTTGTCATCACTTATTGCGGCATTAAAAATACTCAGAACAGATCAATTAAGATTGCCATCATTGACATAACCAAATTGACAAATGGCCGTAGTATAAAAGACAGTACGCCACTGATAATCATAAATATAATAATCCATGTGCCATACGGTTCAAGCTTGCGGTACTGCATCGAAGCACGAGGCGACAGAAAGCTGTCAACAAAGCGGGCGCCCGGCTGCGGCGGAATCGGCAGCAGACTGAAAAAGCAGAACACGGCATTAAACCGCATACCCATTATTCCCATCAGCATCATTGGTTCCTGAAAATACTCCGGTACCCAGCGACTGATAATCACCACAATCGTCCAGCCTAGACACATCAGCAGATTGGCCAGCGGGCTGGCAATGGCCACCAGACGCTCACCCTTGCGCAGATTAGTGAAATTACGCGGATCAATCGGTACCGGCTTGGCCCAGCCAACCATAAAATAACCCTGCAAAACAATCAGCGTAAAGGCCGGGACAATAATTGTTCCAACGATGTCAATGTACTTAGCCGGATTCAGGCTAAGCCTGCCCATCGTTTCAGCCGTACGGTCTCCACAATAACGTGCCATATAGCCACAGGCCGCTTCTGAAAGAGTAATGGCCAGTAAAATTGGCAAAATGGCCAACAATAGAAAAGCCAGATCAAATTTCTCCAAGGTACAATCCTTAAAACATAAATAAAAACCATCACACTAGGCACGATATAGTACCAGTTTGTCCTTTACAAACCAAATACAGCTGTATCACCTTTGCCTGCACGCACCAGTGTAATGCCTTCAGTCATATCAATTACCGTTGTCGGCTCCGTACCACACCAGCCGCCATCTATCACCAGATCAACCGTATGTTCCAGTTGATCACGTATCTCATACGGATCAGTTAAAGGTTCACTTTCGTGTGGCAGCATCAGTGTACACGATAACATTGGCTCACCCAGATTCTGTAATAACGCCAGCGCAATCCGATTATCCGGTACACGTAAACCAATGGTTTTGCGTTTGGGATGAAGCGTACGGGCAGGTACTTCTTTAGTTGCCTGTAAAATAAAAGTATAACTGCCCGGCGTTGTGGCTTTGAGTAAACGAAACTGGCTATTATCCACTCTGGCATAAACACCCAGCTGGCTTAGATCATGGCACATCAATGTAAGATGATGTTTCTGATCAATACCACGTAAACGCAGAATCCGTTCCATTGCCTCTTTGTTACCTAGCTGGCAGCCCAGTGCATAACAGGAGTCAGTTGGATAAACAATTACACCGCCATGACGAATAATATCCGCTGCCTGAGTAATCAGGCGTTCCTGCGGATCAGTAGGGTGGATAGCAAAAAATTGTGCCATAAATGATTTCCTCTTCTTGTGTTCATCATTGCAATCAGTTATTGTAAACATAAGCGTGCCACCCTGATAAGCTTAATATGCATCTACTAGTCTTCAAGAGGTGTTACAGGCAATAAACAGACGCAGCACATACTCAGGCGGGCAATAAAATAAACAGAAATTCTGCGAGAAAAACTTATTATGCAGCCTGAAATTATCAGTGGAGATTTACTGGAACAACCTGTCGAAGTTATTGTCAATGCATGGAACCGGAATATTATTCCATGGTGGTTACTATTGCCACAGGGGGTATCTGGTGCCATCAAGCGAAAAGCCGGCTACGCACCTTTTCGCCAGCTAGGCAGAGCAGGGGCGATCAAATTAGGTTCCGCAGTCGTTACCAGTGCCGGTAAATTACCTTATCAGGCCATCATTCATGTGGCCGGCATCAACATGTTCTGGCGCGCCAGCGCTTATTCAATCCGAACATCAGTTATTTCCGCCATGAACATTGTTAATACCCAGAACTATGCGTCTGTTGCTTTCCCACTGATTGGCGCCGGTTCAGGCGGTTTCAGTCCGGAGCAGGCACTTGAGCTTATGCAGGAAACATTGTTACCGATTGAAACCAACGCACGGGTTATTATTGTTAAATATATGCCCACTTAATCAATAACTGCACAAGAAATTATTAAATGGTTGATCAAATTTCTATTGTTCGGGCAACATCAGAGCAGCTCGATGCTGCTGCTTTACTGTTTGCTAGCTATCGCCAGTTCTACGGTCTGGCTGATAATCAAACAGAAAGCAGAAAATTCATTCAGGAAAGACTGGAGAAGCAGGATTCAGCCATCTTCATTGCCTATCATCAGCAACAAGCCTGCGGATTTGTACAGTTATATTTTTCCTTTTCTTCATTATCAATATCGTCCACTATAATCCTCAACGACTTGTATATCCCTGTAAACCATCGGCAAAAGGGCATCGCCACCCAGCTCATGCAATACGTGAAAAAATTTGCCCATGATGGTGGCTACAGTGGCATTTCATTATGCACCGCCAGTGACAATCACAAGGCAAGAGCCCTATATGAACAGGCGGGATATCAAATTGATAATCAATTTGTTTATTATTTTTTAAACTTAAAATAAACCCATAACAAAAGTGCCCGAAATAGCCAAACAGTAGTGAAATAGCCACACAATATTAAACATACTCAGCCTATCAGAATAAAAATGGCTGATTATTTTTGACTATCCGTAGAACATAATTTACAGTACGCCACTCTATCAAATCATCAACATTGCAATGGAAAGGAATAATTATGCTTGTACTACCTATCCCTTGCAGGTCAATCCAGGGCTAATCACCTCCTGATCCTTGGCTTCGGCCTGCCAATTTATTCTTCAGCACGCTAATCCTGTTCAGCCCCGATGAACATGGCTGGCTATTGCTTGCTTATTACCAAATAAAAATAATTGGAATGGATCAGAATGGGCAATTCTATTCAGCCGCTGGCGGACAACATCACCCTGATAGCAACACCAGAACTCTGGTTAGAGGGCGAGGCCATCCAGCAGCTACAAACAACAGCAACACTTCCCAATATTAAATTGGTAGCCGGTATGCCGGATTTACACCCCGGTCGTGGTTATCCGGTAGGTGCAGCTTTTTTTACTACACAATATCTTTATCCGGCACTCATTGGCGGAGATATCGGCTGCGGCATGTCATTATGGCAAACCACAGTAAAAATCCATGCCATGAATCAGGCCAAACTGATTAAACGTCTGGGCAATATCGACCAGCCCCTGTCTGAAGCAGAATGCATCAGCCTGTGGCCGGATATTCAGCCACTTGCGGAACACACGTATGCTTCCGGTACCATTGGCGGCGGCAATCACTTTGCCGAACTGCAAATGCTGGAAACCATTTATGCGCCGGAAACTGCCCGACAAATCGGCCTAAATCGGCGGCATCTGCAACTGATGGTGCATAGCGGTTCGCGTGGTCTGGGCGGTGTGATTCTGGATAAACACATTCGCCAGTATGGCCATCAAGGTTTAGTTGCCGATAGCGCTGCTGGCAGCACTTACCTGATGCAACACAATCAGGCTCTGGATTATGCACAACAAAACCGTGAGCTGATTGGCCGGCGCATACTGGCCAACCTGCGCGCACAGGGACAGAAACTGGTAGATATCAGCCACAACTTTATTGAGCCAGTCACCATTAACGGTGAAAGTGGCTGGCTGCATCGCAAAGGTGCCGCAGCAGCCACGAAAGGACTGGTGATTATTCCGGGTTCACGCGGTGACTTCAGCTATCTGGTGCAGCCACTGGATACAGCATCCGCCCTGTATTCACTGGCACATGGTGCCGGTCGCAAATGGCAGCGCTCAGCCTGCAAAGGCAGACTGGCAGCGCACTATACCGCCGAACAACTCACTCGTACCATGCATGGCAGCCGCGTAGTTTGCTGCAATCGTGAACTCCTGTACGAAGAAGCACCACAGGCATATAAATCAATTGATAGTGTCATTACCGCCATGGTGCAGGCAGATTTAATCCGACCAATAGCCCGCTTCAAACCGGTAATCACCTATAAAGTTCAAACGGAGAAAAAATAATGCAACTCTTACAATTATCTGCCGCTTATGGACCGGCTGAATGCTGTCTGGCAGTGGTAAAAGCGTTGGCACGCTTACAATATGAGGCTAAACAAATGCAGGTGAAAGTTGAAATTGTGGAGCAGGAGCCAGCTAAACATGGACTGCATTCAGTACTGCTTACCTTGGAGGGTGCACAGGCCAAGGCATTGGCTGATAGCTGGCAGGGCACCATTCAATGGATTTGCCCCAGCCCTTATCGACCGCAGCACAAGCGCAAAAACTGGTTTATCGGAGCAAGCTGTTTTAGCCCAACTATTCAGCAGCAGTCTGATGAAATTATCTTCGAGACCATGCGCGCATCTGGAGCTGGTGGTCAGCACATTAACAAAACCGAATCAGCAGTCAGAGCCACCCATGTGGCTAGCGGTATCAGCGTTAAAGTGCAAACTGAGCGCAGCCAGCATGCCAACAAAAAACTCGCTGTTCTGCTCCTACAGCATAAGCTGGCACAGCGGGCGCAGCAGTTACAGGCAAAACATAAAGCTGCACAACATAAGCACCATCACCAGATAGCGCGCGGTAATCCGGTGCGAATATTTACCCAACTTGATTTCAAACCTTTATAGTCGTCTACAGGCAACCAGATGTATTCATGGTTGCCTGCCAGATATAGCAAGCAAATAGCCGATATATTAGCCCTATATTCGGTCTCTTAATAAAATAGTTAAGAGACCGAATATAGGGCTTTTAAACACGAATTTATAATAACTAGCTTTGTGAAAAAGCATATGAGAAAATTAATGTAAATAATTAATAAAAAACAGGTGGCTACCATAGTCTGTTTCAGATATAACAGATACAGTATCAACACAATATCTGGCAAAACGCTACGATTGTAAAAAAACAATCCATGCAAATCATGACTAGATAAAACATCTGTTGTGCAGACAAAGGAAGCTATTATGAATCCCATTTACATCAATATTATCTTTAAAATGTTGGTAGCGTTTTGCATATTGCTGGTGTACATCAATTTATCCGGTAAAGGATCTCTGGCACCGATTTCTGCCATCGATCAAGTAGGTAATGTGGTTCTGGGGGCGATTATCGGCGGCCCTTTATATAATCCTTCCATCAGCATAACATTACTGATGAGTGCATCCATTTTCTGGGCAGGACTGCTATTACTTGTGCGTTATGCTACATTCAAGCGCAATATTGCTAAAGATTTTGTCGATGGTACCTCAATACGCTTGATGAAAAATGGCATCGTACAATCACAGAATTTTCGCAAAGCCAAATTGTCGATCCGCGATTTCATTATGTTATTGCATCAGCGCGGCTATCCTAGTCTGGAAGTACTCAGTGATGTCTGGTTTGAATACAATGGTCAGATGACAGTGGTCAAAAAAGGCGATCCGGCTATGGCTGTAGTGGTAATTGAAAACGGGGTGATTAATTATCCCAGTCTGGAAGCAGTGGGGCATGATGAGGAATGGCTGGAAAAAGAACTGAAACGTTTGGGACAAAAACTGGATGAGGTTTTTCTGGCCGAAGTGCATGAACAGAAACTCTGGGTTTATCCGGATGTGAAAAATGCCAGCTGAAATCACCATAGCACTTCTGCTTTGAAGTCAGATGGCTGCATCATTTCATACGTGTAGATGCAGCCGTAGCTAGTGAAATTAATACAGAATGCATTATAAATTAACCAGATATCTGTTTAATTCATAACATACAGTGGTCATGCTTAGTTATTGCTGTTTCTAAGGCTAAAATATTTGTTTTGCATTGATGTTCTTATCGCTAATGCCATAGGATTTAGTAAGTTATTTAAAAAAACTGATAACCTGATAGACAAGGTTTTTCTGGTTTGAGTATGTGTTTCTTTGACAGATAAGTGTCAATATTTTTCTCTTTTGTCTTTAGTTGCTGAGATACTTTGTTGATGGATAAGGCTTCAGTATGCAGTTGCAGTAAGCTTTCTGATGTGCTGAATGATTGCTTATTTGTTAATAAATTACCTAATTAATCATTAGGCAGGCCGATCTAGCAGTTAAATCTAAGTTGACATTAGGTTTGTCTGGAAATCTATATCCTGTTTATCTGCAAAATAGAAGTATTGTTCTGGGGATGTATGTGATATCTGGTCAGACTGATTTTGCGGATGTAAATATATCCGGATTGCTGATGATGCTATGTAGCTGTAATAACAAGCTAATCTGTGAATTTAGCTAAGCGTTTGTAAGAAATGGGAAAAAAATTATTCCAGTTACTCTTGAATTGTGAGCAGCTAACCTTACCTTATTTAGCGACTTGAATTTTACGCCCCGCAATTGATGCGGGTTTGTATTAACCAACTTTGCAGTGCTGCAAGCACTAAAGATGTGGAGAAGATTATATGACTATTCGTCCTTTGAATGACCGCGTTGTCGTAAAACGTTTGGAAGCTGAAGAAAAAACTGCTTCTGGTATTGTGCTGCCGGGTTCCGCTGCTGAAAAACCAGATATGGGGGAAGTACTGGCGGTAGGTAATGGTAAGTTACTAAAAAATGGTGACCGTCAGAAATTGGATGTTAAAGTTGGCGATAAAGTGATTTTTGGCAAATACAGTGGCCAGACCGTTAAGGTAGATGGCGAGGAATTGCTGGTAATGCGCGAAGAAGATATTTTCGGTATTGTTGAATAAATTATTTATTCAGATATTAAAATTTTATTGCGTAATTGATTATTTAAGATTAGGAGTTACAAATGGCAGCAAAAGACGTGAAATTCTCTGATGAAGCTCGTCAGAAAATGGTTGCTGGTGTCAATGTATTGGCTGAAGCAGTAAAAGTAACTTTAGGCCCTAAAGGCCGCAATGTGCTGTTAGACCGTGCCTTTGGTGGCCCACACATCACTAAGGATGGTGTGTCTGTTGCTAAAGAAGTGGAATTAAAAGACAAATTCGAAAATATGGGTGCTCAGCTGGTTAAAGAAGTAGCTTCTAAAACCAATGATGTGGCTGGTGATGGTACAACTACCGCTACTGTGCTGGCTCAGGCGATTGTGACTGAAGGTATGAAATATGTTACCGCCGGCATGAATCCGATGGATTTGAAACGCGGTATTGATAAAGCTGTTGAAGCTGTTATTGCTGAGCTGAAAGCCATTTCCAAACCAGTACCGGAAAAATCTAAAGAGATTTCTCAGGTTGCTTCTATTTCTGCGAATGCAGACGAATCTATCGGTGAAATCATTGCCAAAGCCATGAATGAAGTGGGCAAAGAAGGCGTAATTACCGTTGAAGATGGCAAATCACTGGAAAACGAAGTAGAAGTGGTTAAAGGTATGCAGTTTGACCGTGGCTACCTGTCTCCTTACTTCGTAACCGACGTGGAAAAACAGATTGCAGGTCTGGATAGCCCATACATTCTGTTGTTCGATAAAAAAATCTCTAACATCCGTGATCTGCTGCCAGTTCTGGAACAGGTAGCTAAAACCAGCCGTCCGTTGCTGATTATTGCTGAAGATGTTGAAGGCGAAGCGCTGGCTACACTGGTAGTAAACAATATCCGTGGTATTCTGAAAACTGTTGCTGTTAAAGCTCCGGGCTTCGGCGATCGTCGTAAAGCCATGTTGCAGGATATTGCTATTCTGACTGGCGGTACTGTTATTGCTGAAGAAGTAGGCTTGTCTCTGGAAAAAGCCACTCTGGAAGATTTAGGTCAGGCTAAACGCGTAGAAGTAGGTAAAGAAAATACCACTGTGATTGATGGCTTGGGTGACAAAGCTGCTGTTGAAGCTCGTGTTGCTGAAATCCGTAAACAAATCGAAGTGGCTACCAGCGACTACGATAAAGAAAAATTGCAGGAACGCGTGGCTAAACTGGCTGGCGGTGTGGCAGTAATTAAAGTTGGTGCTGCTACTGAAGTTGAAATGAAAGAGAAAAAAGACCGCGTTGATGATGCTCTGCATGCTACCCGTGCTGCCGTAGAAGAAGGTGTGGTAGCTGGTGGCGGTGTTGCACTGTTGCGTGCCCGTGCTGCAATCAAAGACCTGAAAGGCGCTAATGCTGATCAGGAAGCCGGTGTGAAAATCGTTCTGAAAGCAGTTGAAGCACCGTTGCGTCAGATCGTTGCCAATGCTGGCGATGAACCAAGCGTTGTAGTGAACAATGTGTTGAATGGTTCTGGTAACTATGGTTACAACGCTGGTACTGGTGAATACGGCGATATGCTGGAAATGGGTGTGCTGGATCCTGCTAAAGTTACCCGCACTGCCTTGCAGCATGCTGCTTCTATTGCTGGCCTGATGCTGACTACTGATTGCATGATTACCGAATTACCGGAAGATAAACCTGCTGCGCCTGATATGGGTGGCATGGGCGGTATGGGTGGTATGGGCGGCATGA
This sequence comes from Snodgrassella communis, assembly GCF_914768045.1. Classification (GTDB taxonomy): domain Bacteria; phylum Pseudomonadota; class Gammaproteobacteria; order Burkholderiales; family Neisseriaceae; genus Snodgrassella; species Snodgrassella communis. The sequence continues at coordinate 80,539 of NZ_CAJZCD010000003.1, read as the reverse complement.
TGTAATGTTGCTTTAAGCACTCAGCTTAGTTAGGCAAAAGCCGGATATCAAAGATATCCGGCTTTTGTGTTGGTTAACAAAAGTGTTGATTTAAAATATTGAAATAGCCAGTATGGGGTGGTAAGTCTTAGAAATCGCTTCAGTATTTTGCTATTAGGCTGTACGGGCTGTTTATTTTAAAAAAATTTAATGCTGATATTGGTATATATCCGATATCAGCATTAGTTATTCTGTAGCTTTATTCCTGTAAACAGGCTATTTCTTGTTGGGAATATTGTAGATATTGATGGATGCTTTCAGCATTGATTTGCGTTAGATTCTACTTGGTGCAGAATTGTTGCAATTTATGGCTTCTTTTTTATGGCTCTTTAGTTCACACAAGGCTGCACAGGTTTGAATCTGACCAGTTTGACGATTTCAAAATGGATGATTCTGTGCATCAGTGCCAGCCAGATAGGCAGTTGGGGTATTGCTAATAATCTGCATGTTCCAGACTAATGGTATCGCTGGATTGGTATGCTGGGGAGAGTTGCTTTGATGGTGGTTATGCTGTCCTGTGTGGAAACACTAATGAGGATGGTGTATGCAGATTAAATTGAATTAATCAAAAATAGTTAGAAAATAATTATGTTGATTGATAAGATATAAATAATATTGAAATTTAGTCTGCTGTTTCTATATTCATTATTGTTTTATCGTATTTGGAGATATGCTAGAGCCTAATAAGTTTTTGGTTTTAAGTATTTTGTTATTTAAGCTTAATTTTGAGAAATTGTATGAATGATAAATGGGAAATTTATAAAGATCATGCTAATGAATGGCGCTGGCGTCGCACAGCTTCTAATGGCCGTATCGTGGGAACATCTACTCAAGGTTATGTAAATCGTAATGATTGTTTAGAAAATGCACGCCGCAATGGTTACACCGGCGACTTAGGTTGATTATTAATTGTATTGGTTTGAATGTATGCTTTTAATGAGATAACTGGGGAGTAATATGCTGCTATTTGGTATATTGCTTAACCATTTAACTTGATAATATGATAACAGGATATTGCAAGATATCCGGTTTGTGTTTGTTTAGAATAATATAAAGAATACATGTTGTAAGATTATGGTGGAAGTTAATAATTTCAGCGATCAGTGGAAAGGTATATATGGTAAACAATTGAGTTATTAAGGTTAGTTTATATCTATCCTTAATATGGATAATAAAGCAGCTTGGTGTGATGACAATTGGCTATGATTATTTAATCAGTTCAACACCGCGATTGGCCAGTTCATCCGCTTTTTCATTACCCGGATTGCCGGCATGGCCTTTTATCCAGTGCCAGTGTACCTGATGCTTGTTCACTTCAGCATCCAGTGCCTGCCACAGTTCGACGTTTTTAACTGGCTGCTTCGATGCGGTTTTCCAGCCGCGTGCTTTCCAGTTGTGAATCCATTCCTGCATGCCGTTTTTAACGTATTGGGAGTCAGTATAGATGTTGACGATACAGGGGCGTTTCAGGGCAGCTAGTCCCTGAATTACTGCGGTTAGTTCCATGCGATTATTGGTGGTGTTGGCTTCGCCACCAAAGAGTTCTTTACTGTGTCGGCCGGATTGCAGGAAAGCTCCCCAGCCACCCACGCCGGGATTCCCTTTGCAGGCGCCATCGGTATACAAGGTAACTTCACTCATGTTCATAAGCAATTTTGAAAAGGACTAACTATATCATGCCTGAGGCGGTAGTACTTTGCCGGGGTTGAGAATGCCTTGTGGGTCGAGGTATTGTTTTTGTGCCCACATCCATTTGATTTCTGCGTCGCTGCGTACTCGTGGCAGCCACTGATTTTTTAGTTGACCGATGCCATGTTCGGCAGCAATGCTGCCATGATGGCTTAATACTTGCTCATATATTAGTTGGTTAATGCTGTCTTCGTAATGATAGACGTCATTGCTCCGAATGTCGGCGATAAAAACATTATAATGCAGACTGCCGTCGCCAAGATGGCCAAACAGGATAGTTTTAGTTTGTGGAAAGGTGCTGGCCAGTTGTTGCTGGCAGTTTTCGACAAATTCAGCAACATGTTCAATTGGTACTACAATGTCATGTTTGATGCTGGCGCCCAGATTACGCTGTGCTGCGGATATATTTTCGCGTAGTGTCCACAGATGCTGACGTTCATTTTCTGATTGAGCAACCACGGTATTTAGCCAGTTACCCTGTTCAAGTACGCTGATTAAGGGTTCGGTTAAGTCCTGTGCAGGCAGACTATCGCTCAGTTCTAACAGAATATGCCAGTTGGCGCTGGTAGGCTCGCGTAGCTGGCTATAGCTGGCTGACAGGCTGAGGGCAGCCTGACTGATTAATTCGTAGCTGGAAAGGCGTTCGGCAAAGTGGTTTTTTAGTGCAGATAACAGGCTGGTGGCAGCGTGGATATTTTCTACTCCAACCCAGGCTGTTAATACGCTTTGCGGTGGTGCAAACAGTTTTAGGGTAGCAGCGGTGATAATGGCCAGTGTGCCTTCGCTGCCGATGATTTGCTGATACATTTCGTAGCCGCTGGTGTTTTTATGCAGTGGATATAGGTGGCTTACCAGCTCGCCATTGGCCAGTACATATTCCAGCCCCAGTACCAGATCGCGCATGGTGCCATAACGTACTACATTCAGACCACCGGCATTGCAGGCGATGTTGCCTCCTATCTGGCAGGAACCTTCACTGGCCAGACTGAGTGGAAAGTAGCGGTTGGCATCACGCGCTGCGGCCTGAACTTCTGCCAGTATCATGCCTGCTTCTACAGTAATGGTGTTGTCAGCCAGATTAAGCTGGCGCACGCGATTGAGTTTGCTCAGTGATAGGATAATACCTTTACCGGCGATGGAGGCATGGGGGGTGGCACCACCACATAATCCGGTATTACCGCCCTGTGGTGTAACGGGGATATGCTGCTGCTGGCAGTAGCGCAGGATGTTTTGCACACTGCTGACGGTATGAGGTTGTAATACGGCAAATACTTGTCCATGATACCGGTTGCGCTGGTCGGTGCAGAAAGGGGCGATGAGTTCGTTATCGGTGAGGATTTCACTGGGGGTGAGTATCTGTCGTAATCGGGTAAGGTGAGTAGCAGTTGGCATGGCAGTTATCCCTGTGGAGACGATAGGCTGATTGTAAGGCAGGTGTAGCTGGCAATGGTAAATATACGCTATCAGGCAAGGTTTACAGTACAATATTGCTATTCATTCATATTAGTAAGGAAGTGGCATGTATTTTGTTGATCGCAGTGCCGTGGTGCTGAAACCTGCTCAGGCTTTTCTCGACTGGTTGCAAAATACCAGTGATGACTTGCCTGATTTAACGCTGGCTCAGTTACAGAGTAATTGTACTACGTTGCTGGTGCCGGAATTTGAAACTCCGGAACAGGTAATTGGTTATATTGGTGAGCGCTTTATGCTGATTTTTGAAGCTGAGCTGTCTGGCTGGGAAATTGACCGCAAGTTGTGGCCGGCAATAAATATTGACCAATTCTGGAATTTTTTCACGGTTGAGGTACACGATATGGTGCTGGATCTAGTAGATACCGATTTGCAGGTATCACCAGTTTATGGTGAAGCGTAAGCGTACGCGCTGATGTCAGCATGTATTGTGCGCTTGCGGCCGTCTTTGAGTGCCCGATGTCTAGCGGTGGGTATGCACGGGCTGGCATTAGGTGTCATTATGCTGTATAGCACGGGCTGGCAACGTGTATTATGGTTGCTGGCGTGGATCTTTTCTGCATTGTGGGCAGGTTATGGATTACGCCAGACTCAGGTGAAACGGATTGAAATCAGCCCGCAGGGACAGGTAAGTTTGGTGTTTATGCACCGGAAAACTGCTATGCCGGCTATTCTGTGCTATGGCAGTATGATCAGGGCGAAAATGATGGCCATGCAGTGGCAAACGGCCAGCGGTAGGGTATACCAGCTTCTGCTGCCGGATATGATGGATGCTCAGGCATGGCGGCGCTTACAGGTATGGGGACGCTGGTGCCAGTTGCACAAGGCAGAGCCTGGTTTAAGGCAATCAATTTTGAATAAGGTTATTCATTGGTTCAGGCTGAAGGATAATAATTTAAAATAATGACACAGAAATTTCACGCAGCCGAATTGGCTCAATGGCTGCAATATCTTGAAAACGGAGTTGCTGGCGGGCAGATTGAAATGGGGCTGGCACGTGTAGAGGCCGTTCGTGAACGTATGCGGTTACAGCCACAATGTCCACTGATTGTGGTCGGTGGAACTAATGGCAAAGGTTCGGTTTGCGCCTATCTGACACAGATTTATCGTGAAGCCGGCTATCGGGTTGGTACGCTGACCAGTCCTCATTTGTTGCGTTTTAATGAACGAATTGCCATTAATGGGCAGGCAGTTGCTGATGAGCTGATTGTCGCTGCGTTTGAACGCATTGAGGCGGCACGGGCAGATACAGTATTGACTTATTTCGAATTCAATACGCTGGCTGCGGTAGCTATTTTTGTGCAGCAGCAGGTAGATGTGATGGTGCTGGAAGTGGGGTTGGGTGGCCGGCTGGATGCGGTAAATATATTTGATGCCGATGTTGCGGTGATTACCAGCATTGATCTGGATCATGAGGCATTTCTGGGCGACACGATAGAAAAAGTGGCGTTTGAAAAAGCGGGTATTATGCGTTGTGGCAAGCCGGTGGTGTGTGGGCAGTTGCCAGTGCCATGCAGTTTGGCGGCACAAGCGCAGACAGTAGGAGCGGATTTACTTCTGATTGGGCGAGATTTTGATTACCACAAACAGGGGTTGCAGCAGTGGTCGTATCGTTTTCATCCGCAATCTGACAGTTTGTATGCTGCTGAGCATGCCCGCCATGCTTTACCGATACCGGTATTACGCGGTGATTTCCAGATGAATAATGCAGCCTGTGCGTTAACAGTGCTGGCGTGCTTGTCTGAATATCTGCCATTGGACATCGGTGCGATTAAGCGTGGATTGTTGCGTGTGCGTCATCCGGGACGGTTTCAGATATTGCCTGGCCAGCCTCTTACCGTGCTTGATGTCGGGCATAACCCTCATGCGGCACGAGCATTGCGCAGTAGCCTGATTACTTTGCCCTATGCAGAAAAACGTATAGCCATATTCAGTATGCTGGCGGATAAGGATATTGATTCGGTTCTGGAAATTATTAAAGACCAGTTTGACTGCTGGCTGATTGCGCCGCTGGATTTACCACGTGGTATGACTATAGAAGCATTACAGCAGAAATTTACTCAGCATGCTATTACTACTGTAACTGCTTATCCTTCGGTTCGGGATGCTTATGTATCAGCTTTATCGCAAGCGGGTAAAAATGATAGAATTGTGGTGTTTGGTTCATTTCATACGGTAGCAGAAATAATGGATTTACCATCGCAGTAATATTGGAAAATAGAAGTGGATAGCACAGAGGAGTTGGTGAATTAAATGAATGCACAGGAAAATTATGAACAGTTGAAACGGCGTAATCGACGCCGCTTGGTAGGAGCATTACTCATGGTGGCCATTGCTGCCATATTGCTGGCTATTATGCTGAGCCGTCGTACACCACAACCAGTACCGGCTCCGCAACTGGATATTATGGCTGCTTCTGCAAGTAAAGCGGCCAGTGCGGATACGCAATCCACTTCTGCCGTAATACTGGAACCGGTGGCGAGCGCGCCGGCATCTTCTGTAACAGTACCTGTTGCCGGAGTGAATAGTACGGTGCCAGAAGCGTTGATTGCGTCTGAAGCTAAATCTGGCAGTGCTGTATCTGGATCAGCTACAACACCTCAAATGGCTACACCGCATGCGAAACGTACTGAAACAGTTACTACAAATGCTGCTCCAGTGAAAACACCTGCTCATACTCAGACCACGCAGCAGGGTGAGGCAAATTCGGCATCTAACAGACCGTCTTTGCATTCAGCCAGATCGGTAGCTGAAAACGGTGTAGTGGCCAGTGTGCCTGCTGATAAAAAAGCTCTAGAAAAAAAACGGTTGCATAATACACAAAATGTACCGGAATCCAGAACCAAAGGTGCTATAACCAGACCAGCTGATATGGCAGAGAAAAATACAGCGGGGCAGGTGACTAAAGCCACAAACAGCCAAAACCATACTGAAGTAACGGCGAAGCAAAACAAAAAAAACAATGAAGCGGCAAGTACCGCTGGAAAGGCAACAGCTAAATCCGCTATTACTGGTGCGGAGAAGAAAACGGCAACAGCACCTAAAACTGTCAATAAAATGGTGGCACCGGCAAAACAGGCTCCTACAGCTAAACCGGCCAATAATGCAGGCCGTGCGAAAAACGGTGCCGCAGCAGATAAACTGACACCGCAGCAGATACTGGAAAATAAAGCCGCCGGTACGGTGACCAAGAAAGCTGGATCTAATCAAGGTTCCATCAGTACTACTTCCACCAGTAACAGTAAAGCAGTTGTGGAACGTACCGTAATTCAGATTGGTGCCTATACTACTGAGGCTCAGGCTAATCAGGTGCAGCAAAGGCTGGCGGTTGCCGGTGTGGCCACTACTATAAGCAGCAGCCAGACCAGTAAAGGTACGCTGTATCGGGTACGTAGCCGCGTTTATAATAGCCGCAGTCAGGCGATGCAGAATCTGGATAAAGTGCGTGCGGTAGGATTGGATGGGCTGGTAATTGGTTTATAGGAAGTTGATACTGGCATGACAGTGTTTGATGTATTGTCTCTAGGCCTGATTCTTTTGACTACGCTGGTTGCCATGATGCGTGGACTGGTGGGTGAAATAGCCTCACTACTATGCTGGGTTGTAGCCTTTATCGGTGCGAAGGTACTGGCCGTGCCTGTGGCCAATCTGGCCTTTACCAGTATGCAACCGCAGGCACTGGCTACTTCGTTGTCTTTTGTGCTGGTATTCGGGGCTTTATGGATAGTGCAGCGTCTGTTGCGTGCGCTCATTACTTCGGCACTGCAAACCATAGGGCTGGGCGGGGTTAATCGTATTCTTGGAGCCTGTTTTGGAGCCGTTAAGGGGGTTATTATTGTTACACTGGTGGTGCTGATATGTACTTTTACTGATTTACCGAAATCACCTATGTGGCGCAATTCAGTCACGGCAGGTATGTTTGAACAGCTGGCGATGCTGGCAGTGCCGTATTTGCCGGCTTTTCTTGCTGATAAGCTGAATTCACCATCGGTATAACGGTATGAATAAGGTAACCAGATACAACGCGCGTTTTAATGATAAAAACGCGCGTATTTATTTGTCTTAAATGGAGAGAATGATGTGTGGTGTGTTGGGAATTGTTGCGCATGAACCGGTAAATCAGCTTTTGTATGATGGTTTACAAATGCTGCAACACCGAGGACAGGATGCAGCCGGAATTGTAACTGCTGAGGGTACAATGTTTCATATGCATAAAGGCCGTGGTATGGTGCGTGATGTATTCCGTACCCGCAATATGCGAGAGCTGGTTGGCAATATTGGCATTGCTCATGTTCGCTATCCGACTGCCGGCAATGCCAATTGTAGTGCCGAGGCGCAGCCATTTTATGTTAATTCACCTTTTGGTATTGTACTGGCACACAATGGTAATTTAACCAATACCGAAGAGCTGTTCAAAAATGTGTGTTTTACTGATTTACGCCATGTCAATACCCGTTCTGATTCTGAAGTATTGCTTAATGTGCTGGCTCGTGAGCTGGAAAATCAGGTTGGCAATCGTACAGCACTGACGCTGACAGATATTTTTGCAGCAGTCTCCACTTTGCATAAACGTGTGCATGGTGCTTATGGCGTAGTGGCACTGATTGCTGGCTATGGAATGCTTGCTTTCCGTGATCCGTTCGGGATTCGGCCACTGTGTCTGGGTAGAAGAGTACAGAACGGACATACAGATTATGTGGTGGCTTCTGAATCCGTGGTGTTTCCGAGTCTGGATTTTGAACTGGTACGTGATATAGCACCCGGTGAAGCCATTTTTATCAGTAATGAAGGACAATTGTTTTCACAGCAGTGTGCTCAGGAATCACACCTGATGCCCTGTCTGTTCGAGTATGTATACTTTGCTCGCCCGGATTCAGTGATTGATGGAGTATCTGTATATCAGGCGCGGCTGAATATGGGCGTTACGCTGGCGGAGAAAGTAAAGCGGACGCTGGATTTACAGGATATTGATGTGGTTATGCCCGTGCCGGATACCAGCCGCCCTAGTGCGATGGAGCTGGCACAGCATCTGAATAAACCCTTTCGTGAAGGGTTGTTTAAAAACCGCTATATTGGCCGGACATTTATCATGCCCGGGCAGGCAGTACGCAAAAAATCAGTACGGCAGAAGCTCAATCCGATGAATTATGAGTTTAGCGGTAAAAAAGTTTTGCTAGTGGATGATTCGATTGTGCGTGGTACCACTAGCCGTGAAATTGTGGAGATGGTGCGTGAAGCAGGGGCGACAAAAGTTTACTTTGCCTCTGCTGCACCGGCGGTATTGTTCCCCAATGTTTATGGGATTGATATGCCTACCCGGGAGGAATTGATTTCTTATCAACGCAATGCTGAACAGGTGGCTGCTGAAATCGGTGCGGATGCCGTGGTGTTTCAGGATTTATCCGATTTGCAGGCTGTGGTGCTAAAACTGAATCCGCAGATTGAAGGATTTGACAGCTCTTGTTTTGATGGGCGCTATATTACTGCTGATGTGGATGAGGCTTATCTGCAACGCCTTTGTGCAGATAAGAATACACTGGGCACTTCTTTTGTGATACCGGGTCTGATTGAGCACAGTGTCAGTGTGCGGGAAGATGAAGACGAAGAGGAGTAAGCCGATACTATTATCTGGATCCGTTTAGCTATTCAATTGCTGTGAGAAGATTTATTTGCTGATAAATTAAGCTAATAGAATGGGAAGATATTCAAGCGGTAGTCAATTGAAAAGCAGCCTTTATGGCTGCTTTATTATAGAAATCAGATATAGCCATTGAGGCTTATCCGGCTACTGTTCAGTAATCAATAATCACTTTCATGGCTTTTTGGTCTGCGGCATGTTTGAATACATCATAAGCTTTTTCCAACTCGTTAAAATGGAAATGATGGGTCGCCAGCTTTTCCATAGGCAGTTTGCCTGAGCAACAGGTTTTTAGCAACATACCAGTGGTATTGGCATTGACCAGACCGGTGGTAATGGTGAGATTTTTAATCCACAGTTTTTCGAGCTCAAAATTTACTGATTGTCCGTGTACGCCTACATTGGCGAGATGACCGCCTTCTTTCACCACGCGCTGGCAGATGTCCCAAGTAGCACTAAGTCCAACTGCTTCCATGGCGCAGTCTACGCCACGGCCATTGGTGAGCGCCAGCACGCGTGCCACTGCATCTTCTTTAGCAGAATTGATAATCTGGGTGGCACCCAGTTCTCTGGCCATGTGCAGACGATTATCGTCCATATCAATCATGATAATCTGGCTGGGTGAATACAATTGCGCGGTTAATAAACAGCTCATTCCTACTGGGCCGGCACCAACAATGGCAACGGTGTCACCGGGTTTGACATCACCGTATTGCACGCCGATTTCATGCGCAGTGGGAAGGGCATCAGATAGCAATACAGCAACATCTTCATTTAAATCTGCCGGTAATCGGTAAAGAGAGTTATCTGCAAATGGTGTGCGCACATATTCAGCCTGTGTACCATCAATCATATAGCCCATTATCCAGCCACCACCATTCTGGCAATGTGCATAAAGCTGCTTTTGGCAATTTTCACAGGTACCGCAGCGGCTGACACAGGAGATAATGACTTTATCACCTTTCTTAAAGTTTTTAACACCGCTGCCAGTTTCTTCAACTATGCCAATACCTTCATGTCCCAAAATACGACCATTGAATTTACCCGCTTTCTGGATGGCAGTTTGCTCAATTTCTGGATTTTTGCCTTTCCAGATGCCCAGATCAGTGCCACAGATGGTGGTTTTGGTTAAACGGATAACTGCATCAGTGGGTTCGATAATTGCCGGTTTGGCGCGCTCTTCGAATCTTATGTCCCCAGCACCGTAGTACACCATTGCTTTCATACTCTTTACTCCTTTAATTATTAAAAAAATCATCCGGATAGCTATACTACCAGAATTATCATACGCTTTACTCATTGTAGTACAAAGATAGCCTATACAAAATTTTATTACTGGCTGTTGTGGCCAAAAGGTTTGTTTATTTTAATCTGTCTCAAGTTTTAGCTATTTACTACCGTAGTCATGTTTATTATTTTAAAATTATGGACAGTTTGACAGGTATTAAAGCTGCTATTGTGTGATGAAATGTGCTGTTGTGGCTAATTTGACAACAAAAAATATCCGTGGGTTTGACACGGATATTTTTTATTCAGCAATTAAATTATTTTGTCTGATACTGGCTTGCCATCCAAACCTTCCATCATGTCAGATAATTCATCGGCATGGTCTTCTTCTTCGGCCAGAATATGTTCCAGCATACGTTTGGTCGTGGTGTCATAATCGCCAACATACATAATTGTCTGCCGGTATAAGTCAATGACAATGCGTTCTGCAATTAAGTCTGCTTCCACCATGTCGCGCAAGGTTTCGCCTTCGATGTATTCGGTAGGTGAGCGCTGAATAAAAACATCAGGATTCAAATCCGGCTCGCCACCTAGCTGGGTAATGCGCTCAGCCAGCATGGCCGCATGTTTCTGTTCTTGCTGGGCGTGTTCCATAAATTCTTCTTTTACTGCATCCATAAACAGGCCACTAGCCATATAGTAATGGCGTAAATAACGCAGCACACACACCCATTCTGAGGCTAATGCGATATTGAGCAATTCAATTACCCGCTCAACATCCAGTTCATAAGTTGATGTTACCGCACCGTCCTGATAACTTTTGCGTGCGTTGGCACGCAATTCTTCGGTAGTGCTGAATTTAATATCACGTTTTAGTGGTTTGCGTTTGTTCATGTTTTATCTCCTTGCTTATACGAGTAGTTCTCGGTTTGTTGTCCAATGTTCCATTTGTAAGGTAGCTGATTACATAAGTTGTTGTCTATGCAATTATTTTTAATATAGGTAATAGTTGGATGAATATAATTGCATAATGTATATTTAAACGTTTTAAATTTTAATATTTAATATTTAAAGTGAAATTAGATTAATAATTACTGAATAACTATTTTTGATATCAGTGATATAGCACCACATTATTACTTTATTTGCCTGTATGTTTTAATTTTTGAGTGCTCAATTTATTGCGATGGCGGGTGGGTGCAGCCAAGCTGATATCCAACGACAGAATAAAGCAGTAACGGATTTTTTCAGGTGTAAGTTTATCGTTTATCAATACAACTAATACTCGGGATATTAGATATGATAAATTAAATTTTGTTTGATTGATAAATATAGATTTGTAAATCAGATATTTAGCTAAGATATTATGCTTAAATTTAAGAATGCAGGCAGAAGAATCTGATGATGATTTCTTAAACTGTTTAAAATTGATGATAAAAATAAAATATAAATTTTGTTATTGATCAAGTTAGATAAAGAAAGGCAGCCAGTTATGGCGCGTTCAAGCTTGATACTTAATTTGCTAGTAATTGCTGTTTATTTTGCTTGGATAGCCTGTGGTGGCGCTGTATTATCGGTATAGTTAGTTTACTACATGCCCCATATTGCCCAGTGGCAAACAATAAATGCTGATTTCACGCCACCAATTGTAGGACGGCGAAAACTTTTACACCTTTTTGCTGATTCTTTTGTACCGCGCCAGCAATCTCGCTGGCGCATTCTTTTGTACTTTTTATTACTCTTCCGGCGTGCGCGGCAATTCAGAAATTAAACCTTTCTGATACTTCAATAAAGCAGCTCGATACCTCCGCCAAGCAAGTAATCCCTTTTCTGCTTCTGTGCTTTCTTCTTCGGTATCAGCAAAATCAATCATATCTTGATATGCTGCTATTTTTTCAGTAGCAACCGATAGCAAGGTATTAATTTTCGCCTTTCGTTTTTGCTGCTGTTTCTGTGCCTCGGCTTCTGGCGACATAACCCATTTATTTTCTTTTTCTGCCCAATGATGGAAAGAATCAGGACGAGGAGTGTCTGTCACTGTTTCCGGCAATTTGCCCGGCTCATCGATTACTACTACTTCTCCAGTTTCTTTGCTATAAAAAACTTCGTAGCGATGATCTTCAATATATTGCCACTCTGTGTCGCACCACTGCGCAACATAGCCAACTCTTAATTCTGGCGGTTCGGCTTTAATGCATAACCTTGGTAATAGATAATGTCCATTATTTTCTAATGGGTCTAAATCTGCTGTAGTCATACCAACAAAGTAGTTGTTTTCGTCTAGTTGACATACAGGAATAGTGGGAGCATATATTTTCATTTTTAATCCTTAAATTTTGATACAAGCAAGTAAAGCAATATTCCGTGGTCGCGTTTCTGACCCTCCTGATACGCCTCCGTAAATCTCACCGCCTAACCCGACTGTTGATAGCTCGGCACCATAAGTTATAGAATTGCCTATATCAGCATTTGCTGATCTATAAGGGCCAAAAGAATGGCTATGTGCCGCCATCATATCCAACTGATAAGAACCCAATGCCCGACCCGTATCAACTCCTCGCCCATCATCCCAGCCGCGTAAGAACTCTCCACGCAAATCCGGCAAATTAAATGTAGTTTTACCGTCTCCTGCACCAAAGGTAGTACCAATGGCAGCAAACAGGTTGGCATAAGTTATCCGTGATATTTCAGCACCATTGGCTTTTAACCAGCCTGTAGGCGCAGTCGATATAGCAAAGAACTGAACAGCACCAGCAGGTGTTGCATTAATATCCTGAGTGCCATCAAAAGGCACACCATTGATATTTCGCGCCGTTTGCAACCGTGTGGCTTGTGTAGCAAATTTTGCCGTGCTATTACTAATTATCAGTTTAATTGCGTTTACAACCTGTTTTGTATTAGCTTTTTCGGGAATAATGCCAGCTTCACTTAATACTGCAATCAATTCTTGCTGGATTTGATTCAGCCAGCTGGCTGGCAATATAGTGCCCAGTTCGCTTATTCCGTCACCATCATGAAACAGTCCATCTTGCGTATCAATTGGATACATAATTTATTTGTCCTTATATGTAAAACGTATATCGGTAAATGCTGGTTTTAGTTCTTTTAATATATTTTCGATAATTACATCGCCATATGCTGCTAATCTGTCGCCTGCTGCCGATATGCCTGCACGAAAATTTGTGGTGCGATTGTCTGCATTTTTAATATTTACCCACCACACCCACATAATGTCTTCACGCGCCAGCCTGTCGCCGGCACGGCTAATACCTGCACGAAATGGCTGCGGTTCGGTTATATTGATGTCATAACCAATTGAGGCTGCCATCTTTTTGAAATAGGGGATACTTAGTCCGCCGGTTTCGTTAATTTTTGCAATAACCGCCTGTATTCTCTGTTGGCCATTTTTGCCGGTGCTGTCCAGATTAAGCACTTCTTCCCAGCGCACGATATAGTTCCCAGATGTGCGCGGGTCTATCACGCCCAATTTGCGACGGGCAGCATTTTGTACTTCATCCAGACAGTTGCCATCAATTCTGGCAGCATTTCTTACCGCTAGCGCGGTACGGTTGTATGCGACTGGCGGCAATAGTCCTAGTAAGGTGTTGGTGTAATTCATAACATGCTCACATCAACCTTACCCAGCATAAACCATTCAATTTTTTTACTTGTCTCTGCTGTCAGATTGGTTGTTGGCTGGGTCATTTTTCGGTCAGTAACGCTGGGTACGTCACTAATAACTGCTTCCAACTGTGATGCAATCACGCTATCACCGGGTTTTATTGCGCTAAAATGCTCCTGCAAGGCTTGTCTGATATCTGCGGTTGCTCTGTCAAGGGTTGCCCCGAATAAGCGCACTTTAACTTTAACATCAACCTTGGTCACCTCCGGTTTGATTACAAAGCTGTTTTTAGCTGTAACCGGTCGCACTGAATCAATATAATCCTGTACTTTGCTGACTATCTCATCGCTGGGTACATTATTGCCGCTGGTGATGACAATATCTACTGTACCCAATCCGCGATGCAAAGGGTAAACATAGGCACTGCTTACGCCATCTACGCTCAATGCCCATGCTTTGTAATCGTATTTATTGCCACCAGCCGGCGGGCGGCGCAACAGTTCCAATAGGCGTGCCAGTAATGCGCTGTCTGTTTCGGTATCGGTGCCACCAACAGCTTGCTCAATCCGTACATCTGTGGCAACACCGGGCGGTGCTGACATAAATTGGCCGGCTACAGCCTCGTGCTGATTGGCAGCGGTACCCGGTTCGGTTGCAATAATCTCAATTGTGGCAGTACCTTTTATACCAATCACGACAGCAGTGCGCACCCGATAAAAGAGGTTGCCACACCTGATTTGCACATCCGCAGGTATGGTGGCACCGGTGTTACCAGTTACACTGGCTGTGCCGGCGGCCAGTGTGGCATTTTTTCGGCGGATACCGCGCAGGTTACAGTGCCGTTCCAAATACTCGGTATCAGCGGTATCTGGAAAAAACTGTTTTAATATCCACGCCTGATGCGCATACTGACCAGTAGCACAGCTGGCCAGACTGCTGGCACGGATATAGTTGTCGCTGTCTGCGGTTACATCTGCATCAGGATTCAATGACACGGTATCGCGTAAAATTGCGGCGCGTATCTCGTCAAAGGTGGGTATGTCCTGCATGTTTAAATTCCGTTTAAATTACTTTTATTGGGCAGTTAAAAGTAAACTTTTCGCCTGCCTGCTGGGTTACTTCAATATGCAGATGAAGTCTGCCGTTATGCGGTTGTACGGTGGTCACTTGGATATCTGCCGCGCGGCCATCATTAATCAGCGGCTGCAATGCCTGCTCCGCATACTGTTTGGCCAGCAAGCTGACGCGCTGTACGTCTTTTTCTCGTTCAAGGGTGTACAGTAGTGAGCCCAGATTGACGTCAGCCCAGTAGCTGCCGCGCGGCGTCATTAAGCGCAGGTACACAGCGTTTTGCAGGTTGTTTATGCTTTGGCCTGTATAGCTGCCTGTGCGCGTGTCGATTTCTCTATCCATGACTGGTATTTTAGTAACTTGACCTGTATGGCTATAGCTGTCTGCGTTCAGCAGTTAAACTGGTTTACCCACGCCCATGGTATGGTCATGATTGGTTAGGCTGATACTGCCGGCAGTTACATCGCCAGTAGTGGAATAGCTGCCGTCTGTCTGTGCGATATTGCCGGAAAAAGTAGCACCGCTGCCACCTCTGACCGCCATGCCACCATTACCGTTAATCTGGCCATTGGCAGTCAGCTGCTGCGAACAGTTGACGTCAGGAGCGGTAATATTGACACCGGCACTGGCATTGATGTTCAATTCATTGCAATCGATATTGATGACTTTTCCATTTTTAAGGGTGATGGATGCGCCACTCTGGTTATAGATGGCCACTTCACCCGGTGCCAGTGATTTAATCCGGTAATCACCGTTTTCTGTGGCGATAACAATACCATGCGTGGTGGTACCGCCCAGCGGGATGATAATGGCTTCGGTTCCCGGTGGCGGGTTGCTGGTAAAGCCAAATTGCTGGACGTGTTCGACATCCTGCAAGGTTTCGTCAGCAAGGCCGGCTACCTGTGCCGTTTGCATTGGTTCGCTGGCATTAACCCGGTTTAGCACACCTCTAAATGCTTGTCTGACACTGGTTTGACTATCACTGATGATTGACCTTGTGCGTTTGGCCAGTTTTGCAATACTGCTCATAATTATCCTTGTGTTATAAAACGGCCAAATCGGTCGGTTTAGATTTACGCTTGCGTCCGCGCCGTTTTTTGTCGCGGTCTGTGACACCTTTGCGCTTGCCTTTGCGCCCACGGGCACGTTTCGATTTTTCGTTATAGGCATCTGGTATCCAGACACCGTCTTCTTTCAACCTCAACTCTGTACAGCTACCGCTGTAACGGTTAAGCATAAACCGGCGTCCCATGAGGAAAAATATGGCATCAATGCCTTGTTCTTCGTCTATAACATGGACACGTTGCCCCGGTGTCCATAGTGTGCCGTCCTGCGTCTTGTGGTCAGGTACGGTTATGGTCAGGGTAAAGCCCTCCAGTCGCCAGTCTGCAAGCTTCTTTTTGGCATGTTTCTGTAGCTGCTCCAGATTTTCAGCATCGTGTATAACTTCTGTTCTGGGCTTGTGTAGGGTCATGGTAGGGTCTTTGTATACCCACTTTAAATCATGCTTAGATTTATCCCCATGCTTGGTATGACTTTGCCCTAAAAAAGTAACTTCGGAATAGCGATTTTCGGTGTTATATTCAATTTCAATACTTTGCAGGTTACGTCTGTTATCGGTACGGCTATGGCACAGGGTGGCAACCGGCGGGCTGGTATAGTCAGCACCGCCTACAATCAGGGTGCCATCCGGCTCCATCCAAGCATGCAAGCCGACGCTGTTGGCCAGTTTAATTAGTGTCTGCCATGCAGTTGTACCCGGTTCGATATCAATCTTGGTTAAAACTGGGTTCTTTTCGGCCTTTAATACGACGTTTTTAATGGCTGGCCATGGTGCAGCAATTTTTTTGGCCGCAGCCAGTATGGTCATACCCTGATAGTTAATCTGCGCTACGCTGCAATCAACCAGCAGGCCAGCCAAATCACGGCCGGCAAAATTGATGCTGCGGTCTCCTTTGTACACTGATTCACGCTGCCGGCCGATGATGCCTGTCATCACTAACTGGTCATTAATCAGCACTTCGCATTGCAATGAACTGTAGTCAGCCAGTTTGGGCTGATTTTTGGCAAGATTGGTTTCAAAGTTGAATGCATCTGCCGGTATCAGAAAATCACTGTCAATATCATAGCTTAACCAGTCCTGATGCTCTTTGCCGCCAACTCTGACTGTAACCTTGTTGCCGTATGGGTAAGGTAGTCGATTATCATTATTTGACATAGTAATTAATCCAGTCGTTACGCTGAATAAATGCCGGGTGCTTGAGGTGTGGATTGAGACGCATCAGCTCAGCTGCGCGCTGCATATCGCCGTAAAAGGCATGGGCAATCTGGTGGATGCTCCCGTCCATACCGGCGGGCTTAACGCGCAACGGCGGCTTTTGATTGATGACAGCCATAATCAGGGCGTTAAGCTGCGCTGCGCCATCCTTGAGCCGTGCACTGGTCAGGGTAACTTGTGTGTAAATGTTTGCGGCCTCTGGGCTTTTTGCAGCCGTTGCGGTGCAGTAGGTGGTGCGCAGTTCATCTATGGCTGTCTGTATGCGTTTGCGCATATCATTATTGATGTGCATTAACTCGCTGGCCGTTACCTCGTCACTATCCTGTTCTATCAGTTCGATGGTGATTTGCAGCAATATATTAATGCTGATTAACTGCAATGCCTGTGCTACTGGTCGCATTTGCTGTGATGTAACTCTGCGCACATGATTACCGGCCTCATCGCTATTGTCGCCGGTATCCTCTGTGGTGAGGATTTGCTCCGGTATTCTGTTTAGTTCATCGACGCGATTAGTTAGTACGTCGTACATTTGCTGAGTTGTTAAGCTGTCTGTCCCGTGGCCTGCATCATTGTTTAGTCCATCGCTGACCATATCGGCCAGTGACCGGGTCAGCCTTGCTGCGTCCTGCCCAAATGAGGCAGCAGAAAAGATACCACCGGTAAAATAGGGCAGCGGGTCAAGGTCAAAGAATCTGCACACACTGCCAACCACACCACAAAAGGCTGCATACAAGCCATTGGCACTGCCCCAAATAGCTGAGACAGCATTCTTGACGCTCATGATGGCATCAACATATTCCAGCAGCTGCTGGGTATAACCATCCAGCGTACTGATTATTTCCTCAATCTTGCTTAAAAAAGTATTTTCAAACAGAAAAATCGGCTGTGATTCTTTAGTCTCGCGAAAGGTCACATCAATGGCAACATAATTCACATTGTCAGCTTCGGTACGAAATGACCAGCTGGTTGCAATCATGTCCTGCATCACGCCAAATATCGGATGTATCAATACACCTGCGCCCGGTTCTTCCAGTGCCTTGAGCAACTTCAACAGGCGGGTATCAAAGTTGGCACCAAAATAGACGGCTGATATCTGACACTGCCGTCCCTGTGTGCCCATGTCTTCCAAATCCGTACCGGCAGCAAATGGCCGGCCATGTTCCGCCAGTACTTTGCTGTTGCTGTCATTGATTGACAATACATCAAAGCCAATATTTTTATAACTGGCCGGCTGTAAATTGTTTGTCCATGCCACCATGCTTTACCCTCTGCCAAACATCTGTAGCTGACGTTCTGATACCTGTTCAGCAATAATTCTGCCATCCACCGACAGACTGATTTCGTTGCGTATAATCTGTTGCTGTGAAGCCAACGTACTGTTAATGCGCTCAAGGCGCGCACCCAGCTCGCTGCTGTTGGTCTGCATTGCAGCCTGAAAATCGGCCGTTTGCTGTATTATCGCCGGCTGCACTTTATCTGCGGCCAGTGCTGTGGGCTGTATGTTGCCAACATCAAAACGTGAATTCATTTGCCCCGGCTGTGGCATGATGCCGGCCATTTGTGCGGCATGCATGCTCTCCGGTGTATAGCGTGTTTCATGCGGGCGAATACTGGTCAGTTCTTCACCGGCTTTTTTACCCATAAATGCCCCGCCAATACCGCCGATAATGCTGCCAATAAAGCCGCCGATGGCTGTACCTACCACGGGGACAAATGAGCCAATAACAGCGCCGGCCGTGGCTCCGGCAGCCATTCCGGCCAGTGCGCCACTAGTTTCACTTGCGTTTTTGATTTGCTCGTTCTTCTTTTGTTCTGCATTAAGCGTGTTATCGTGAGCAATCTGATAGGCGTTATAGCCGCCAATGCCTACAGTAATGACAGCACCGGCAGGGCCCCCCAGTTTGCCGCCACCCTTGATAATCACTTTACCTGCGCCTTTGGCCACTTTTCCCGCCGCTGAGGCCGTGCCTTTGGCTCCACCTGATGCCACTTTAGTGCCGGCCGACCATACTTTACTGCCGGCTGCTTTGGCTGCATTGCCGGTTTTGGCCAGAAAGCCACCGCCTTTAGCCAGCTTGCCCACTTTGCCCAATTTACCCTTGCCCATGCCTCCTAGTGACATTAATCCCAATGAGCCGGCAGCGGCCATGGCTGCTGTAGTCAGGGCACCAAAGGCCACTGATGTCCCGCCTATCATTTTGCCCAGTTCGGGATATTTGTTGCCATAGTCTGCCAGTTTCTGATTAACATCACCGAGGGCTTCATCCATGCCTTTGAGTGATTCCATGGCACCAAAGTCTTTGGTGTTGTCAAAGTTCTGTTTTTTGGCAAAGGTGGTATCCTGAATAACCGCATGCGCAGTATCTACGGTACCTTTGGCATTCTGTAATTCTTTCATTACATCATTACCAAAATCCTTGTTATTTTTGATGGCCAGCAACGCCATCAGTGCCTGCCGGTCTGATACAAGTTCACCCACCGCTGTACCGCTTAAAATCGTGGCCTGCTGTTCCAGTAACTGCTTTTTGTCTGTGTCATTCTTGGACACGGCGATTTTTTTCTGCAAGTCCTGATACTGCTTGTTGCTGGACATGTATTCATCAACAATGTTCATGAACGCATCCAGCGTATTTTCACCTTTTTGCTTGCGTTTAAGCAGGGACTGGGTCAGGTCAATACCGCTATGCTTTTTGCCCTTTTTGTCGATGTATTCCGCTTTTTGGAATTTTGTCACTGCGTCTGCGGAAGTAATTTTAGCGGCCAGATTGACAAAGTTATTGCCTCCCTCGTCAGCTGAGCCGGCAGTGATACGTGTCTGCTGCAATGAGCGCAGCAACACATCAAAATCTTTCATGCCATTCATACCGCCATTGGCAGTGGCAGCCATCGCCTGTGGCAGCCACTTGGCCATGTCGTTTAATTCAAACTGTCCGGCCTGTCCGGCAGCCATCGCTTTATCAAGTGCCAGCCCGACTTCTTCGGGTTTTATGTGATACTGCTGCATGGCACTGATGGCAATCTGCGCCACTTCGTTACTGTCTGCCCCAGATGCTACTGACGCGCGCTGAATTACCGGTAATAGCTGCTTGGCTGTATCTACTTCAACAGTACCCGATGCAATCATGGAATTGAGCGCATCCAGTGCTTGGTCTCTTGAGCCACCCTGTTCGGTAACGGTTTTTTTTACCACATCATACAATTCCTGCTTGCCGGCAATCCGTCCTTTGGAATCGCGGTCTGAATAGGCTGTATTGGCGGCATAGGCCAAATTTAAATCAAAATTACGCCGCTTTTCTATTGGGTCTTTTAGCATCATCGCTGCGCCAACACCACCGGCAATCAGCGCGCCACCAGCCTTGCCCCATTTCATAGCACCGGCAAATTTGGATGATTTGCCCATCTCGGCATTCAGTTCACGTATCCGTGCTCGCGTTACAGTGGCTGCGCGCTGCATTTCACGCTGCGAAGCCTTGCCACTGGAAGCTAATGCTGCGTATGCCTGCTGTGTGCGGTTAATTTCGCGCCGTATTTCCTGTTCTGAGCGGATGCCCAGCCGCGCACGTGCGCCAGCTGCCTGCCGTTGCTCTCTTTCTACGGTACGAATTACCCGCACCTGCTCAGCACCTGATTTTTTGGTTTCCTGTGTGGTAGTGGTTGCCAGCGTTTTGACGTCTGTCTCCAGCTTTTTTAACGCTGTACTGGCACCGCTGTCCTTGGCTCCAAGGGTCAGGGTAAGCTTCATTTTGGAATCGGATGACATGAAAAAACACGCTTTAAATGCAGATTAATAGTGCTATTCTGCCGGTTTAAAGCGTGTTTAAATAAGCTGTTCGTGTTCAGCACCAATAACAATATCCCGCACAGGGCGGGATATCGGTAACTGGATGCTGTTGTAGCTTATCTTAACCTAAATCAGCAGTGACCAGTCAATGGTTTTGTTATTGGCTGTTACTGGTGCTATCTTTTGTACCGGTTTTGGCTACCTCGTTTTTTTGGGGACGCCGCCGTAATGATATGATTTCTTTTTCCGGCTGCACCCCCATGCTTTCCAGTACGCTGTCAATCCATGCAGACAGCTCGGCATGACACATATTGCCTACTGCTTCCGGTGTCAGCATTACCTTGGCTAAAATGATGCATGCCTGCCGGTAGTTCTGATGCGCTACTTGATAACTGATGCGTTTTACGCCGCTTCCGGGTTTAATTCTTCTGACTGGCCAGCGGCGCTGAACTTTGCATTTAAACGCTTAACCGTCTCAACAATACCATTATAATCAATAGAAAACAGATTATTCAGCAGAAAATCCACGGTAACATCTGCCGGGTCAATGCCTTTGATGGTAATCATTTTAGTCACATAGGCCAGTGTTTCCAGAATCTCGGCCTGCCTTTCGCCAGTGGGCTTGTCGGTGCTAGCGTCCAGTTCATCCATCAGCGCCATTTCCTGCACCAGTGTGATGGGTCTGAGACTGTAGTCATAGTAGGTTTGGCCGTTGTAGTCCAGCCCGCATATCAGTTTGGCGTTTTCTGTCAGCATTATTCTGTCACCTTATCCAGTGCAATCATTTCAATATCAATACGCGCCTCATTCTCTACCTCATACTGCTCTGAGCATTCAGTTGAAAAGCAGTGTAAATAACTGGTGCGCTTCTCCTCCGCATTAATGGGGAAAATGGTAATCTTTGCCTTGGTAATATTTTCCCAGTCGATTTCTGTACCATCGAAAGGTACAGCAGCAGTCAGGCTAAGGCTGTATTCTGTTACACCGTCTGCATAGCCACGTGCCTTGCCTCGGCGGTTCATGGTTTTCACTACTTTGCGCCCGGTGGTGGTCTTGGGCTTGATGCTGATGATTTCCACCTCACGGCCATTTACTTCCATGACTACCGCACCGACATATGTAGCGTCAGTATTTCTTGCCATAATTATCTCTCTCTGATGTGGACAGCATAATCAAGAATTAATCACGCTGTCCGTTTAGTTCTGTCAGGGTTACAGGTACAGGTCAACCCGGCCGGCAAATACATGCAGCCCATTGACCACATCGGCAGGGATAACGGCGTCCAGTCGGTTAGGGTCGCTGCCGTTTCGCTGCACAATCAGGTTTTCTTTATTGCTCATTACCGCTTCCAGAATTTCGGCATCTTCGCACTGGTTGAGTACATCCAGTATTTCCGAGCGAACACGCCGCGGTGTTTTATCTGACAGCTTGTCACGTGGAAAACGTAAGGCAATGCGCTGGTTTATGGCATCGCGAACATAGTCCAGTGTACGAATGGTGGTAATATCCAGCAGTGCCGGGTCATCGGTACCGGTAGCGTTTTTAGTATAGGTGGACACAGCACGCATAATCTGCACTTTATTGGTAACCACCTGTAACGGTGTTAGGCCGTTGTAAAGGGCATTATTGAACTCGGCAAACAGTGGCCAGTCGGCATCAGACGTGACGGTCAGTCCTTTAATTTCCAGCGTGTTTAATGGCTTGGCTGGGTCTTCTTCAAAGGCCAGCACGGCTGCATAGCCAGCAGCAATAATCGCGTTGCTTTCAATGGCATTTTTGTACCATGCAATGGTAATCCTGCCATCATTTAACTGTCCGGCAAATGTGGTGCCGCTGGCCAACGTCCCGCGCCAGCCCATCACACCGATACAGCCACGCTTTTCTATCGCGTTGGATACGGAATTTACGTGGTCAGCAAGGGCTTTGGCATTTTTGTTATCAGCATACACATTGCAGATAATGTGATAACGCTTGCCGGCTACTCGGTCCAAGGCAGGGCTGATATCAGCATTAACATCACCATCTTTAAAGGCTGTTACTGTGGCTACTACATCACTGGCTGTTATCCGCGCGGTGATGGCAATCTCATTACCAATAGTGCCTTTATTCTTGGCCGTCAGCTTGATTTGTCCCTCATTGGCCACGGCAGTAACCAGTGCATCAGGTACATTGATGACATTGGCCAGACGGCCGGCAATTGCAGCGGCGTTTTCACCACTGGCAACTGCTACCTGATAATCAGTGCCGCCAATGGCCACGGTGGCCACACCCACACCGGATGCGGTACCGGTTAGGGTCACACCGGCCGTAGCAGCAACACCTGCATCTGCATCAGCCACGCCAATAACGGTTAAATCAAGATACTTGTTATTGGTGAACGCCTGTGTGACGCAACGGTGTGCCCATGAGCCGGCACCAAACAGGTCAGCAGCTTCGGCATCACTAAATAATGATATTGGCGTTAACGGTGGCTGCGTTCCGGTGGGTAACATCGGCGCAATCAGCAGCATTTTTTGCGGATTGGTGGGCAGGCCTCGTACCGCTGTGCGGGTATTGAATTCAATATAACGCCCGGGTACGCGGATGCTGCCGGGTACGGTGTCAAACTGGATTTGTTCAGTCATTTTTACCACCTCCTTTTTTACCCGCCGGTGATAATTCATCAGGCAGACGGATTAAATCACCATCTGCGACCAGCCTGCGGTAATATAATGACATCGGCACATCGACCGGTGTCTGTTCAATATAGGCATTGGCGCGGTCTTCTGTAGGCACACGCAAGCCCGGTGCTGCTTTAACTTTCATTTTGATTGTCTTTCATGTCCAGATTAGTGTCGATTTGTGCGCCGGTGTTTTCATCAAGAATTAATGCCGTCATGGTATTAAAATCTGCATCGGTTGCTGACTGCTGGGCACCGTACTGGCTAAAGATATAATCTGGGTCATCCGGGTCTGTGACCAGTTCAGGGTAACGACCGTTTTCCAGTGCCTCAAATGGCCAGTTAGCATTAAATTCAATTGATACAACACTTAATGCACCATTTGAAACATAAGCATTTTTAAGTATGATGCGCACATTTTTTGGAATTAGCCCGAAACTGTTCAGGCGTCCGTCTAGCCGTTGTCCTGATAGCAGCCGCAATACAGCATAAATCAGGGTATTGCTGCCAACTTCCCGCATACTGGCACCACCTTGCCGGCCGGCCTGTTCACTGCGTAGTGACCGCGTGGCACACATTACTGCAAAAGTGGCTGATTGCTCATAGCGGGCATGTGCCAGATTTTTGGTGCTTACTTTTGCACCACCATAGGCAACCCAGACAGCAGGCACACGTCCGATTGCCCGTGCCCAGCTTTCGCTATCCAGTTCACCGCCATAGCATTTGACTTCCTGCACCATCCTGCCCAAACCGGATTTAAGCCGTTCAACAATGGCATTTTCAATTGCAGTAATCATCACCTGCGCCCGAAAACTCGCCCGCTACCGGGGGCAAACTCAACTACATCACCAGTATCAACCTGTGCGCCGTCTGTTTTTACACCCAGTGTTACCAGTCCGTTGGCAATGCTCTTTAACATACCCAGCGCATCAACCCTGTATTTATTCAAAATGTCTTCATTCATTAATACATCACTGGTACTGCATAAACGATAGCGGGCGATATCACAGCAAAGCCGGGTTAAAATGGGCGGAATTTCAGCAAATGGCAGGGGGTAACGTCCCAGATAGCCGTTAATTTCTGCGGTGGCATCTTCCAGTGCCAGTTGTGCTGCATCATGATTCACTTCGCCGGTTCGTTGCTGGTCAGTTAGCTGAATCATGGTGTCTTCACCAAAACGGGCAACCATGTCTGCTACAGTGGCATAGCTCATAAGACATTCCCGGTATCTTCGTTCACCACTGCCCGTATTTCCAGTTGCGAATCTGTCACAATGCGCATCCAGTCTTCCTGGGTCTTAACCTCCATACGCTGCAATAGCTTCCACTGATTATTGAATTGAATTCCACGACGCCAGTATGTACGCTCACTTCCATCCAAGGTGCGTACAGCTACTATCTGCGCTTTGCTGGCATCATCTGGTTCGCGTCGGCTTACAGCCCAATTTTCCACAGCTTTGCTATCCATTTTACTGGCATCAGTACCGGCATCAGTACCAGCATCAGTACCGGCCAGTTTATTTTTTTCTTCGGGTGTTTTTTTCTTTGTCATCGTATTTTCTCCACAGGCAGCCAAGCTGCCTGATTTTTTTATTTCAAGAACAATTCAGTATGTACTTTTAGAGTGCCTGCCCTGATATTGGTTGTGCCGTTAATTATCTGCATTTCCAATAGCTCTTTTGCTGTAGTTTCCAGTTCTGGCGGTACAATAAGCTTGGTGGGTCTGATAAGCAGACTGTTGCCACCGTCAGCTTTAAGCTTCCTCATTTTGAGGATGACCGCATCCAGATTTTCCGCAGTTAGTGGCGTCTTGACTGCGGCGTGTGCCAGCTGCCAAAAACCATAACCGGCATTACCACGTGCGCGGGCACCGTATAAATACTGGTCTAACAGAAACACATGATCAGATTCCGCACTGTTATCTTTAGTGTCCAGATCTGGTGCAGCACGTTCCTGCCAGATAAGAGGTTTGAATACATTCACATCATCAATAACATACCATGTCGGGGCACTGTTCGCAGTGCCAATTGTCAGATTAGACTGGTGAGTAACATCACCACTACCATCTGACTTGGCGTATACTGGATGTTCTTCATCAAAAAAACATTGGCCGTCATAGCACTTTTCGTTGATGCCTTCTGACAGTAATGGCCATACCGTTTGGTCTGGCAGTAGTCCGGCGTTGAAGCCCAACTGTTGGGACATCATCCGATAATTACCGAGTTGGTCATCTTCCATGGCTGTACGCGGCACGGCAACAGTGCCCTCAAACAGTTTATTTTCAATGCGAAAGGCAGATTGGCTCACTAAATTAATGACACGTTCTCCAACCCATTCTTTCATATTCGGCATTGAGCCGAGCCATGAATAAACATTGCTGTCCGTTGTTGATGGAATAAGCATGGCAACTGCTGGCCATGTAGGCTTGACGCGTGCCAAGCCGTTCTGGAACTCCTTGCGCAGCGATATGGTCAACGCTTTCAAAAGCTCTGCATTTGGTTCTGCCATTTATTTTCCTTCCTCTTTCATCAATTCCCGATATTCCGCTTCACTGTAGCCCAGTGCCTTAGCTGCCGCTTTCTCATTCTCTGTTAATGCCGCTACCTTTTCGGTGGTGGAATTGGCGGCACTTTGCTGCCCGCTCTTTCCAGATAAAGCGGCAATTGCAGGCATGGTGGCTAGGTAGGCTGTCAGCTGTGCCAGTCCGTCAGGGGTTGCAGCCAAATCTGTCGCCCATTGTTTTTGTGCTGGCAGCAGTTGGCCATTTGCCAGTGCATTTTCAATTACCTGCGCTGACTGGTTGCTGTTTAACTGTGCAGTTAAAGCAGCTATCTGTTTCTGTAGCTCCTGCATTATGTCGACAGATACCAGCTTTGCCGGGTCTGGGTTGTTTACCTGTGCTGACAGGGCAACAATTTTGCTGTTCTGCTCGGCCAGTTTGGTGAATGCTGCGGATAAAGCCACATCTGCCGGCTGGGTCTTTACCAGTGCAGTTAAGGCTGTCTGTAGCTGTTGCTCGGTTGCGTCCGGCATTTTGAATGCCTGCCGTAATAGTTTTAAAATCTCTTCCATGCTGTCTGCTTCTTTGTCTTTGGTTGTAAAAAATTGTGAACATGCCGCCATTAATTCAGCCATTCCGTCCAGTGCCGGAAAATTGGTTATTGCCGCATGCAAAAGCCTCAAAACATAGCCATTGTTGTCGTAAGTAAATACAGCACTGACATACCGGTATTCACGTGCAGCAATCATGCGAGCGGCGTTTTCTATCCATTCCACATCGGCAAACAGGCCTTTTCCGGGGATATACTCAACATGTTTAATCCAGCCTGCTGCTGGTGCAGGGCGGCCGTTTTCGGCTGCGTTAATGGTTTGATGTTCGTAATCAATTACCAAATCGTTTTTAGTAGCATTGGCCTGCGACGCAACGGTAAAACCATTGGTATTGTCGAGAATCCAATACGGGACATCGTCGGGGCGGCCATCGGCAGCCGTACGAAAGCGTCCATCTGGTAATAACTGGATACGTTTTTGAGTGTTGCTGCTGTTGTCTGTTAATACTAATTCACCAACTAGCGCAGCTATTTTCCGTGTCATTGCATCCTCTACGTTGTCGTGATAACGCATTGTGCAATGGGCAGATAAATAGCAAATAGGTGACTGGATTCAGCACCTGTATTTTTGGGCGATTAACGGGTAAATGTAATTTGCCAAGAAGAATGGCCGGTAAGAATCGATTTAAAGATATTTAAAAGCCATTTAACAGCGATTTAAATTGATGATGGCTATAGTTGCCTATATTAGCCAGAATAAACGCCACAGCGGGCGTTTATGGCGATTTATGTGATTATTTTATCAGATTCTGAAAATAGGTCTGTACGTCTTCCATAATATCCGCTTCATCCTGCTCGGTCAGTATCAGGAATTCACGCTGTGGCATTTCAACTTCCACCTTATTGCCTTTGCTGGTCTCGCGCTTGATTGTACCGCCAAAATTGTGGATAGCAGCATAAATCAGATTAGTACCTACCACGGCACTATCATTATCCGACATTTCAGTAATGCTGTTTTTCAGCATACCGGTATCAGTCAATGGTGTGCCTGTCCGTTTTTTGGGTGATTCCCACGGCACTGGGCGGCCACCATCGGCAAAGTTTTGAGTAACGGCACTTAACATAGTGCCGGCAATCGTTCCCATCAAGGTGGTACGATTGCTGACACCGGCACCAAGCTCAGCAAGGGCTTTTTCTACTGTCTTGATTTCAATAGTGACCTCAATACAATCTTTCATAACTTACCATACTCAGATAGTTAAACAGGTTTATTTCAGTTGCTGCAATTTTTTCTGTAATGCCTCCAGCTCGCTGTCACTAATGGCCTGATAGGATTTGACTTGTATCTCTTTGGATTTACCCATCTGCCGGATAACAGCCAACATGCGGCCGGTCTTAGTTTTGCGGATTAATGAAAAGGTATTATTTTCGCCTTTAAAAATCATGTCAGGCATATTAATCACTTCGGGCAATTCTTGGTAAAAATTATCAGCGTCTTGTCCGGCCACATTCTTAATCTGTTTGATGAGGGTATCATCCGACAGCCACACGCTGGCACGACTGGATTGCAGCAGTTGCTGGTTTTCGTCTGACAGCATGCCGGCAGCAAATTTCATTGAGCGCCCGGTGCTTTTACCCGCTGCACTCTGCTCACCATTTTCCTGCCGTTTTTTGGTCTGTTTAATTTCTTTTTGCAGCCGTTGCAGACTGGTTTTAAACTCTGCGCCCGTCATATCCGCCTTAGCAAATTGCTGTGCCAGTTTGCGGTCGTACTCGTCCAGATTAGGGCGGTAATTTATTTTGCCGACATGGTAATCAAAACCCTTATCAGTTTTAACCAGCGTGCCATCTGGTGCCCGGTAGGCTTTGGTGATATAGGTCTGGCCGGATTTGCTGGTACTTTCGCTGTCAATCAGATTCTCGGCCGTGCTTTCGCTGATAATAAGGCCACGACGCTGGATATCTCGAATAGCCAGCGCAATTACGGAGCAGCGGCAGTGATGACCGTTTGGCGGATAAAACGTATCCCAGAACGGGTCATCATAGCGGTAAACCAGTCCAGACATGGCTACATGTGCCGGTCGAGAACGGTAATCATTGACATCCCTATACTGCAAATATGGGCGACTATCGACATTTTTCATCAGGCTCTGGTAACGGCCGGCAGAAAACGCCGCCTGCATATTGGTACGGTAAATGTTTTCTAGTCGCCGTGGGGAGCCAAACACTTCGCCTGTATCTGGGTCGATAATTTCCGTCTTACCGTTTCCGTCTTTATGCACCCAGCCGGCCGCCTGCATGTGGCTGAGTATGTCTTTTTTAAACTGGGCAAAAGGCGTGCCGTTTTTAGCCGAATCAACCAGCGCAGTCTTGATATTCTGCATCATGTCCAGATTGGCTATTCTGGCCACAGTGATAACCTTGGCTGCATCTTCCGGGCTCATTTCACGGCGGTTTTGAATCGATACGCCTTGGTCTTCCAGCCACTTGATTGCTTTTTCCGGTGGCAGATTTAATGCGAATGCCGTTTTAGCCATGAGCATGTCCTAACAAATCGGCCAGATAAAGGGCATTTTGCATATAGTTTTGCAGCTGGCTGTTATCCAGTTGCGGGTACAGCTTCACCAGTGCCGTACTGGCTTCTTCGTAGTCATTACAGGCCATTAAGGCCGCTACAGCCTGCTGTACCATCGGATTTAGCTGGGCATTAAAATCCGGGTTTTGCAGTGCTTCGTTCAGCACTTGGTCAAGAATGCGGTTTTCTTTATCCTCTGGCTGGGCGTTACTGGACAGGGCAGCAGTTCGCGTTGGATTACAGCAGCTGCATCCTTGGTGTGCGCTTAATTGTGCCTGTTGCTCGCCACTACTGAGCAGCAGCTCACCCGGTTGCGGGTCAGGTATGCCAAGCCGTTTGCGCGCCCATGGTTCCGGTATCTGCATGCCCACACCAACCAGCTTGGGCAGGGCATCGGCCAGCTGGGTCAAATCTCCTGGTTCCTGTACGTCAAACGCAAAGGAGGGAATGCGTCGCGGGTCAACATTAGGAAAATTAATCTGCAAATACGGCAAAATAATCTGCTGGGTAATGGTTTCCTCCAGCCGCTTGGCATCCGCAATCATTAAATCGCGTCTGACCTCATTGTGAATCTGTCCCAGCGCATTGGTACTGGCTTTGCCATCAGCACCGCTGGTCAGGGTCTGACCCAGTATCAGCTTAGAAATGGATTTCTCGCACCAGTCAATCATCTGAATAAACGGATTATTACCACTGTAACCACTGGTGGCATCGATGATTTCCACTTCCATATCTTTAGGCATGATACCGGCGGCATTATGACCAATTTGTGCCAGCGCGCGCAGCAGGGTGCGCTTGTCTTTTTCTGAGGTACCGGCTTCGTATTTACCAATGCGGATAGGAATGCCATACAGTTCGAGAAATTCGGCAAAATCGGCACTGGAATAATGTTTAAACATGTACATCCATGCCAGCAGGCGGAATAAACCCTCACGTGCCGCCTGTACACTGCGCATTTTGTGCATATGCACCACCCAGCCCAACGGCCATAAAGCTTCACCTTGCTCGTTAGTGGGGGTTTTCAGCAGCAGATTGTCGTCTTTATCCCATTTAAACCATGATTGCGGTCGATGAGTAAACTGCACCGGCAGTTGCCGGCCATCAACCAGCTCCCATGTGATTTCAAGCGGAGAAAATCCATGACCGACGGCGTCCATCATGTCCAGCAATACCTTGTTAAAACCGGGTATACCGCGGATTAAATCATCTGCTGCGGTGGTTAGCTGTTCCTCTGCCGGAGTAGGGTTACGCGGTGGCTCAATAGTGTACTCAAGGGTCAGTATGGCATTCTTGCGAGTACTCATGGCTGAGCCGATGGCAGAATCTTCCTCAATATCGCGATACAAATCATGCTGTGCCTGAATATTGCCCGATTCTGCCGATTCCAGTATATTTTTTAACTTACCCGGGGTAAGGCCACTGGCCGGATGCTCACTTAATACCCGCCGCAATGCGGTTATCTGCGCTGCATTGGTTTGCAATTCACCATCTTGCACCAGCTTTTGTACCTTGTTTTTTCTGTCTTTCTTTACCATTACAGCTATCTCCATTTACTTCTAAATTCTGGAAAGTCATCGTCTTTAACGCAGATATATTCAATCGGCGCACTACAGGTCTGTGCCAGCATCCACAGCATTTGCAGGGCATCTGGTCCATCATCGTGGTCTGCACGGGGAAAATGGCGCAACTGGTCGATTAGGGTGGTCTGATTGGGATGCAAACGGATGAAGCCGTTTTGCATATGTGGCTGGATTGATTCAATGCGCAGCAGTTTATCGGCTATGGGTTTGATACCAATGGCCGGAATGTGTACACCCAGCTGTGCCGAGCGTTTGACCAGCTCTGTTTTAAGAAATTCCTGAAACTGTACAGTTTCAATACCCCATTTTAGGCAGTTATATTGTTTTTGCAGGGCAATAACGTCGGAGATAATCCGGTCAGGCAGGCGTTTTTTAATCTGCGCCTCAACCACATCCAATACACCGTTTTTACGGTCATAACCACCAACCAGCAATGCCGACGGGTCGCGCGCTTTGCCGGCTTTACCCAGACTTGGGTCACAGGCACCGTAATAAATCCAGTCAGGCAGCCGGTTAACCCAGAAAATAATACTGTTGGCAAAAGGCGCATCATCACCGGCCAGCGGGTCATTCTGATACTCTGATGCGAATGAAGACAGCCCGATTTTGGCACGGATAGTCATCAGCTCCAGTATGCCGCGTGCGCTCCAGCTGGTGACTGCGCCTTTCAGCATGGCTGTTTCATTGGCCTGATAAAATGCCCGTGCGGCTTTTCTGCCTGCATTACGGCGGATTTCTTCCCATTTTTCCCACAGCACCATATCATCCGGCCACTGCACCACCGCTTTGAATTTGCGCGCCGTCCAAAATTCATTGTTCAGCATGCGACTTAACACACTATCATAGTGCAGAATGGTACCAATATAGACAATGTCCAGCTTCTCACCGGCACCACCCAGCGGGGTAATGGTCTTTTCCAGCCAGCTTTGCAACTTGTCACGCTGTTCCGGGCTGTTTACCTGCTCATCATTTTCAATATCATCCAGTACCACCACGTCAGGACGCTGTGCACCATGACGCAAACCACGGATTTTTTTACCTGAGCCAGCCGCCTGAATCTTGGCATCATTGGCCGTAATAATCATCCCCGCCTGCCAGATTCTGCCCTGTCCACATGCCGCGGCAAAATCACAGCGCAGCCGTGGATTGGCTTCCAGCTCGGCCTTGATGGCTTCTAGCATCGGGTATGCCTGTTCAATACTGTCCATCACAATCAGCGCATATTTTTTATAACCGCATACCACACACCACAGTACAAACAACTGAGTGACAATAGTCGATTTAGCTTCGCCACGTGGTGCAGCAATAGCATCGCTCTCACTTTCACCACTGCGAATAATTTCCGGCAGACGCTGAAACAGATATCTATGTAGCTCTGATTTACCCGGCTTTTTGATATAGTGCGGAAAATAGTTATTAACAAAATATTCAAAACCATTATTTTTATCCAGCACCTGTGTTCGCCGTGCCGCCACGGCTGCCGGGTCGGAATCAAAGCCGGTTACCTCTACTTCAATTTTAGCGCGCAGCTCACCTGATATTTTCAGCAAGCTCTGCAAAAATTCCTTTTTCTTCATCAGCTGTAACTTTTCTGTATTTCTTGGCCAAACGGTTCCAGCACCTCAACAAAAACCGCCAGATATTGCGGATAGCGCTCCTGTATGAATGCAGTCAGTTTATTAATCACTTCCAGTACCGTGGCCAGCTGGTCAGTTTCCGGCAATACTTTGCGGCTGGCTGCAACCGTCTTATTGAATGCATCGGCCAGACTGGCCAGCAGGTCAACTTTCTGCTCGTGGCTTAGGTCTATATTAAGTGACAGTTCGTCAATCGTTGCCTGATACTGCACCAAAAAACCAGATAAAATCGACCGGCTGACATCCTCCAGCCCGCCAGTGGCCATCAGATTCGCCGCGCGCATTTTGTCCCAGTCATTGCCTTTTTGCCGGTCGCTTTCTTTCCAACGCCGTGCCGTGGAAAAGGCAACCTCGGCCATCATGGCAGCAATTACCAGTGACTGCCGTTCAAAAACATACAGCCGGTATACTTTGTCACGGATTTCCTGAGAATATGCCATCAGCCCCCCAACTTGAGCTTGATTAGCTCAATCGCCACAGCAACCATGCCACCAGTCAAACCGCCATAGATTGAGCCATTGATAATCGCCGCACGTTTACTGTCTGTGTGTATCTGCTGGATACGTACAGCCAGCTTATCCTGCTTGCTCAGGGTTGCATCCTGTTTATCTTCGATTCTTTTCAAATGCTGCAAAAGATCATTTGGATTGGTCATATTTGTTGTCATGTTTTATCTGCTTTTCTGTCCAGTTTTTCGGCTACTTCTTTCACTTCATTGCGAATATCGCGCAGCAGTGCAGTAATCTGTTCGTTTTCGCGGCGCGCATCCTCACGGCGTTGATAAGCCAGTTCAATGTTGTGCAGCCGCTCAGTCAGACGCTGATTATCCTTGTCGCTTTTGTCCAGCTTGGCTGCCAGACTTTTGACATAAAACCCGATGATGGAAATGATTAAGCCCAATGCAGTTTGCAGGGCTGCGTCAATGGTAAATGCCATGCTTAGCCTCCCGGGATGGAATCATAAAAAGCAATTTCACAGGATAAATAATCCTGCTTCCGGCTAGACGCATACAGACGCTCATCCTCTGGTACTACCTCAGCTACATCAGCCAGCACAACATTGATATGCGTTTTTTGCTCACTAATAGACAGGTCGTAGCAGCGAATATAAAAAATAGTATTAAATCGATTATCCATCGCAATACTGACCTGCCAGCCAAGGGTTAAAAGCTTGCGCCAGACTGTATAAATAAATTCTTCCTGTTCATGCGCCCGTCTTAAACCGGCTTCAATTTCATGATGATGAAAAGTCAGGGTTTTATTGACAGCCTGCCGGTATATAAACAGCTGAGTATCATGGTTCATGTGTTTCCCTTTCTCCGTTTGCCCATGCGCGCCATGCCGCATTTTGATTTTCCAGCTCGCCAAGATACGCACCCATTTCAATCGCATGATTCAGCAATGCCGCTACCGAGCCATTTTGCAAATGTTTAGGTTTAACAGGCACAGTTAACAGCTCAGCCGGCGGTAATGGCATAGTCGGGATTTCTACCGTGTGAGCAGTACTATTCGTAACCAAAGGCGGCGTTGTAGATGCGCACGCCGTTAGCATCAAGGCCAGTACAATCGTTATTGTTTTCATTTTTGATTACCTCATCTTTCAATTTATTAGCTTTATTTTTGATAACAGCATTGGCCGCAACCAACCGTTGACTGATATCAGCGGTTTTATGTTGCTGCTCTAACAGCGCGGCATTGGCTTTTTTAAGCGCAGCAGCATGGGCTGCTGATAAATCAGCCGTATACTGTGCGTACTCCACTTTTACCTTAGCCAGCTCCGCCCGTGCCTTGGTCGCATCTTTGCGCCCAGACATTTGCCCAAGCTGAAAACTAATCGGGCATACCAACAGCAGTAATGCCGCTAGCAGTACAGCTTTATATTTATCACTCAAACTAATCATATTCATGCCTTTGTATTTTTTTTAACAAGGGACGGTACACCGCCCCTTGCAAGCTTAGTTATCCAAATCCGGCTGCTTCTCAGGACTGTCAGCATGTTTAGCAGCAATCCATTTCATAGCCACCGCATAGCCACCGACAATACCCAAATACGCAATCCAGATTTCTGCATCACAATCAGGCAAAGCAATGAATTTATAAGTGGCCGCACCCGCAGCGACATTTGCCCACAGCTTGCTGTGCGATAACTGCCCAGTTTCCACATTATTAACAAGGCCGCCAAAGTACTTAAATAATTTTCTTATCATTTTCTTTTGCCCACTTAACAAACTGATTAAAAACCTCACGGTTTTCTTTTATCGTGCGCAGTACTGGCGAATATTTCTCGTAGAGGTCAGTTATGCCCTTATACAAAAGCAGCAATAACACATAACCATAGCCAGCGAATGCCGCAATACAGCTGACAGTAGCCAGTATGATGACGACCAGCTCAGGATTACAGACAAAATAGAACACTAATAGAGGCAGCCAGCCAAGCATCATAAGATATGCGAGATTGCGGGCAATCTCTCTAAAAATACGTTTCAGCTTCATGCATCAGCCTCCGCAATCAGAACTTCGGCCACAGCTTTAGCAATCAGCCATTTCTTCGCATTCCATACCGCCAGTTCGGCATTATTACTGATAAAAAATAACTCCAGAATAATGCCGCCGGCTCGCACATAGCCCAGTCGCGTATGCTGGCCAGCATTCTCCGGCTGATAGCCTTTATCTCCGCGCAGGCCACTGCCAGTTACATCGGCTACAGCCTTGCACAGCCGCTGACACAGGGCGCGGTCTTTTGGCTGTGCCAAAGCTTCCACACCCTTGCTGCTTGCACTGGATGAGGCATTACAGTGAAATTCAACCGCAACCTTGCTGCCGCTGATTAACTTGATTGCATTATTTAAGGGCTGATTGGTTGTACCAGTACCATCAGTACGATAGTGAACACGTGCTTTTTCCAGATAATACGCAACCATATTACGCATCTCACAAGCGATACTGGCTTCCGTGATTTGAGATTTTGCATTAATTGCACCCGGGTCAGTATTACTGTGTCCGGCTGTAATAGTGATAATGCTCATAAAAAAATATCCATCTGTTAAAGTATGGATATTTTTGAATATTAACGTTTATGGTAAATAGCTGTACATCTTCAGCACGGTGATTCAAACAGGCCGGGCTGATAGGCCATCGCATTAATCTGTTCATGGATGATTTTCCAGCCAGTACGCTCACTAATCTTATAGCGCGGGCACAATTGCAGCAAGGCCATGCGCGCACTTTTTTTATCGTACTGGGTCAGGTACTCAAAATCATGCTTGAACTGTGCATAATACAGGGCACGCATCGCCGTCGCACACCGCGGTATATACTCATCTGAGTTTCTGAATCGTTCCAGCAGCTTTGTAGTCATTTCCTCGCCGATTGCCTCGCATAATATCCGGTAGCGTGGGCAGTCCTTAACCCCCGCACTAAACCTGAAACTAGTGCCACCAATAGCATCAACCAGTGCTTTTGTGGCTTCAAGGCCAATAATATCCATGATTTCATGCATAATCGGCGGCAACAGATGCTTTATACTTTCGAATGACATGGGTCGTACTCCTCATATCTCCGGTCTGCATGGATTTGCAGCGCAGCTATCAATTTATGCAAATGCCAGTCATTCAACCATTGCACCCGGTCAACCCCAAACATATGCTTGGCCAGTTTGTGGGCATAATTCCACGGCAGCTTATTATCGGCCAGCAGGGCGGCTACTTTGCCTATCATTGCCGTATTAGATTTACGGTGATTGGGTGCAGCGTATCGTTTCGGTTTAGTAGGCTTAAAACCCAGCCGGCACATCTCCCTGATTACGCATTCCAGCTCGTCCTGATTCATTTGCGTACTGGATGATTTACCGGTCAGGCGCACCAACAGCGCACGGTAGGCTGAATCCTCAATACACAGCTGCTGTTGTGCTATTTTTATCTTGGCTATCATACTATTTCTGTTATGTTTATTCATAATGCGTCCTCCGTTTGGAGCGATAATTACATATTAATCAGAAAAAATGCACGCAAAAAAAAAGACAACTGATATATCAGTTGTCCCTTTGGTCTATAACCGCGTTAAGAGGTACAGGCTGGCAATTCCTGATTGTACGGCTCAATCACAAATTGCTCCTTACCCGGCACAATCGACAGCCCCGGCACAGGCGACTGCTCAAACAGCGCAGCTTCATTCAGCACCGCATCCTTATTAATTTCCTTTTTCACCCGGATAAAGCGACTGAAATCTGCACATTGCTCCATCAGCGCAATCACCGCATCTACACCACGGATTACCACCTTAGGCGGATTATTGCGCCATGAAACCTTACCGGTTATCAAGTCAGCAAATTTCACCTTGTTGCCATCAGTCAACACATCACGGTGCGTCGTGCAGTATGCTGCAATTCCGGCTTCCAGTTCGGCCAGCTCCTCATCAATCGGTGCCACCCTTGCTGCGGTATCCTCCTGCAACTGCGCAATACTGTCATTCATTTCACCCTGAATCTGTTCGCGCAGACGCAATAAATCACCCATGCGCTTGATACCTGCAACCGCATCATCACGTGAATGAATAAAAGCCGGTAATGCTTCGCGTTTAGTTCTCAGTTTTTTAGCTGCTGCCATATATAAAAAATCCTTTAACGTTTATTTAAAACCTGATTAATTAGTTGTTTAATCGCCTTTAAATTTGACTGTCCTTGCCGTTTTTGCTCCTCTGTTAGTCTTTTATCATGATTTAATAATTTTGGTCGTGGCCGCTCCGGTATCAGCTCAATCAGTGCCACCGGTGGCGGCCAGCGTACCGTTTTAGCGGCCAGTAGCTGAAAAGCCTTAGTAATGCGGCCTTGGTCTAACTGCTCATCAAATCCCGCAGTGCGCGGCTCCAGTGCAATCAGCCAGCCCTGTGCCGTGGCCTCAATCCCATCGGATGGCGGTGCCCCCTGTAAGCGCAAAGTACACAGCAACTGCAAGCCTGCAATAATTTCCTGTCTGACAAACGCTTTCATTTCATACTTTCAAGCCGTGCAAGGCTCTCCACCATCTTGTTACTACCGTTTTGTGTCATAGGCTGCTCAACAACCTGCTGTACAGTACCGCGCCAGTTACTCAACACCTCATACAAATAGCCATGGGATTTAAGCGGCGTCTTGAGCGTACCGGCATCGCGTGCGCTCAGCACCTCACCAAGTGCCCATATCCATGCCGCTGATGGTGCTTTCGTTATCCGGCCATCACGCTGAATACACTGATTGAGAATATCCGGCCGCAACTCAGCCAGCAGCTTGGCCATTCTTGCCCCCGAAAGGCTCGACTTTTCAGGACGAAACAAACCAAGATATTTAACCAACTGCTTAGCTAAATCACCGCCAACCTGCGCCAGCGTCCACAGTAATTCGCGTGCATCCTCATTAGCAATCAGGGCATCAAGACTGTTTTCAGCTCCGCATACAGGGCAGCGCGTTTTCATGCTTCCCGCTCCTCATCGCGTATAATCCTGATATCATTACCAAGGGCATTGATTACTGATTCCGGTGTAACCTTATTACCAAAAAACACATGTATAGCTTCGAGCATACCCCCCTCATAAGTGAGTTTAATGCGCTGCGCCTCCTGCTTGAAATTTGTCACATTCAGTATGGCACCCTTAATCAAAGCATCTTTAATGGCCATATCCAAATATTGGTCAAATTGTGGGCTATTTCTGTTTATGGTCATAACATGCTTCATGGCTGAATCCCCCCCAGCCGTTTACTCTCTGCACCACTCATCGCATGATTTAACTGCGCATCTTTTCCTTTGTCATATCCCTCAGCATAATCATCATATCCAGCCCGTTTGGCCGAACTTGAAGCATTTATCGTGCGTGGTTTTGACGTACTAGTCAGATTTAATCTATTCAGATATATGCCTAATTTTTGCTGTTCTTCCTCTCCGACAGCAAACTTTTCCACCTTGAGATAAACAGTTGACACCCAGCCAAGACAAAACTCGTCAGCACGGTATGTTTTATTTTTAGCCAGTTTGACCCGCTTTAGTTTAGTGGCGATATATTCCCGCCGTGCAGCGCGCAATTGGCGCAATAAAACCTCATACGCATATGCTGCCAGCTCCGGCTTTGGGGACATTCCATAAAACCGGAAATGTGCCATCTGATTACCAGTACCCGCCCCCAGACTTCTGTATATGTAACCATCAACACCAAAAGCATCTTTACAGATTTCAAACAGGACAAATTGCCATTTTGGAATGGCCACAGGAATTTTAACGCTGGTCTCAATTATCTCCGACATCTCTACATCTATATCTGTCACACCAAACTCACGCATCAAAGCTTGCGCATGTTTAAACGCCTGCGCTGCTTCATTTTCGTTTGCTGACTTAGCCAATCGTAGGCATTTTTTGATTTTTTCAATCGCTTGTTCTTTATTCATATCAATCTCCATTCCGATAATTATCACTATTGATTAACCAGTATTCCGGTTTCAAAATCTCAGCAGATGCCACCACCGCAGCAGCATCAGTTCTCAAATAACCTTTTTCAGCGGCGCGTTCTTTTTCTCGTTTCCTGCGCTGAATCTCATTACAACAATCCTTACAGTAGGTTAGAAATCCAGTTGCATGGCGTCTGCTTTCTGAAAAATAACGCGAACTCACCGGCAGCCATTTCTTGCATACAGGGCAATACTTTTTAGACTTGCCATTAACCACCCGAATTTGTCTGCACTGCCTCATCTGATTAGCTCCTCATCTACCGGCTCATAAACCACACCACGCATCCGCTCCTCATCGCCCATATGCTCATACATAGCTGCTACCGCATCCGCCTGCTGCTGCGCCTCTTCATCCTGCTGCTTAACTAATACAGCAGATGGCATAGATACCTTGGCCGGTGCCGGATTGCATCCCGCCGGCTGGCAACTTAAAACCAGCGAAAAAGGCACCGCCAGAATCCAGTACATAAAACGGCTTTCCTTTAATTCCATTTTAATTTTCCTTTATAATCAATTATTTATTATGATTTATAGGTAAAAAATATATAATGCATCAAGCATTTATCATTTTTAGCTTAGCTAATCAGCATCTTTTCAAACTCTTTTACCATAGCCACATCAAACGGCCGGTTATTAACCTTTGTCATACGGGTTACACCCCGTACCAGCTTTGCCAACCGCCGCGTATTACCATGCGCAGCCACAACCAACGCCTGTACCGTATCCGGGTCAATACCACTAATTGACTGATTAATAATAGCCTCCAGCTCACAATCAGGCACCGTATCGCCTAAATCAAACCTGAATGCCACCCGACTATATAACTGCTTTAATTCCCCCTTACTGCCGCGCAGATTAACCAGCAAGCGAGGCATACCGGCCAGTACCAGCCCGATACCAGTCTTATCATGAATTCTGCGCAGACATTCAAGCGCACGCAATGGCAGATTTTCCGCTTCATCCACCAAAATAATCCGGCCACTATCCTTTAACTTCTTAATCAGTGCCTCAATCAACTGATGCAAACTGCCGCGACTTTCCGCACCAACCTCAGCCGCAATACAGGACAGCAACACCTTTGCACTGTAACTCGGGTCAGAATCAACCATAATAGCGTCCGGATTACGCCTTACATAAGCTTCCAGCGCACTCGTTTTACCCAACCCAGCCTGTCCATACAGCACAACAGTCTCACCCTCAACATGCGCCAGCCTGAGCACCTCCTCAATACGGCGCGCCGTTGTTGTATATGTGTAACTTAACTGCGTACGGATATCATTTGCCCGTTCTCGCTGTGTTTGCAGCCACGCAGCAACCATCTTATCTAAAGCAGCCACATCCCCAGCGTACTTGCCTTGCAAATACTGATTAATCGTTGCCGGGCTTTTTCCGATACCACGCGCAACATTGCCTTGTGAAATACCACGTTCATTGATATAGTTCTGTAAATCCTGTGCTATAGACATTTTAATAACTCACTTATTGAAAATTGGTTCAGGGTCTAGGTAACCGGTTGCCTCCGGTTGCCGCCTCACAATAAATCCCAAATCTCTTGGTCTGATTTAATAGCTTGGATAAGTGCCGAATCAGAAGCGTTGGCGCACAGCATCTCCGGCGAACAAGCAAAAACATTACAAAACTTCTTATCATTCATTGCAGCAGCAAGTGCCACCAGCATAGCCACAGCCTCCGATGCAGTTAAATCAAACGATTTGAATAAACTAAAAAAATAGTCACGGCAAAAAGTCGCAATAGTTACATCATCATCAGCGGCATCAACGGCTGCTTTAAACATTTTTAACGCGGTGATTTGTCTGCCTAGCTCTTGATTACACATATCTTGCCCTTTCTCAGTCAGTACCATGATTTTGCTCCCAAGCATCTCGGTCGCTCTCAAACATAAACAACGGTTTACGCTCTTCTTTCTCTGCTTTCACGTAATCACATACCGGAATTGCCGCACCATTACCCAGCAGCAAGCCAAAATTAGGCTGATGCTCAATTGCCGGTTTTAATTCAGCCTCAGCAATCGCAATCTGTTCTTCCTTACGCCGTACCCGATTCTTAACCCGTTTTTCTTTCAGTTGCTGCATCAAAGGCTTAGGCATAGCATCGCGTTTATTGCCCTCAAATACCGCCTTACAGATAAACTTACCGTCCATCGTCCGCACAATCACATGCTGATAATCATGTAAATCATAGGCAACCCGCACCTGCGCACCGTGGTAATTAGCTAAATCAACATGAAAATAACTATTGTCCATAAGTGATACCAAGCCACGATTAGTAACCCTAATCGTCTCTGGCATAAACAGCGTATCCAGTTCAATATCAGTCAACCGGTCAACCTCCACACCATCCTTTTGCAGACGCATAGCGCGGTATTCAGCAGGAGAGTAGTGAATTCCATCCACATTCTTAGGCAATGCACGGTGTGGGCGGTGGTTATACTCATCAATACACCGAGTCACATCAGCAATAAACTGCTTCCAGCTAGGCAGTTTAGCCTTATATTTCTTCTGCTCAGGAGTCAGCTCCTTGCCCTTACTCTCCGCATTTAAGGCACTATCCAGCTTTCGGTACATCATATTTTTCGTACTGCTATCCATACCACGGCCGGTATACGTCTCATACTCCTTAGCTAAAGCAATAAGCGTCCCATCCCATAGCCCCTCAATAATCCCGCGTCCTTGCGGATTACCCGGCATACCCGTTTCATGATGGATACCAAGGCGGGCACAATAACCAGTTACCTCATGGTCAATCATCTTACTTGTTTGACCACCGCCATTATCCGAGTAATACATTAGCGGCAAGCCAAAATTCTTAATACCGATTCTTAACGC
The DNA here is from genome assembly GCF_914768045.1 of Snodgrassella communis. Classification (GTDB taxonomy): domain Bacteria; phylum Pseudomonadota; class Gammaproteobacteria; order Burkholderiales; family Neisseriaceae; genus Snodgrassella; species Snodgrassella communis. The sequence goes on along the minus strand of NZ_CAJZCD010000003.1, from coordinate 38,906 downwards.
ATCAGCAACAGCAACCGTACTTTCAGCCAGCGATACAGAAAAACCCACAATCATCCGGCAACAATCAACAATCACCGTTACCTCAGGCTTGAATGGCCGGCCATGGTCAGGATGGGCTATTTTTGCTTTAAAACTATGCCCGTCACCAATCCAGACATCATTAGGAGAGAGTGCCAGCCAGTCGCGCTGCACATAAGGCAACAATGATTTATATGCTGCACCAGTTTTGCGCCCGCGCTCCCTAGCAATTACCGGCATCTTCTTCAATGCACGCCTAACAGCATCTATAGATGGCAGTTCAGCAACATCCTTACCTGCACCAATCCAGTTCTTAGCAAAGCCCCTGTATGCCTGAGTAACACTAGGATTACTTGGACTGGAATAAAAGGACATAAAATCCGGCAACCAATCGTAAGCCAGCAATGGCGTTTTAGGTTTAGTTTGCCGTGGCGATAATGCCGCCAGCCTTTCATTAGGTGTTTTCGCTGCCTTGTATATACGAAGCCACTTATACAAAGTATTGAACGATAAATTGCGACTTGCATTACTTCTGGCATTAGCCACTTCAATCAGTTTTACCAAATGTTCAGGCAGCAATCCGGAATCAACCTGCTCAATCACATATCTGACAGCTTCTTTGACACCCAAACCTGCAACGTGATGCATCTTGCTAACTTCTTGGCACAATGACATCCGAGCATATGCTATATCTTTTTGTTTATCTTTTAGATTGCCTACCTCTTCATCTATTGATAAACCTAATTGCTGTAAACGTTTTGTAACTACTGTTGTTTTTTTATCTGTATTTGGTAAGGCTACCTTTTCAAAATTGGCTAAAATTTGATTTATCAGCTTTTTCTTGATGGCAGATTGAACATCACAAGGCAACAAATCAACAGTATATTTGCGAACTCCTCCATTTCTTCCATTACCTGGAACGATTTCAAATGGCCAACTTTCAATTCTTGCCCGTTTTTCAATTCCTTGTCTGGATTTAGGCAGCATCGACAAAGATAAATTTGCAATATCGGTTGCTGTTAAATATTTAGTTTCCATAAAACATAATTTTCTTTGGTTAGATTTTGCATATTTAAGATGCACTATTTGCTGCAATACCTTATCATTCAGTTATTAATTACTGTTTTGGGAAGTACGGGATGGAAATTCCTACGCGCATAACGAGTAGGCCAAATTTCTTCAGCAGCAACCCCTATTGCAGCAGCAATAATTCTTTCGCCTTTTAAATATGGTGCTGCAAGTGCTGTTTTTAGGGTGTTTGAACTTAATCCTGCTTCTCGCGATAAAGCAGCGATAGACCAGCCTTGTTTTTTAAGTGCCGCTACTATATCGGCGCGATGCCAATCGGCTGTATTTTTTTGCATATAAACTTACTCCATAGCTTAACGCTGTTGAATTCATCAAAATGCTTAACTTATGGATATAATAATATGCAAAAACTTATTAGTAAACCTGTTGCAAATAAATTTTCGTAACTTTTGAGATGAATTTTATTAATCAATTGAATATAAAATGTTTTTTTTATTTGCAACAGATGTGTTTATTTGCAACTTTAGTTGCAAATAGTTCGAATTTATATGCAAAAGATGAATAGTATGCAAACTTTTAAAGATCGCCTTCTTTTTCTATTTGGTAACGACACGGGACCAACACAAATTGCTAAACAAATTGGTATGACTTTTCAGGGATTTACTCGCATTTGGTATGATGGAGGTATCCCAAAAGCTGAAACCTTAATAAAAATAAGAGAAGTTACAGGATGTGATTTAACATGGCTGCTTACTGGAGAGGGGAGCCCATTCCCAGATGAATCACAGCAAACAAAATTATTAGATAGTACATCATTACTATTAGATAAAGATTCTACTTCAATGGTTTATGATGTTCTTGGTCACACTGTGAATGTTGACGACTTCGTATTTATTCCTTATTACGAGGTAAAAGCTGCCGCTGGTAGTGGTTATTACAACTCCGATGAAAACCATACTTTAGTACTTGCATTTCGTAAATACTGGATAAAAAACTATTTACGAGCAGACCCTAATCATTTGAGCGTGATTACAGTTAAAGGCGATTCAATGGAGGGAGTGCTAAATGACGGCGATAATATTCTGGTAAATCACGCCAATAATAAGCCCGGTTCAGGCCTTTATGTTATACGTATCGGTGAAGATTTAATTGTAAAACGGGTACAATCTTTACCAGGTGGACGGCTTCTTATAATGTCCGCCAATGAAGCATATCCACCCTTTGAAGTTGATATCTCATCACCTGCAAGTGATGTATCAATTATCGGCAGGGTTGAATGGTTTGGTAGATACATTTAAAAAAAGGATTAGCTTGGCTAGTTTACGAATTTCTAAGCAAATTTTTTTTATCGATTAAAAAAATGTTTTTTTGTTTAGTCGATAAGCGTTCTGATTCTTAATCTTATATAACTAATTAATTTAATTGAACAAAAGACTAAACAAAAAAACAGTGCATTTTGTTTAGTTTTTTGTTTAGTTGTCATTTTCTAAACAAGAGAGTTGTAGAATCTTCGAAAAAGTTACAAGCTATAGCGCCAAATAAAAAATAATGTATAAAAACATGTTTTTAAAAAGTATTTTTTTAACTTTTACGCTTAATTTAAGTTTTACGGCAACGTAAAACTTAAGGCAAAAAACTATTACGCACAAAACACATAAAACCACATTATCCAAAGCTATAAAAACCGGCTTTTAGCAACAGTTTAAACATTGCTCAAACCTTATTTATAATCTGTTCAAAAGGTATCAAAAAATGCGCAATTTTTGCCTAAAATGGTACAAAAGCTGAATCCCAAATTTTCCCCCCTTTCCCCTCCCACAATCCCCGTGTTTCCTATATTTCAGCCTTTTTTGTGTGTGTTGCAGAAAGGTGCAAAAGAAAGCACTACCCCACACAATACAGGTTATCCATTTTCGTTGTTAGATTCTCTTAGTGATTATTTAAATTCTGTTGGGCATCCGGTTTATCATAAACACCAAAATGGTCAACAATTGTACTACTGGCTTTATTCAGCCCTAAAACTTCTACTTGTGTGCCTGCTCGGCGGAATTTAATTACAACTTTATCTAAGGCTGCTACAGCGGTTATATCCCAGAAATGTGCTTGAGTAAGATCAATTGTTACCTTTTGTACGACTTCTTTAAAGTCAAATGAACTAGTAAATTTTGCGGAAGAGGCAAAGAATACTTGTCCATACACTGTATAAGTACGTTGCTCGCTGCTGGGTTGCTCGGTCTTAATGTGCAGATAATGGGCGACTTTATTGGCATAGAATAATGATGCCAGTAATACCCCTACAAATACGCCGTAAGCAAGGTTATGGGTAAATACAACCACAACTACGGTAGAAAGCATAACAATATTGGTTGATAGTGGGTACGATTTAAGATTTTTGATTGAGTTCCAGTTAAAGGTGCCAATGGAAACCATAATCATGACAGCTACTAATGCAGCCATGGGTATTTGGCTTACCCAGTCTTGTAAAAACACCACTAATAATAAAAGTACAGTTCCTGCGATAAGTGAGGATAAACGCGTCCGCCCGCCTGACTTCATATTAACCATTGATTGGCCAATCATTGCGCAACCGGCCATACCGCCGAAGAAACCTGTGACGATATTGGCGATACCTTGCCCCTTACATTCACGATTTTTATCACTGGGCGTATCGGTAATATCATCTACAATGGTTGCGGTCATCATCGACTCTAATAAGCCAACAATAGCTAATGAAATGGAGTAAGGTAAAATAATCAATAAAGTATTGAGATTAAAAGGAACATTCGGGAGTAAAAAAGTAGGTAAGCTTGTGGGCAGGGTACCCATATCACCAACTGTACGTATATCCATTCTAAAATACATATAGATACCGGTAAGGATAAGAATACACAGTAGTGGCGAAGGAAAAATTTTTCCAACTTTGGGGATATAAGGGAAGAGATAAATAATACCAAGCCCTGTGATAGTCATCGCATAGACATGCCATGTTACATTAGTCAGTTCGGGAAGTTGGGCTAAAAAAATCAGGATAGCTAATGCATTAACAAACCCCGTTACTACTGAGCGGGAAACAAAGCGCATTAAGTTTCCTAATTGAAGAAAACCCGCAATAATCTGAAAAATACCACATAAGATGGTTGCGGCCAGTAGATACTCAATCCCATGCGCTTTAACCAGACCAGCAATCAATAATGCCATTGCACCGGTAGCAGCAGAAATCATACCGGGGCGACCGCCTGTAAAAGCAGTAATAACCGCTATACAAAAAGCTGCATAGAGTCCTGTCTTGGGATCAACACCGGCAATGATTGAAAAAGCTATTGCTTCGGGGATAAGGGCAAGTGCGACGACGAGCCCGGATAGGGCATCATTTCTGATATTTGAAAACCATTCTTGACGTAAAGATTGCATTGAATTTAATCACCACTGAAAAACAAAAGAGAATTACAGCGTGAAGCAATGCATATCAAATTTTGATAGAAAAAAACACGATTTCTGTGCATCACGCGAGTAATTGTAATTATTTTTGATAGAAACAACTCGCTATAAATTACACAGCTATACTCCGAAATTAAATTTATTTAATTATACTAATAAAATTTTAACGATTAGACAAGATTAATTTCCTGATTATGGTTAATGTTATGGGATAGCCATAGCTGATACTCGATCGGGTAGTTTATATCAATATAGTTATATTGAGCGATTTCAGTGTATGTATTGCCCGGCAGTATTGAGTTTATGTCTTTTTTAATAATCTAAAGTAAGCAATGAAAGTAATCAAAGAATGGCTAACGGTTTATGGTTCCGGAAAGCTGCATGAGATATTCAGCAATGTGACACTAAATGGATATAAAATGTTGAAGCACGCAGCGCTATTTGATGCGTAGGCGGTGTACTAAGAATGGGACAGTCATAAACTGAATTCCGGTTATCCCGGAATTCAGTTATATAATCAGACAGCTAATAATTCATGCCATTATTAAAAATGAATATTTAAATTCGCTTTGGCAGAATTACTATGCCAATGATTACCATTTTCATACTGATATTGTATACCAGCATTGATATTTCGGCCGATTTGTATATTACTACCTACCGCTGTATTCCAGCGTGTTTTGGCCGAAGACCATCTGCCCGCTTTTTCATTGCTATGCATACCTGCAAAACCGCCACGAGTGGCATAATCCCTATCCTGAAAATCATGCTCAACTCCTACTGAACCAAAGATACTATACAATGTGTCTTTGATATCAAAGCGGTATTGGGCTAATAAATTAGCAGTACCTGCTATTACTCCTTTATTCAGTTTTCTGGCATGCAAACCAAATCCGTGCGCGCCATCTTCTGTAAAGCTGTTTTGTTGCAGATAGTCATATCTCATTCCCAATTGTGGCGTGAGCGTTAGTCTGTTGAGGTTAAATGGCTTACCGCCGTTAACTGCCAGTTGCCATAAATTTCCTTTGACTTTGGCACCGCTCTGCTCAACTTTTTCTCCTAACCATATCTGATGATTAACATCGTTGGAGAAACGGTTATAGCCTAAACTGCCGCTAAGGAATGCGCCTTTCCATGCATCTGGTGCATAGAACGAACCAATCATCAAACCATTGCTTTTGATATCAGCACTTGCATCAGGTTCATTCCAGCTCGAATTCTGGAAAGTATAGGCTATAGCGCCGGATAAACCATTACCGAAGTTTTTGTTGGCGCCCAGTATACCGTTATTGGTATTTTGTTTACCTTTGATTCCGGATGGATTCCAACGGTTTTTAGCATGGTTAAATTTAACAATCGCTTCAACTTTATCTGAAGTGTTCTGAACAGATGACATAAAATCATTATTCAGTTTACCCATTGCCAATGTATTCACCACATTAGCATTGCTATATACCGCTCCCGATAAAGAATATAGCGACCGCTTCAGGCTTTGCGCTGATTGTACATTCTGGATACTAACAGCACCTTCCACTAAATCCTGCTTTTGCGTATCCTGTAGCTCAGACATCTGCAAGCTATCCAGTTGGGTAAAGGTTTTATCTACCGCATCGGCTGCCGATTGAATCGCCTGATCTGCTGCACTGCGTGTTAAAAGATGATTGGCTAAAACAGCTGTACGGGCAGGAATCCGGGTAATATCAAAGTTAACATTATGGCCATCATAAACGGTTTTGCCATCTAATAATATATTGGCGGATAACTCTGTTTTATCAAATTCACCATTGCGTTGCTGAGCATTTATCACTTCAACCTTTGTTCCTGTTTCTGGGATAAAGCCAGATTTAAGTGCATCAAAATACAAACGTCCGGCCAGATTAGCTGTACCATTGATGGTGGTTTGACTACCTAGATTGGTTTGGAAGGTGGCGTCTGCTGTCTGAGTAAAATTGCCATTAATGGTGGCATCACGGCTTATGAAAGTACCTGCATTATTAACAGTACCAGTACTACCTTTAACTTGATAGGTACCGCTATCAGCAATATGTGCTTTTGATTGATTGCTGCCATCTAAAGCCAGCATACCTGAGTTAATCTGGGTTTCACCCTCATAAGTATGTTGCCCCTGTAATATCAATGTACCGCTTCCATTTTTAATTAATCCGCCTTTTCCGCTTATGTCATTGCTGAATATATATTGTCCGTCAGTCACATTGGCAGAGAAATTACCAAAAGCAAATTGTGCCGGACCATTAACTGCTTTACCGATATTTAACAACCCCCAGCCATAAACAGAATCCACACCTTTGGCACCAAGGTCGGTAGCCGTGGTGAGTAAGGTGGTACGTAAATTGTCATTAGTCATCCATGGGTATTTTTGTTTCACCAATACGGCAGCACCTGTAACCTGAGGCGCTGCGATTGAGGTACCTGCCGCGGCAGAAAGTGGTAACGAATTAATATCCTCACCAGGCTGTGCTTCTAGATTAGCCATGTCAACTCGCCAATAAGCAGCCATGCACCAGTCTTTGGCATCGCCACAACGATTAGAACGCTCATTAATCTTATTATCCGGATCTACCCCAGCTACTGCTATCCAGCCTTTTTGTAATTCAGGTTCAATCAATGGCAATAGCGATTGAATAGAGGGCTGCTTCTCACCATTATTAGCTGTACCCCAGATAAAAAGCATATCATCCTGTACTAAAGAAGTAACCTGACCTATATAAGATGTTTCCTTAGCAGTAGCATTTATAGGATTTAAATATTCATCAGCATAATCAATATATCTTTGCTTATGATCTGCATAATTGCTGCCATAGCTGTTGTTAACAATTTTTACACCTTGCTGATTAAGAGCATGAAATGCACTTAATGCTGCTACACGTCCTTCTATGAGGCCTGGTGTCGGGTAAGACGCAGCAGCGAGATGTAAATTAGCGTTTGAAGCTATTCCCAATACCCGATCATTAACATTTTTACCTGCTAAAACCAATGCTACTATATCTCCGTGAGTATGCGTACTTTGGGGAGGGTGGTGAGTACCAAACTCACCCATATCAACAGTATTTTCGGGTAATGCTGGATGTTGAGTATGAGCTGGTAGATCAACTATTCCCACTTTTACCCCACTACCATCAAGTCCCTGATCACGAGCGTCTTTTAAATTCAAACGATTAGCCTGTTGATTATCACCACCATATTGATTCTTACTTAATGCTACTTTTTCGGCACTTTCGGAACTATCAAATTTGGAGGGGTCATCCGAAGGCATTGGAATTTCAATAGGTTTAGGCGGATCGATAGGCTTAGGCGGGTCAATAGGTTCAGGAGGGTCTATAGGTTTAGGAGGGTCAATAGGTTTAGGCGGGTCTATAGGTTTAGGCGGATCGATAGGTTTAGGCGGATCGATAGGCTTAGGCGGGTCAATAGGTTCAGGAGGGTCTATAGGTTTAGGAGGGTCAATAGGTTCAGGAGGGTCTATAGGTTTAGGAGGGTCAATAGGTTTAGGCGGATCGATAGGCTTAGGCGGATCGATAGGCTTAGGCGGGTCAATAGGTTCAGGAGGGTCTATAGGTTTAGGAGGGTCAATAGGTTCAGGAGGGTCTATAGGTTTAGGAGGGTCTATAGGTTCAGGAGGGTCTATAGGTTTAGGAGGGTCAATAGGTTCAGGAGGGTCTATAGGTTTAGGAGGGTCTATAGGTTTAGGAGGGTCTATAGGTTTAGGAGGGTCTATAGGTTCAGGAGGGTCTATAGGTTTAGGCGGATCGATAGGTTCAGGAGGATCGATAGGCTTAGGCGGATCGATAGGTTTAGGCGGGTCTATAGGTTCAGGAGGATCTATAGGTTTAGGCGGATCGATAGGTTCAGGAGAAGGCTCTACTGGTGAAGGTAATTCCGGTTTTGGCGATGGTATAGGTGGTGTACCTTCGGCACCACTTCCTCCTAATTTGCCACCCGTGTTTGTAGCATGCACATGTAAATGATCCCTATGTTCATTACAGGCAGTCAATGCTATTGAAACAGCAATAACCAATGATTTAAGCATCAACTTAGAATATTTCATACTGATTATCTCCTTGATTTCAAACAATTGTTTGAAATTAATAAAAAATCTTTAAATAAAATATCATATTTTAATGAATTTTAACTTTAAGTTTTTTCTACAATTTTCTTCCTTTTTGGTATTTATATGCTATTAATGTTAACATACATATTCCTTTATTTACAAACTAAGCCAAATTTTATTAATTGATAATAAAAATAATACAAACAGCAATATAAAAATAAAGTTTCAGGATGAAATTGGCATAAAATTACAATGGTGACTATTATGCTCAATTTCTGCCTCAGTTAATTAAGCTGATTCGATTCAGGATTAATAGCAGCTCGCTCTTGCGTTAATTGGCGCTACTACCAAGGATATTTGTTTTATCAAGTTATGCGTTTGTATCATTCTTCGTTTAGGCGTTTCGCTGAATAGCATAGGTGAAGTTTCTGAGCTGACAGGAAAACGTGTACCTCTTGGCGTATTCAGCGAAATTCGGCTATCGAAGTGGGTACAGGCTGACTTTGTTGCTGATATTGCTGTATTTTTGTCTTCGATATATCGGGGGGAGTACCTGAATATTGGCCTTGCAGGCAGTATCATGATGGGGTTGCTGCTGTGTGTGTCCATGCATTTTCGTATGGCTTTGAGTGATATAGGCAGGCCTAGCCATTGCTGCCATAGGGTGGTGCGTTGGTAACTCCAGATAAATCAGGCTGTTCAGATGCTGGCGCAAAAACTGGGTTAATGGATGTTTGCCCAGATGGCTGTTGACTTTGGCATAGGCCTGTGCAGTTTACATGGCGCAATAGTGGATGGTTTCTTTTAGCGCTGGCAGACTACTGCCGTTTGCTTAAGCTGTTGTTGCAAGATATTGAAGGGGCACTCGCTGGCCAGCTCTGCGCTGTTATCATCAATTACTTGCATGGTGAAATAGTAATATGCTGGCCATTATTATGTGAGTTAGTGTTCGATATCTACCTGGCTGAGCAAGATGCATGTCGCTATCCTGTCAGGCAATGGCTGCTGCTAGCTGGGGCAGCAGTGGGCATTGATGTCAGGATTTTTGCTGAGAGAAGTAGCGATGAAATCAGGTACGAGTATGCGGATGTGCTGGATTTGTTTGTGCAGGCCTTTGATGGGTAATTGTGATTTTTGCGAATCATGCTAAGTATAGCTACTCAAGCCGCGCTGATGTGGTTGAGCAGGGTAAAGAGACGGCTACATTAATACCATTAGGCAGGTGATAAAGTTCAAAATTCAATGAGGTTGGGATTGGCGATGTTAAATTGTCAATTTTTTTTAAGTTGATATGGTGTTATTGAGAAGAAATCTCTGTTTGATTGATTTAGAACAACTGTTGATTTACTGATATGTGATTTTAGTGTTGGTGTAAAAAAAGCCCGCCATTGGAGTTTATAGGTCTAAATAGGAGAGAAATTGACGTATAAAATGGCGGGAATGCAGGAAAATAAATAGCTTATTGGCTATTTGGTTAAGAATAATAGCAAATAATTTGATCTTGGTCTACAAATGTTGTTAATTCTGAAAATATTATTCATCGTTAATATAATATATTTTATATATTTGATCTGTATGTAAACTTTGATGTGTGATTTAACTCTATATTTTAAAGAGAAAGGATGGGGTAGTTGATGTTGCTAACAGCCGCTGCTGGTACGGACAGTTAGGTTTGTTTCTTAAGGTTTGTAAGCAAAGGTGGCAGGAATAAAGTGGGTTTGGACGTTGGGGCGCAGTCTTCAAAGTACTGTATACATGCTTTTATGTTAATTAATTTAGGTGTGTATGGTGAAAGTGATTGTTTTTTGAAGAATGTTCTGTGACTGTGATATCTGGATTAGTTAGCAAACGCAAAATGGCAAGATTAAGGTAATTGATATTTTTATTTAACTTTAATGCGATGATTATTAGCATAATATGCTGATATTAAGAAATATATAGAGATTTTATTGTTTTTTTAAGATTTGTATGGATTATTGTTGGTTGAGCGTTTAAAGTTAATACAATTAGATTGATTTAGTCTATTTTTGTTTTACTGGGGGATTGTGAGTATATGGCAATTTTGTCTGGAGTAAAGACGATTAAGAAGGTCGCTAGAGAACACAGGCAAAGTATTCTGGCATTTAGTACGGGTAAAAATGCTGTTGCTGCTTATCTGGCTATTAAGGACAGCTTTACGCATGTTTATCCTTATTATCTGTATCTGGTGCCAGAGCTGGAGTTTGTAGAAGAACAGCTTGATTTATATGAGCGACAGTTTGGTATCAAGATTACCCGTTTGCCGCATCCTGCACTGTATCAGATGCTCAAGGCACATGTTTTTCAGCCTTTGTGCAATGTGGCGGCGATTGATGAAGCACAATTGGAGGATTTTGATTATGCCGATATTCAAAAGGTAATGTGCCGGATGTTTGATTTGCCGCCGAATACGCCGGTGGCGAATGGTACTAGGGTGGAGAAAAATCCAAAGCAGCGGCTGAGTATGTTGCGACATGGTTCGATTGTGAAGAGCCAGTGTCAGTATTATCCGGTATGGGATTGGAAAAAAAGGGATTTGCTAGATTGTTTTACGCAACATCACGTCAGACTTGGAAGTGATTACAAGGTATTTGGTTGTTCTTTTGATAGCTTGGATTTACGTTTTCTACTGCCAATCAGGCAGTTTTATCCGCGTGACTATCAGAAGATTCTGGAGTTTTTTCCATTGTGTGAACTGGAAATTTATCGTTGGGAGTGTGCTCATGGAAAAGGATAAAAGTGTTGTCAGGGCTGGTATATCTGTACAACGTAATTTGGACAGAAAGGCACGGAATATTTCTGAGCAGAGGTCTTTCTTGGCGTGTTCTGAGCGTGCTGGACGCCGTCGTGCAGATACGGACGCACTGATGCAGCTCGGGGAGTTGAAACAGGAGTTTGAACGGGCAAAACAGATGCCCAGACAGCTACGTCAGCGGGTTATGGATAGTGAATACTGGTGTACGGTCTGCTTTCAGACACATGAGCAGTTGATGTCTTTTCTTAATGCACTGAGGATACCACCTTGTGAGAATAAGTATATTGACGGGCAGGTGCTGGCACAAAAACTGGGAATTACGTTGCCACCAGCTGAGGTGAGATTTCGTTTATCTTCTTATGTAGATAAGGATTTTCAGAAGCTGGTCGATAATTAAGAGGCTGGTCTGTAGTTGTAAGCGGAATAAAATAACCGCCTTGTTCTGGAGAACGGGGCGGTTATTTTATGTGGATTTTACAGTGCTGTGCGTTTGTCCCACTCTTTGCTCAGGCGTTTGGCGGAAACGGGATAAGGGGTTTTCAGTTCCTGTGCAAATAGAGAAACGCGCAGTTCTTCAAGCATCCAGCGAAATTCGGCTATGGCTGTGGGTATCGGCTGGTTTTGTTGTTTATATTGGGATATTTTTTCCTGCCATGTATCGGTGAGTGCCTGAATATCTGCTTCGCGGGCAGTATCACGGGTGATGTTGCTGCTATATTTGTCCATGCGTTTGAGCATAGCTTGCAGGTATATGGGCAGACGCGGCCACTGCTGCCACGGGGTGGCACTGGCAAAGCCGGGGTAAATCAGGCTGTTGAGGTGCTGGCGCAAAAGCTGGGTTAATGGATGTTTACCCAGATGGCTGTTAACTTCGGCATAGGCCTGTGCGGTTTGCAAGGCATAGTGGTTAACAGCTTCTTTTACTGCTGGCAGACGGCTGCGCGCCCGTTTGAGCTGCTCCTTGAAGGATTTTTCGTCACGTGGCAGGTCGTCTTCGCCTATCAGGGCGCGGTCAAGAACTGTATGTGTGAGGTCTTCGCGCAGGGTGTCGGTGCCAAGATGCTTGAGCAGCATGGCAATGTGGGTAAAGTCTGGCAGGCCTTTGTTGAGGTCTTTAATCTGTTCTTTCAGGTGCAGGCTCATCAGGGCGAGTACGCCACTGCGATGTGCCTGTTCGGCGGCAATAGCGGTATCAAACAGGCGTAAGGCGATGCTGCCGTTTTTTTGCAGTTGCAGGCCAAGATAGCCGGTAAGTTGCTGCTCGGCGCGGGCAAATTTGATGCTTTCTGGCAGTTTGCCAATATCCCAGTTGGTGATGTTGTCGCGCTCAAATTCGTTGCTGTTGTCGCGGAAGGTTACCGCAGCCGCCTGTCCGAGCTGTTGTTGCAGGATACTGAGGTCACGCCCGCTGGCCAGTTCTGTGCCGCTGTCATCTATTACTTGAATGTTGAAATAACAATGTGCTGGCAATTGTTGTGTGCGCCACTGTTCGATGTCTATCTGGCTGAGCAGTCGCATGTCGCCGGCCTGTCGGGCAATGGCGTGTGCCAGTTGCGGCAGCAGCGGGGCATTGGTATCGGGATTGCTGCTTAGAAAAGTGGTGATGAAATCGGGTACGGGTACGCAGATGCGCCGGATTTGTTTGGGCAGGGCTTTGATGAGTAATTGCAGTTTTTCGCGAATCATGCCGGGTACGAGCCACTCAAGCCGCGCGGGGCTGATGCGGTTGAGCAAGGGCAGGGGGACTGCTACGGTAACGCCATCCAACGGGTGATGGGGTTCGAAACGGTAGCTGAGGGTACAGCGGCCGTCTTTGGTACTGAGGTATTCGGGAAACTGGTTTTCGGTGACATTGCTGGCCGCATGTTGCATCAGGTCGTCACGGCTCAGGTACAGCAGTTGGGGATTTTCGGCTTCAGCCTGTTTGCGCCATGTTTCAAAGGTGCGGATATCGGCCAGTGGCAGATGGTGGTCTTTGCTTGCTACACTGGCTGGCAGGCGCTGGTCGTAGAAGCTGAATAGTGCTTCTTCATCTACCAGTACATCCTGCCGGCGAGATTTGTGTTCCAGTTCGGTGATTTCTTCTATCAATTTCTGGTTATGCTGGAAAAAAGCTGCTTTGAGGTTGCACTCCTGTGCTACGAGTGCGCTGCGGATAAAGATTTCACGAGCTTCTTTTGGGTTGATGCGCCCATAGCTTACTGGACGACGGGGCAGGACGGTAAGGCCGTACAGGGTGATGCGTTCGCTGGCCACTACTTCGCCGCGTTTCTGTTCCCAGTGTGGTTCGAAGTAGTGATGGCGCAAAAGATGAGGGACTTCGCTTTCAATCCATTCTGGTTCGATTTTGCCAACATCACGGGCATATAAACGGGTAGTTTCGGTGAGTTCGGCAGCAATAACCCATTTGGGTTTGCTTTTAAATAATGAGGAGGCGGGAAAAAGATGAAAATGAATGCCGCGCGCGCCGGTGTAGTCGTGTCCTTCGGGACTTTTCAGACCAATATTGGTTATCAGGCCGGTGAGCAGGGCGCGGTGAATCTGTTCGTAGCTGGCCTCTTTGGCCTGTTGCCGGTTGTGGCGTTGTTGCCGACGGGCAATCTGCTGCTGTTTGAGTTTGGCGGATAAATCCTGATCGCTGTTATTGTCGATGTCTGGCTGAGTGGTAAGGTTGGCAGGTGTTTGCCGGTAGGCGCTGGCTTTATCGGTAAGTCCCATGTCTATGGCAATCTGTGCCAGCTGGTGATGCAGTTCACGCCACTCACGCATGCGCAGGTGGGAGAGGAAATATTGATGACACCACTGTATCATCTGCCGGTTGGATAAACCTTTATCGCGTTCACGCTGGTAAGAATCCCAGATATTGAGATAGGCAAGAAAGTCAGATTGTTTGTCGTTAAAGCGTTCGTGCGCTTTGGTCGCTGCTTCACGTGCTTCCAGTGGCCGTTCACGCGGATCCTGAATCGATAGTGCTGCTACGATTACCAGCATTTCAGCAACGCATTGCAGACGTTTGCCAGCCAGCAGCATGCGGCTGATGCGTGGGTCTAGCGGCAGGCGCGCCATTTGTTCGCCCAGTTTGCTTAGCTGGTTGTGTTCGTCTACTGCACCAAGTTCGAGCAGGATTTGATAGCCGTCGTTGATATAGCGTTGCTCGGGTGCCTGTAAAAAGGGGAAGGCGTTCACATCGCCCAGTTTAAGGCTAATCATGCGCAGGATAACAGCGGCTAGATTGCTGCGGATAATTTCTGGGTCGGTAAAGGCTGGGCGCTGGTTGAAGTCTGTTTCGCTATACAGGCGGATACAGATACCAGCAGCAACGCGGCCACAACGGCCGGCACGCTGACGTGCAGCAGCCTGACTGATGGGTTCGATGTGTAATTGTTCTACTTTGGCGCGGGCGGAATAACGTTTTACCCGAGCCAGTCCGGTATCGATAACATAGCGGATGCCGGGTACGGTAAGGGAGGTTTCGGCAACGTTGGTAGCCAGTACGATACGGCGCTGGCCACTATCTGGATGAAAGATTTTATGCTGTTCAGCCGCAGACAGGCGTGCAAACAGGGGCAGGATTTGGTCGTTACGGCGTAGTGGCGATTGCTGTAATGCATGTGCAGCTTCGCGGATTTCACGTTCGCCGGGCAGGAATATCAGGATATCACCATTGCCTTCACGTGCCAGCTCGTCGGCAGCATCAATAATGGCGTCGTTGATTTCTATTTCGGCTTCGTCTGCATCGGTGCTGTGCAGGGGACGATAGCGTATTTCTACCGGATAGGTACGACCAGATACTTCGATGACAGGAGCGGGGATGCCATGCAGGGTAAAATGCTGGCTAAAGCGTTCGGCATCAATGGTGGCCGAGGTGATGATGACTTTCAGGTCGGGACGTCGTGGTAAAAGCTGCTTGAGATAGCCCAGTAAAAAGTCGATGTTCAGGCTGCGTTCATGCGCTTCGTCGATGATGATGGTGTCGTAGGTGTTGAGAAAGCGATCAGTCTGACTTTCGGCCAGCAGGATGCCGTCGGTCATCAGTTTGATATAGCTTTCGGGTGCGGTTTTGTCGTTAAAGCGTACTTTGTAGCCTACAGTTTGGCCAATCTGGCTATGCAGTTCTTCGGCGATACGCTCGGCTACTGAGCGGGCAGCCAGCCGTCGTGGCTGGGTGTGGCCAATTAGTCCGGCTACGCCGCGCCCCAGTTCGAGGCAGATTTTCGGCAGCTGAGTGGTTTTACCTGATCCGGTTTCGCCGCAGATGATAACTACTTGATGCTGGCTGATGGCCTGTTTGATTGCTGCACGTTTTTCATGGACGGGCAGGGTATTGTCGTATTCAGGCACGGGTAATCTGGCCAGTCGTTGCAGATAGGCCTGATGGGAGCGCTGGTAACGGCTGTTTACTTTTGCTTCACCGCCGTAACGGGCAGGATTTTTGCAGGCTTGTTGCAGGTAAAAGCGGTCTTTGCTTAGGATTTGATTAAGTTCGTATGCAGACATGGCACAGATACTGCCGAAAAATAAGTAGATATGAGTATTATACCAAATCTGCTTAAAATGCTTTTTGGTGGCGGTTTATAGCGATTTTTTATGTCTAATCTGGCAATTTGGAATGCTAACTGGTGGATAAGTAGCTGCGTGGCTTGCTGTTTTAGAAAAAAATGGTTGCTGTAGTAAAGAAAGTAGTGTGATGCTCTGTTTTAGCAAATAAAACCGTGCGCGGTGTTCTGATGGATTAGAACACCTCTGTGTAGATTTTGAGATTGCACTGCGCCGGAGATATCTGAAAGGTTCAGTTATGCGGGCGTTGCTGGTGCCTGATTTTCAGGCCAATCATGATGAGTACGCCAAATAAAAAAGTACATACTAGTCCCATAAAAATAAACATGATGCGAGTCATGGACATACGTATTGCGGCATCGTCTCCCATAAACAGCCAGATAAACCATGAGGCCAGTATAATAAACAGAACAACAATAGCGATAATCAGTGAGGTCTGTGGGCGGGCAGTATGATTGTTTGGCATGATATGACCTGTTAAAGATGATGGATAACGAGTGGTTTATCTTTATGGCTGACTACTTCGGTATCCAGATTAAATATGGTTTGAATATTGTCTGTGGTAATAATATCGTCTGGTGTGCCTTGCATGATAACTTGTCCGTTTTTCATGGCAATAATATGGTCGGCATAGGCTGCGGCTATGTTGATATCATGCACGACCATGATGGTTGATAATCCCTGTTCGGTAGTGAGCTGATGCAGCAGGCGCATCAGCTCGCGGGCATGGTACATATCCAGATTGTTGAGTGGTTCGTCCAGAATAACATGTTTGGTTTGTTGACAGAAAGTCATGGCGACAAGGGCGCGCTGGCGTTGCCCACCAGAAAGGTCACTCAGGTAGCGCTGTTGCAGTACTTCCAGTTCAAAACGTTGTAATGCCTGATCAACAATTTGCTGGTCTTGGGGAGTTACCCGCCCCTGATTGTGTGGATAGCGGCCAAACAGCAATAAATCACGTACGGTAATCCGACTCTGTATATTGTTCTCTTGCGATAATATCGCCAGCTTTTGGGCGATGGCGGTAGATTTGCTGTGGCTGACATTAAGTTCGTCGATATGTATGCAGCCTTGTTGCAGTGGTAGCAGACGCGCAATCAGGGAAAACAAGGTAGATTTACCTGCACCATTGGAACCAATCAGTGCGGTAATGCTTTTATCTGGTATGTTAAGATTGATATCGCGCAGGATTGCTGTGCCACTAATATTGTGGTTAACATTTTTTATGGTAATCATAATGCTGTCTGGTTAAATCGGTAAGCAGAAAAACAGTTAATATAAATAAGTATGTGTCTGAACAGTTTAGCGTTTACGCTTTAATACCAGCCACAGAAAGACAATGCCACCGCAAAATTCAATGACGACACTCAATACTCCCTGCATGCCGAATAGGTGTTCAAATAATAGCTGGCCACTAATCAGTACCAACGCAGCCACCAGAAATGCGGCTGGAATTCGCAGCTGATGCTTCATATTGGGTACACACGCATTCACCAGTGCACATATCAGTAAGCCAAAAAAGCTTACAGGCCCTACCAGCGCGGTGGAAACGGAAACCAGCAGGGCAATCCACAGCAGAATGCTGCGGCTCAGACGGGCATAGTTTATTCCCAGTGCAATTGAGGCATGGCGCCCAAGCATAAGGACATCCAGCTGATAGCGCATGCGCCAGATCCAGACAGTGCTAACCAGCATTACGCTGATACCGATTATCAGCATGCTGAGGTTTACGGAGGTAAATTGGGCAAAATAGCGCGTCTGAGCAACGGCAAACACGGTGGGATCAATCAGGCGCTGTAACAGGCTGTTGAAGCTGCGGAACATGACGCCAAAAATCATGCCGGTGAGTATCAGTCGAGCCAAGTCACCATTACTGTTTTTGGTTAGCGTGCGAAACAATAGTAAGGACGCTATCATCATTAATGGTGCTTCAATAATGAATTTACTTAGTGCGCCAATACTGGTATAGCCTACTGCGCCAAATACAAACAGGGTAACGGTTTGCAATAGCAGATAAAGTGAATCGTAGCCAAGCAATCCCGGGGTGAGAATGGGATTATGGGTCAAGGTCTGGAAAAGCAAGGTTGATACGCCAACTGCATAGGCGACTGTAAGCAGCATGAGCAGCTTTTTGCCGCGCAGTTGCAGAACAAAATCCCAGCCGCCCTTTACTCCGTAAGTCATAAACAGGATGCTGGTAATGATTAACAGAATACTGAGCACGCCGAGGAAACGTGCACTTGCATGGTGAGACGGCATGGTTGGATTAAGCTGCATGTACGGAAGGCTTTCTAAACAGCAGATACAGGAAAATCATGGTTCCGGCTATGCCGAAAATCAGGGATACCGGTATTTCATAGGGCGGGTCAATAGTGCGGCCGATAATGTCACATACTAGCAGGGCGTTGGCACCCAGAAGTGCAACTGCGGGCAGATTCTGCCGTAAACGGTCACCCGCCAGTCGGGAAACAATATTGGGTACGACCAATCCGATAAATGGAATCTGCCCAACCGTTACCACCACGATGGCAGTAATCATGGCAACTGTGATCAGGGAAATCCACATCATTTGCGCATAATTAATGCCCAGATTGGTACTGATATTCTGCCCCAGCCCGGCAATGGTTAATCGGTCGGCGAGAAAATAGATAAGCAGCGCCATCAAACCGGTGAGCCACAACAATTCATAGCGGCCTGCCAGTACGGCAGAAAAATCACCGGCAAACCACACCGCCAGCAATTGCAGGGTATTGGTTTCTACACCTATGAAATTCACCAGTGCTTCAATGATGCTGCCGTAAATAATGCCGATTAACGGAATCATCATCTGCCGGTGGGCTGGCAATCGGCGGAACAGAAATAAAAACAAAGTCATGCCCAGTAATGCAGCAATACTGGCACAGCTCATTTTGGTCAGCTGGGTAGCTTGTGGCAACCAGATGGATACCAGTAGTACACCAAGTGCTGCACTTTGAGTGGCTCCAACCATATTCGGTTCGAGGAAACGGTTGCGCAATACAATCTGTAATACCATGCCAGCCACCGCCAGCGTGGCACCGGTAAGGATAATAGCTACAGAACGGGGTAGGCGGCTATACAGTAGCAGGGAGCGTGTATCGCTGCTGCTAAATAGGTCACCCCAATGAAAAGTGGCTGCACCGATGCTAATACTGATAATCAGTAACAATGGCAGTAGTAACAGATTGATTGTATTAATCTGGGAAGAACGAAACATAAGGCACGAAAGGATACAGGCAACAGGTTTGCGCTATTGCCGCGAATTTGCGCGGCAAAGCAAAACCTGATAACTGTGGATGGATAATGCGCAGCTTAGTGAGTGAAAGCAGCCTTGATATTGGTCAGGTCGGTTTTCATTTGTTGCACACCGCCTGCAGCCAGATAGGATGCACTACTCAGATAAACAACATGGTTTTCTTTCCATGCTTTTGACTGGCGTACCAAATCGTTATTAAGTACGGCCTGAGCAGTTTTACCTTCTTCACCAATGGCTGCTGTGCGGTCAATAACGAATAACCAGTCTGGATTGATTTTCTGTACATATTCAAAAGATACAGACTGGCCGTGCGGTGCAGCCGGAATACTGGTATCTGCAACCGGTACACCTACCTGAGTATGAATCCAGCCAAAGCGTGAAGAAGATCCAAAGGCAGAAAGTTTGCCGGCGTTTACCATCAGAATCAGGCCGGTACCTTTCCCTTTGACAGCCTGTTGTGTTTCAGCCAGCAGGTTCTGGATATCATCATGTAGCTTTTTGGCTTCGGCTTCTTTCTTAAACAGCTTGCCATAGCTATCAAGCATTTTCAGGCCATCACCAATCAAATCCTGTCCGCTGTCTGACATATCCATAGTAGGAGCCAGCGCAGCCAGCTCATCATATTTAGGTGCAGTACGGCCAGAGATAATAATTAACTGCGGTTTCAGGGCATGCAGGGCTTCCATATCCGGTTCAAACAGCGTGCCGACATTGTTGACCGTTTCTAAAGTCTGCTGCAAATACGGTACCAGTACTTTTTTGGGTGCACCGGCAACAGGCACTTTCAATGCCTGTAAATCATCCAGCGTAGCCATATCAAAAACCACCACTTTGGATGGATTTTCCGGTACCGCCATTTCACCACGGGCAGTATTGACGCTAACAGTTACGCCATTGCCAGCAACAGAGGCAGACGCAGCAGTGCTACTGGCATTGTTGTTTTCATTACTTTTCTGATTGCAGGCAGAAAGTAAAGACAGAGTCAGTACGGAAAGAGCAAGAGGTTTCCAGCAAGATTTAATCATTTTTAGAATTTCCTATCATTATCGTTTGCAAAAATTATACTGCCTGAGCAGAAGTAAAGTGATTTTTTTCTGAGACATCGCATTTATTTTTCAATAAAGTTGTGTCGTGCTGCATGATAGCTTTCTTCATTTTCCCCCTGACGCCAGTAGGGAACAGCATAGTGGCGCAAGGGTGGTAATTGCCATTGTGTACGCAGTAATTCACGCAGTGGCTTAACCAGAGTGGCTTCGCCCGCAATCCAGGCAAAATCGTCACAGGTAAGGGGAGCAAAAGTGCTTACCAATTTCACCAGTGCCGGAACCAGACTTAAATCGCCGTAAAAGGTGTGCAAACGCATTCCGGCAGGCAGGGAAAGAGTAGCTGGTAAATCCTCTACCTGAGGGAGCAGCAGCACCACATCACCACATGCATCCGTCTGTATAGCAGCAAGCAGTGATTCAATGGCCGGTAAAGCCGTGATGTCGCCTGCGAACAAATAACGCGCAGCCGTTTTCAGCATCGGATTCGGACCACCGGGAGAAGAAATCCCCAGCATATTTCCCGGCTGAGCCTGTTCGGCAAACGCCGAAGCAGGGGCACTGTTGCCATGTTTCACAAAATCAATGCTAATCGTACATGCCTTGGCGTCATAATCGCGGATAGTATAAGTGCGTACAATCGGTTTGTTATCTGGTTCAACCCAGTTAAAGCCGTGGCCTGAAAATTGGGGCAGTTGTGGTGTTGATTGCCCGTGGCGTGCCAGAAAAATCTTAATGTGCGCACCGTTAAACTGGTGCGGATAATCAGCTAGCTCATCACTGTGCAAAACTAGCCGGCGTAAGTTAGGGCTTAAATCAATAATATCTTGTACACGTACCAGATAAGCGTGATGTGGTGAACGTTTCTTCATTATTATTGCCGATTTATGGGGTCAAAAAGTGCCAGTTGCAGGCTTTTGCCAAACATACTGCCGTGATTTTCATTAGGAAAATAGTCTTGTCTGATAGCTAAATCAGCATGTTGCTGTAATTCATCAACCAGTTTTTTTCTCAGGCTGCCTTGTCTGGCTATCAGCTCGTTGCGTATGCTGATTCGTGCCGCAACTTGAGGATTTTTAGGAATTTTATCTACCTTATGTCTGCTGTTTAATAGCCACAAGCTGCGGGCAGACAAAGTATTCTTGCGTTTAAGCACAGCCGCAACTTCCTGTTGGAGTAAATCTCCGTGCAACCACACAGACGGATCAGCAGCGATATAGTGCTGGAAAAGATCAGGCCGGGTACACAGAGTATGCAACACCATCAGCCCGCCATATGAATGCCCCCAGAGCGTTTGTGCGTTAATATTAACCGGCACTATCTGCTGTACTGCCGGCATAATTTGATTTTGGATCAAATCCAGAAACAGATCAGCACCACCATTTATTCTGCTTGAATCCAGCGGGTCAGTATTGTCATCAGCTGGTGCTATGGTGTAATCATAGGCGCGAGCCTGTACGTCAAAACGCTTAGCCGTAGCATAGCCCAGCAGTACCAGTACCGGAGGCTGAGCCTGTGTAGCCAATGTTTGCATGTTCGCCGGAGTAAGGAAGTCCAGCACAGCATTGCCATCCAGTGCATAGAAAACAGGAAAACCATTGGTCGGTGCTTTCTGGTCTGGGATGGCTATGTAAACACGATAATGACGCTGCCCATCCGCCGAGGTAAACGGCAGCGTAGTAAAGTGATAACCGCTGTGCTGCTGGTGTAGTACAGCAAGATTGGCACTTACATTCAAATTAGGCTGTGCTTTAGCTGTGTTGTGCAAGATTAAGGCCGTAAAAAACATTAATAAAAAAATAATAATCTGGCGCATATGTAATCTTTCCGTCAGTTGACTGGTTCTACAGAACATATGGAGACAACAGAATGACAGTGAAGTAAGATTTTGTTTCCGCATTGCAAAAAATGATGAAATAGCTGTAAAAAATCGCCAGACCAGATTGTTTTGTTAAAACATATTGCTAATCAATAAATCATGTTTAACCTATTTGAGGTGCTCGTTTGGGTTTTCAAGTAAATAATAATCATTACTATTTATTACTATAACTGATTTTTGCTTTCAAGTCATGATAAAACATCATTTTAATAACACAACAGGTTGCCACAAGGGCAACCTGTTGGAACAAAATATCAGAACGAAACTTTCATATTGCCCCAGACAGCACGACCACGTTCATTATAAGTGTAAGCCGTACCACGCAGAGTAGACGCGTAGATGCGTTTATTGAAAATATTCGACATACCGGTGCGGACATTAATATTCTTATTAACAGCATATCCGGCAGAAATACCCCAGATACCATAGCTGCCAACTTCTTCGCCGCTCAGGCCGCCCGTGTCTTTTCCGCTGTTACCCTTGCCGGCTTCAACCGGATTGACAGGAACAGTGCGCGGCTCCTGACGACCATAGAAAGTATAGGTCAGCACAGCATCCCATTTTTCGGTTGGAGACCATGCAAGAGATGAATTTATCGTATATTTTGGAATAACGGATAAAGGATTACCAGTCTCCTTATTCTTAGAGTTAAACATATAAGTAAAATTGTTCACCCATTTCCACTGCTTAGAAAACGGCAGCGTCAGATTTCCTTCCAGTCCTTCTACCAGCGCCTTGCGAGTATTTGTCCATTCAAAATAATCGTAGCCACCGGCGCGGGTAGTCATAGCAGTACTGGCGGTAAAAATAATCTGCCGGCCAGCCTCAATCTTATTTTTATAATCATTGCGGAAATAAGCCAGCGAGGCCAGATAACCATCTTTATTAAATTCGAAGCCCAGCTCCTTATTAATACTGGTTTCCGGTTTCAGTTTACTGTTACCAATCAGATAACAGCCACGACCACTGCCCGATGAAGTGGCACAGCCATTACCTTTGCTGTACAGCATATAACTGTCTGTACTCTGATACAGATTCGGTACCTTGTAAGCGCGCGCAATGCCACCCTTAATCAGCCAGTTCGGATGCAGCTGCCAGGCCATGTTCACCCCCGGGCTGATATTTCCGCCCGTTTTATTATTGTGGTCGTAACGCAGCATCGGTACCAGCCTCAACTTATCAGTAAGGCTGATATTATCTTCCACATAGCCTGCCCAGCTACTTAGCGCCGGCGTATGATTGGCTGCTGCCGGGTAAACAGCATCGGGTAAGGGAATGCGACGCAGACCGTCCGGATCATCCAACTTCTCGTGCTGATATTCTGCACCTAAAGTCAGAACATGTGGCACACCCAAAGTAAAAGGAATATTTACCTCACCAGCCAGACGTTTAGTAGTTAGAATACTGTCGGCGTAAGTAATCTCCTTACTGCCCAAATCCTGACACAAACCTTCAGGGCCGCCAGACAACGCTTCCGAGCAATGACTGTTGGTGGTTTTATCATATTGCGCTACCAGCTTGCTGTCGCCCCAATCCCAAATCCCTTCATGCGTCAGCGCAAAACTCTGGCGGTATATCCGGCGTGTTTCCTTACCGTATAAACTTTTAGTGTAATCAGTTTGCACATTGTTCGGACCATCACCGTTGTAGCGATTGCCTTGCCGGCTATAAGTAGCATCCAGAGTTAATGTTTGTGCTGGTGACAGGCGCCACGCCAGACGTCCGGCCACATCCTTATTAATCAAGCCCTCCTGTCCGGCAGCCAGAGATTTACTGTTTTTGTCGTTTAAACCCTGATTAATGTAGGGTGAATCAGCATCAGTGCGGTTCAGATTCCCATATAGCCGGAATCCCAGCACATCTTTCACGATTGGTCCGCTTAAATCAAAGCCGATACGGTGAGAATCACCCTCCCTTTTATCTGCCGGTAAATTCATAAAGGCATTAACCGCACCATGAAATTCATTACTGACTTTTTTTGTCACTACGTTAACCACACCACCGGCTGCGCCAGAACCATAGCGTGCTGCGGCTGGCCCGCGAATTACCTCAATCGACTTGATTTCAGCTACCGGTACCCAGTTACTGTCACCAATCGTATCCCGTTCACCGCGCCAGCTCATACGCGCACTGTTACGCGAAGTAACCGGCCGGCCATCAATCATAATCAGCGTATTTTCCGGCCCCATCCCGCGGATATCAATCTGGCGTTTGTTACCATGCTGGCCGGAGGCTGTATTACCGGTTAGATTTACTCCCGGCATCGTGCGCACCAGTTCAGAAATATCATTTACCGGTGGTTTATGTTCAATATCCTTATTATCAAGTTTGGATACACCAAGTGACTGTTTAACCTGCTTCTCAGCCGTCACATAAACATCTTCCAGCCTCGCGATACCATCTTGAGCATATACAGTACTGCCAGAAAAAATTAACGGAAAGATAACTAATTTAAAAGAAGGAAATACGTGTTGAGACATACAAATCTGTACAAAGAAAGCCAATTACTGATATCAATGATAATTAATATCATTATTGATTGCAATTGAAACCGTGCTTAACTAACCAAGAAATACAAATTTGTACTTAAACAGTATAATACTTTCCTATGGTTACACAATTCAGTTAATTGTGACAAAATTTGACACATTTAATAAATTATTTCACTTAGCGAAGAATTAACTACAATTAACCAATAAGATAAATTATTTATTTAAAAAATAAATGTATCTAATCAGCCTTGTTTTCTGCGCATACTGTGTCTCGCAGGCTAAATTAAACAGCAAAAACTGGCAAGTTTTCGCCCGATGCAGGAAAGTAGCTAAATCTTAACTAAAACAGATAATCATCATCATGAAGAAAAAAGTTACACACTATTTTTATCTCTATATTGTAATGTTGTTATCGATTGTAAGCTCCCCGTCTGTCCTAGCGGAAACTATGACTTCAGGCAGTTCCGCTCCTGCTGATTCAGTAATGGCATTACCAGTAACTCAAATCTGTGCAGGCACACCATGGCCTGATATTGTTTGGATACACGTGCATGATAATGAAGAAACCGCACGACAGACTGCTGTACAAACCCTAAGCCGAATACAGCAGGGTTGTTTACTGGATTTACGTCATGATGGCAGCCGGGAAATCAGCATACAAAATAATCAGGCAAACTATCATTTTGACCCCAACCGGATTTTCACACCGCTAGGGCGCCAGAGCTCACTGAAATGTCGTGATGGCAATTGTGCTATTGCTGCCGAGCAGCTAAATCAGGCTGCTAAGCATTTTCTTAACCAGTATCTGATGCATGCCCGGCTTATCGTTGCCGTACATAACAACCATCCGAATGGGCTGTCTGTACATAATTATAAGGCAGGTGGTTCAATGGCTCAGGCGATGAATAAGATTGCCATCAGCCCAAACAGCGATGCGCACGATTTCTTTTATGTGACTACTCAACAGGCGTTTGATTTTCTGGCCAGCCGTAACTTCAATGTGGTTTTACAGAATAACCAACAGGTTCAAGATGATGGTTCTTTGTCTGTGTGGGCGTCTCAACAGCAGATTGACTATATCAATGTTGAAGCAGGAATGGGGCATAGTGCTACCCAGCTGGCTATGCTGGCTGCAGTCTGGGCGTATATGCAGCAGTATTATCAAGTGTAGTTTATGATTTAAGGTTGATTTATTTATAAGCGGTCTCAATACCAAAACGCACTCCCCCTAATGGTTATCACCGGGATATTGAGTGTGTGGCTAAAATCGGTATTTGTCTGAATTGCTTGTAATTCAAAAATATAATTTTAAGTATAAAAGAATTAATACACAATTTTTCAAAACTGGCACAGATCATGCTAGTACTTATATCGAAGTTAGCAGGAGCTAATATTTACTGAATATAGTTACCTGCAACTGAAAAAATTTAAAATTTGTTGTTATAAACTCTTAACCCTAGGAGCTAAGTATGAAATCATTACAAAAAGGTTTTACCCTGATTGAATTGATGATCGTTATTGCGATTATCGGTATTCTGGCAGCTATTGCCATTCCACAATACCAGAATTACATTGCCCGCTCTCAAGTTAGTCGTGTAGTGGCTGAAGCAGGTTCGCTGAAAACACCTGTTGAAACTTGTATGCTTGATGGTAAAACTCAACTTGGTCAGGAAGTTGGTCGATGCCAACTGGGTGCGACTGGTTCAAATTTGATTACTGGGGACTTACAGGATGACGGAACGGCGCTTCCTGCTAACACTGGTGTACCTCAAGTAACAATGAATGCAAACGGTACTGCGACAATTGAGGCAGAATTTGGTCATAATGCTGCTACAACCTTAGCAGGCGGCAAAGTAACTTGGACTCGCAATTCTGCTGGCTCATGGACATGCACAACTGATGTTCCTGCTAAATATGCAGCAACTGGTTGCCCTTCTACAGCTGCAGGTAATTAATTTAGGTATATGTAAAAAAACGGGAATTTTCCCGTTTTTTTATTTGTTTAAATTATTTAAATATTTATCAATGATGCTTTATATAATAAATCAATAATGCATCATCGGATAAATATGATTTAAATAAAAGTTAAAAAATATAAATTTAAGTGGCAGGTTGTTTTTTTTGAAAATAAATGTTAATTTAAAAATAGATAAATTACTTCTTTTTTTTCTAGTATGTGCCATATTACCCAATGGTTTATTCAAGTTAATATGTTCTTATACCAATACGCTAAGACCATGGCTTAATCTGGACTATATCGTTGTTGCAATGTTTTTTTGTTTGCCACGTTTCTGGATACGGGTTCTAGCGGCATTATTACTGGTGTATATTTTCCTGATTGATTGTTTACTCATTGTAGTGCAGCTTTTTCCATTACATGGCATCAGTGATGCTATTCATTTGCTGCCACTGATATGGCGGGCTCCAATAGAATATTGCTTGATGTTGGGGCTAGCTGTAATTTGGTTAGTTGTCATATTTTATCTAAATTTTAAGCAAAATAATAATTATTATGTTAAGCAACGAATAGTTTTAGGCTTGTACCTGCTTCTAGTAGGAGCAATGTACAATTCTTTAATCTCACCTAATTTTGCAGAGAGTAGATTAGTATTTTTCTTTGTTCAGGATAATAGTAATAATTTTTCTCAAACCGATAATTCTAATGCCGATGCAAGAATGTTGAATTCTGGTAATAAATCTTTGAGTTTGCAGCTCTTCAAACATAACGATAATAATAAATTGTTACTCATAATAAATGAATCATGGGGTTCTGCAATAAATACAAAATTACAAGATGTTGTTATTCAAAATATATTGAATAAACATGAGCATTTTGAGATTCTTGAACGTGGTATTAAAAAATTCAACGGTGTTACTGTACAGGCTGAACTAAAGGAATTATGTCAAATTGATTTACCTTTACTCGATACACATAATATAGTTAACTTGAATTTAACTAATTGTCTACCTAATTTGTTGCAAAAACGGGGCTATACAACATTTGCTATTCATGGCTCTACTGGAAGTTTCTATAATCGTGTTGCCTGGTATCCTACAGTCGGGTTTCAATATCAGCGATTTTTAGAAGATATGCCACAATCACCGCGGTGTTCTCCATTTAACGGTGTGTGTGATAGTGCCATTTTTGCAGACGTGAAAAAAATGTTGTTACACAAACCAAAGACATTTGTATACTGGATGACATTAACAACACATTTTCCTTATGCTAAACAGGATATGCACAATAATAGATTAGACTGTCAGCAGTATGGTCTTATCCAAGGTAGCAATTCTTGTCGCAATCACGTGTTACAAACGCAATTTTTTGATCAGTTGGCTCAATGGGTAAATGATCCTCAAATGAAAGGCGTTGAAGTAGTTATTATCGGAGACCATATGCCTCCCATGTTTGATGTAAATGAACAAAATACTGTGTATAATCAAAATACAGTGTCATGGTTACATTTTAAAATAAAATAATTATCTAAAAGCTGGTTTCAAATCATAAATTTTTAATTTCCAGTAATGGTGCAATTACTGATTGCATATCTGGAATGGTTTGCATAATTACTTCCATGAGGTTCAATGTGACATGTCCAAGTACCATTCTCCGAACGTTCCAGATTAATAACTGTTCCACTAATTGCAGGAGAAACATTATTTCCTAAAGTTGCACTTAGGCCTCTAATATTATCCTGATTAGAAATAATATTGGCATTTGATAAAATATTGGAATCAATATGATTACTATCTATACCAATAAATTCATAAAGCTTACCATTGACAGACTGACCATCTAACGATCTATTCATGGTTGGGACATTGCCGGTAGCAATGATGGTATCTATAGCAGTGGTTGTGGCTTTAAGCTCATAATAGGCGCGAGTGAGCTGGGCTTTAGTAACATTATTCTGATATGACGGTACAGCCATAGCAGCAATGATGCCGATGATAGCTACTACAACCAAAAGCTCAATTAATGTGAAACCCATCTGGGTCTTTGTTCTTGCTTGACAATTGTCTGAGTATTGCATAATAGAATTGTTTATACGGATAAAACAATTATTCAAGCAATATGTATACCAATTTTTAATATATCAGAATAATGACATAGATTTATATAAGTCTCTATCAAATAGAATTTTTCCTTAGCCATTACCCAAGTGGATTAATCAAGCTATTTATTATAATGTATAGTTTATATTAAAAATCTAAAGTAATTATTGATATATATCAGTAAAGGAGTAAACAGATTATTGTTCAGTGTTTATGAATTTCATCAAAGATATATTTTGCCATGTGCTCACTGGCTCCCTGATGTTGCTGAATAAAAGCTTCTGCACTATCTGACATACGCTGCCTTTGCTGTGAATGAGCAAGTAAAGCTAATGTTGTGGCTGCCCAGTCATCGGCTGACTGAATTTGCCGTGCCGCACCGGCAGCAATTGCTTTAGGTGCTGCATCGGCAAAGTTGTAGGTAGATGGGCCAAACAGAGTAGGGAGCTTGCAGGCAATGGGCTCAACAATATTATGGCAGCCACTATCAACCAGACTACCGCCTACAAAAGCAATATCGGCACACAGATAATAGGCAAAGAGTTCGCCAATGCTGTCGCCAATCCAAATTTGCGTTTCTTCTGCAATATCCTGATTATCGCTGCGTTTCTGAGTAATAAAATTTAATTTTTCGGCATATTCAAAAGCTGGCTGAAAACGTTCTGTGTGGCGCGGGATGATTACCAGCAAAGTATTGCCGAACTTTTGTTGCGCCCATGCGTCTAGCAATAATTTTACTTCGTCTATACCATGATAAAAACGGGTGCTGGCACAAACTACTACTGGCCGGTTGCCGATACGCTGTTTAAATGTCTGTGCCAGCGTGTACATATCTGTTGGTGGCGATATATCGTATTTGGTATTACCGCAAACCTGTATATTGACGGCACCGATTTTCTTTAGCCGCTGGGCATCGGCATCGGTTTGTGCATAGCAGCCGGTTAGCGTAGCCAGTGGTGGTGCAACCAGTGAGCGCACTTTCAGATAACCGCGCAGGGATTTTTCTGATAAGCGTGCATTGGCCATAAACAGGGGAATGTGATTCTGAGCACAAACATTCATCAGATTAGGCCAGATTTCTGTTTCCATTAAAATACCGAATAAGGGCTGGTGTTCGCGGATAAACTGGCTAACCCATGTTTTTTTATCATAGGGCAGATAGCGACATTGTGCTTCGGGAAAAAAATGTTCTGCGGTAGCACGGCCAGTGGGCGTGGTTTGAGTCATTAGCAGCGGTGTATCTGGAAAAAGACCTTGCAAGGCGCGGATAAATTGTAATGAAGCGCGGGTTTCGCCTACAGAAACACCGTGAATCCAGATTGCATGTTTTACCGGATTTGGATAAGGTTTGCCAAAACGTTCCGGCCAGTTGAGTGCATAAGCCGGAGCCAGTTTCGCTCGGCGGCGCAGATATCTGCGTAAAAAGGGTGGAGCGAACAGCCATAAAAATTGATATAAAAGATTCAGGAGCATATGCATTAACTGTAGAAGCCGGTTTTACGGCGATTATAAATTAAAAATCTGGCTTGATTATCAGCATTTATTGCTGGGCTGCATAAGCAGCCGCGCAGATACATTGGTAAGTGTGCTGTAAAGAAACGGATATGCCTGTTTGCGCTTACGCTTCTGCCATATCGAGTGCCTGACGGATATTCACTTCAACAATACGCGACACCCCTTTTTCCTGCATAGTTACGCCTACCAGCTGTTCGGCCATTTCCATCGTCAGGCGGTTATGCGAAATATAAACAAACTGAGTTTGTGCCGACATTTGTTGTACCAGATTACAAAAGCGGCTGGTATTGGCATCATCCAGCGGTGCATCCACCTCATCCAGCAGGCAGAATGGCGCCGGATTAAGGCTGAACAGGGCAAATACCAGACTCATGGCGGTTAAGGCTTTTTCGCCACCGGAAAGCAGATGAATGGTACTGTTTTTCTTGCCGGGCGGGCGTGCCATGATGGAGACACCAGCACTGAGTAAATCATCACCTACCATATCCAGATGCGCTTCACCACCACCAAACAGGGTGGGGAAATAGCTCTGTACTTTTTCGTTGACCGCATCAAAAGTGGTTTTAAAGCGGCTTTTGGTTTCTTCATCAATGGTGCTGATAGCCTCTTCCAGCAGGGCAATGGCTGCCTGTACATCAGCGGTTTGTTTCTGATAATACTCAGCGCGCTCGTGTGCTTCTTCCAATTCCTGCAATGCGGCCAGATTAACTGCACCGAGTGCGTTGATTTTTTGTGCCAGTGCTGCAATCTGCTGGCTTAGTTCCGGTGCCGCCTGAGCGGACTGGGCAAACTGCTCAGCCAATGCATCCAGATTGGCGTTATTCTGCTGGAGTGTTTCATGAAAGCGTCTGGCATTGAGCAAAGCTTCCTGCTGCTGTAACAGGGCTGCTTGGGTATCGGCCTGTAACTGCGGTAAGCGGCTGTTGAGGCTATGTTGCTGCTGCTGCGTCTGTTGTAATTGCTGCTGAAGTTGCTGGAGCTGTTGCTGTGCGGCTGCACACTGCTCACCAGCCACGTCAATCTGTGCATTCAGTTCTTCGGTTTGCAGGGTTTGCTCATCGTCCATTTCCTGCTCGGCAATACCCAAAGCCAGCTCACTCTGGCGTTCCTGCCAGCGTTCGGTATCGCGGGCAATGCGCTGGCGTTCCTGAGTGGCACTCTGAATGCATTGTTGCAGCCGTACAATGGCCATTTCCACCAGCCCTTGCTGCCGGCGTGCTTCCAGTAAGGCCAGTTGACTTTGTTTTAATGTTTGCTGCTGGCTGTGCTGGCTGGCGGTGTGATTTTGTAATTGTGGACGCAACTGTTCAATAGCCAGATTCAGGTTTTCAATATCAGCCTGAGACTGTTGCTGTACCTGCTGCTGTTGGGTCAATTCGCTGTTTATCAGCGCGCTTTCCTGCTGAATATGTTCACGCCGTAACTGCCCTTGGCCGGTGCGTGCCAGTAACTCAGTGGCCTGAGCTGAAGCAGTTTGCCAGTGCTGTTGTTGCTGTTTTAGCTGCTGCTGGCACTGATTTAGCTGGGTTTCAGTATTTTCTAGATTGCGCTGTGCCAGCTGCATGGCTTCTGCTGCCTGCTGTAATGGTTTTTCCAGCGCCGCCTGTGCCTGCTGCTGCTCACGCAGTTGCTGCTGCTGTTGCAGCAGACTGATGCCATTATCTTCGGTATATAAAGTAACACTAACCGCATCAACACTATGACCTTCCGGAGTGACAATCAATTGATGGGGCTGTAAGTCTGCCTGCAAAAGCAGGGCTGCATCCAATGTTTCAGCACATAATACCTGTCCAAGCCAATAGTGTATCGCTTGCGTAAAAGGTGCCTGTACTTCTATATGCTGCAATAAGGCATTAGGCGCAAGAGGCTGTTTTTCTGCTTCATCAGCCTGATTGATCCATACTGTTGTGCATTCGGGCAGGATATCGGCCAGTTTTAACTGCTCAGTATGCTGCGCCTGTAGCTTGTGTCCCAGAACCACGCTGGTGGCGTGCTGCCATTGTGGCGCAACCTGCATGTGTTGCCACAGCAATGGAATATCCGCATCAGTTACGTCTGCAATGCTGCTGCGCTCAGCCTGCGGGAGCAAGGCAATTAACGTTTCTACCTGTGCGCTTAGCGTAAGCTGCTGTTTGTCCAGTTGCCGGTGCTGTTGCTGCGCCAGAATAAGTGTTTGTTGTGCGTTTTCACGTTGCTGCTCATATTGCAGCAGGTTTTCTTCCAGAGTGGCCACAACCTGCTCCAGCTCTGCTGCGGTGTCCTGCGCTTGTTGCAGTTCTTCGGTTTGCGGTAAGGCCAGTTGTGCCAGTTCTTCTTGCAAACGCTGCTGGCGTTGCTGCAACTGGTTAATACTGCTGGTTGCATGGTGATGTTGCTGTTGCTTAATCGCCAGCTCACGCTCCAGCCGTGCCAGCTCATTTTGCTGATTCTGGCGGGTGCGCTCACCCTGATGAGCCAGTTCTTCCAGTTCCGGCATGCGCGCTTCATGTTCCGCAGCCTGTAGTGCCCATTGTTCGCGCTGTAGCTGCTGTTCTTCCAGCTCCATACCAGCAGTTTTGAGCTGCTCCTGCTGTTGCTGGTCTTCATTATGCAGTCGTTGCAGCTCCGTTTGTGCCTGCGCCTGCTCACGTGCAATGCGCTGCTGCCAGTCTCGCCGGTGGCGAATTTGTTCTTCCAGCCGCGCCCAGTGTTCACGCAGGCCGGCACGCTTCATTTCAGCTTCCCGTACCTGCTGCTGCTGTTGCTGCTCCTGCTGGCGTAATTGTTGCAGCGTTTCTTCCAGTGCCTCCACTTGTTGCTGGAGTGTTTCCTGCGCACTGCCATGCTGTTGGTACAGCAGTGTGGCACTATCGGCCTGATGCAGTGCCTGCTGCCACTGGCTGTAATCAAATAAATCCTGTTTATCAGCAATCTGGGCTTTCAGTTCCTGATAGCGTCGGGCAGTATTGGCCTGTCGCTGTAACTTTTCTACCTGACGATCCAGCTCGCTTTGTAAATCGGCCAGCCGTTGTAAATGTTCGCGCGTATCGGCCAGCCGGTTTTCAGTTTCACGCCGGCGTTCCTTGTATTTGGATACGCCGGCAGCTTCTTCAATATGAGCACGCAGCTCTTCCGGCCGCGCTTCAATAATGCGCGAAATCATGCCTTGCTCAATCACCGCATAGCCACGAGCACCTACACCCGTGCCGAGAAACAGATCAGTAATATCGCGGCGGCGCACGACCTGATTATTGATGTAATAAGTAGAATCGCCCTGACGAGTAAGCTGGCGCTTTATCGCCACTTCCGCATATTGTCCCCATGCGCCTTGAAGCTGGCCATCACTGTTATCAAACACCAGTTCCACACTGGCGCGCGGAGCCGGACGGCGGGTATTGGCACCATTGAAAATCACGTCCTGCATGCTTTCGCCACGCAACTGTCTGGCCGAGGCCTCACCCAGTACCCAGCGTACCGCATCTATCACATTGCTTTTACCACAGCCATTTGGCCCGATGACAGCAACCAGTCTGCCCGGTACCGCAATCGTAGTGGGGTCAACAAATGATTTAAAGCCGGAAAGCTTGATGTGGGTTAGACGCATAGCAACAATAAACGCAGGCAAAAGTGCCAAAAAGCGACTATTTTAGCCGGTTTTAAACAAAAAGACAGTTTTAGTTACAACGTACAGCAGCTTGTCACATTTCAATATAGCCAATAACGAGCAGCCTTAATCCCTGCTATTGGCACAGTCGTGCTTATTCAGCCCGTCAATAATGGCACACTGAGGTGAGGCATTGCCACCGCAATGCTTATACCAGTTTTCCAGCGTATCCTTCATACTGTTCAAATCATTGATTTTCTGGTTCAGGCGCTGGATATGCTCCCCAACCAGCGCCTTCACATCGGCACTAACGCGCTGCGGATTATTGCGTAATGCTAATAGCTCAGCAATCTGTGCTAATGAAAAATCCACTTCACGCGCATGTTTAATAAAACACAGAGTAGCAATATCTGCATCACTATAACTGCGATAGCCATTGCTCTGACGCAATGGCCGGATTAAACCGGCGGCCTCGTAATCCCGAATTGTCTTACAGGATAAACCGGATAATTTTTCTGCTGTACCAATATTCATAGCGCATTAAGAAAATACTGTAAATCCGAATTAAAATTTGACTCTATCACAGCGTTAAGGTTTAAGCTTTATTTTGTAGATTTTGATTTAACCCAAACCATAAGGAGGCAAAAATGCAAATGGTTCAGTTCAAAATTGACGGCATGAGCTGCGAAGGCTGTGCCAAAAGTGTCACAGCAGCATTGCAGGGCAGTCCGGGTGTAGAAACCGTGGCGGTAAATTTTGCCACCAGCATTGCCGATATTGGCTTTGATGACCGCCTTACCAATGTAGAAACCCTTAAAGCTGCCGTAGAGGCAGCTGGATTTGATGTAGTTTAGCCCACTAGGCAGAACGGTTGCACAGGTAAAGGACAGGACAATGGATGAAAAGCAGCACTCAAACAGTAACAAAACCGCAACAGCGCGTTTTGCTATTGAAGGCATGGACTGTCAGGCCTGTGCCAACCGCATTGAAAAAGTATTGCGCCGGCAACAGGGCATTATTGCAGCCGATGTTAATTTTGCCAGCGATGAATTACAAACCTGTTTTGACAACAGCATTCTGACTACAAACGAAATCGTGCAGATAGTTGCTAAAACCGGCTTTAAGGCTATACCAGCCAGCAGTACCGGTATCGAAACACTGGCTGATACACAGTCTGGTGAACATACCCGCATATCATGGCGATTAGCAATAATCTGGCTGATTGCCATGCCGTTTATTATTGGTATGCTAGGCATGTTACTGGGACAGCAGTGGATGCTGCCACCGCTATGGCAGTTTATACTGGCATCCATTATCCAGCTTGGCTTCGCATGGCCGTTTTACAATAGCGCCATCAAATCCCTACAGGGCGGTGTAGCCAATATGGACGTACTTGTGTCTCTGGGCACAATAGCCATCTGGCTTTACTCCAGCGTAATGCTGTTTAACCAGCATAATCATGCACACCAGTATATTTACTTTGAAGCCAGCGTCATGGTGATTGCCTTTGTATCGCTGGGTAAATATCTCGAACAGCGCACCAAAAAACAAAGCCTCAACAGCATGAGTATGCTGCTGCAACTCACCCCGAAAATGGTACGCAAACAAACTGCTCATGGCTGGCAGCAAGTACCACTGAGCCAGATACAGCCGGGCGATATCCTGCAAACCAATGCCGGCAATCGCATTGCTGCCGATGGCATCGTATCCAGTGGCGAAGCGTGGTGTGATGAAAGCTATCTCACCGGCGAATCCAAACCCTTATTAAAACAGACTGGTGACAAAGTATTGGCCGGCGCACTGCTTAGTAACGGCAGCATTACCTATCAGGCACAAACCCTCGGCAGCCAAACCCTGCTGGGCGACATGATGCAGGCACTGGCGCAGGCGCAAGGCAGCAAAGCACCCATCGCACGGCTGGCCGACAAAGTATCCATGATAT
Organism: Snodgrassella communis; assembly: GCF_914768045.1. Lineage (GTDB taxonomy): Bacteria > Pseudomonadota > Gammaproteobacteria > Burkholderiales > Neisseriaceae > Snodgrassella > Snodgrassella communis. The sequence goes on along the minus strand of NZ_CAJZCD010000003.1, from coordinate 3,238 downwards.
TTGTGCCTACAGTGGTTGCCATCGCCGTATTAACCTTTATCCTCAACTACTGGCTTAGCGGCGATTTTAATCAGGCAATTACCCGTGGCGTAGCCGTGCTGGTTATTGCCTGCCCGTGTGCACTGGGGCTGGCCACACCTGCCGCCATGATGGTAGGCATGGGACGCGCAGCACGCAATGGCGTATGGTTTAAAGATGCCGCCTCACTGGAGCGTACCAGCCAAGTAACTACCGTTGTACTGGATAAAACCGGCACCCTTACCAATGGCAAGCCACAGATTATTGCCCAATGGTGCGCTCCCAACAGTAACTTTAATAGCCAGAAAATTCTGCAACTGGCTGCTGCCGTAGAACAGCTTACAACCCACCCACTGGCACAGGCCATCATACAGGCTGCACAACAGCAGCAACTGCCTGCATTAACCGCTACCAACAGCCATAGCGATATTGGGCAGGGGACACAGGCACAGATAGCAGGTTACGGCAATGTCAAAGTGGGCAATCCGGCCTATTGCCGATTCAGCATTCCGCAGGAGCTGATGGAACAGGAAATCTGGCAGATTGCCAGCATCGTAGTTATCGCCATCAATGAAGAAGTGGCTGGTGCATTTGCCATTGCCGATGCCCTAAAAGAAGATACCATCAGCGCCATTCAGCGCTTACAGCAACAGCATATTGAAATCCAGATGATGAGTGGCGACCAGCACAGCGTAGTCGAACACATCGCCAGACAACTGGGTATCAGCCATTATCAGGCACAAATGAATCCGCGCGCCAAAGCTGAGGCAGTACATTTACTGATGCAGCAGGGCAAAGTTGTGGCCATGGTTGGCGATGGCATAAACGACGCACCAGCACTGGCCGCAGCCGATGTCAGCTTTGCCATGTATGGTGGGGCAGATATCGCCACCAATACCGCTTCGGCCACCTTAATGCGCCATTCCGTAACCCAAGTAGCCGACGCCCTTGCCTTAGCCCATGCCACCGTACGTGTGGTGAAACAAAATCTGTTTTTCGCCTTTTTCTATAATATTCTTGGTATACCCTTGGCCGCCATCGGCTGGCTTAGCCCGGTTATCGCCGGCGCAGCTATGGCGATGAGCTCCATCTCCGTATTACTCAACGCTTTGCGATTGCGTAAAAGCAGATTGGATTGAACAATTATCTTGATTGTGCCAGTAGCCAGATATTAATCATATTCTCAAGGCTCTATATCTAAAGTCGCGAAGAAATTGTCTGAAAATTAGTTAATTACAGATAAGATTAAATATCTAATAAAAACTAAGATATGCGCCATGTTAGCTTTATTACCATTGTGTTATTTATTACCATGTATAAATAGTATTGTTATTTTTTCAATTTCAAAATATTAAGCCAAATTTTATCTGAAAAATATTATGATAGGAGAATGAACAGTGCAAACATACGGGCTTAAATTAACAACCAGAATAGGGTTGTTCTTGATGGCATATACACCATTGTTTTGATTTCTTTCATTCTGGCAATTTTATGAGTATAGAAAATATTTAAATTGGTCTGGCTGGAGTGCAAACTATATCAATTATACCTTTATTCATTATTTTGGATTAGCTGCAGTGCTACTGCTTCTAAATTGCAGAGCAGAGTAGGGGAAGACTCCGAAAAAAATTACCATACTAGAAATATCATCTACAGTATTTAGTACAGTAGCTGAATTACCTCATCCGGCCGGCAAAAGCATCCCTCCTGCCGGCCATTTGAATTTTAAGCCAGCCAGCTTTCCAGCACCCGAGCCATTATTTGCAGACGGTGTTGTGGCAACGACTGCAATTCTGCTGGAACCTGCCCACTGCGCAACTGCTGGAGCAACTGAGTAATTTCTGCCCGGCTGCGGTTGGCAATATTTTCCGGCAGAAACTCATTCAGCTCCAAATCCTGCATCCCCAGACTATTGAGCGTTGTTCTACTGATATTGCTTACCGCCTGATCAGCTATATCGCCCTGAGCATTGCGATAGAATACCTGCGCCAGCGTCTGCGGATCATCTTCCCCATTTTGCATCAGCTTCACCGCATTTGCCGTTTGCCGTTGCAGATTCTGCCGATATTCATCAATTTGCGCACGCAAATAATCTGCCATCGCCTGCGGATTGATGTCTTCCAACACCTGTCCTTTAGGCAGGAAACGTATCTGCGTATTTGCCATCCCCTCAACCAAATTCAGATTCTGGCTTCCCGCCGGCTGTATATCTAGCTGAGACAGCAGATTTTGTACCCGTGCCGCCGCACTACCATCACCCACCTGATTGGCCGGATCCAGCGCAGCCTGTAACTGCTCTATTCTGGCTTCTACAGCTTTCAGCATGTTATCTAGCTGCTGCTGCATTTTTATTGCCGTTTCAGCTCCACCAGCCTCAGCCATCGAAGCACTGGCCTCATCCGCCGCCGCCATACTGGCTATTTGCGTAGGCGTATTGGCTCCAGCAGTGGCCGCTTGTACCATTTTGGCCAACTGCTGTTTCTGTTGTTGCAGCAATTCCCGGATTTGTTCCAGATTCTTCAGCGTTTCATTGCCGTTTTTGGCAATTTCCTTCAGTATCTTGTCTGCAAACTCATCCATATTCCACGGCTGTACCTGATTGAGCGATTCCTGTAACTGCTGCATGGCTTGCTGCGATTTTTTGCACATATCGATTAGTTTTTTGAGATTTTTTCCATCCATCAACACCTTACCTGTATCCGGATCAATCACAATAGCATCAAAACCATTCTTCAGCTCATCCAGAGCCTTATAATCCGCATCCGTCACAAACAGCTCCGGATTATTCAGCCCCAGCAGAATATAAGCCGGATTACCATAACGAATCGACATATAGGCACTGCGGGCAATACCAGTCAGACCGGCTAAATTATTTTTCAACAACATCGGCGTCAGCGGCTTATTAGAATATGAACCACTGAATATCAGCCGGTGAGAAAAATAACTGGTAAACGGCTCGCGGTCACTCAGCAGCGTATGCATGTATTTAGCGCGTGAATCATGTATCTGCTCATCAAACAGCTCTGTCACCTCAGGATATTTCGGCGTATACGCTTCCGGACTATTCCGGATTCTGTCCATCAGCACTTTCATATCACTGCTATCTTTAGCTTTAAGCCGTTTCCAGATATCCGCTCCCAGCGCATATAAATCCTTCAATTGCGCAATTTTGCCATTCTTACCATTCAAGGCTGCGTCCTGCATGGCCTTGGCTCGCTGC
>NZ_CAJZCD010000002.1 GCF_914768045.1 Snodgrassella communis | reverse complement strand
CTGATAAAGTTTAACCATTTGTGCTTTGAAATCAGCACTAAAAGAGCGTCGTGCGCGTTTTTGTTGATTCATCATTTTTTCCTTTTTAGAGTTAAGTTTACCTTACCCCCTAAAAAAGTTGTATGAATTAGTGTAGCCTATCCAGATGTACAGCTCACTGTAATGAAATGTATTGATGCTTCACAGAGTAATGAAATCGCAGCGATCAGAAAGCGTTATCTTCAGAAAAAATAATCATCATTTTCTTCTGTGGTACTGGATGTACTCTAATAATACATCTCTGTACGGCAAACCGAAATAGTACCAATATAGTGTAATTTTCAACCTTTCCGGTATCTTTGTTTAAGTAGTCTGATGCTATAACGCTATTTACCTCCGTTTAAAAAGTTAGCACGCTGGGGGTGATTATCCTAATTTATACCAATCTTTAGGGCGTAAGGTAAACTTAACTCTAAAAAGAGCAATAAGAGTCAAGAAAGACAAGTAAGACGAATATTAAGTGCTGATTTCAAATGATAAATGTTTAAGCTTAAGCTTTATCAGCAAGATAAGTTGTGTGGTTAATTGGTGCAAGAATATGATTTAGCATTGCAAAGCAACTAAGCAGATATTAGAGTTTTTTCTTGTTATATTGCCCGGATAATGAAGAATTTCAAAGTATACGGTTAAATGTTATTGGGTACATCAGATGGCAAGCAATAGTGCTGCAATAGCCAATCAATTATAGCATCAATATAGTTGAATGATACCTTAGATAATCCAATTGTCGGAAGCTTCCTATAACTTGCAATCAGATATAATAAGCTGATTTTCTACATAGGCGATTAAAGTTCAGCAATTACAAAAAGACGAATTTTTCTTTTAATTGCTGATATCAGTTTTGGAGATTAAATAGCTACTTACGCTACTCATGGGGCACTCCTCATATGATGAGTTATTTTTTGTAATTACTTCGTAAGTATTTCCTTTTTTGTCATAAAAGCCAAAATGATAAATTTGTGTATATAAACCTTTTTTCTTTTTCTCTGAGGCTAATAATGTTATTTTACTTTTAGGTTCATCTATATCTGCCATATCAACTATATTGGCATTTTTCATCCACATTGCGGCCATTGTCATTGGCCATGAGTGGCAGTCTGGTGCCTTTGCGTATGATAGAATAGAAAAGAATTCCAGTAATATTGTTAGGAGAAATTTTTTCATTTTATATTGCCATGCTTTTAATAAGGAAATCGTAAAAATTTTATTTAAATAGCTATTAAGATTATTTATTGGAATATTCTTGCTATGAAGCTTCCTAAAATACTTTTAAAAACTTATTCAACTCTATCAATATCGGTATCTATATTTTTAGTACAGGATACGACTATTGGATATTAAATAGCTATTGACACTACTCATCGAACATTCTTCATGTGAAGCTTCATTTTGAGTAATTACCTCATAAGTATTTCCTTGTTTATCAAAAAACACAAAATGATAAATTTGGGTATATAAATCTTTTTTCTTTTTTTCTGAAGCTAATAAAGTTATTTTTGTTCTAGATTCATCTAAATTATAGATATCAGTAATGTTGGCATTTTTTAACCAACCTTTGGTTATATTCATAGGCCAATTGTGGCAGTCTGGTGCTTTTGCAAAAGATAGAGTAGGGAATATGGCTAATATTATTATTAAAGGAAGATTTTTCATTTCACTATGCTCACCTCTTTAATCAAAGAAATCGAAAGCAACAAGTTTATGTTGCCGTCCAATAGATATCTTTCCTGAAAAAATCATGTCAAATTTATTAATGGATATGGCTTTTAGATATTAAATAGCTATCTACATCACTCATTGAGCACTCGTCATCTGAAGCTTCATTCTTTGTAATTACTTCGTATGAATTTCCTTTTCTATCAAAAAAAACAAAATGATAAATTTGTGTATATAATCCCTTTTTCTTTTTTCCTAAGGCTAATAATGTTATTTTAGTTTTTGATTCATCTAAACTCGGGATATCAACAATTTCAGCATTTTGCATCCAAGCTTCGGTCATATTCATAGGCCAAGAATGACAACCAGTTGCTTTTGCATGAGAAAGAGTAGGGAGCATCCCTAAAAATATTAGTGTTAATATTTTTTTCATTCTATTACCTCAATTTCTCTATCATTGCTTTCCCACATTTGTTGTCTATATAAGTTTTAGAATAATAAATCCACTAGAAGCTGTACCGGGTTTTTTTCTACTATCACCATGAATTAAAAAACCAGCTCTACCAAACATTTATTATTAGGAGTAGGTTACAATCTTATTGAATATTTACCTGTAGTAGGATGTGATTGAATTAATTCAATCATTCTATAATTTACCTTTGGGGATTAAACCGATATTTGGTATATTTTCCATCTTAGGAGTATTTTTTCCAATACCTTTACCTGCATATCCTTCAGCTATAAACTTTCCATTATGTTTTAATATACCCGTTCTTTGGCTATATACCAAAGTCATAAAATTACTCCCTTACTTAAAGTTAGAAATCTTACTTTTGAGCTTTTGAAGCTGGGCTACTTAATGATTCTTGACACTGAATTAAATATATTTTTGTTACTTTGAATCCAACATTAATATATCAGTTTTCTTAATGCATTTAAAACAAAATTTAGCTAAAAATTTAAAAAATTTATCAATACTGCATTCTAACTTTTCAGTTATATTGCTGTCAATAAATGAGAGTAGCTGTTATGAAGAATTTGTGGCAAAAATTTGACCGGTCATTTTTACGTGGGCAAAAGCTTTCTAAAGTGTTGGTGGTCATGATTACGATCTGGCTGTTTCTGGCTACCAGTCTGGTAGGGTTGTCGCTGAATACATCATGGCGTCTGGAGGAGCAGGGGATGGCGATTAATGAAGCCGGTAGCTTGCGCAAGCGGGTGTTTTATATGGTGCTGGTGACGAAAACTCCGGGTGTGGAGCAACAGTTTGTGCATGAACAGCATCAGTTTAAAGCAATTCTTGATCATTTGCGGCAGCTGCATGAAACAGGTTTTATTAATGGCTGGCGTCATCGGCAGTTACTGACGCAGGTGGGAAAGGTTGAGGCTCAGTTGCAGGATTTTTTCAGTGATCGTGAGGCATATTTGCAGGGCAGGTTGGACGATGCGGCATTTCTGGCTCAGGCGCAGAAGTTTACAGCGGTAATTGATCAGCTGGTGCTGCTGATTGAGCAGGATAATACGCATAATATTCAGTTATTGCGCTGGTTGCAGGCGTTGTTACTTGTGATGGCGGTGGTCTCGGCAATAGTGTCACTGATACTGTTACATCATTTGGTGATTGTGCCGTTGCTGCGTCTGAATCAAGGGATCAGTCAGATTGGGAAAGGTTATTTTGATACGCGTCTGCAACTTGGTACAGCCAATGAGTTCGGGCAGGTGGCACGGGGATTTAATCTGATGGCGGCAAAGTTATATGAGGTATATGACACGCTGGAAAATCGGGTGGCTGAGCAGACTCAGGCTGTGGTGAAACGCAATCGTGAGCTGGCGGTGCTGTATGCGATGACGTCTCTGTTTCAGGAGCAGCATGATCTGGCGGTACTGGTGCAGGTGTTCATGCATAAGATGAAAGCTTTTAGTGGTGCAGATGCGTGTGTGGTGCAGTTGAAAAATCGTCATTCGCAGATGCTGGAGGTAGCTGGTTCGGATGGGCTGACGGAGGAGCAGGTAGATAGGTTTCGTGATTACCGCTGTGATGGTGGACACTGTGCGCAGTTGCTGCAATCCGGTCAGGTGGTTACGAATCAGCAGTTGCTGATTCATGCTGCAAATAATGGATGTTGCCAGATGCGGCAGACTTTGCCGTTTTGCTTAACGTTTGCGGTGAAGTCGGTAGAAGATGAAATCGGTATGCTACATTTGTTTGCACAAATGCCTTTTACGCTGAGTGAGGAAAATCAGCGCCTGATTTCGACGGTATGCAGCCAGTTTGGGATTGCGATTGAGAGTATGCGTCTGAATGAGCTGGATAAGCAAATGGCTATTCTGGAGGAGCGCAATTTGATGGCGCAGGGTTTGCATGACAGTATTGCTCAGTCGTTGTCATTTTTGAATATGCAGGTGCAGGTTCTGGAAAAGGCACTCTCGGAGGAGAAAAACCAGCAGGCAGCTAAGACGCTGGATTTTATCCATGAGGGTATTCAGCAATGCTATGATGATGTGCGTGAGTTGCTGTCTAATTTCAGGGTACGGCTGGTGTCGGAAGGATTAATCAGTTCGCTGCAAGGGGTGATGAAGCGCTTTGAGCAGCAGACTGATATTGTGACAGACTGGTCGGTAGAAGGAGATGTGTATGAGGTGGAATCAGATGTGCAGTTGCAAGTGGTGTTTATTGTGCAGGAGGCTTTGTCGAATGTGCGTAAACATGCGCAGGCTGATACGGTACGGGTGCGGCTGGCATACATGGCGGATCGTTTGAATCTGTGGATTGAGGATAATGGTGTGGGTTTCGCTGAAGATGCGTTGGCGCAGAAGGAGCAACAGGGTCATGTGGGTATTCATATTATGAAAGAGCGTGCCGGCAAGATCAACGGGCAATTGAGGATTTTCGTACGAACAGAAGGTGGGGCATGTGTGGAGCTGATGGTGCCACGCCAGTATATTCATACGCAGGAATAATTATATTGGGAGTTTATGATGATAGATGAGAAGAAGTACCGGATTCTAATAGTAGATGATCATACGCTGTTTCGTCGTGGCTTGCGTGCGCTGATTGACAGCTGCGAGCGGTTTGAGGTGGTGGGTGAAGCCACAGACGGACTGGAGGGGGTAAAGATGCAGCAGCAGTTGCAGCCAGACGCGGTATTACTGGATCTGGATATGCCGGTGATGCGCGGGCTGGAAGCTTTACCGCAGATGATGAATCATAATCCGCAGCAGGTGGTGCTGATGCTGACTGTATCGGAGGATGGTGGTGATCTGGTGGAATGTATGCGACTGGGTGCGCGTGGCTATCTGCTGAAAAATATTGATACTGAGTTTTTGCTGGACAGTATTGAGAAAGCGATTAATGGGGATAGTGTGTTGTCGCCGGAGATGACTAGTAAGCTGGTTACGCAGTTGCGTCAGCAGGAACATGTGGCTGATGAAATAAAAGAACCTTTAACACCACGGGAACGGGAAATTCTGCGGTGGCTAGCGCGTGGCAATAGTAATAAGCTGATAGCTCGTAATTTGGAAGTGACAGAGAGTACGGTGAAAGTTCATGTGCAGAATATTTTGCGCAAGTTGAATGTGATTAGTCGGGTGCAGGCTGCTGTTTATGCTGTTGAACATGGTATGGATAAGTAGCTTTGGAATAAGTACTGTTTGAGAGTAATTGAATTTTTGAAATTGAAAATGGTCTATTGATTTTGTCAATAGACCATTTTGATTATGTTGTCTAGTTATTTAGAACTACTGTTTCTGCATCTGATGACTAATGGGATATAGGCGGGCGATTCCGTACACTACACTAAATTATATTTTGGAGGGGCAGGATGGATTCTGGTGTCAGGAAGTCTGTAACGGTGCTTACGTCCAGTACGATTGCATTTGTGACTTGTTTCATGATCTGGATGGTGTTTGCGGTGCTGGGAATACCTATTAAGGAGCAGCTGCATCTGAATGAAACGGAGTTTGGTTTGCTGACGGCAATGCCAGTATTGTCGGGTTCTCTAATTCGGGTACCGCTTGGTATCTGGGCTGACCGGTTTGGCGGTCGTATAGTGTTTTTCCTGCTGATGTTGGTGTGTGTGCCAGCTGTATGGCTGCTGGAATATGCGCATACTTACAGCCAGTTTTTGTGGATTGCATTGTGGCTGGGCTTGGTAGGCGGTTCGTTTTCAGTGGGTACGCCGTATGTCGCCAAATGGTTCCGCAAAGAGCGGCAGGGGCTGGCAATGGGAATCTTTGGTGCCGGTAATGCAGGTGCAGCACTGAATAAATTTCTGGCTCCGGTTCTGATTGCAGCTTACGGTTGGCAGGCTGTACCGCGGGTGTATGCAGTAATTCTGCTGGTGATTGCGGTGCTGTTCTGGTTTTTCAGCTATCCGGAGCCTAAGGCAGCTAATGTTAAACAGCCAAGCTTGAAAGCGCAGCTGCTGCTGATGAAAAATCCGCAGGTGTTGAAATACAGTCAATTGTATTCGGTGGTGTTTGGTGGCTATGTAGGTATTTCGCTATGGATGGTGAGCTATTACGTTAATGAATATCAGTTTGCATTAAAGCAGGCAGCCTTACTGGCGGCATGTTTTTCGTTGCCTGGAGGTGTACTGCGTGCTTTTGGTGGCTGGCTGTCTGATAAATACGGTGCTTATAAAGTGACTTGGGCGGTGATGTGGGTATGTTGGGTAGCATTTTTTCTATTGTCCTATCCGCAGACGCAGATGTCTATTCGCACGGTAAGTGGCCATCTGGATATGCATATTGGTTTAAATGCGATTGTATTTACAGTGCTGCTGTTTGTAGTAGGGGTGGCACTGGCAATTGGTAAGGCTTCAGTATTTAAGTTTATTTCCGATGAGTTTCCGGAGGACATGGGCACGGTATCGGGTGTGGTCGGTCTGGCCGGCGGTCTGGGTGGTTTTCTGTTGCCGATTATGTTTGGGGTATTGGTGGACTGGACAGGAATACGTTCCAGCTCGTTTATGCTGATGTTTGGTACGGTATGTATCAGTTTAATATGGATGCATTTTTCATTAAAAAGTCAGAAGCATCAATAATGTGAGGTTTGTATGGGTAAAGTTTTGAAAGACTGGCGGCCGGAGGATAAGCAGTTCTGGCAGGCTGGCGGTCATGCGGTGGCACGCAGGAATTTGTGGATTTCGGTTCCTGCTCTGCTGCTGGCATTTGCTATCTGGCAGGTGTGGAGTGTGACGGTAGTGAAGTTGCCGTTAGTTGGCTTTAAATACAGTAGTAATGAGCTGTTTTGGCTAGCGGCATTACCAGCACTGTCTGGAGCAACTCTGCGAATTTTCTATTCATTTGTGATTCCAATTTTTGGTGGTCGCAAGTGGACGACAATTTCTACGGCCAGTTTGCTGATTCCAGCGCTAGGATTGGGTTTTGCGGTACAGAATCCAAATACTGCTTATAGTACGATGTTTGTGCTGGCACTGTTGTGCGGCTTTGGTGGCGCGAATTTCAGTTCGTCTATGTCGAATATCAGTCTGTTTTTCCCGAAAGCCGAAAAAGGGCAGGCGATGGGAGTTAATGCTGGTTTGGGTAATCTGGGCGTTTCAGCAGTGCAGATTGCGGTGCCACTGGCAATTACTACCTGTTTATTTGGTGCGCTTGGCGGTGAAGCACAGACAATTACTACACCACAAGGCAGTACGCAGGTATGGCTGCAAAATGCTGGCTTTATCTGGGTGCCGTTTATTGTGCTGAGCACGCTGGCTGCGTGGTTTGGTATGGATGATATTGGCAGCCTGCATTCTTCACTGAAAGAGCAGTCAGTTATTTTTAAACGTATGCATAACTGGATTTTGTGCTGGTTGTATGTGGGTACGTTTGGTTCATTTATTGGTTTTTCTGCTGCTTTTCCTTTGCTGATTACGCGTTCTTTCCCGCATATTGATGCAATCAAGCTGGCATTTCTGGGGCCATTTGTAGGTGCTGTGCTGCGTGTGGTGGGTGGCTGGCTGTCTGATCGTATGTCGGCTGCGAAGTTAACGGAAATTAGCTATGTAATGATGATTGTTGGGGTGATCGGTGTATTGGTGTTCCAACCAATGGGCGGTAATGCTGGCAATTTTGTAGGCTTCTTCTGTAGTTTTATATTGCTGTTTGCGTTCAGTGGTATTGGTAATGGTTCGACTTATGCGCAGGCTCCGAGAATTTTCTCGCTCTATCATCGTGAACTGCATCAGGGTGATGCTAAGTCTGCTGAAATGCATGCAACCAAAGAATCCGCTACGGTGCTTGGCTTTATGGGTGCAATTGGTGCTTATGGTGGTTTTCTGATTCCAAAAAGTTTTGGTTCTTCAATTGAGGCGACCGGCAGTGCATCAATAGCGTTGTATGGTTTTATTATTTTCTATGTGAGCTGTTTGCTGATTAATTACTGGTTCTATGTACGTAAACAATCAGTAACTTGTTGCTAGCTTGCTGTGACTACGCCATTGTCACTGATGATGGCGCTAAAGAAATATAAATTAATAAGAAACTGTTTGAGGCTGCGGCCTCTATGGAGCACAAATTCATGAGCCATTTTTTAGACAGACTGAATTTTTTACGTAAAACCAAAGAAACCTTTTCTGCCGGTCATGGTGCGGTGGTGGCAGAAGGGCGTGAATGGGAAGATGCTTACCGGCAGCGTTGGCAGCATGACAAGATAGTACGTTCTACTCACGGTGTAAATTGTACCGGTTCGTGCAGCTGGCGTGTTTTTGTGAAAAACGGGCTGATTACGTGGGAAATGCAGCAAACTGATTATCCGCGTACTCGGGCTGATTTACCCAATCATGAGCCACGCGGTTGTCCACGCGGAGCCTCTTATAGCTGGTATGTTTATTCGGCTCAGCGGGTGAAATATCCGATGATTCGTGCATCTTTGCTGCGTATGTGGCGTGAAAAGCGCCAGAGTATGGGGGCAATTGAGGCATGGCAAAGTATCACTCAGAATCCGGAATCCGCCAAGAAATATAAGTCTCAGCGTGGTCTGGGTGGTTTTGTCCGTCTGGACTGGAACGAGGCTTATGAAATTATTGCTGCTGCCAATGCATTTACGATTAAAGAGTTTGGCCCTGATCGGGTGATGGGCTTCTCACCGATTCCGGCAATGTCGATGGTGAGTTATGCCGCTGGTTCGCGCTATCTGAGTTTGATTGGTGGTGTACCGCTGTCGTTTTATGATTGGTATTGTGATTTGCCGCCGTCTAGTCCACAAACTTGGGGTGAACAGACCGATGTGGCAGAATCTGCTGATTGGTATAACGCCAATTATCTGATGGTATGGGGTTCGAACGTACCGATGACGCGTACGCCTGATGCGCACTTTTATACTGAAGTACGCTATAAGGGGACAAAAACCGTAGCGGTGTCTTCCGATTATGGCGAAATGGTGAAATTCAGTGATATCTGGATGGCTCCGAAGCAAGGTACGGATGCGGCGCTGGCAATGGCGATGGGGCATGTGATTCTGAAAGAATTCCATCTGCAAAATCCATCGGCTTATTTTGTTGATTATTGTCGCCGTTTAACTGATATGCCTAATCTGGTGGTACTGAATCAGGATAATGGCCGTTTGTTGCCCGGTTATTTCCTGCGAGCCAGTCAGATTGCCGGTGAGCTGGATGAGAGCAATCATCCGGAATGGAAAACGCTGGTTATTGATGAAAATACTGGCGATATTGTGGCTCCGAAAGGCTCGATTGGTTTCCGCTGGGGAGAGCAGGGCAAATGGAATCTGCGTGCGGAAAAATCTGATAGTACAGAAATCAAAGCACTGATTTCACTGGAAAAGAATCACGATGCGATTATGGGCGTGTCTTTTGACTACTTTGGTGGTGAAGATGCGGCTGAAGTGCTGGTGAAAAACATTCCAGTTAAGCAGATAACCAATGCTGCTGGTGAACAGATGCTGGTGACAACAGTATTTGATTTGATGTGCGCCAATTATGGTATCGACCGCGGTTTTGGTGGTGATGGCGTTACTGATGATTATATGGCCGATGTGCCGTATACCCCGTTGTGGCAGCAGAAACATACGGGTGTGAAACCGGAACTGGTGATTCAGGTTGCACGCGAGTTTGCACAGAATGCGCATGAAACTCACGGTCGCAGTATGGTAATTGTGGGTGCCGGTCTAAATCACTGGTATCACATGGATATGGCTTACCGCGGCATTATCAATATGCTGATGATGTGTGGCTGTATCGGTCAGAGTGGTGGTGGCTGGTGTCACTATGTGGGACAGGAAAAACTGCGTCCGCAAACCGGCTGGGCACCACTGGCATTTGCAGCCGACTGGAACCGGCCATCACGGCAGATGAATGGTACATCATTTTTCTATGCGCACACCAGTCAGTGGCGACATGAAAAACTGAGTATGGCAGAAGTGATTGCGCCGACTCATGCTGGCCAGATGGCTAATATGAGCCAGTTGGACTTTAATGTTAAAGCTGAACGTATGGGCTGGTTACCGTCAGCACCACAGCTGGCACGCAATCCGTTGGATGTAACACGTGAAGCAGAGGCGCAAGGTAAAGATCCGATTGCTTTTGCTGTAGAGCAGATGAAGTCTGGCGTACTGGATATGGCGTGTAATGATCCGGACAATCCGCAGAATTTCCCGCGCAATCTGTTTGTATGGCGTTCAAATATTCTTGGTTCTTCCGGCAAGGGGCATGAGTATTTCCTTAAATATCTGCTGGGTACCCAAAATGCGTTGATGAGTGATGAAACCAACGCCATTAAGCCAATTGACGTAAAAGTACGTCCGGCTGCAGAAGGTAAGCTGGATTTGCTTACTGTGTTGGATTTCCGTATGTCCACGACCTGTTTGTATGCTGATATTGTGTTGCCAACAGCTACGTGGTATGAAAAAGATGATTTGAATACTTCGGATATGCATCCGTTTATTCATCCTTTGAGCGAAGCTGTGAAGCCATTATGGGAAAGCAGAACTGACTGGGATATCTACCGTGGTCTGGCCAAAGCTTTTTCGGAAACCGCTAAAGAGTATCTGGGTGTACGCAAGGATTTGGTTTTAACGCCATTGATGCACGATAGTCCGGAAGAACTGGCACAACCGTTTGACCCGAAAGACTGGAAACTGGGTGAGTGTGAACCTGTACCGGGTAAAACTATGCCCAAAATGACGGTAGTGGAACGTGACTATGGCGCAATTTACGATAAATTTACTTCTGTTGGTCCATTATTGGAAAAAATCGGCAATGGGGGTAAAGGCATTAGTTGGCAGACAGCTGCGGAAGTGGATTTGTTGCGCAAGCTTAACAACACTCAGCATGAGGGCGTAGCTAAAGGGCAGCCAAAATTGCACAGTGCCATTGATGCAGCAGAAATGATTCTGACGCTGGCACCGGAAACTAATGGCCATGTAGCAGTTAAAGCATGGGAGGCTTTATCCAAAAATACGGGTATCGACCATACTCATCTGGCGATTGCGCGCGAGGATGATGCTATCCGCTTCCGCGATGTGCAGGCGCAGCCACGTAAGATTATTTCTTCGCCTACATGGTCTGGTCTGGAAAGTGAAAAAGTAAGCTACAACGCTGGTTATACTAACGTGCATGAATTGATTCCGTGGCGTACGCTTACCGGCCGTCAGCAGTTTTATCAGGATCATCAATGGATGCGCCTGTTTGGTGAAGGATTGGTTTCCTATCGTCCAGCAGTTGATCTGAAAACAACGCTGAATGTGAAAGGCCATCACAGTAATGGCAATCCAGAAATTGTGCTCAATTTCATTACTCCGCACCAGAAATGGGGCATTCACAGTACCTATTCTGACAATCTGCGAATGCTAACTTTGTCTCGCGGTGGTCCGCATGTCTGGGTATCTGAAATTGATGCTAAACGTGCAGGTTTGCAGGACAACGACTGGGTAGAAGTATTCAATGTGAATGGTACTTTAACCGCTCGTGTGGTAGTGAGCCAGCGCGTACCGGAAACCATGATTCTGATGTATCACGCACAGGAAAAAATCGTTAATGTGCCTGGTTCGGAACTGTCTGGTAAACGTGGTGGTATTCATAATTCCGTTACTAAAGTAGTGATGAAGCCAACTCATATGATTGGTGGCTATGCGCAACTTTCATGGGGTTTTAACTATTACGGTACGGTAGGTACTAACCGAGACGAGCTGGTAGTGGTACGCAAAATGAACAAGGTGGACTGGCTGGATCAACCAGCTAAAACGCCGGTGGCAGAATAAGTAAGGAACACAAACATGAGAATACGTGCACAAATTGGAATGGTGTTGAATCTGGACAAGTGTATTGGCTGCCATACCTGTTCTGTTACCTGTAAAAATGTCTGGACCAGCCGCGATGGGGTGGAATATGCCTGGTTTAATAATGTGGAAACCAAGCCGGGTATAGGCTATCCGAAAAACTGGGAAGATCAAGAACAGTATAAGGGTGGCTGGGTACGCGAACGTTCTGGCAAGCTAAAACTGAAACAGGGTAATAGATTAAAAATACTGGCTAATATCTTTGCTAATCCGAATATGCCAGCTATTGATCAATATTACGAACCATTCACCTATGATTATGAACATCTGCAAAAAGCGCCATTGATGCAGACGCCGCCCACGGCGCGACCGGTTTCGGTATTAACTGGGCAGAAAATGGACAAAATCGAATGGGGACCAAACTGGGAAGATGATCTGGGTGGTGAGTTTGCGAAACGTTCGAAAGATAAGCTTTTCGATGGGATTCAAAAGGACATTTATGCCGCTTTTGAAAACACCTTTATGATGTATCTGCCACGTTTGTGTGAGCATTGTTTGAATCCGGCCTGCGTGGCAAGCTGTCCTTCCGGTTCGATTTATAAGCGTGAAGAAGATGGCATTGTGCTGATAGATCAGGACAAATGTCGTGGCTGGCGTATGTGTGTATCCGGTTGTCCGTATAAGAAGATATATTACAACTGGGTATCTGGCAAAGCAGAAAAATGTATTTTCTGTTATCCGCGCATTGAAGGCGGGCAGCCAACCATCTGCTCAGAAACCTGTGTTGGTCGAATCCGCTATCTTGGTGTACTGCTCTATGATGCTGATCGTATCAGTGAGAGCGCAGCAGTAGAAAATCCGCAGGATTTATATGAGCAGCAACTGAATATTTTCCTTGACCCGAATGACCCAGAAATTGCTAAAGAAGCACTGGCACAGGGTATTCCGGCCGACTGGATACAGGCTGCGCAAAATTCACCGGTTTACAAAATGGCGGTTGAATGGAAAGTAGCGTTTCCGCTACATCCTGAATACCGTACCTTGCCGATGGTATGGTATATCCCGCCCTTATCACCCATTCAATCAGCAGTTGAATCCGGTGTAATCGGACAAAATGGTTTGATTCCGGAAATCAAGGATATGCGTATTCCGCTTGAATATCTGGCTAATCTGTTGACTGCCGGTAAGACTGAACCGATTGTGAATGCGCTACAAACCATGATTGATATGCGTAAATACATGCGCAGTAAATCTATTTATTCAGATGAGCAGGCTTTACAGGAATTATCTGGCCATCGACTCAGTGCCACACAGATTGAAGAAATGTATCAAATTATGGCCATTGCCAATTATGAAGATCGTTTTGTCATTCCAAGTGCGCATAAAGAACTGGTGAGCAATACCTTCGAAGAAAAAGCCAGCTGCGGCTTCTCCTTTGGCGATGGCTGCCACAATGGCCATAGTAAAGAAAGTCTGTTTGGTACCCGCAAAGCTGCGCCGATTGTTTTTCATGGTCTGCGCAAGAAAAATGACCGCCAGTCAATTTAAGAGGATAGAAATGTATAAGATTTTATCCATTTTACTTAGCTATCCGCGGCAGGAATGGCTGAAGCATACTGAAGAGTTGTCTGATGCTGTTAATAGGCTCGCGACAGCTGAGCAGACTGCTGCTTTAAAACCATTCTTTGCTCATTTGCGTGCCCACGATGAAATCAGTCTGCAAGAAGTGTATGTCGATACCTTCGATCGCAGTCGCAGCCATGCTCTTCACCTGTTTGAACATCTGCATGGCGAAGATCGAGCCCGCGGACAGGCAATGGTGGATCTGCTAACTGAATATCAGTCACGCGGATTAGAGCCGGAAAATAACGAACTGCCGGATTATCTGCCCTTGTTTCTGGAGTTTTTGTCCAGTATTGATACGCAGGAGGCTGAGAATCTGCTAGCTGATGCTGTGCATGTAATCGGCTATATTGCAGAAAATCTGCATAAAAGCCAGTCTGTTTATGCACCGGTAATGGATGCCGTGGTGGCTTTGTCACCTGTGGCTCCAAAGCCGTTACAGGCAGCGCCGGTGCGTAATATGGATGAAGCACTGGAAAAATTTGGCCCTACCACAGAAGGACTGGAACCTCTATTAAACCAGCCATCCGTGCAGGAAGTGCAATTTTTCCGCAATAAAAAACTCAGTTAAGCCGGGAGACAGCATGTATTATCTCAATCAATTTATTTTCGGCATTTATCCGTATATTGCCGCCAGTATTTTTTTTCTGGGCAGCCTGATTCGTTTTGATACCAACCAGTATTCATGGAAATCCGAATCCAGCCAGCTGCTGTATCCGCGCTTATTGCGCATTGGTAACATTTTGTTTCACCTTGGAGTACTAGGACTGTTTTTCGGTCATCTGGTCGGATTGCTGACCCCGGTGATCGTCTGGGATACTCTTGGAATCAGCCATGAAACCAAACAACTTACAGCCATGATTGCCGGCGGTATTATGGGTACTTTGGCTTTGATTGGCCTGTTAATGCTTATATATCGCCGTTTCAGCTGTACGCGCTTGCTGGCTAATAGCACCTGGCGTGATAAGCTGGTTTTAATCTGGCTGCTGATAACACTTTGTCTGGGTTTAGGCACAATTCATGTATCCGCTCATCATCTGGATGGTGAAGAGATGATTAGCCTGATGCAGTGGGCGCAGCACATTGTTACTTTTAGAAGTGGTGCAGCAAATATCATTGCTCATGTTGACCCGATATTCAAATTACACCTGTTTATGGGGATGAGTGTATTTGTAATCTTTCCATTTACCCGTCTGGTGCATATTTGGAGTGGTTTTGGTGCTTTAGTATATCTGAAACGCAAAGCACAATTGGTTAGAAGCAGACGTTATTAATATACACTGCAAATGACCGCAAAGGCAGTACTGGTATCCAGTACTGCCTTTTAAAATATTCATAATCTTTATAAAGCAATCAAGTAACTAAACAAATATTATTTAATCACTATTGATTTTATACAACCTTATCAAGCATAATTAGGCTAATTTCATAGCATAATGATGCTAATACCTGCCAGATGGTTACTAAATCTAATCGGCGTTGTAATTTCTTTATATCGGTTCATCACTCAAATAAAACCGGATATTGCAGATTAAATATATATTTTAAATTTTTCTACCACCACACCGCATATCTGAAAGTGTTCGGACATTTTTATAATCGGATAGCGGTTATTCAACGGTTTTAAATAGTGGTAGCTGCCATCATTAATGTACTGCTTGAACATGGCCTCAGCGTTATTTTCACGTACTACAACAAAACAGCCATGCACTACAGGTTGTTGGGGTTCAACAATAATTCTGTCACCTGCCGTAAATTCAGGTTCCATACTATCGCCTTTAACTTCCAGTGCAAATGTCTGTACTCCTGGCTTCCGTAGAGTCGGTACCCAGATATTACTGATTGCAGCTAAAGTATCATTGTCTGACTGTTTTACTGCATCTATCCACGATAGCAAAGGCACCTTGTAGCCATTGAACAAAATTTCACTAGTTTCAAATGAACCAATACCAAAATGTTCTGGCGTTACCACGTCAGCGAAATATGAGACCAGCTTGTCAATATGTGCTTTATCTACACGACCAGTCTGAATCCAACTGGTTACAGACGGTGGTTTAATTGAGAAAGCACGAGCAACATCAGCTTTGCGTACGCCTTTGAGCTCAATTGCAGATTTGATTGCTTCACCTAATTTTTTGCCCGTATACATAATCTTCCTTAGTTTTTGCCTAATCATATTTAGTGTATATCTAATTAGGCAATGAATTGCATTATATTAGTTATTGGCTTATTATTACGCTTATTTCGATTAATGAACATAATTTTTAGTTAATTAATACCTATTTTATAAGGCAAATTGTAATAGATATAAAGCTGTAATATGATAACTGTTAAAAGATTTATTCAGAATAAATCATAGAAATCAAAGAATAGAGAAATTTATGAACTTATTAAATTTTTGTTAAATGGAAATCTGATTTCATTATGTGTCTAAGGCAGTAATGAACCGGAGATAAATCCACATTAGGTCAAATACTGCATTATGTGTTAAGTATAACTTAATTATTTTTAGTACATCACTTAGTTAAGGTGTATTTATGACAAATTATAAAATAGAAGTTGATCTGGCAGAAACTGTATTGCGTGCATATGAATACTGTATGAGAGATACCATTAAAAAAGGGCATTGTCGCAGTATTGAATGGAAATATCAGGCTACAAAGCCAGCCAGTAATACTCAACAGCCACTTTATCCGAGCTATCAGCCAGAGGTATATGATATGGTAAAAATCACACTGGGAAACCTGTTTCACAAAAATCGTGAAGCATTTTCTACATTATCAAGCAAATATTGCAAAATCAGTCCATTATATAAACGTCAGAATCAGAATACCGTTAAACGCAACCAGCGCAGGCGCTATTCCAGTAAAGACTGGAATCAGGCTATTGAACAAAGTCTGTGGCTTTTCTGGCAAGAAATGAAACTTCAGCCTCAGTTTGAAAAATATTTTCGTTATACCTCTTGACACATTATCTACACACTTTATAATGTGTAAAACATTATAGGTATGCTTAACCTTAAACAGCTGATAGATAAAGTTCCCGAAAGGGAGCTTTTTTGCGTCTTGGGTATTTTGAGCATGTTAATACTACCAATCATTTATACGTCTGAAGTAATTAACTATTTTTTTAACCGGTTTCTATTAAAGAAACCGGTTTTTTATTAGATTTCCACTCAACATTAAAACACCCAATAAGTGGGTTGTTAAATTAACTTTATTTTACACAAATTTAATGATATGATGTGTTTTGTAAGCAGGTGATTTGGTTCTGACCTGATTACAGGTTAATAATGAGGTAGGAGAACTTTCAACTGGCAATAGCATGAGACATGTAATCTATTTTTAATTGAAAATTTGAGATTAAGGTTTTTAAAGCATATATGTTTATTCATACATTGAATAGTGAAATTCACAAACAAACTTCAGTAGTAAATATCGTCGGAGGTTGGTTTAAATTTAGTTGCTTACCTGATTTAGGCATAAATTATCATAAAGGTATTATGAAATGTAGCGTGATTAATGATTGTTTATGATTGAATTCAAAGTAGGAATAAACTGGATACCTGATTCAGTATCCAGCTAATCATGGGCAATAAAGTAAAGACTGCTAAAATTATTGATTGGCATTAATGTACTTATAAAAATCCCGTTTTGTAAACGATTCGACCTATAAGCTCAATATCACTTATGGCTACTATTTCATCTGGATATTCGTAATTGTTATAGCTTTTTAATCGTATTTGCTGATTTGGTAAATTTTGCAGAATTTTGATTCTAAACAGTTCTCCTTGGTTGAATGCGTAGATTTTGCCATCAATCAGACTTTTCTGGGAAATATCAATGATGAATTTATCACCATCGTTTAATAGATTTTGCATGGAATTGCCACTCATGGTGGCACAAATTAGATTATCTATTTGCAAATTATGTAGCTTTAAATCTGTTTTAGAAATTGATAATTGTGTAGTTACTAGCGAGGTATTCTGATTAAACAGAGGAGGAATATTAATAAAAGCATCACCATTGCCATAGATATTGGATATGGAATCAGTTTGTTTAAAATTAAGTATTTTCATAATTTTATTAACTGTCTCTAATCTGGGGGTTACTTTGCCCAGCTCATATCTGGATATTAGGGATGGGGTGATACTGGTTTTCTGGGCTAGTTCTTTTTGAGAAAGTCCGGCTGCCAGTCTGGCTGCTTTGAGTTGATATGCGAATTTCATGATAAAAAAATATGATGTTAAGAAATAAAATTTAATACCTAAATGAAAAGAAAAAGGTCATAAATAGCCATAAAATACTTGTAATTATCTTTTATAAATTTTAATATAGCCAAATATGGCTATAGTGGATAACCACGTAGGAGTATATTACCTGAAATGATATAGGGTCAAAACTATCACTTATTTAACTGAAAGTATTTGTAAATAAACTCAACTTAAATTAACGATTAATTGATATAAGGTCAAAATAAAATTTGTAAATATATTTAACAATTTTAGTATCTGAAATGGTAATACCTCAAAGGCTGCCACCTTTGAGGTATTAGGTAAACAAAAATCCCAAGGTTAAAATTAGGAGTTTTGAATGAATAATAGTATCACATTTGTTTCTTTTTTAGGGAGTAGCCTCGCTACAGTTAAAGTTAAAAATACAATTTACGTATGCATGAAATCAGTTGTTAACGGTATTGGTCTGGACTGGTCAACTCAGCACCGCAAATTAAGGGGGTGCTATCAAAAATATGGATGTGGATTTTTGTCTATTCCAGTTAAAAACGGCACTAAAAAAATTTTGGTGATTCCTTTAAAGAAACTGACTAATTGGCTACAGAGTATCAATCCAAAAAAAGTCAAAGATAGCCTGAAAGAGCTGGTACTAGCTTATCAGAATGAATGTGCTGAGACTATTCAGGCTCACTGGCACAAGCCACGAACTATCAAAAAACCACATTGTGGTGCAGAAATTGCTGATAAAAAAGATTGTCCGAGTTTACTACCTAACCAGATTTCTATTATCAAGGCTTTACATAGACAGCTTGTTTTAGCTGTTGCTAAAGAAAAACAGGCTGAGCTGGCGATGACCTTATGGCAGGCTGTGCAAACACGCTTTGGTGTAAGTTATGAGAAAGTACCTTCATCTAAATTTGTAGATGTTATTTGTTTGTTAAGCCGCGTTGCAGTTAAAAAAGCCAGCATAAGCAGCTCGGAATCAGATAAAACGTGCAATGATGAGCTTAATGTTCCGTCTACCGCGCTGGTTAATCTGTATGAATCATTCGCTTGTTCCCAGAAGATGCGCCTGATGTATGAGCATTTATTTCCAGCTTTTCGTATTCTCGGTAGCAAATATGAAGCACAAATTCATGAATTTGCATATGAAATGGATCAGATATTTAATAAATGTCATAAGGCCTTTTTACCATTGTTTGAAAAAATGCCTGAATCTGAAGCCAAGGATTCGGCACGTACTTATCTGGCTAAGTTGATGTAAAGATCTGATTAACTCGGAAAATGGTTTTTTGAGTTCTAGCCATACTGTGAACGCATCTAAAATCAGGATGCTTGAGGGTATGGCTATTATGTTTCTGCAATTTAACTATGAATATACTAGAATTATTTATATATTAAATATAAAAGATTATGTTAATTGATAATGATTATTTAGTAAAAAAATAATTATTATCCAGACAAGAAATGAAAGGAAAATTCAGATAACAAGTTTGAAAAAGTGTACTAAAAATGAATATTCTAATATTTATAAATATTAAAACTGGTTTTTAGCCAGTTTTTTTGTTTTTGAGGGTTAAATGGTTGATTTATGAAAAATGTGGAATTGGTATTAAAGTTACTTCATTCACTTCTGGATTTAAGATTTTTGCCGGATAAATTGCAAAAATGGTTATTTTATACAGGTACACGTGTGATTACCGTTACAAGTGCACTGATTATGATAGGTTTTGCCGGCGTATTTTTATTGGGTGGCAGTGAGGTTTTTAATCTGAAACTATATAAAGGTTTTCTGTTATTACATCCGTATACTTTGGCGGTATTATTGATTGGGGTAGCATTGTTACAGTTAATTATAGCGATATTTAAATCAAATCGTTGTAGCGTACTTTCTGGCTATTTACTGATTTTATCTGCGCTGATATGGGCTGTAATATCCGCTACGTTCTGGGCATCATATCCACCTTTGACAACAGGCATGACTACTTATCCTGTGTTAACCGTGGTGTGTGCACTGGCGGGACGTAATCTGATCAACTATACAAAACGGGTTGAAGATTTGAAACATAAAGGACGATAAAGTATGGAGTTAGTAAAAGATGCTTTTTCGGTCTGTATTTTATTTGCGCTAATGGGTGGGCTGGCTGGTTCTTTACTGGTTACCGATTACAAACGCTATGGCTGGTTTATGACGATTTTGTTTGTCATATTGGGAATGATATTGGCTGCTGCAGTAACTGATTATTTTTTCCCGCAAAACCGTCCATGGCTTTTTGCTGGTGTCGGCGTATTTGCAGGCATGTCAACAACGTCATTTCTGGATGCGTTCAAGGCTGCTGCACCAACACTGGCACAGCGCATAATTAATATTGTAAGTAAAAAAGCAGAGCGGTTTGTTGATAGTAATGATTCAACAAAGGAATAATTATAAGTAAGTATCTTGCAGCCTGAGGGCTGCTTTTTTTTGGATAATAAAAATGTATAAATTGAGTAATCGATCATTGCAACGTTTATATGGGGTAGATGCTGGTCTGGTTAGTGTAGTGAAACGGGCAATTGAGCTGACTAATCAGGATTTTATGGTCACTGAAGGTGTGCGCACGCGTGAGCAGTGTTGTATTAATTATGGCAAAGGGCGCACAGCACAGCAATGTAGCGTGAAAGGAGTGCCTGTCAAATATGCACAGCCAAGCTTGAGTAAGGTAACATGGTTAAATAATCCATTTGCAAGTAAACATGTTACTGGTAAGGCGATAGATTTGATTCCTTATCCGGTTGATTGGAATGATTTAAAAAAATTCCACATGATTGCCGCAGCCATGAAACAAGCTGCTACTGAATTGGGTGTGAGAGTTAAGTGGGGTGGTGACTGGAAAAAAAGTAAGGATTACCCGCATTTTGAGATATAACAGGCCGGTTTGGGGTATATCTGTATACTGTTTGTATCGGTTGATATGTAAGTCTGTTAAATTTTCCGTTGCATAAATTTGTTATGGATCTGAATTTAGATATATCAGAATGATTTGCTTGATCCATCAGTAAAACTAAATTTTTACACAGGTTGATTTTGATAGAGTGAGAGGCTCAGTATGGAAAATATTCTGTCTGATACGTGATTCATTTAAGCAGATAATTTACCAATATGATAGTTGATTTACCAGATGATTCTGTAATTAGCTTTCCCTATTTATTTTTTATGCGAATATGTTGTATTTTGGTTTGTAAAGACTGATTTGCTATGATGTGTATCTGTTAAGTGAGCTGATAATAAGATTTTGAGTATGATAATATATTTAATATAGTATTAATTGATACTAATATAAATAATTTATTTTAATTTCAAAATGTTATAATTTGTTTATTGACTTAAGCTAAGAAATAAATTATGATTAGTTCAATTAATAGGTATGCTTCACCTTAAACAGCTGATTAAAAAGTTCCCTAATTGGGAGCTTTTTTGCGTTCTGGAAAAGATAAGTTGTTTATCGTGTCTTTTACTTTGCCGTATACGCAGACCAAATCGCTAGAGCAGTAAAGCGGTTAATGAATTTAGATATCGTGTCTAAAACAATAGACTGGATATATGGTGGAGGCGGGGGGAATCGAACCCCCGTCCGAAAGTCCTCTACAGAGCGATCTACATACTTAGTCTTGCCAACTTCGAATCTTATTCACAAACCGCCGACAGACAGGCTGTTTGTAAACCAGTTGCCATAAATCTTGTTCAATGCCAGACAACACGGCATTGAACCAGCCAATGTAAATGTCGTTGCGGTGAGTTACCTCACACGGCCCATTGGCCAACCGTTGCAACGTTTAGCCTTAAGCGGCTAAAGCGTAAGATTCGTCGTTTGCGACTATATAAATTCAGTGTTTTACGGGAATCTGAGACCCCGGTATGCACGCATCTGCTTTGCAACCCCCGTCGAAACCAAGGTCGCCCCCAGATGGTCTGCCAATTATACTTTATTTTTGGTGTATATGCATAGTTATATAAAAATGATTAAATCTTACTCTGGCAATTTGTTGATATATGAATTTGTCATTACGGATAAAGCAGATTCATGCTGATTTTATACTATCTGATTAGCTGATGGGATGTTATCGGTGTTGGCAGTATTGATTTATAATTTGCATTATTTTGTTTGGAATGAATGCTGTTATGTACGATGTCAATACGGATGATGTGCGCCTTTTTTTTGCGGATGTATGGCGTAAGCGTCAACAGCCACAGTTGCTGGATGCGTTGCAGCAGAAGGCTTTGCGGATTATTGCTGCGCATACTGAATATGCGCCCTATCTGGAAAATGTTGAACAGTTTCTCACTCGAACATGGCGGCCGGAAGAGGGAGAAACAAATCCTTTTTTGCATTTGTCGCTGCATTTATCGGTACAGGAACAGGTTGCGATTGATCAGCCGTTTGGGATTGCAGCTATTCATCAGCGCTTGTGTGAGCGATATGCGGGTGACTGGGTGAAAGCAGAACACGATATGATTGAGGCGCTGGCAGAAACGATCTGGCAGGTGCAACGCTATGGACAGGGACTGGATGTGAATGCTTATATGACGCGTTTGCGCAGTCTGGTGGGGTTGGGGCAGGAAGATGAGGCGCGTTTAAATCCTCATGAAGTGGGACAGGCTTCAAGCAAAGATGTTTGAGTTTGCTCATGCTTTGATTATGGTTTATTGTTTGACACCTTTGTGTCGGTCAGCTGTGATGTTGACTGGATACGCATGTGGGAACTATTTTCAATAATCTTTAAGCAGGGGATAGATATGTCTTTCTGGGCAAGTAATGCAAATGCTTTGTTGCTGTTGCTGTTTGTGGCTTTGGGTATTGTGGGAAATAATCCTTCAGTAACCATTTCGGCGTTAATTATTTTGCTGGTACAGCAAACGCCGTTACTTAAATATGCGCCGGTACTGGAAAAGTATGGGCTGCAACTGGGTATTATGCTGCTGATGATAGGTGTGCTGGCACCGTTGATTACGGGCAAGGTGCAGCCGGCACAGATTGCTGCGCTGGTAACTAGCTGGAAAACTATTGCTGCTGTGGTAGTGGGTACAGTTGTTGCCTGGCTTGGTGGACGTGGGGTGCAATTGATGCAGGTCAATCCGACAATTGTAACTGGTTTGATGATTGGTACCATTATCGGGGTGGCTTTTTTACGCGGTGTGCCGGTGGGGCCACTGATTGCGGCAGGATTGCTATCGCTGATTTTATAAGTGCTCTGTTGCTGAAGCTCTTGCCAGAAAGTTACGCTCTCGTTATAATGCGCGCAATTCCATTCTCACGGAGAGGTGGATGAGTGGTTGAAGTCGCACGCCTGGAAAGCGTGTATACGTGAATAGCGTATCGAGGGTTCGAATCCCTTCCTCTCCGCCAGATTGATTATTTAAAGCTGCCTAAAGCAGCTTTTTTTGTGAATGTTACATTTAATGCTTTTGGCATTAAATGTTTTGTATTTACTCCAGACTACTTTTTATTGATATTCTGGTATTTGGGTTGGCCGTATTGGTTTTATGTTTGGTTTGTCAGAGTCGATATTCTGATTTATTTGATTATTTTATTTATTTTTGCTGGCAGGCTTAAGTTGTAGTTAATTTTAGCCGCTAAAAATTTTGCCCTCACAATTTTGGTTGTGAGGGTTTTTTTGTGCCTGCGGTATTGTATGAGGAGTGGAGGATGAGTTTAACCCGTTCGGTTCTAGACAATGTGCTGGCGCATATTCAGCAGGCTCTGCCGGATTATTCAGTGCAGCTGATGCCAAATAATTTTAAGAATTATCAGTTTGTTCATCCGTTGGGTGCAGTGCTGATTGGTTATCAGCGCAGTAAATTCAGCAACCCATGTACTACTGACCTGATTACGCAGGAGCGGCGTTTGCAGTTACGGTTTACTGTTTTTACACGTGCTCTGGGTGGCGAACAGGGTGCGCTGGATTTACTTGATTCTTTACGCTTGGCTCTGGTGGGCTTTCAGCCTGACCATTGCCAGCAAATCCGGTTGTTGAGTGAGCGCTTTCTGGGGGAGGCCGATGGAGTTTGGCGCTATCGGTTATGCGCTCGCACTGAGACGCTTCAGGTGGAACGGCGTCCGGTGGTTAATCAGCAAAATCTGGTCAAATCGATACCAACTCGTGGTGAGATTAAGGCCAAAGCTATTTCACAATCTGTAACTTCGAAGGAGTAAAAATCATCATGGCAGCAGCTTATTTGCATGGTGTTGAAACAATCCGTATTGATGGCGGCAGTAGTCCGGTCTATACCGTGGACGGGGCGATTACGGCGATTGTCGGTACGGGTATGTCTGGTGCAGTAAATGAATTGACGGTGTGTCAGACAGTTAAGGATTTTAGTCAGTTTGGTTCGGTAACGGGAGCTGGTTTTACTTTGCCTGATGCGGCTAATATCTGGACGCGTTATCAGTCTGGTGTGGCCTATGTGGTCAATGTGCTGGATCCGGCCAAACATAAAACGGTTGTTGATTCTGAAGCTCTGGTTATCGACAGTGATACGTTGATGGCAAAAACAGCGCATCCGGCGATACAGGCTGGTTTTACGGTACAGGCAGGTAATCAGACTTTGTCTGAAGGCACTGATTACACGCTGAATCAGGAAACAGGTGAGTTTTCTTTTGCGCAGCCGCGTGCGGAAGTGTCGATTTCCTATACTTATCTTGATCCAAGCAAGGTAACGGTAGCGGATATTATCGGTGGCTATGAAGCGGCAACCGGTAAGCGCAAAGGCATGGAACTGCTTACTGAAGGTTTTACCCGTCTGGGTGCGGATGCGAAGATTGTGATCGTGCCGCAATATGATGCAGATGCGGCTGTTGCCGCAGCGATGGTAACGCTGGCTGATAAGCTGGAAGCAATTGCCTACATTGCGGCTCCGAAAGGCACTACACTGGCGCAGGCAATTCAGGGACGCGGTTCGCTTGGAAATATTAATTTCCAGACTTCTTCAGATCGCGCGCAGTTATTTTATCCATATGTTACTGGTTCCAGCGGCGAACTGGAAAGTTTGGCTACGCATGCTGCCGGTTTGCGTATGAAAACTGATGTGAATCAGGGCTACTGGTTCAGTATTTCCAACCGTGAGCTTTTGGGCGTAACCGGTATGGAAGTGTCGCTGACAGCACGGATTGATGACCCGCAGGCGGAAACCAATCGCTTGAATGAGAAGGGGATTACTACGGTATTTAACAGCTATGGTACGGGCTTTCGCTTATGGGGTAACCGTCTGGCCTGTTTTCCGACAGTAACGCACATTAAGAATTTTGAAACCGCTCAGCGTACTGGTGACTTGATTGATGAGTCAATTCGACGTGCGCAGTTGCAGTATATTGATTTGCCTATTGATGATGCGTTGATTGACAGTCTGCTAGGTACGGTACGTACTTATTTGGGTACGCTTAAGAGTATTGTTGGTTTTAGTGTGAGTCTGGATTATGACTATGATCTGGCTGATGCTTTCAGTAAAGGGCAGGTACCAATCAAGTATGACTATACACCTAAACTGCCAGCAGAACGTATCACTAATACTAGTGTGATGACCCGTACTTATCTGGCTAATTTGATTAGTAATCAGTCTGCCGCTTAGGAATCAGTTATGACAGAATTTAATGCAATTTATAATGCCAATGTTTATGTTAATGGTAATAGTCAGTTAGGCCGTGCCAGTCAGTTTAAATTACCGGATATTTCTGTTGGACAGACAGAAACTAAGGGTTTGGGGCTGGTAGGTTCGGTAAAGCTGCCCAGCGGTATTGAGGCGCTGGAAGGGGAAATTACTTGGAACAGTTTTTATCCGGATGTGTTCACTAAGGTTTATAACCCGTTTAAGGCGTGCCAGTTGATGGTACGTGCCAATGTACAGGCATTTAATGCCTCAGGTCTGGCCGCGGAAGTACCGATGGTGGTGATGGTGATGGCTACGTTCAGCAAGAATCCTTTAGGGACTTATAAACCAAAAGAAAAAGCTGAGTTTGCCAGTACTTTTCAGGCTACGGAAATTCATCAGACGGTTTCCGGCCGTGAAGTTTTGTATTACAACGCGTTTACTAATCAGTATCGGGTAAATGGTGTGGACATGCTGGCGCAGATGCGCGCAAATATCGGTATGTAGTTATTTGCAATTGGTGATGATGTTGTTAAATGCTCACTCTGTTGATCAGGGTGGGCGTTTTTTATGGTTGAAATGCTTTTTTTACGCTGAATGATTTCGGCATTTATTGATGATTCAAGGAATAGATATGGCACAAACTGAAGCGCAACAGCTGCAAGAACAATTAGGTACGGGTAAGGTTATTAAGCTGGCAGAACCGCTGCAAACGCCGAATGGTGTGGTAACGGAACTAACGCTGCGCCGGGTACGGGTTAAGGATTTTAAACGTGCTGCTGAGCAGTATCCGGATAATGCGGTATTGCAGGAAGCTCATTGTTTGGCTATGGCTTCAGGCCTGCAAAGTGAAGATTTTGATGAGCTGTCGTGGGAGGACTACACGCTGGTGCGTCAGTTTTGTCTGGGTGCTCACTGATTGGGATGGTTTTTATCAGGCTGCTGCGGATTTAGCGTGGTGGTTTGGTTTTTCTCCGGCAGATATTGATGAGATGTCTCTGGATGAAATTTTACAATGGCAGCAACAGGCTAACCGACAGATTAAGGCTAAATACAGTAAGTTGTAAGCGGTTGCTGCCCGTTGTGACAGTACCGTTAATTCAGTATTGGTTTGCAGCAGACGCTGTGAACTGGTGATGGGTTAACGGTTATGGTTTATATGAATAATAAATAATAAGTGGGTGAATTCCAGTATCTCTTGAGTTATTGGATGAAATACATTGGTGCCGTTATGGATAGTGGATTTGTTTCTGATTTTGGTGAGGTACAACGTTCTGTTAAGGCCTTTGGTTCTGCTATTGATGTGGCAACCAGAAAAATAGAGGAGATGGGGCGGTCTGTACAGGGTTTACTTGTGAAAATCCAATCTCTGGATAATTTGTCTGCAGCAACTGCGAAAGCAATTAGTGCTCAGAATAGGTTATCTGAGGCAGTAGACAGGCATAACAAAATTCTGGGGCAGCGCAAGAAAATTGGTGAGGAATTAGCGAAAACCAAAAGTACCCTTAAAACTTGGATGAAGCCGGTTGAGAAATCGGTGAAAATTCATATGGAACGGGAAACGGCGGAAACTGGGCTGAAACAGGCTATGATGCAGAAAGATGGCAGCATGGGCAGGTTTAATCAGATTAATGCCCACGCTATGCAACTGGGTCTTGAGCAGCAGGGTAATACAAATGATTATACTCGCCTTGCTACTAATATGAAGCTGGCCAATATGTCTGATGATGCGGTATTGCAGGGGGGGATGAGGACAATTGCCAGTTTTAATGTGTTATTTGGCAAGAAAATTGAGGATATTTCGGTAGCCAAGGGGTTGATGCAGACTTATAAGCTGAAAGATACGGAATTGTCCGCTGGTCTGGATGCTGTGCAGAAGGTTGCGCATTCTGTGGGTTTGAGTCTGGAAGATATTGAAAAATCTCAGGCTGCTATGGCTTCACCTTTACAAAGGTTGCATCTGACCGGTTTACAGAATCAGCAGAAAATATATGCTCTGGAGGGGATGGCAATACACGGCGGTGTCGGTAAGTCTGCGGCGGCTGACGGTATGGGGGAATTTCTGGACAGGCTGGCACAGGGGCCAAAAGCCATGCAGCAGGCTACTGCTGCAATGAGTATTGAAATGCGCCAGATGATGCAAAAATCTGGTGTGGTGTTTAATTTATTTGATAAAGACGGCTCACTTAAAGATATGCATGTGGTTGTAGGTGAGCTGGAAGCGAATTTTAATAAAGTTAAGGCTAAATATGGTGACCGTGCTGCATTGAATATGATGGATGCGGTATTCGGTAAGCAAGGTGGACAGATTGCCACTGCCGCAGCTCAGGGAGGAGGTGCCGGTTTTGTCACTATGCAAACCCGAATGGGTAATCAGCCTTCGCTGGATCAGCGAGCTCAGCTTCAGGTTAATACACTTGCTGTCAGTATGGATAATTTACACGATGCAGTGATTGAGGTAGGCAATGCTTTTGGTGCCACGCTGGCACCTGATATTAATACTTTTGCTCAGGTAGCCAAAGATGTGCTGCTCAATACGGTATTGCCTTTTATTCAGAAGCATCCCACGCTGATTAAATCTGTGGTGGCTTTCGGTGTAAGTTTGACTGGGTTACGGATGACGCTGCTGTTGGTTCGTTATGCTATTACCATGGTTACTGGTCCGCTGGCGCTATTGCGTACTATTTTTGCCCGTTTTCAGCTTGCGCGTGACCTGAAGCAGGGTGGTTCGGTATTTCAGCGTTTACGTTCTGCTATTACCTCTGTGGGAAAATCTGCCGGTTCATTGCGCCAGAAGCTGTTGTCTTTTGGCAGCAGGCTGGCTGGTGTGGGCAAGAATTTTAAGGTGTTCAATAAGGGGCGCTCTGCACTGGGTTTATTGCAAAAGGCATTTTCCACTATAGGGCGTACTGCCATTGCGCCAATTAAGAAAATTGTGCAGTCATTTGGCCTGATTACCAAGGTAGTAAAACCTTTGTTTAGGGTTTTTTCCAGTCTGGGCAGGGGTTTCAGTGCATTGGGTAAAGGCCGTATTGTGTTGAATCTGCTACGTCAGGGAATTATAGCTGTAGGACGGGCTTTTCTGATGACGCCTATAGGGCTGGTTGCACTGGCAATTGGTGCAGCTGCTTTTCTGATTTATAAGTACTGGAAACCAATTAAAAGTTTTTTTATTGGTTTATGGGATACCGTTAAAACTAAATTTGAAGCAGGAATGAAATTTTTTAAGGATTTACCTGCAAAATTCAGTGAGTTTGGACGCAATATTATTGATAGTCTGGTTAAAAGTTTTACTGAGGGTATCAGTAGGGCAGTTAATGCAGTAGGTGAGTTCGCCAGTAAGATTATTAATAAGGCTAAATCTGTATTGGGGATTAATTCACCTAGCCGTGTATTTAAAAGCATAGGCGGTTCGCTGATGGAAGGTATGCATCTGGGGCTTGATCTCGGGGCAGATAAACCGGTTACAGCAATCGGTCTGGTTGCTGAGCGCTTACAGCAGAAATTCAAAAGTCGTTCTGGTACGTTGACTGCTCAGCTTAATGAAAAAATGCAGCTAAATGCAGCAGAATTTGCCCAGAATCGCTATCCGGCAGGACATGATTCCAGTGCAGTAACCATTAATTTTAATCCGACTATTCAGGTTAACGGCAACGCAGACCGTTCGGTGATTCAGCAGGCTTTGGCATTGAGTCAGCGCGAATTTGAACAGATGTACCGGCGCATGATGCAGGCAAAAGAGTTAAGGAGTTACTGATGTATGCAATGCTAGGAGATATTCGCTTTGAAGTGTTGGATAGTTTCAACAGTTATGAAGAAACGCATGGTGCTGTTTTTGCTAAACATGATGTATTGGCCGGTCGTCCGCGCCTACAGGCTACCGGCAATGATTTGACTACCATCCGTTTTGGTATGTTGCTGCACTGGAAGCTGAGTAATCCGGATAGTGCCTATACTGCATTGATTCAGGCCAAGGAAGCACAGCAGGCTCTGGCGCTGGTGTTTGGCTCGGGTCGTTTTGTTGGCTGGTTTGTGATTCAGCAGTTGAGTAGTACTACTTTGATTCAGGATGCACAGGGACGTACTGCCGCGCGTGAAATCAGTGTTGAGCTGCTTGAGTTTGTAGGTGATCCGAATAATCCGTTACCAACGCCGGGCATCATGAAGGGTCAGAATCCGCTGCTTTCTTTTATGCCGGATTCGATTAAAGGGGTTGTTAACAAGGTTGCGGCGGCGGTACAGACAGGGGTACGTATTTATCATGCCGTAGAAGAAAATGTTACTGAGATTCAGAACCTGATCACGCGTGCGCGTACTGTGCAACATGATACTTCTGGCTGGCTGGGTATGATTGCCGATGCGCTGTCTGTTGGCGGACAAACGCTAAGTAAGCTGAATACTTTGCCCGAGGTTGGTGCATGGTTTGGTGATCTGTCCGGTGCGGCAGATTTTCTGTCATATACCGGTCAGGCTGCGCATCAGCTGACAGAATGTGTGAATTTGATACAAAGTGGCTATGACAGTGGTGAGTGGGGAGACTGGCTGGATAATAGTGAAAAACTGTTATCCATGGTAGAGGACAGTATTAGCAATGCAACTACCGGTGCTCAGTCGTTAACGGCATGGCTGGCTGCCAGAAAGGATGAGGCCTGATTATGGTTGATTCAGTTTTGCAATACCAGACCTGTGAAGGGGATCGCTGGGATTTGATTGCACAGAAATATTATGGTGATGCCACGATGCTTGACCGGCTGATTGCTGCTAATCCGCATTTACCACTGGCTGAACAGTTTGCTGCCAATCTGACGGTACTGATCCCCGTCATACAATCGGATACTCATACAGCGCAGGAGGATATGCCACCATGGATGCGTTGAGCCTACTGACAGGGGTGTCCAGTTTGGGGCGAACTCATCCAGTTACGATGCCGGATTTCACTATAGGTTATGAAAAGAAAGATATTACTCTGGCCATCAAGCCTTATTTGCTCAGTATTAATTATACGGATTATCTGGGCGAGCAGTCGGATGAACTGTCGGTATCGATTGAGGATACCGATGGCAAATGGCTACGAAGCTGGTATCCGGATCAGGGCGATATGCTGTCGTTTATGCTGGGAGATCAGTTTACCGGTATGGTAAATCTGGGCAATTTTGAGATTGCTGATATTGATTATGCGTTCAAACCTAATGTGATCACTTTGAAAGCCCTTTCCACGGGAATTACCCGTGCCAGCCGCACTTTACAGCCAAGAGCATATGAGAAAACAACTCTGGAAAAAGTTGTGCAGCAGGTGGCGGCAAGATTGCAGCTGGTGCTGAAAAATTCGATTGCCAATTTGGAGATTGAACGTATTACTCAGTATCAGGAAAGTGATGTGGAATTTCTGGCACGGTTGGCAAAGCAGTTTGGCTATACTTTTAAGATTGTTGACCAGACTTTAGCCTTTATTGCCAATACGGAATTAACGGCACAGGAACCTGTACTGGTATTGCTGCCGGAAGATGTGGAGTCTGCATGTTTTCGTGATCAGCTTAAAGGTGTTCCAGACGAGGTAATGGCTTGTGGTTATGATACTAAAGCCAAACAGGTACGTACGGTCAAGCGAAAGGGGCAGCCATTGCGGGCACAAAGTAAGCTGAGCGCAAGTGGTGATATGTTGAAAATTGTGGCCAATAAAGGGGAATCACAACAGCAGCTCACTGCACGTGCAGATGCTGCACTTACTGATGCGCGCCAGTGTCAGGTAACGGGTAGTCTGGAGTTGTTTGGCAATGTGAAGCTGGTGGCTGGCCAGATTATCCGCTTGAGCGGTTATGGCAAAATGTCGGGAAATTATCAGATTAAGCAGGCAGGCCACAACTTAAGCCGTAGTTCTGGTTATACCACGTCTCTGGAAATTAACATGATTGAATACATTGCTGATGATGCAGATACGGGGGAAAAATATGCAGAAACTGTATGAATTTGGGGCAACTTTACAGTTTGGTCTTGTGGAAGCCATTGATGCCGGCAGGCATATGCTTAAAGTGAATATTCCGGCACTGGAGAATATGCATACAGACTGGTTGCCGATGCTCACTGCTGCCGCTGGCGGGAATTGTTTTTATTCTTTGCCAGATGTGGGTGAACTGGTAGCGTGTATTCTGGATGCCCGCGGTGAGAGTGGGGTGGTACTGGGTGCTTTGTATAATCAGAGTGATACCGCACCGGCACAGAGCAATGATATGTGGGTGAAACAGTTTAGTAATGGTACGGTAATCAGTCATGATCGTAAAAGTGGCGAGGTTTGTGTTCAGACCAGCGGTACCGTGGTGGTTGAAGCAGATACGGTATTGGTTAAAGCCAGTGATATTACGCTGGATGCTCCATCTACTACAGCTACAGGCAGTTTACTGGTACAGGGAAAGTTAACCTATCAAGGTGGTATGGCTGGTTCTGGCGGAGGCAGTGCTGCCGCATCGATTGCTGGCACGATTAAGGTTAAAGGTGGCGATGTGGTGGCAGATGGTAAAAGTCTTAAGAGTCATACTCATCCTGACCTGACTTCGGGTGGTCATACTGGTACACCAGACTGATGTTCTGCTAACAGCTTATTCAAACCTATTTTTATCCCTGTCATTGATGGCAGGGATTTTTTATTACTGGAAAAGCGTTATGACAATTACACCGCGCACTCGCCACTGGCAGTTAGCACCACTGGAATGTGGCTGCGATATTGTGACTGGCATTGATGATATAAATCAATGTATTTTGAATATTCTGATGACACGTAAGGGAAGCGATGTAACCCGCCCGACTTTTGGTTCCAGCCATCTGGATTATCTGGATATGCCCGAAGATGTATTTATTCCCGGGGTGACGCGAGAGGTGATTCTGGCCATTCAAACATGGGAAAAGCGTGTGGTAGTGGAAAGAGTTGGCTTTGCGGGTCATGCACCTAATTTAACGATAACAGTCTACTGGCGTATAGCTGAGGAGGTAGCTGGTGAAATTTATCAAACAGATATTGGATTGGTACGTAAATGACAGATTTAACTAAGCTCGCGCGGGCGGATGTAAAAATAGTTGAAGATGATCTGGCAACCATTCTGGCCGATACGATAACAGATTATCAAAATCGTACTGGCAAGGTATTACAGCCGGCGCATATTGAGCGTTTGCTGATTAATACCTATGCCTATCGTGAGGCACTCACCCGGCAGCAGGTCAATGAAGCTTACCGGCAGCAGCATGTGCGCTTCGCTACTGGGCTGATGCTGGATTTATGCGGAGATGATGTTCATACCCCGCGTTTGCAGGCACAGCCGGCACAAACAACGTTGCGTTTTCAGGCCAAACTGGCCGGCAAAGAACAGGTGGTGATTCCAAAAGGAACCAGAGTCACTGTAGATTCACTGATATTTGCCACTGTTGAAGCAGGTTTGCTTACTGCTACCAATAGCAGCATTGAGCTGGTTGCTGTCTGTCAGTCAACTGGGGTGGTGGGAAATGGCTGGTCAGCTGGGCAGATTAATACTTTAGCAGACCATCTGTCTGATATTGCTGAGGTCAAAGTTAGCAATATCACCACTTCAAGTGGTGGTGTGGATGTTGAAAGTGATGATGCCTATCGGATACGCATTCTACTGGCACCAGAATCGTTTTCAGTGGCCGGTCCGGTTGGTGCTTATGAGTATTTTACCCGTCAGGTCAGTCAGGACATTATTGATGTTTATGTGACTAACGATACGGATAAAGAGGGCAAGCCCTTAGGTGGTGTAGTGGCAGTAACCATACTTACTAAAACCGGGCTGCCTTCAATGGAGCTGATTCATCAGGTACAGACAGCACTATCGAATGAGCGTGTACGCCCGTTATGTGATCAGGTAGTTGTACGTGCACCAAAAATTTTCAATTATCAGGTTGCGGCAACATTAACTTTGTTTGTTGGTGCTGATGCTCAGGCGGTACTGGCTGCGGCTAAAGCTGCATGGCAGCAATATCAAAGCAGTCGGGAGCAGCGGTTAGGGGTAGATGTAGTACCACTGGTAATTCAGTCTTTATTGAAGGTTGATGGTGTCTATAACGTGTCGACGCCAGGACTTGAACTGACTACGGTTGCAGCCGGTACATGGGCGCACTGCACTAACTTAGACCTCACCATAGCAGAGGAGGCTGTGGATGGCTAAGCTGACTTATGCCACAGTAATTGAGCGAGACCAGCGCATGCAGGCATTGGCTGCTCTGGGCTTGCGTCTGGAACTGATCAGTACGCCACAGCTGATGCCACGGCTGGTAAATTTAGTGCTAGCAGATCATCTTGAGCTGCAGGCTGAAAGCCACTGTATTCTTGGTGTAAATGGTTACTGGTTGGCAGAAAGCGATCAGGCCAAACGCAAACTGATAAAAGGGGCATACGAACTGCATCGCAGCAAGGGCACGCCTTGGTCACTCAGAGAAATTGTTCGCCGTCTCGGCTTTGGTGAAATCACCATTATTGAAGGACTCAATCATCAACAGCACAACGGTAATATTCTGCGCTCCGGTTTATATGTGCATGGACATAATACTTACTGGGCACATTACCGTATTTTGCTGAATAGACCGATTACCAATCAACAGGCCGCTTTATTGCGGCATACGCTGGCTGCTTTTGCGCCGGCGCGCTGCGTGCTGGCTAGTCTGGACTATACCGCCGTACCGCTGCAACACAATGGACTGGCACAGCGCGATGGCTCGTTTAACAAAGGAACTGCTTAATGGCAAGTTTAAAAGAAACTTTGTTCTGTGACAAAGGCGTTTATCAATGGGAAAGCAGTACAGTGTTTTGCAATGACTTCTACTTCGGTAGGCAGCTTAAAAACCAATAGTACACACAAATCCTGTACGTTAAATTCTTTTTTGAAAACAATGTTTTTCGCTCAATTCTACAAGACAATGAAAAGGAGTTAAATTATGATTAATAATCAATTGAAATCCGAATATGTCATGATAATTAATACGCTGTGGAGTGGTTCGATGCAGTGTAACAGTATCGAGAATATAAGCGATGATGTAATTCGCCTGATGGATGAGGTGCTCACCAAAATCCGAGATGGTTCTACAGCTATGATCGGCGTTCATGCAGTTTTTGAGATTTTTTATAGTAAAATTTATAGTTCATGGGCTGAGCTTATAAAAGTCGCATTAGATACGGCTGATGCACATGCCTCAGACTGGATTGGCGTTCTGCGTGGCAATAGACAGTACAGTGCTGTAGTTAATAGTGCAGCCGTAGGTTATAAGTCTCCTGTACAAATTGCGCTTTATGAAGCAGCAGGATTTATGTGATAAATTTGAGCACTCAATAAAGATTAGATTGAGTGCTTTTAAATTTATTCATATTTACGGTTATACATTATTTCCATTTTTTTAATATGCTCGTTAAGACCATCAGGACCCGAAGCTAATGCCTGCAATTTTTCATCAACAGCACGTCTGGCAAACTCGCAAATTCCTGCTTGTTTTTGGGTTTCAATTTTTCGAGCTAACTTCAGCATACGTAAGCGTTCCTCTTTTTCCTGCTGCACATAGGAAGAGGGAATATTACTGTTAGCTTCAAGCTTAACAATTAATTCATCCCAGCGCTTAAATACATCCTGACAGTTTTGTGGAAGACCACTTGTACTGCTTCCACAAGCAGATAAAGACATACAGCAACATAAAATAAATAGAACTTGTTTCATATTTTACTATCTTTCTTTGTTGTTGATAGTGAAAGCATATCATCAAATCCAGCTAGGTGCTATTGCAGCACAATGAAGTGGTGGAGTGTGATGACTCATTTACTAAAGGAACTGCTTAATGGCAGATTTAAAAGAAACTTTGTTTAACAAAGGAATGATTTAATGGCAAATTTAAAAGAAACTTCGTTCTGGGAAGAGGGCATTTATCAATGGGAAACATCCGATCCGGTATTGGGGGGTGAAAATGGTATCGATAATGTACCCACTCGCCAGCTGGCCAACCGAACTAAATGGTTAAAGGACAATAAACTGGATAAATCAGCTACGGCTGCAAATGCGGAGCTGGCTAAAAGAGCAAACACTGCTGATAGACTAAGCGATGCCAGAAAAGTGGGTGGTGTAGAATTCGATGGTTCGGCAGATATTGATTTACCTGGAGTGAACAAGCGCGGGAATCAGGATACGTCCGGCAATGCTGAAACAGCATCGAGATTGAAAACAGTACGTACAATCAATGGTGTGCCATTTGATGGTAGTACGGATATTAACGCTACTCCTGCTGGTGCAGTACAGTATTTTGCCATGACTTCTGCTCCGGTCGGCTGGTTAAAAGCCAATGGTGCAGCTGTATCCCGTACACTATATGCCAATCTATTTGCAAGCATTGGCACTAGATTTGGTGCAGGAGATGGTAAAACCACATTTAATTTACCAGATTTAAGAGGTTATTTTCTTAGGGCTTGGGATGACGGAAAAAATATAGATTCTGGAAGAATATTTGGTAGTGAACAAGGAGATGCGATTAGAAATATTAAAGGTTATTGTAGTGGTGGGCAAGTGTATTTTGATAGCTTTAGTGGTCCATTTTTTGATAATGGTACGCGGGATGCAGTGGACGCTAGGGCGGATGGTAAAATAAATATGACGGATGACTTTGGTTTTGATGCCAGTAGGGTTGTACCTACGGCAAACGAAAATCGTCCACGCAATATTGCATTATTAGCCTGTATTAAAATTTAAGGATTAAAAATGAAAAAATACGCTCCCTCTATCCCTGTATGCCAACTAGATGAAAACAACTACTTTGTTGGTATGACTACAGCAGATTTGGATCCTCTGGAAAATAACGGCCATTATCTGATTCCCAGACTGTGTATTCAGGCTGAAGAACCGGTGTCTAAAAAAGGCTTTATTGCACAGTGGGCTGGCGATAACTGGCAGTATATCGAAGACCATCGAGGCGAAACGGTATACAGCAAGGAAACAGGCGAAGTAGTAACAATCGATGAACCGGGCGTATTACCTGCTACTGTGACCACCATGCCTTGCCCTGATATTTATCATCAATGGTCAGAGAAAGCGAATAGCTGGGTAGAAAAAGCTGATGCTGCACAGTTACGCTTACAGAATAAACGCAGTACTACCGGTACTTTGTCTCGCATGCAAATGCTTTCTCAGCTGGAAATCAGCTTGGGTACAAAGAAAGACGCCTTGATTGAAGCTGTTGAAAAGGCCATGACAGGTATAGAATCAATCAAAATTCGTAATTACATTCTGGAAACGCAAGCTTTTTCATTGGCAAATGAATTATGGTGGAATTTTCTGACCGGCATTTTACAAATTCAACCAGATCATGTATTTG
The DNA here is from genome assembly GCF_914768045.1 of Snodgrassella communis. Lineage (GTDB taxonomy): Bacteria > Pseudomonadota > Gammaproteobacteria > Burkholderiales > Neisseriaceae > Snodgrassella > Snodgrassella communis. The sequence continues at coordinate 405,312 of NZ_CAJZCD010000002.1, read as the reverse complement.
AAATATGGGAAGAAGCACGCACAATTTAATATTTAAATAATAAATCATCATTTACAGGCAAGCACCTATTGCTTGCCTTAGTGTATTAAAGTCTCAGGAAGGCAGGTTCCTGTTATTGAGAATCTGTTATTACAGTGCAGTTTACATCCGAATTTAAGTATTTAAATAGATATCTGGGCAGCCAGAGAAATTTATTTTTCGTTAAAGTGAAATTGTATAACTACGTAACTTATTATAAGCAATTACTCAGATTAGTCTGTATTAAAACAATATAAATCAGGGTAAAACAAAAATAAATTACATTTATACAAATTATATTAAATAAATAATTTAAAGAAAGGAGTAAATAAATTAGCTGTGCTAAACAAAATCCAAAGTGAAATCATCACACGCCTGAAACAAGGGCTGGGCTCGATGGTTAATGAGGTTAGTTTGTATTTCGGTGGGCTGGAAAATAAAGAGGTCTTAACCAAAATAAGAAAAAAACCGGCTATTTTATTAACCTTTAATCAGGCACAGGTAAAAGCCAAAGGTTCTGAACGGCTACGATTCGAACTGAGTGCCGGACTCTATGTGGTTTGTATATGTAATCGTCTTACAGATGTGCCGTCTAATCCAAATGCGGATATAAATAATCTGGTTTATGCGGTTTTACGTCTGCTTGCTGGTCAGAGGTTACATGAAGAATTAAACAGTTTTGGTTTACAGCCTAAGACAGTACGTCCTCTGTTTATCTCTCCACCAGATAATTTAGATATAGTCGTGGTTGAATTTGAAGCCGCGTGTGATATTTATGGGCTTGAAAGTGATCATTATCCAGAATACACCACTGATGTAGATAATCCAGATTATTTATTCAGTCTGTTTAAAGGCAAGCAATCTGAAGTGCCAGCACAATTTGATTCTTTGAGTATTGAATATAAAAAATAAAATATACAAGACTGATTCGTAACCATCGAATATGAAAGAGAAAATGCTAGTTCAAGTAGCAGATGGTTTACGCGTGCCAAAGGAAAATCGCGCTAATTCTTATATAACTAATAACACGGTTAAGGTTCCAGACAGTCTTTATTACCACTGTTCGGTAACTGATGGTGACTTAACCATGGTCGCAGAAAATTTAAATAATGAAACAGGAGTAAAGGAATGATTGATAATATTCAGTTTGATACTGTGCGCAATGATATTCGTGTACCAGGCCGGTATATTGAATTCAATACGCGTACTGCCGTAAGAGGCTTGCCAGCTAATCCCCAAAAAATGTTGCTGATTGCACCTATGTTGCCTGAGGGTAAGCAGCCAGCACTGACACCAGTACAATTATTCAGTGATGCTGATGCCGCTACTTTGTTTGGGCATGGTTCTTGGGCTTATCATTGTGTCAAACAGGCATTTGTGAATAATCCCTATCTGGATTTAACCATAATTGGTGTTAATGATGTAGGACAAAGTACTGCTGCCACCGCAAGTGTATCTGTAGTCTTTGCAAATTCGCTTAATAATTCTGGTATTCTAACCATAACTATTGGTGGAATTGACTGCCAAATTACAGTAAGCAGTAATGATGATACTTTAAATATTATCGATAGAATGGTTGATATTATCAATAGCGCAAATACGCTGGCAGTAGCTGAGGCTGATGGTTATACAATCAAACTCACAGCCAGAAATTCTGGATCGATTGGTAATGAAATTGCCTTATTGGCATCTTTTAGTGCAGAAAATGTTAGTCTGGCCGACGTTTCTCTGGATATCAAGCCATTTCAAGGTGGTTATGGGGATCAGGATATCGGTCCTGCTCTTGAGCAGGTAGCTGGCAAACATTACCATATTATCTGTAATGCTTTTACCGATAGTTTAAATGCCAGAAAATTGTCTGATCATATTGATCTGGTATCTAATGCAATTGAAAAACGTGGTTGTATCGGTGTAATGGGCTGGCGCGGTACGCTCAGTACAGGCACTGCCTTTGCTAAAGATATCAATAGTGGCCGCATTACCATAGCCTGGTATAAAAATGCTATGGAAGGCAATGCCATTATTGCAGCAGGCTATGCGGCAGTAATTGCTGGTGAAACTGACCCGGCTCGTCCACTCAATACACTGGAAATCAAAGGGCTGAGAAAAACAACTGATGCCAATTGGCCGTTGTTTGCTGAGTTTAATAGTGCGCTATATAACGGGCTAACGCCTTTGCAGATTGTAAACAATCGTGTGCAGATTATGCGTGCTGTATCTACCTATGTGAAAAATGCTACGGGTACAGATGATCCGGCTTTACTGGATATCACAACAATTCGCACACTTGACTATGTACGCGATGCTGTTAATCAGCGCATTGCCCTGCGTTTTCCGCGTGAGAAGCTCTCAGAACGTACTCCGCTAAAAGTACGCTCAGAAATTCTGGATGTATTGTATCAGTGTGAAAATGCTGAGATTCTTGAAGCAGTTCTGGAAAATAAAGACAAACTGATTGTACAGCGAAATCCAAATGATCCAAACCGCTTGGATGCGGTTATTCCTGCTGATGTAGTCAACGGATTGCATGTGTTGGCTGCGCGTGTGGATCTGTATTTATAAATTAATCATATAAGGTGTTAGTTTAAGGTTAACACCTTGTCTATTGAAAGGAAAAAATATGGCAAATAAAACAGGCGCTAAATATGCCGGTGCGGTAATAATGGAAGTAAATGGTCGTGAGGTTGAAATCATCAGCTTCAAACCGGAAGTAACTACCGGACGTAAGGTGGTTAAAACCATGAATAAATCCGGCAAGGTACGTGGTTATGCAGATGGCGTAACCGAATATACGATGAGTGTGAGTGCAGCCATTCCACTGGATGAAAGTGGCATTGACTGGGACAATATTACTAATGCAAAAATTACTATTTATCCCCGTAATGCCGATGAAGCACGCATCAGCTATATAGGTTGCACCAGCACTAAATGCTCGGAAGAATACAGTGTAGAAAATGAAGCACGTCGTGATATTGAAATGTTTGCACTGGATAAAGTGGTAGAATAATGTTAAAAGAGACTGGAAAACTGGTTTATGGTCTGGCGTACAATGGCCAGATGTATTTTGATTATACTGTTAAGCCATTGACTTTGGCAGATGAACTCAAAGCACTGGAAGTACTGGAAGAAACTGGTTTGATTGAAGAGGTATCAGGGGCTAAAAAAGCCATTTTAACCACACTGGCTTATTGGGCACAACAATTAGAAGTTTCTGGTATTGATGCCGAAAACCTGAGTGTTGAATTTCTGTTGCACAACCTTGCCTCAGAAGATTATCAGTCAATTTTAACCAGTATGGAAGCTCTACGTTCAAAATCGATTGCCGCTGGCCAGTCAGACCCAGCGGCATCAGAGGAAGCGGACAGCACCGTAATTATGCAATAGCACATAAAAATTATCGACAGGCGTGTATTCTGCTGGCTAAATCGATGATCACGCCAGCTATGGTTAGCACAATGTGCCATGCTGAAGTATCTGTCTGGATTGAGACTGTTCTGGAGAGTATGGGCATAAAAAATGATGATGAGAATGTTATTATTTCTTTACGCCAAAGAAAGCCAAAACCATTCCAGCCGGTTAAAGATAGTTTGGTAGCTAATCAGCCTGACTGATAAAAGCCCTGCTCTACAGCAGGGCTTTTTGCATGGGGGCTGCTAGGGCATATTCATTGCTTGCAATTATTTTTAATCAGTCAGAATAAATATAATCAACAATTAGACGAGAGTATTGACATGTCTTCAAATCAGGAGTCGCTAGCAAAACAGGAGGCCTCTATTACCAGAATGACTGAGGAGGTAAAAAAATTAGAACAGCAAATCAAGCGTACAGCTGCCGTTGCAGTCAGGGAAAGTGAGAAAGCCGGTAAATCCCAAATCCGAATTATTCAGCAGATTCAGCGAGAGCAACAGCGTGCCGCGGATATGCGATTACGGAAGGAAATACGGTCTGAGCGGGAAATACAACGGGAAATTGGTAAGAGCAAGAATGCATATAAGAATTTTACTGCTACTGCTACTGCGGCTCAAAAACAGATTCAGCATGCAACCAAGGCTTCTCGTAACAGTATTCGTGAGTTAAATAAGGAATTAGAAAAAAGTTCTAAAATACAAAAAAATTTTGCTGAACAACAAAAAAATTCATCTAAATGGGGCGTAGCCAAAACTGTTGGCAGTGAACTTATCAGGGGCGGAAAGGCGGCTTACGGCGCAGTTAAACCCGCAATAGATGATGAAAAAAAATTACGTTCAGGTGTGATTCAAGCGGCTGCAAAGGCATTTGGTACAGATAAGAGTAAATCTGCGGATTGGATTAAAACTCAGGGTGTTAAAGAAATTCAGGGTTTGGTTCAGGGGTTAGTTGCTAAAAATGGCGGTACATCACAGGCTGCTCTGAATCTGTTTACTGATATGTTACAGCAGAACATGACTCTGGATCAGGTGAAGGCAACAATTCCTTATGCTCATCGCACCATGGTCGGATCCTCTGCCAATGCTGGTGAATATGACCATGAAAATACAGCCAGATTGTACAAATCATTGGCAGACTATGGTCTGCAGGCTAAAGATTATAATTCGGTTTCTGATCATATTATTGGATCAAGCAGTCAGGGTAAATTTACTATTGCCCAATTGCAGGGTGAATTACCGGATTTACTGTCTTCTGCCAAAAAGGCGGGGCTAACGGATACTGGAGGTATCGATTATTTAATTTCAGCCTTACAGACCACATCAAAAAATTCAGAATCCAATGATGAGGCAAGTAAAAGCATTAAAGCTTTTCTGGAAACATTGGCTAATCCGGAATTGGGCAGTAATCTGCGTAAAATTAAAGATCCTAATGCTTCTGGCAAATATCTTGATTGGGATAAAATCAGGGAACAGGGCAATAAGCAGGGATTAAATGATGCTCAATCTCTGATTAAAGTTTGTAGTGATATTCTGGCCAAAGATAAGAGTTACCAGAACTTAAAGCAAAAAGCTGATGCAGGCGATGTACAGGCACAGCAACAGATGGAGGCTCGTCAGGATAAGCTGTTATCTTTTATTCCTGTAGATGCTAGAGATGCTATTAATGCTAATTTGAATAATAATCTGCTGCTGCCACAAATAAACGCGTTGCAGAAAGATGCTGGTGGTTTGGCTGCCAAACAGTTGGCCGTATTATCCTCGGATCCGGAGCGGCAGCAGGAAAAAAATCGTGCTTTGACTACTTTGGGCAGAAGTGATGTAGTAGAACCATTAGTTAATTTTCAAACGAAGTTGACCGAGTTATCAGCGGAATTTCCTGCTCTTACGCTTGCTGTAACCGCTTTGGCCGCAGCTGCTGGCAGTGCTGCAACTGCACTGAAGGTATTGGGGGCTTTGTCTGGTCAAGGAGGTGATATTGATTCAGCAGGTGATTTTGATAGAGAAAGAAGAAAATCACGCAGAAGCAACGGTAAAAAAACGTCAGTCGGTGGTAAAACTGGCATAAAAAGTAGAAAAATTCCAGCTAGAGTGTCTGGTAAAATGTTAGGACGGGGTAATTCGGCATTGGCTGTCCTTGGTGGTGCCTATAATGTATATGCAATTCAGAATGATGACAGTTTAACCTATGAAGAAAAGAAGACGGCTCAGATAAAAAATGCAACCAGTACCGCTGGTGGTCTGGCAGGTGCCTGGGCAGGAGGTCAGGTTGGCGCTGCAATCGGAACATTAATATTACCTGGTATAGGTACTGCGCTGGGCGGGCTGGTTGGCGGTTTACTTGGCGGAATCGGCGGCAGCTTTATGGGCGATAAGGTAGGCGATGCTGTTACGCAAAATAAGGATACTGAGGAAATAACAGCTACAACTGATGTAGAGGGGAACCAGCCAATCACATCAGATTTTCGCAATGCCTACGGACTCAATCCTGCATTATATGGGCAATCAATGTTTGCCTGTGAAAGGGATGAGCTGATAACGGGTGCGAATATGACACCGTCTGCTGTAATGATGCTTTCATACAGAAATGCTCTGGCTGATTTACCTGCTATAGAAAGCCAGTCTGGTGCTGGGCAGTCTATGCTTGTGCAGCAAAGTGCTGAATTTCAAAATGCTTTTCAGTCTATTGTACAGGAGTTGGGTATACGTTTAGACAAAATAGCTACTATTCTGTCGAACCAGCAGCAGGTTATTCAGAATAATCTTACGGTAACGCTTGATGGCAGAGTGATTAGTAATCTGGTTTCACGCAATCAAATGGAAATGTATAACCGTGGAGGTGCACAATAATGACTATGTGGAAGAATAATCTGCAAAAGGCCAGTTATAAAAATGTTGCCTTTGATGTCATTTCTATTAGTGATAAAAATGAGAAAGCGCTAGTTAGGCATGGTCGTCCGTTTGCAAATGGAACTGATATTGAGGATTTGGGTACGCAGGGACGGCAATGTCAGATTGCTGCTGTCTATTTTGGTGCTGGATTTGATACAAAGTTATCACAGTTATTGGCGGTGCTGGAGGAACCAGGTGCTGGCACATTAGTTCATCCGGTTTTAGGTCTATTACAAAATATGATTGCTGCAAGCTGGTCGTTTCGTACTGAAGCTGATTCAGTTAATTATGTTGCACTGGATATAACCTTTTTTGAGGCGAAAGAGTCTGCCCCGATATTTTTATTTGAAAATCAATGGTTAGCTAAATTAGAGCAGATACACAATACTCTTGAAAAGTATACACAGCAATTACTGGGTTATTCTGAAACGCTGTTAAGTGTTCGGGAGGGTATTTCATCTTTATGGGGCAGTACAAATGGTGTATTTGCTGCATTATGTGGTGTAGCTGGCAGTGTTCGCCGCTTTTTCGATCTTGATCCCATAAAATATTTGACCAGTAAAGCTTTTTCTTCTGCATCTTACAATCAGGACGTCAGTAAGCTGATTCATTCTGTGGCCACAATGGTGACAACAGGCCTGACGAATGATGCACAGTTTGCTACTGGTAGTTTAAGTAGCAGACAGACTTTTGATTCTATCAGTAACCGTGTAGATAGTTTGAATAATTTGCCTGATTATGTTTTGCATAGTCAGGATATTCAGGAATCTGAAGAAGCCATTAATCATGTGCAAAAGATTGCGGGTATTCAGATGCAACCCATTGCCCAGATTCTGCAAATTATAAGTATTGGTGCTTTGATTCAGAATACAGTGACTATAATTGAGGTGAATAGTGACATAGTTACGGCAAATGAATTGTTGTATATCAATAATAATCTGCGTCTGCGTATTCAGAAATTAATAGATATTTTACGTGAAACTTATGATTATGCTGATAATGTTAAAAGCATAAATGCTGCCAATATATATACGCAAACGACGATAATGGTTCAGTTGCTGGCTAATATCGCTGCACAATTTAATAATTATATTCTGGCTGTCATTAATCAGAAACCGCCAATACGAACCAGAAAAGCAGATATTAGCGGCACTATTCACCAACTGGCATATTTGCTTTATCAGGATATTAAACGGGCGAATGAATTAATGCGTCTGAATCCTCATTTATGCCATCCATCATTTATTCAGCGTAATGAGTGGATTAATTATTATGTTAAATGAGACTGAAGTATTACCGTATCCTTATGCTAATGAAGTGGTGGTACGTATAGGCGGAAAAGAGCATAAAGACTGGCTTAGCTATGATATTGACAGTGATTTTTTGATTCCTGCTGATGCTTTCAGTTTTGAAACTAATGTTTCCCGAAATCAGGGTGTTTTGGCTGATTATAGCTCTTTACAATGTGAGGTTTTAATTAATAATCAGTTGGTTATGACGGGGATTGTTGGGCACCAGAATGAAATGGTTGATAAAAATAACCATAGTATCAGTTTTAATGGTCGTGACCTTGCCGGTTTGCTGGTAGATTGCAGTGTGAAGCAAATTAATGTTAAAGGAATGAATGTTTTAGCCGCGGCTCAGAAGATAGTTGAACCATGGCCACAAATTAAAAAGGTGATATTAAAGGCGGAAAAAAATCCAGTTCTGGACAAAGTAGACATTGAACCTGGGGAAACTGCATGGCAGGCATTGAGCAAAGTTGCCTATAAGGCAGGCCTGCATGTGTGGCTGGAGCCAGATGGTACGTTGGTAATTGGCGGTGCTGATTATGCCAGCCCGCCTGTGGCAACTCTTTGTCATAGTAAGTATGATCGCAGACGTAATATTCAAAGTATTCATATCGAATATAGTACTGAGAATCGTTACTCGGAAGTTACCTTTCTTGGCCAGAGCCACACCCGTTATGCCAATTCATCAAAGCATGATTTGAAATGGGTATATAAAGACGAAACAATGCTTTTGTACAAACCGAAAACAGTCGTAATCGGTGATGCAGAAAATCTGGAACAATTGAAGGTGCAGGCAAAAAAAATGCTTTCGGACTGGCGTCTGGAAGGTTTCACTTTAACCATTACGGTTGCAGATCATAAAACTCAGGATGGTGTCTTATGGCAACCTGGTCAACGAGTGCATGTCATTGATGAAGATCAGCAAATTGATGCCATTTTTTTTCTGATGGGACGCCGGTTCTTACTGAGTCGAAGTGGTGGCACGCTGACTGAACTGCGCTTGAAGGAGGATGGAATATGGACGCCGGATGCTTATGTTAAAAAATCGGCAGCAGCACGATCCCGCAAAGGTAAACGGAAAGGTGTGACTAACCGGCAGAATAAACAGGCAAAAATTTAACAAGGTATATATTTAATTACAATATATTTTAATTAATTGGAGAGTCAGATGAGTTATGTTGCGAAGTTGGTAAATAAAACCAGAACGACAATTAATAATACTACCAGCTCAGTCCGGCAGGCTTTCCGTGGCAGGTTGACACGGGTAAACGCCTCTCAGCCGATTCAATCTGCTCAGATAGCCGCTCTGGCCGATGAATTTCTACAGGATGTTGAGCAGATACAGCAATTTGGTTTCACCAGCAATCCGCCCGTAGGTTCGGAAGCTATTGTTTTGCCATTAAGTGGTCAGACTAGTCATGGAATTATTATTGCCACTGAACACGGTGAATATCGTATTAAAGCACTGGCAGCCGGTGAAGTAGCTGTTTATAACCAATCTGGTGCTTCGATTACCTTAAAAAATGGCAAACTGATTGAAATTGATTGTGAAACTTTAAATATAAAAGCACCGTCAGGAGTAAAAATCGAGGCTGCAGCTGGTATTAATATCGATGCTCAGTCTGGCGTAAATATCAGTGCTCAAAATGTTAATTGTTCACAGGAAATCACAGCTGCAGGCCAAATTAATGGTAATGGCGGCATGAATATTAAAGGCGGGCAGGGGGCGATATTTTCAGGCAATATTGTTCAGACTAATGGCAGCTATACCACTGTTGGCGATGTTAAAGCCAAAGGCATCAGTCTGGCAGACCATGATCACAGTGTCAGCGTAGGCAAGCCTGTTTGATAGCTGTTGAAGTACTTCAGTTTCAGATAAATATTGTTATTTTTATAAACTACAGAAATAACACAACGGGATAGTTTATGGACAGAGAAATTGATACCAGAACAGGTGATTATACCGGACAAATCATAAATCATTTACAAAACGCAGTTTATTTGCGTCTGATAACACCGCTGGGTAGCTATTGGGCGGATAAAAAGCTGGGTTCACTGTTGTATACGCTTGAGCGGGAAAAAGATTTGCAATCAGTTAGTTTGCTAGCCAAACAGTATGCGCAACAAGCGTTACAGCCAATTATTGATGATGGGCGTGCGGCAGATATTTCTGTTGCCACCATGCAAGCACATAATGGCATGCTGAATCTGAATATACAGGTAACGCAATTAACTGGAGAAAAATTTATATTTGAATGTCCGGTTAAAGTAATTTAAAAAATAATTAAATGGATTTTGAAAATGCATAATATTCCAACATTTGAGGAAATACGTCAGGCTATTTTGCGTGATATGGTTTCATTAAATCCCGAAGCTGATATTTCTTCAGATAGTGATAATTTTATCCGGGCGAGCAGTCTGGCCAGTTGTGCCACAGGACAATATGCCCATCAGGCATGGATATTAAGACAATTTTTTCCAGATACTGCAGATACAGAATTTTTAGAAAGGCATTGTAATCTGCGTGGCATACGCCGCAAGAATGCTACTTCAGCCAATGGAACAGCCATTGCGCATGGTATTGAAGGATCATTAATAAAAGCAAAACTACAAATTAAATGTGGTGAGTATTTATATGCGGTTCAGCAAGAGGCTGTAATCGGTAAGGAGGGTACTGCTGTTTTATCCATACAGGCGGATGAAGCTGGTTCTGCATCAAATCAGCATAATAAAGCAGCACAATTTATGGCTGCACCGATAGGCGTATCCAGTGATGTCGAAATCGTACATACAACCGGTGGCACTGATGTTGAAAGCGATACTTCGTTATTGAACCGTTTGCTGGATTTATTGCGTCGCCCACCTGCCGGAGGCAATAAATATGATTATCGGGCTTGGGCATTGAGTGTGGACGGTGTTACCAGCGCATATGTATACCCATTACGCCGTGGGCTTGGAACGGTAGATATTGTTATTACCAGCAATAATAATTTACCCAGTGATGAGATAGTCAGCAAAGTACAGGCTTACATTGATTCAGTGCGTCCGGTAACTGCTAAAAACAGCTTTGTTATTAAACCAGATGTCACCAGAGTTGATATTAAAGTAAAGGTGCGTTTGTCCGATGGGAACCTTGAAAGGGCGACAGCGGACATCAGACAGGCCTTGCAGGAGCATTTCAGTGCCTTAAAGCCTGGTGATAGCGTGATTGCATCTCAATTGGAAGCCGTAATCAGTGACGTATCTGGCGTTATTGACCGCAAAATGATTCAGCCGGCAGCTAATCTGACGGCTGAGATAAAAGAGAAAATTGAATGGTTTATGCTGGGTACGGTGGATGTGAGTATGCTATGAGTTATGTTAATACCTTATTGGGATTATTACCAGCCGTTGCATACAACCGCACGGCACCGGCAGTAAGAAATGCCGCCATAATTGATGGCAACTGTCTGGATGAAATACAGAATGCAGCCCGTCGTAAACTGGGCGTTATTGACCCACGCGCTTCGGGAAATTATATCGCCCGCTGGGAGGAGCTACTCAATCTGGATAGCTCCGGTAAAAATGGCCAGCAAAGAATACTGGCAGTGATCACTAAAATTAATGAAACCGGTGGCTTGAGTATTCCTTATTTTATGCAGATGGCTGCCTCAATTGGCTACGACATCACCATAACAGAACCACAGCCATTCCGCGCTGGTGTTAACCGCGCAGGTGATAGGTTAGCGCGTGAAGATATTATGTGGGTGTGGTGGGTAAACATCAGGAATGCTGATAGTCGCGCAACCCGCTTTCGTTCCGGAATGTCAACAGCCGGCGACAGATTGACAGCATATGGTGATGTAATTATTGAAAGTGTATTAAAAGAGCTGAAACCAGCATTTACTGATATACGATTTACTTATAAGGACAAATAAAAATGTATCCAATTGATACGCAAGATGGACTGTTCCATGATGGTAACGGTATAAATGAACTGGGCACTGTATTGCCAGCCAGCTGGCTGAATCAGGTACAGGCTGAATTAATTGCCATTCTGGCCGCAGCTGGCATCAAGCCGGAAAAGGCCACACAGAATCAGGTAATAACAGCAATCAAAATGTTAATAGCATCAAGTACGCCAGCAGCCGCAACTGCCGATGTTGCCGGCGTAACCAAGATAATTGATACGCTGAATTCTAATGACAAACTTTCAGCATTATCTGCACGACAGGGTAAAGCACTGAATGACAGCAAGTTGGATAAGGGTGGTAATGCGGTTACTGCATCTAAATTATACAAGCCATGCAAAATTGGTGGGATGAGTTTTGATGGGACTAGCGATATCGATTTACCAGGGGTGAACAGACCTGGGAATCAGAATACAACAGGCAATGCGAATTCTGCAAATTATGCAAACGTATTAAGACATTCTCGTCAATTTGTTTTAAACGGCGATGTAACAGGTAATTGCTGGTTTAACGGAGATGGGAATGCAGTTATTCATGTACGTCAAGTTCATTCATTAGGCTTCAATCAGGATTGGGTGAATGTAACACCATGGCGGGCATATGGCACTGTCTACACCAATCAGACAGCTTCACCTATTGCAGTGGCCATTAGTTTTTATCAAACAAACGAAAGAAGAGCTGAGCTTGCTGTTAATGGTGTACTGTTGGGTGAAGTCAATACAAGTAATCAAGACTCACAGCGTAAAGCTTTATATGGCATCATACCGCCCGGTCATGGGTATTATCTAAATGGCAATATGGATATTAGAGCGTGGTCAGAACTAAGAAGAGGTTAAGATGAAATATTATTTTAATAACAAAGATGGTCGAGTATATGCATTTGATACGGTTGAGCTGGCCAATGAATGGATTAAGCAATCATCAGGTGGGCAAGAAGCATTCAGGGTAATGACAGATGATGAAATAGACCGGCATCTTCATCCTGAAAATTATATGACGGATACAGAAAAGCTAGCATTGAGGCGTAAAGATGCTGCTTACCTAGAGCGCCATCAATTTTTAACAATGACAGAGCTTTCACTGGAAAAAAATAAAGATGCATTGATCGAAGCTGTTACAGTAAATTTTAAAGGTAAATCATTAGTCAAGCTACGCAATTACATACTCGAAAGCCCATCATTCAGTTTAGATTTTGAAGAGTTATGGCTGCTTTTAACTACTATCTTAAAAATTGAGCATGACAAATTGTTCCGCATGTGGGAAGAAGCGCGGGAATATTAGCAGTAGTTTGAGTGTAAAAAAAAGCGCCAGTAATTTTACTGGCGCGGTATCGCGGTATAAAGGAATGAACCAAATGGGACATAATTTTTGATAAAGGAAATAAGTCTAGCAGCCTTTTGTTAGTCTTAATTTCTGAGTAGCAATTAATCTTTATATTTTTATCTGCGAATTACCGATTGCAGGCTGAGATACATTCTGCAATCGGTATTCAATATTTCTGTCTTGAGTTCAATGTTAGATTATTTTCAATCTACTTCAATTATTAAGCTGTAATTTGTGTTGCAGCTTAAATCAATAATATTTAATTTCTCGGAGCACCAAAGTGCGATAAATTAAATTATCATTTAATAAAAACGCCATTTTGTACTGTAATAAAAATACTAACGATTTTCAGTCAGTCCTGTTATTGAATATCGAAAAGGAAGTTTAATAGTTATCGCAAAATTGATTTTCTGGCTGTAAAAGTGTCATTTCATTTGCCATTTATACCAGAACTGCTGTATTGATTAATGGATAAGGAATAAATGATTCATTGCTATCAACGACGTGCAAGTACTGCCGTCGATAAATAATCTTTAATACCGCTGGCAATGGAAGTGGCCATTTTCTGGCGGAAATCACTACTTGATAATAATCGTTCTTCAATCGGATTGGAAATAAAAGCGGTTTCAACCAGTATGGATGGGACATCCGGTGCTTTCAGAACGGCGAAATTAGCCTGATCGACACTGCCTTTATGCAGATTATTAATTTTACTTAATTGATTTAAAACATCTCTGCCTAGTTTCAGGCTATCGTTAATGGTTGCTGTCTGGGTAAGGTCAAACAGAGTGTTGTTGACATTTTTATCGGTAGAGTAACTTACGCCGCCAATTGAATCGGCCGCGTTCTGGGTCTGTGCCAGATATTTGGCTGCTGCACTGGTGGCACCTTTGGGATTAAGGGCATATACGCCTGTACCTTTGGCCGATGGATTGGTAAATGCATCAGCATGGATGGAAACGAATACATCGGCTCTGAGTTTACGTGCTTTGGCTACCCGAACGCCAAGCGGTATAAATATATCTTCGTTCCGAGTCATGTAAGTTTTGTAGCCATAGGAGTCCAGTATTTTTTTTACTTCACGTCCAATAGCCAGTACTACATCTTTTTCATGCAGGCCGGATGGACCTGTGGCACCGGGGTCTTCACCGCCATGTCCCGGATCAATCATGATAACTGGCTGGCGGCTGAGTTTATTTGGCATACCTGATATCGGTGGCCGGTTAGTGACAGGTGGTTTGTTTTCAGGTGTTTTTTGTACAGGAGGCGTGGATGCGGTGGCCTGTGGGCGGGTGGTGCCGTCGCTGTTGACTTTGCCGTGGCTATAGTCTTGTAAGAGTGCCATTAATGGGTCGTTTTTTTCCTCTTCCATGGCTACTGTGGCGGTGGGGTATAAGTCCACTACCAGACGGTTTTTGAAATTGGCTACCGGAGCAAGTGAAAATACCTGCGGATTAACGGTAGTTTTTAAATCCATCACGATACGTATGGTTTCAGGATTGAATTGCCCGATGCGGATACTGGCAATATACGGATCCATTGGGATGACTTTGCTGCTCAGTTGGCGCAAAGCTTGATTGGTGACTGAGCCTTGAATGTCAATAACTAATCTGTCGGGATTTTTTAGCTGAAAATATTTAAACTGAATTGGTGTTGTGGATTCTAAAGTCATTCTGGTATAGGCTGTGGCCGGCCAGATACGCGAAGCCACGATGTCTGCGCCAGCATTGGCGGCGCGCGCAAACGGGGTAAGGCTGATTAATAGTGTGCCGGTAGAAGCAATTAATAATTTTCGGCGGCTGATATGGTTAGGCATGGTTTATTCTGTAATCTTATCTAGTATGTGTGTGCCATTGGCTGTAGTGGCACTGATCTGGATTGTGCGGCTACTGCCATGAAAAGTGATATTCAGTATTATGTCAGCCGGCGGCGCTAGGTCTCCACCCAGTTGCGGCCATTCAATCAGGATAATGCTATCTGAGTTGATGAGTTCATCCAGTCCTGCATCCAGCCATTCTTCAGGGCTTTGAAAGCGGTATAAGTCAAAATGATGTAGCTGAAATCCGTTAAAAGGATAGGTTTCAACTATATTGTATGTGGGACTTTTAACTGCACCATGATAGCCTAGGGCATTTAGTAAGCCACGGGTAAAGGTTGTTTTCCCCGCGCCTAAATCACCTACTAACCAGATGATTAAAGGCGGGCTGATATACTGGGCAAAAAGAGCACCCAGATTCAGGGTATCATTTTCGCTGGCCAGAACTAGTTCACGGATTTGAGATGCAGACATGGTATGTTTAATTAACAAAACGGGTTTATTATGCGATAAAGTTTGTAAGAGTGAAAGTAGTAAAGTTGTGCCGGCAGGCCAATTGATCTGGCAAAAGCCGCTTTTAAGCCTGTACGGCCGGATTTGTACTATGAGTATAATTTTGGGTCAATGTTATAATTGCGATGATGACTGGCCTGTTATTGATTCGGTGCGCGGTGTGCTGAATTGTCATGGCTACAGATGAAGAGACAAATGACTGCAATACAACAACGCCCAATAGGTGTATTTGATTCCGGAGTTGGTGGCCTGACTGTAGTAAGGGCTTTGATGGAACGGCTGCCTAATGAAAATATTATTTATTTTGGAGATACGGCACGGGTTCCGTATGGGGTGAAGTCCAGACATACGATTGAGGTTTATACTGAGCAGATTGTGTCGTTTCTGCTGGAACATGATGTTAAGGCTCTGGTTGTGGCCTGTAATACCATAGCAGCGGTGGCACGGGATAAGATACGGCAGCTGGCAGGCGGTATGCCGGTATTAGATGTGATTTCTGCTGGAGCTAAGGCTGCACTGGAAACAACACGAAATAATCACATTGGTGTGATTGCTACCAGTACTACGGTCAATAGCAATGCTTATGCGCGGGCGATTCACAAACAGAATGCACAAACCCGCGTATTTTCACAAGCCTGTCCATTGCTGGTGCCGCTGGTAGAAGAAGGCTGGCTGGATCATGAGGTGACACGATTAACAGCTAGAGAATATTTAAAGCCTATTCTGGCGGAAGATGTGGATACTCTGGTCTTGGGCTGTACTCATTACCCGTTACTCAAATCTTTAATTCGGCAGGAAGCACCACAATTGAAACTTGTTGATTCGGCTATTACGACGGCAGAAGTAACGGCACTGGCATTGAAACAGCAGCAGCTTGTTAATCCGGATCATTCGGGGGCGCAATATCGTTTCTATGTGAGTGATATTCCTCTGCGCTTTCAGACAATCGGGGAGCGGTTTCTGGGACGTAGTCTTGAGCAGTTGGAAATGGTGTCTTTGGGCTAGGCTTTTGTTGACTGATGGAAGATAAGCAGTATGAAAAGAATTGTGATTCTGATTTCAGGGCGTGGCAGTAATATGCAGGCTGTGGTGCAGGCAAATATTGCGCAGGCAGAAGTGGTGGCGGTAATCAGTAATCGGGCTGATGCAGCCGGTTTACAATGGGCGGCACAGCGTGGTCTGGCAACTGAGGCAATCTGCCATCAGGATTACGTTGGTCGTGAAGCGTTTGATGCTGCTCTTATGGCGCGAATTGATGCCTATCAGCCGGATCTGGTGTTGCTTGCAGGTTTTATGCGTATTTTAACCCCTGAATTCTGCGAACATTATGCCGGCAGGCTGATTAATATTCATCCGTCTTTATTGCCGGCATTCCCCGGACTGCATACGCATCAGCGGGCACTGGACAGTGGCTGTAGGGTGGCTGGATGTACTATTCATTTTGTGACGGCTCAATTGGATTGCGGCCCGATTATTGCTCAGGGGGTTGTACCTGTTGTGAATGGTGATACAGCCGATACTCTGGCACAACGGGTTTTGTGCGTTGAGCATGAATTATTGCCTCAGGTAGTGGCTGATTTTGTTGCTGGCAATCTGGTTGTAGAGGGTAATCGAGTAAATAATCTGTCTTTAGTCAATGAGAATGGTTCGGTCTGTCTGAAAAATTAGTATGCTATGAGAGAAGTATGAAAATAAAATTTTCGCCGGGTGTGTTGCTGACATGGATAAGTTTACTGTTATTACCGGTAGTAGTACGGGCAGCCGATTTGCCACAACAGGCACAATTACAGTTTGTAGACAGTTATGGTTTGCCGGTAAGTATGGATTTTGTACAGAAAGGTAACCAGTACCGGATTAATACTCAAATTAATGTGATTTTTTACCAAATGCAGTTTGTTTCTGCGGGCACGGTAAACGGTTCTGGTCTGAATCCGCTTTCCTATGTGGATAGCCGCTTTGGTAAGCCTTATGCACAGGCGCACTTTACTGAGCAGGGGGTTGATTATGGCAAGATTTCTGAGGCTGGTAAGCATATGGTGGTAAACGGGCCGGTATACGATATGTTTGCACTGGGCTGGCAATTGGGCTTTAATCACGGAAATTTGCCCGCAAATACCTATTTGACTAATGGTAAAAAAGTTTATCCGCTGGATACGGTTCGTAGCCTCGGCAATACTCAGCTGGTGATTAATGGCCAGCAAATCGATATCAGCCAGTACAGTATCAGTCGTGGTGATTATGTGGTGGAATATGCTTTTGCACCGCAGTTTGGGAATGTTCCGGTACGGATTAGCTATATGGATAATGGTAAGGTTTATACCTTGCAGCTGAAAGGCGGCCAGATTGATGGGAAGGCTATTTAAGTAATTATGATAAATGCACAACAACTTGATTTGACAGCTGCTGCTCTGGCTCAGGTGTTAACGTTCAGACAGCCGGCAGATGTTGTGTTGTCGGCTTTCTTCCGGCGCCAGCGCAAGCTGGGTGTGCGTGACCGGCAGGAAATTGCAGAAACCGTATTTGCGACCATTCGTCACTTGCAGAAAATCCAGAAGATGTTGCAAAGACCGCATAACAAACCGCGTCGTGCAGCTTTGGCGGCACTGGTTTTAGGACGCGGTTTAAGTATTCATGCTGTAGAAAGTCTGTGTGATGCTGAAGAGAAGCAGTGGCTGGTTGAATTAAAGGAGCATAAATCTGATTTTGCTGCTACGCTGGCAACTGCTGCCGAGCTGCCTGAATGGATGACTGACTGTTTGCAGCAGCAGGGCTGGGATGAGAATCAGATTATTGCTTTTGGTCGCAGTGTGATGCAGGCAGCACCGCTGGATGTGCGGGTCAATACTTTGAAAGGTAAGCGTGATAAGATTCTGGCTGTGTTGCAGGCAGAAGGCTTGCGCGCAGAAGCTACTCCTTATTCACCTTGGGGAATCCGGTTGTATGATAAGCCGGCATTAAACCGACATCCGCTGTTTCTGGACGGTGTGCTGGAAGTACAAGATGAGGGCAGTCAGTTGCTGGCACTGTTAACAGGTGTAAAACGCGGGCAGATTGCTGTTGACTTCTGTGCGGGTGCAGGCGGTAAAACGCTGGCAATGGGCGCGATGATGGCTGGCTGTGGACGCCTGTATGCGTTGGATGTGGCGGAAAAACGTCTGGCTAATCTGAAGCCGCGGATGGTACGTGCAGGTTTGACTAATATTCATCCGCAGCGCATAGATAATGAGCACGATGCCCGTATTGCTCGTTTAAAAGGTAAAGCGGATTGTGTGCTGGTAGATGCGCCTTGTTCCGGGCTAGGTACTTTGCGCCGCAATCCTGATTTAAAATATCGCCAGAGTGGTGACAATGTTGAGGCATTGCAGCAGCAACAGCGGTCGATTTTGCAGGCAGCTTCTGCGTTGGTACGCTCGGGTGGCAGACTGATATATGCCACATGTAGTATTCTGGAGGCTGAAAATCAGCAGCAATTAAATGATTTTCTGGCCGCCAACACAGGCTGGCATATTGAACCGGTACATACTTTGCTAAAGAGTCATGCTTTGCCAGCTATGCAGGGTGATTATTTGCAGTTGAATACCAGTGAACATCATACAGACGGCTTTTTTGCTGCTGTGCTAACACGCATTAAGTAAATGAAATAAGGAATGTACATGAGTACTCAGGAAAGAATTAAAGCGCTTGTAACCGATCATCCGGTTGTATTGTTCATGAAAGGGACAAAACAGTTTCCACAGTGTGGTTTTTCATCTCGTGCTGTGCAGATTTTACAGGCAGCTGGCTTGAAAGATTTTTATACTGTTAATGTGCTTGAAGATGATGATATCCGTCAGGGTATCAAGGAATATGCAAACTGGCCAACCATTCCGCAGTTGTATGTAAAAGGTGAATTTGTCGGCGGTTCTGATATTATGCTGGAAATGTATGAAGCAGGTGAATTGCAGACTTTGCTGGCTTCTGTTTGACTAAATTTTATTCGGGACGTTTCCCGGTGGCTGTTTGGATTTAGGTGTTAAAGGAATTTTTTTGGAACAGGCGATGAATATTAATGTGATTGACCATCCGTTGGTGAAGCACAAACTGTCATTGATGCGGGAAGAGGATTGCAGTACTTATCGTTTCCGCACGTTGACAAAAGAGCTGGCGCGCTTAATGGCTTATGAGGCTAGTCGTGATTTTGATGTTGAGATTGTCAAAATGCAGGGCTGGTGTGGTGAGATTGATGCATTCCAGATTAAGGGCAAGACTGTTACTGTTGTGCCTATTCTGCGTGCCGGGCTTGGTATGTTGGATGGGGTGCTGGATTTAATTCCTACAGCTAAAATCAGCGTGGTAGGTTTACAGCGTGATGAAGAGACGCTGGAACCGGTACCTTATTTTGAAAAATTTGTCAGTCAGATGGATAAGCGTCCGGCGCTGATTATTGATCCTATGCTGGCAACCGGCGGTTCAATGATTGCCACCATTGACCTGCTTAAGAAAAAAGGCTGCAAAGATATTAAGGCACTGGTATTGGTTGCGGCTCCGGAAGGCGTCAAAGCTGTTAATGAAGCTCATCCCGATGTGACTATATATGCTGCAGCTTTAGATGACCATCTGGACGATAATGGTTATATTATCCCCGGGCTGGGTGATGCCGGTGACAAAATTTTCGGTACTAAACACTGGTAAGCTACAGACAGGTCTTTAAATTAATCTGTTGGTGAGCTGTAAGAAATATACCAATTTTAAAAACAGAATGCTCTGGGTGAGCGTTCTGTTTTTTTTATTTATCTTAAATGCGATCAATCAGGCATGTGTTATGTTGTGAACAAATCTTGTCTCAAATCTGATTGCCATTAGCGTTGTATATAACGACTTTGTATATTGTTTTGGCCACTTAATATTTATTTCTAAAGTGATGGTTATTATTGATACTATCGGCTTTTAATGTCTGTACACGTACATCAGCGGCAATGTGCTGGCTAAGTTTATTGATTATTAATACTGAATGTTAAACCAACGGCTAGTCCCGGCTGGTGCTCATTATTTTGCAGGCTCGAATCGGTGAGCTGAATGGTGATATGCCATTGTTCGCACAGGGTTTTAACGATGGCCAGTCCCAATCCGCTACCGCATTCGTTATTACCTAGAATGCGGTAAAACGGTTCGAATACGAGCTTTCGCTCAGCTTCCGAAATACCATGGCCATTGTCTTCTATCCATAGTGCTAACTGGTTATCTGTGGGTTGCTTGGTCTGAATACAGATCTGTCCGTGAGCGGGGGTGTATTTGATGGCATTGGCCAGAATATTCTTGAGAATGGTTTGTAAGTCATTACTGCTGATAGGCAGGTTGATATCTTCGTTAATGTCAACACTCAGAATTTGCTGTTTCTGTTCTGCCAGAGGTAATAATTCTGCAATCAGGTCGCGTAACAGCGGCATCAAGGCGGTACTGACATTATTTGGCATAAGGTGCTGCTGGAGCTGATGTTGCGCTCTGGCCATCGATAACAACTGGGTAAGCAGTTGCTTGGTGCGAGCTATACCGGCTTTGATTTGTCCGATAAGTTTGCGTTGCTCCTGAATGCTTAAATCTGGTTCGTCAAATCGGGCTATCTGTATGGTTAGTGCAGTGATAGGCGTACGTAATTCGTGTGCTGCATGACTGATAAATTTTTTGTCATGCTCTATGGCAGCCTGTAACTGGCTGAAAAGGCGGTTTAGTGCGGTGATAAAAGGACGGATTTCAGTGGGTACGTGTCTGGTATCCAGTGGAGATAGATCGTTGGCACTGCGGGCAGTTAATTCTGTACTCATTTCCTGTGTTGCCCGGAACAAACGGCGAATCCAGATGGCGGTAAACAGCCATAAGATGGGCATGAGGATAAGAAATGGCCAGACCACACTCAGCGCGCTATCTTTGGCGATATGATTACGGTAGGCTGTGCGTTGGGCTACAATTATGCGTTCGCGTTCACGGGTGAGAATGTAGACGCGCCAATGACGGGCTACGGTTGTAAAATTGTGAAAGCCATCATGTAATTGTTGCAAGTTCTTTACTGCGTTGTCATCACCCATCAGTATATTGAGATAGGGCGAGTCAAGAGTTTGTGCCAGTATGCGTGGTTTGGGCAGTGTTCTGGCGCTTTCGGGAAAGTTGAGGTCTTCCTGTGTATCTCTGCGCAGTATGGCACTGCGCGGGTCAAGTAAATGCGCAATCTGCTCTAATTGGGCATCCTGTAAATCCTGAGTTTCCCGAAAAGCAGTCTGGTAGGCAAGAATGTCGCCAATAATGGCGATAAAGGTTACCACAATGGTTAATACCAGTAATAAACGCCACTGTAGCGATGAGACTATCCGCGTCGATCCACTAGCCATCCCAGTCCTCGAACATTTTTAATGACGTTACTGCCGAGCTTTTTGCGAATTCCATGAATTACCACTTCAACGGCGTTGCTTTCCACTTCTTCATTCCAGCCATAAATTTTTTCTTCTAATTCCTGCCGTGACAATATGGTGCCCGGCTGTAGCAATAAACTGTAAAGCAGAGCATATTCCCGGGCGGACAGGCGGGTAACTAAACCATTGGCGCTCACTTCTCTGGTAGCCGGATTCAATGTGATAATACCATTGCTCAGTACTGGGCAGGCATGTCCGCTACGCCGGCGCAATAAAGCCCGAATACGAGCCAGTAATTCAGATGGTGCAAATGGTTTGATTACGTAGTCGTCGGCGCCACTGTCCAGACCATTAATGCGTTCTTCCACAGTATCTCGGGCAGTAATCAGGATAACAGGTAAATCACTGTTTTTGGCACGCAGGTGACGTAGTACACTCAGGCCGTCCTGTTTGGGTACGCCGATATCCAGCAGGGCGATATCGTAGATATCTGGCTGTAATGCACTTTCTGCTGCCAGACCGTCTGAAACACAATCGACAGCAAAACCGGCAACATGCAGCATATCGCTTAATGCCTCTGCAATCATTTTGTCGTCTTCAAGAAGTAGAATTCGCATGGGTTAACATTTTCCACATAGACTACCAATGAGCAGCCTGTCAGTAATCAGGCTGAGAGTTATCTATGATAACAAAAACCGCTTCAGGATTCCTGAAACGGTTTTTATTCAAACGTTAACCAGCTGGCTGATTAATTGGTTTCAGTAGTGGTAGTGGTTTGTTTGGTAGTGGTGCTGCTGGCAGCTGCTTTGTTAGCATGAGCTTTTTTAGCATGTACTTTTCTTACCTGTTTAACCTGAGTTTTCTTAGCAGCTGGTTTAACAACTTTAGCAGCAGGTTTAACAGAGGTGGTAGCAGTAGTAGTGTTGGTTGTAGTTGTTGCGGCAACAGGAGCGGCAAAAGAAGCAGCAGCAGTTAAACCGAAAATAGCGCTTACAACAGCAGTAGTGATTTTTTTCATGACAGATCTCCATTAAAAATTGGTTTAAGACAATAACCTTCTTGGTTCTTGTTAATGCACAGTATGGCGTTGAATACTTAGGCCAGACTTAGTAAATTATTTTTTATTGTTAAATAGTTGTAATTATATGTTAATAAAAAATTTATACGGTTAGGCTTCAATTAATTTTTATTGTTATCTTTTAGGATTTTGCTAGTAGCGGACTTTATGCTACTAAGTAAAAGATACTAAAAACACGGATACTAATTGGACAAAATAAAGACAAGCGCGCTACATAGCAAATATGTTGTAGATTACAATTTTTAAAAAGACAGGCAATAAAACATGGCTTTATCGTTTATAAATTCAACAATATAAAAAAATTTATTTGATATGCCTGAGCAGCAAAGGGTTAATTTGGATACAGGCCAAGTGGTAAAAGTAGGTTTGCTGAGCGGATAATAAAACCGGCGTATGCCTCAGATGGCGTATTCGCCGGTAATAATTTTAATGTCAGATGGTGCGTGCAATTTCGGTAAATGCTTCTGTAGCCAAACCAAGAGTATCGGCAATGATTTCGCTGTTATGTGCGGCAGAAACAAAACAGGCTTCATATGCAGATGGTGCAAATGCTACGCCACGTGAGAGCATGGCATGGAAAAACGCTTTAAACAATATTAGATTGCTGTTCTGCATATCTGTAAAACAATTTGGCAGATCTGGGGTAAAGTAAAAGCCAAACATGCCACCGATACTGCGACTACAGAATGGAATATTAGCCTGACGGGCGATGGCAGTCAGGCCATTACTGAGTTCTTGAGTATGTGTGTTGAGATTGGTGTAGAAGTCGGGGCGCTGTATGATTTCCAGTGTTTTCATTCCGGCAGCTACGCATACTGGATTGCCGGATAATGTACCAGCCTGATAAACTGCGCCTAATGGTGAAATACAAGCCATAATATCTGCGCGGCCACCGAAAGCAGCTACGGGCATGCCACCGCCAATGACTTTGCCAATTGTGGTCAAATCTGGCTTAATGCCATGAATAGACTGTGCACCGCCTAATGCAACGCGGAAACCGGTCATCACTTCATCGTAAATCAGAACACTGCCATGCTTTTCAGTCAGGGCACGCAAAGCCTGAACAAATTCTGTTGTAGCCGGAATCATGTTCATATTGCCAGCAATTGGTTCAACAATCACGCAGGCAATACTGTCGCCTTTGCTGGCAAAAGTCTGTTGCAAAGCCTCAACATCGTTATAAGGTAAAACCAGTGTATGACGGCTGAAATCTTCAGGTACACCGGCGGAACTGGGATGGCCAAAGGTTAGCAAGCCGGAACCGGCTTTAACTAGCAGGCTATCGGAATGACCATGATAACAGCCTTCGAATTTGATGATATTGTCGCGTCCGGTAAAACCTCTGGCCAGACGAATTGCGCTCATTGTGGCTTCAGTACCGGAGCTGACCAGACGGATTTGCTCTATGCTTGGCATAATATGGCGAATTTCTTCAGCTATGCGGATTTCATTTTCTGTAGGAGCACCGAAGGACAGGCCATTTTCGGTGGCATGGCAGACTGCTTCAACTACTTCTGGATGTGCATGCCCGACAATAGCCGGTCCCCATGAACCAACATAATCGATATAGCGGTTACAGTTTTCATCCCATACATACGCACCCTGTGCCTTGTTAATGAAGCGAGGAGTGCCACCTACGCTGCCAAAAGCGCGTACTGGAGAATTCACTCCGCCCGGAATGATGGTTTTTGCTTGTTCGAAAAGTTGCTGGTTTCGATCCATGATTTGATCCTATGCTATCGCGAATGATTGGATTTAAAAGTTTAATCATACTATCGATTGCCCGATAGGGTTAATGGTCTTGAGATTTTTTTAGCCGGAAAAATGAATATCGAAGGTCATTAGCAGACTATGCCTACCGTTATTTTTATAATATGTCATAAAAATAATAGTGAATAGATTCAGTATTGTGAAAGCTGCTATAACAGGCTTGAGTGTTTGGATGCTGTCGATAAGAATAATCAAATGCTATTAGCTGGTAAATTGGCAATAATTACTAAAATTTGCTGCGTAGCATATGAATAAATTGAGGGAAAAGCGCAAGATGTTTTATCCATTGATATACCATAAGGGTATAGCTTTCTTGTGCCAGAAAACGCAATTTGGACTGGGTGGCGCTATAACGGGTGGTAGGGGTAGGAGAAACCTGAGCATTCAAACCCAAATCATGTGCCATCAAGCTAGCGCGAGCCAGATGGTAGGGATCGCTGACAATGATAAAACTATCTAAATCATTATCATCGGCAACAGCTTTCGCATTAACTAAATTCTGCCAAGTATCGCGCGAATGGTTTTCATAAATAATATCATTGGCATCAACGCCATTGCGAATTGCATAACGCCGCCCGACTGCTGCTTCAGTCATAAAACCACTTTTGGGGCTGCCACCAGTGAACAGGATTTTTTTTACAATGCCTGTACGGTAAAGATGGATGGCATGATTGATGCGTTCACGAAAAACCGGAGAAGGGCGTTTATCCCATGCAGCTGCGCCAAGTACGATCGCAGCATCAGCCTCGCAAAGTACGCGCGGATGGCTGTACTGATAAACCGTAGCAACACTAATGATATAATTGGTGCCGACAAACAGACTGCCAGCAATAATAACGCTTCGCAAACAGCGCCAGAAACCAAGATGGGTATCAGCGGTCATTTACTTTTCAAGTAGTGCTTCAATATTGGTTAAAGGGCGACCTATCGCGGCGTGTTCGCCAATTACAGCTATTGGTCGTTCAATCAGTATCGGATGTGCTGCCATGGCAGCTATCAATGTATCTTCATCAGCTTCACACAAATTCAGTTGTGTAAATAGATTATCCTTGCTGCGCATCATTTCCCGTGCTGAACTAATTGCCAGTTTTTGTTTCAGTACGCGTATTTGCGACTCAGTTAATGGCTCCGTTAAGTAAGGAATGACTTTGGTATTAACATTGCGTACCTGAAGTAAAGACAATGCAGCTCGTGATTTGGAGCAGTTTGGATTGTGATAGAGTATGACGGTATTGGCCATGATTATCTCTGAACTTCTTTCTAAAGAAATGAAAAATCTGAATTGGAAGTGTGGACGAAACTTCAAATTTTGACAAGTATTATTAATTATTCTAAATGTTAAGCGGATTTTATATTTGATGATTGTTAATTATTTGATTTCAGTTACATATTTAAGCAGTTTGATACAGAAAAGATAGGGAAACGGCACCACGTATGACTGGCGCCCAGAAATTATATATCAAATGTTTTATAATTAAGGCTATTAGAATGTAATATTCGGGTAAGGAAATGTTTCAGTCTGCTGAGCTTTTAAAAAAAATATATTTATTTAGTTTGTTGTTTTTCGGTTGCATTCGCTTACAGGCAGCAGAGTTACAGAGCTGGCCTCAAGGTAAAGCTACAGTTTTACCAACGAATAATCCGATACTTGTTATCAATGTCTGGGCAACATGGTGTGCACCTTGCCGCAAAGAAATGCCCATGTTGTCGCGCTGGTATCAGCAGCAACTGCGTTCTGGTAAAGGAACGGTTGCTGTGGTGGGGGTAGCGCTGGATAGTGAAGCTAATTTACAACGCTTTACCCGTCAGGTATCTGTACGCTATCCACTGTTTCGGTATACCGGTACGGATAGCCGTGCCTGGATGAGGCGGTTAGGCAATGAGATTGGTGGTATACCATATACACAGGTGCAGGCATCTAAGTGCGGGTTTCGGCAATCGTTACTAGGTACACTTACCGAGGCTAAACTTAATCAGGCAATTGCAGCTGCGAAGCGACGATGTGCTGAACGTAAAGTGCGCTTATAAATTCTCTTGCAGATTTGGGTTATAAACGGTTGTTTGTTTAGCTGCTGAATCGATTAGCTTGGAAAAGTTTTTTTGTTATTCCTAACACTAAAACGTAATGATCATATTATTCAGATCTTTGGGTGTTTTAACTATTATTTTGAAATATTCTAAATTGTTTCAAATTTTATGAACTAGTCAATTATTCAGATAGACATCTGAAGTAGCTTTCTTCATCACAATTATTTGTAGAGTCAGCTTGATAGAAATATTCATAATAGATTGAACATGAATTTCGGTTGGTGAGTTTATAAACCGGTTATTGTGGAAACGATAAATATTTTGTATGGTCGTTATTTTATGGCTAGTATCTGAGCCTAGATATTCAATGCAATTTTTTGATTGCTAGCAGTACGTGTTTGTGGATTGAAAGTAATATCAGCACCGGACAATGGCAAGTTTATAAATTTATTCTTTTTGTTATCATATATATAATAAGCATATGTATTGTTTGAAAATAGCCAATCGGGTGATCCGCTTTTAAGTCTAGAAAAATCTTCTATATCATCAAAATTATAATCACCAGCGGAAATACTATTAAATAATTAAGTAAATTACCAGATAAGTTCATTTCTGAATTCAGCTTTATTGTCAAAAAGCTTGAGTTCTTTTATTTTATTTAAATGCTGATGATGTTTGTTATTTGTTCTGTCATTAGTCAAATAAGCTGTAAGGACTTTGTTGTTTATTTTTCATCATCTGAATCCAGCTTTATATTATTAGTTTTTAAATAATTGCACGAACCTGTTTTAGAGCAGTTGCTTTCACGGAAAAACCACTCGTTTTCTCTGTTAAAAAAGATCAAGTGCAACAGGTGGTGTATTATCACCGGATAGATAAAACGTTGCTATATTGAGATCTAAAGTATCATCTATATAAAGTTGTATTTTTTTATTATTAAATATTCCTTGATAAATATGAATGTTTGCTAATGAATAAAATGATATAGATATAAATATTAACAGCTGCAAGAATTTCATAATTATTGGTTTTATGTAAGTAATATATCTATTGAGCAATGGTATGCGCGATAATTCAATGCGAGCCACTTGAGTGCATTTATCATATTACAATATAAATCGTTTTTCTTCTGGTTGCACATTTAAGCGCTTTTCTATGTGGTACGGATTGTTGAAGATAGCTAATATTCGCAACCAGTGTTGCCAGACATGGCTTGCAGTTTACTGCTATCCTGCTGATTACCCACCTTTACTATTTAAATAGTGGTCTGGATTAGGCGGTAATCCGTTTATTGAGTCAAACGAAAGTAATCAAGGTTTTTGGATTGAATAAGGTATTTGATGCTCGTTAAATATTAATAATGTATATCTTTTATTGATTTGTTTGTACCAATAAAATTGCTAATTGCTGTTGGTTATAACAAATATATAACATGATAATGAAAAAAATAAATTTTTTGTTCTGCTGTCTGTGCCTGTTGCTATCGATAGAAACACAGGCGGTGATTGTCAATGATGTGACAGGTATGACGCCGGTACAGGTAGCTGCTGTTGTGCAACCGGAATCTACCCAACAGGTCGCCGAACTAATTAAACAAACTTCTGGTTCAATCAGTATCGCTGGAGGTAAGTACAGTATGGGTGGGCAAACAGCTATACAGGGTGCGCTCCAGATTGATACGCAAAAACTTAATCATGTGATTGCTTTTAATCCTGAACAAAAGCTTCTAACCATTGAAGCCGGTGCAAGCTGGCGTCAAGTACAAGAATTGATTGATCCTTATGGCTTATCAGTAAAAATCATGCAAAGCTATGCTGATTTCAGTATTGGTGGTTCATTAAGCGTTAATGTGCATGGCCGCTATTTTGGTGAAGGACCAATTATTCTGTCTGTGGAAGAGTTTAAAATTGTGCTTGCTGATGGCTCAGTAGTAGTAGCTAGTCCGAAAGAAAATCAGGATATATTTTATGGTGCTATTGGCGGTTATGGAGGCTTGGGTGTGATTACAGAAGTGATTTTGTGTCTTGCTGATAATGTTAAAGTTAAACGTGTTAATGAGGTTATGCCAATTTCAGAATACTACCGGTACTTTTCTCAGCATATTCGTTCGGATAAGACCGCAATATTTCACAATGCAATAATATACCCCCCTGATTTCAAAAAAGTCCGTTCGATTACATTTGAACAGACACAAGAACCAGTGACTATTGCCAGCAGATTACGACCGCTGGTTAAACCCACTCTCTGGCAAAAACAAAAACCGAAAATTATAGCTTCATCTGCTTTCGGCAAACAGTTGCGCAAATTGCATGATTATGTCAATTATGCCCGCCGACCAGTGATGTGGCGTAATTATGAAGCCAGTTTTAATGTAGCCAACTTAAAACCTATTGCTTATAAAAATAAAAGTTTTGTTCTGGAAGAGTTTTTTATACCGGTAGAGCGGTTTGATAATTTTTATCCGGAATTGATTGCTATTTTGAAAAAACATCGGGTTAATGTTATGAATATTTCTGTTCGTCATGCGAATCGGGACAGTGGTTCACTGCTGGCTTGGGCGAGAACTGAGGTATTTGCTTTTGTTATTTATTATCAGCAGTCTACTGATGAGCGCAGTAAAGAGCAAGTGGGAGTCTGGACTCGAGAATTAATCGATGCAGTACTAGCAAACGGTGGCAGTTATTTCTTGCCTTATCAATTACATGCAACTTCTGAGCAATTTCAGCAGGCATATCCGCAAGCAGCACAGTTTTTTAAGCTTAAGGCACGAATAGACCCGGAGAATAAATTCAGTAATATGTTGCTGGAGCGATATCGACCTGAAACAGTACAGTAGTTAAGGCCGAAATTTCATCTTATATTGAAAAAATAATTTGTTAATGGCTTTGTCGTAGACAATACGATTTTTTTTAAGGCTGAACAGAAAACCGGTATAACAGATTGCTGCTATACCGGTAGAAAGGCAAATCAGATAAATCAGCCGTAACGGCGTTGAAATTCACGCATGAAATTTACCAGTGCTTCGACACCCTGAATAGGCATGGCATTGTAAATGCTAGCACGCATTCCACCAATCGATTTATAGCCTTGGAGTGCACATAATCCATGAGCATTAGCCTGCTGCACAAACATTTTGTCCAGTTCTTTTTCTGGGGTATGGAAAATGACATTCATATGTGAACGGGCTTGCTGTTTCACATGATTGATATAAAAGCCATTGCTGCTATCTATAGCAGAATACAGGGTTTCTGCTTTCATGGTATTGAGTGCCTGCATCTGTTCCACTCCGCCATGAGCCTGTAGCCAGCGGAAAACCAGACCGGAAATATAAATCGGATAGGTAGCGGGAGTGTTATACATTCCTTGACGGCTGATATGACTTTGATAATTCCATACATCAGGTATTCGGTCGGAGCAGCGTTCCAGTAAATCTTCGCGAATTATAACGATGGTTGCTCCGGAGGGGCCGATATTTTTCTGAGCACCGGCATAGATAACACCAAAATCGGCAACATTAATCGGCCGTGAAAGAATTTCACTCGACATATCACATACTATCGGTGGCATTCCGTCCGGTTTAGGAATATTGCGGTATTGCAGACCATGTACAGTTTCATTAATGCAATAGTGGACAAAGGCTGAATTTGGGTCAACGTCCCAGTTTTCGGGAGCGGGCACGTCGGTGTAGTTATATAAATCACCACCATGTGCTGCTAAATGTATCTGCGCATTGGAAAGTTTGCCCATCTGGCTGTGTGCAATCCGACTCCAGTTGCCGGAAACCACTGAATCAACTCGTTTAAAGCCATTGGCCAGATTCATGACTACCATGTTAAATTGAGCGCTTGCTCCGCCCTGCATAAACAATATTTTATAATTGTCCGGAATATGCAGCAGCTGACGCAAATCCTGTTCGGCATGGTACAGAATACTGATGAAAGCATCTGAGCGGTGGCTCATGGTCATGACTGAGCTACCGATACCGTTATAATCCAGCATTTCAGCCTGAGCTGTTTGTAATACGGCCTCTGGCAATATTGCAGGACCGGCAGAAAAATTGTATTTGTTCAGTGTTATCATGAATAAATTTATACCTGTTGCTAAGGTGCGCGGTTAATGGAATCGGTATGCTATCGGCCGGTTATATACTGGTATCCCTCTAACCGCAAAATCAGATACTGCTTTAAGGTGCTGAAATTCTAGTTGTTTGCCAAATGAAACGCAAATAAAAAACCATTTTGCATGTAAAGAGGTAAAAGTATGGTTTTTTCAGCCTGTCAGCGCGATAGACATAGTTTTAAACCCTTTTTTTTAGCATTTGAACAGGTAATTTTTCTATAAATTACAGGATTTATCCCGATGCAGAGTCTATGTGTTGTCTACTTTAGCCTTCACTGCTTTTATTCAGTAAGATAATATTTGTGGCTCCAAGCTGTTTTAGTTTCTGTACTGCGTCTTCCCAGACTTCTGGTAGCATAGCGCAGTCTTTACCCCAGGCTTTCAAACCAAATTCCAGCCGGTATTGATGTATTTGTTCATTAGCTGGTAAATCCTCACGGATGGTGGGTAAGCTGAAAGTTTTGATACCCGGCCAGTATTGTTCAATCTGTTCCATCAGTGGCACAATTCGCGATTCAGGTATGCCGTCAACTAATGCGGCTTTAGTCTCCAGTTTATGCTGAAAAAAGTTCTGCCGGTAATATTGGTCTAATACCCACTGAGCCATTGGATGTGCCATTTTGGGGAAGCCGGGTAAAAAGTAATGTTCTTGAATTGAAAAACCGGCGATGTTGTTAAATGGATTCGGAATCAGTGCTGCTCCTAGAGGAAAATCGGCCATTTTTGCCCGTTGTAAATGAGCAGGACTGTCTAGTTTGTCGCCATGTTCTGCTGAGATAACTTCAATCGTTTTCAAGGCTTCGAGGTGAGGTACTAATGGGAGGTTTAAAGCATCAGCACACGCCTGACGAGTGTGATCGTCTGGTGTGGCTCCTATCCCGCCAGTGACAAAAACAGGTATTTTTTCTTTAAATGACTGCACTAACTGCCGGCTGATGATCGCGCGGTCATCAGGTAAATACTGTGCCCAGGCCATGTATAGACCATGCTGCTGAAGTAATTGTCTGAAAAAAACAAAATGACTGTCCTGACGCGAACCATTTACAATTTCATCGCCGACAATGATGATGCCGATTTGCATACTGATTCTCCTAAATTTGCGGTGGTTGTTGCATAATAGCTAATCTTCCATTTATATAAAACATGATAGTTGTTTTATGCGTAGATTTATTTTAATGTGCAAGTGTTGCGTCGTTAAAGCAAGGATATAATTATGAGTATTAAAAAAATGGTGGTAACTGCCCTGATTGCCGGTGGTCTTGCTGCCTGTGCACATACATCTAACCATAAAGTTAATATGCGTACTGCCAGTGTGCAGCAATTAGGTGCTTATGACTGGCAGCTGGTAGAAGCTGCTGACCGGCATGGCCGGCCATTAGCCAATTTTAAGTCGAATTCAGCCTTAAAGCTGAGTTTTACTGGCCAGCAACTGAATGTTTCCGGTGGTTGTAATAATATTGGTTCTGCTTACCAGTTAAGCGGACAGGATATGCAGATTCGGGCACCAATGAGTACTATGAAAGCCTGTGCTCCTGATGTAATGGCACAGGATACTGCACTGATTGCTTTTATGAATGGCCAGCAATTGCATGCCGGATTGCTTAATACAGAAAATGCCCAGAATGCACAGCCACAGTTGTGGATAGAAAACCGGCGCGGTGAACATCTGCTCTGGCGTGGTGTGCCTACTGCTACTGCTCAGTATGGTCAACCTACGGTGGTATTCTGGGAAATAAATCCGAAAACACAGACCTGTCAGACGGATAATGGCGCAGTTCAATGCCTTAAAGTTCGTGAAGTTTCTTACAATGATCAGGGTGTGAAGGTTAAAACCGGTGTATGGCGTAATTTCTCCGGTACGATTGACGGCTGGCAGTTCAATCCGGCAGAAAGTCAGGTATTACGTTTGAACGTGTATGAGGTAAAACCGGCTGGTGCTACAGATGATACCACTGCCACTGAGTATGTTTATAAATTAGATCAGATAATTGAACGCTCAGATGTGAATTCGTCCAAACATAAGCATAAATAAAATTTACCTGATAAGGACTTAAATAAAAAGGCAATGATGTTTTCATTGCCTTTTTATTTAATCAGCTATTTATTGATAAATGTCATGCTGAGTTTCTGGGAATTTAATGATACAGATACAGTTCTGGCTGGCCATCTGCATTATTCAGTATTAGTGTCTGTTTGCCTTTATGCTGGTTAAATTTGCCACTACGGCTGATAGATTTACTCAGACCATCTCTGCTAACCTGATTCTGATATGTAAAATTTTGATTCGGGTCAAGACGGAAAGATGTAGTTTCACTGTATTGATGACAATCTGGCAGTTTACAGCTGTTAAACCGCCCAATCTGATTATTATCCTGAAAAAACGAAGCAGTTAATTTGTCGATTTCTTTTTCAATTTGTTGTTGCTGATTGTACAGCCGAACAATGATTCTTTCGGCATCATCAAACCCATCATTGTCTGCCGAATGCTGATTGCTGGCCGCCATTGCGGAATTGGTCAGTGTTAATGTAGTTGATATTAACAAGATAAATTTCAGCATATCCATATGTCTGCTCTTTATTTTCTGGTGAGAAATTTAATTGCTTTCTTGAAACAACACGTTTGAATATAGCTTTTTTCATAAGGCTGCACCAACTGTTATAACTTGAAGAGTAGTTGCAAATTCATCAAGGTAAATGCTTTGCTGAAATGATGCACTTTCTTCTAGCTATATGTTCTCAGGTAGAATGCATGTGTGCAGATTTAATAGGGATTGCATTCTGTTTGCTGATTATCATCGCATAAAAACATACCCTCTATACTGTCATAAACAACCAGTCTAGTTGCACCACTATTGGCTGCTGTAGGTGTGGCCACCAGACGATAGCTGCTGGAATTGTAGGTACCAGAGAGGGTAAAATATGTTGTACTTTTACTTTGCTCAAGCATCTGATCCGTATAACCATTAAATGTTTTGTTTTTAGCGTAAAATCGCTCCAGCTTGCTGCCGTTTTGTACTAGATCAGCACGAGCACCTTGCTCCCGAGCTTTAATGATAAAGTGATTGTAGGTTGGATAGGCAATGGCGGCTAATATGGCAATAATGGTGACGGTAATCATCATATCTATGAGCGTAAAGCCCTGATTGTGACGTGGCATAATGTTCTCTTTCAATTATAAATGCTTGTGTTAAGTGCTTTTGGCTTATTTGCTTCTGACAATAGCATTGTCTGGCTGGATCAGCACATATGGCCTTACCACAACTGCCCACATTGGCTGGTTACAATCAAAATATTGCTGTGCCATGATATCGCTGACTTTGCTAATTTTACCTTCATGTATCAAAAGTGCAATGGTGGTACTGTCGTCTGCGGCTATCATATGGGCAATATTGACTAAATCTAGTTCTGGTGCAACGTAAATACAACTACCACGAGCAAAATAAGGTTGGAGTTCATACCAATTGATACGTGCAGTTTCCAGATTGATTTTCTGCTTTAATGGCAGCTCATCACCGGAGATAAAATTATTCGGCTTCATGCTTATCTCAGCTTGGGTAAAAGCATTACGTTATTAATGCTCTAAATAACGAAATGCTGGTTCACGGCAGATACAGTTGCTTATCGTGCTGGTGTAGATGCGGATTGAGTGTCCTGTACGCCCCAGGATTCAGGATATTTGTAACCAGCAAAACGTTTGAACGCATACTGCTTGAATGCATCTGAATTGTAAGCAGCAGTTATGTCTTTTACCCACTGGCTGTCTTTATCGACAGCCCGGATTGCCGCCCAGTTAACGTAGGTGTAGCCGGGTTCGAGGAACAATGCTGATGTGAATTTTAAGCCTGAGCTGGTGGCAAAGTTGCCATTTATCACTGCGAAATCCACATCATGACGGGAGCGGGGTAATTGAGCAGCTTCCAGTTGTACCAGTTTAATGTTTTTGTTATTGCCGGCAATATCGGCCAGTGAGGCTTTAAGTGGATTAATGTTGGCTTTCAGGGTAATCCAGCCAAGTTTGTCCAACATAACCAGCGCACGAGCCAGATTGGAGGGGTCATTGGGAACAGAAACGCTGGAGCCGCTTTTTACTGCATCCAGTTGGTTCAGCTTACC
Organism: Snodgrassella communis; assembly: GCF_914768045.1. Lineage (GTDB taxonomy): Bacteria > Pseudomonadota > Gammaproteobacteria > Burkholderiales > Neisseriaceae > Snodgrassella > Snodgrassella communis. The sequence goes on along the minus strand of NZ_CAJZCD010000002.1, from coordinate 370,613 downwards.
GGCATATATACCCAAAGGGCCTGTAGGAACCTGAAAGGCTGGTATGATGTCCAGATGGCGCGACTGAGCAAAATCATCCAGATATGGCTTATGCTGAAAAATGTTGATGTCTATGGATTTATCCGCCAAGGCAAGATTGGGGCGAACATAATCGGTAAATTCCAATAGTTGTACTTTATAGCCTTGTTTTTCTAATTCAGGCTTTACTTGATCGCGCACCATGTCGGCAAAATCGCCCACGGTAGTGCCAATAATAATTTCTTTTTTCGTCTGCGCCGATGAAGCGGCAGATTGCGTGGTTTTTTCGCCACTACAGGCTGCCAGAATAAGCAGGCACAGACTAACAAGCAAGGTTTTCAAGTATATCTTCACTTTCATTCTTTCTATTAATGCTAAATGATTCAGGTAGACAATCAGCTTTTGTATATTGATATTTCAGATATAGGCGTAAACGCAGATAAATTGCGCCAGACTGCCAAGTATAACAAACAGATGCCAGATACCATGACCATGGCGGATTTTTTCATCATTAATGAACCAGTAGATGCCGATACTGTATGCCAGCCCACCGCTAGTCAGCCAGAATAGACCTAGTGAAGACATGCGCTGTGTTAACGGATAAATGGCTATGATGATCAGCCAGCCCATAATCAGATAAAGAATCAGTGACAGGATGCGCGTTTCACTTTTGCGTCCAATAGTCACTTCCTGAATAATACCAAATATTGCCAGTCCCCACGATATGCCAAGTAATGACCAGCCCCAGCCGCCGTTCAATGTGGTAAGGGTAAAAGGTGTATAGCTGCCAGCAATCAGCAGATAAATGGCGCAGTGATCGAATTTTTGCAGCACGACCTTGGCTCGGTGCGAATGAGTGGAGTGATACAGGGTGGATATGCCATAAAGAAGTATCAGGCTGGCACCATAAATGGCAGAACTGACAATGCGGTAAATATCTCCATAATGTACCGATTTAATTAGGAGAAATCCTGTGCCAACGATGGCGAGGATAAAACCGATAAGGTGAGAATATGCGTTGAAGCGTTCGCCATGATACATGTTTGAGAAAGTAGATTTGATCAATGAAAAGGCTATCGTTTCACTGCTAGCCGGAAGTTGCAAGGATTTTTTTGATTTATTATTAGTGTGTGAACTTATTCAGAAATGTGATGGCGTCTGTTCAACTGCTGGCAAGCACAGTAAAATAGGTAATTTTGCATATCATCAGAAAATTCCTTTCATGCTGACTTTCCAAGAAATTATTTTTACTCTACAAAATTACTGGGCCCGTCATGGCTGTGTGGTGTTGCAGCCTCTGGATATGGAAGTGGGAGCAGGTACCAGCCATCCGGCCACCTGTCTGCGCGCACTGGGGCCTGAACCCTGGTTTGCAGCTTATGTGCAGCCGTCGCGCCGTCCCAAGGATGGTCGCTATGGTGAAAATCCGAATCGTCTGCAACATTATTATCAGTTTCAGGTGGCATTAAAGCCGTCACCGGATAATATTCAGGAGTTATATCTGGCCTCTTTGGAGGAACTGGGTATTGATCCGCGTCAGCATGATATCCGCTTTGTTGAAGATGATTGGGAAAATCCAACTCTGGGTGCTTGGGGGCTGGGCTGGGAAGTATGGCTCAATGGCATGGAAGTAACTCAGTTTACCTATTTTCAGCAGGTAGGTGGCATGGACTGCTCACCAGTTCTGGGTGAAATTACTTATGGTATTGAACGTCTGGCCATGTATTTACAGGGTGTTGAAAACGTCTATGATCTGGTTTGGGCCAAAACTCAGGACGGACAGACTGTGACTTACGGTGATGTATATCATCAGAATGAGGTTGAGCAGTCTACTTATAATTTTGAGTTCAGTAATGCTGAATGGTTACTGGCGCAGTTTAATCATTATGAGGCAGAAGCCAAACGTCTGCTGGCTGTGGAGGATGTGAGTCTGGCTCTGCCTGCTTATGAGCTGGTACTTAAGGCTGGGCATACGTTTAATCTGCTGGATGCACGCGGTGCCATTTCTGTGACTGAACGTGCCACTTATATTGGTCGTGTGCGTGCTTTAAGCCGAGCGGTTGCCCATAAATATGTGGAAAGCCGAGAAAAACTTGGTTTCCCGTTATTGAAAAAGAATACAAACGGCCACACAGCCTGAACAAAATGAAAGTAATACTTGCATGAATGCTCCTTTATTAATTGAATTGCGTACTGAAGAATTGCCGCCAAAAGCCTTGAATAATCTGGGTGAAAGTCTGGCTGCTGGTATTGTTGAAGGTTTGGAGAAAGCTCAGCTGATCAGTGGTGTGGCTGATTATGAGGTATTTGCGTCGCCCAGACGTTTAGGTGTGCTGATACAGAATGTTAAACCGGTACAGGCAGATCAGCACATAGTAAAAAAAGGCCCGAGTGTGGCAGCGGGCATGAAAGATGGTGAACCTACTAAAGCCTTGCAGGGATTTGCCCGCAGTAATCAGATAGAAATTAGTCAGCTTAGTCAGATTGATGATGGCAAACAGATGGTGTTTGCCTATGAGTATACTCAGACTGGCCAGCCCTTGAGTGCATTATTAAGCGATATTCTGAATCTGGCGATTAAAAAACTGCCTATTCCTAAGGTGATGCACTGGGGGAGCAGTACGGATACATTTGTTCGGCCAGTGCATGGATTGGTTATGCTGCATGGTGCTGAGACGGTTGCGGGTAGTGTATTGGGATTAAGCAGCCAGAACTGGACATTAGGTCACCGTTTCCTGAGTGAGGGCAGAATTGTATTCAGCCATGCAGCAGACTATGCACAGCAGTTAATGGAGCAGGGTAAAGTTATTGCCAGTTTTGCTGAGCGTCGTGCCCGCATTAAACAGGGACTGAATGAGGCTGAAGAGGAGTTGCATGCGCAAGTGGCCTATGCTGAAGGTTTGCTGGATGAGGTAACGGCACTGGTTGAGTGGCCGGTAGTGTTACAGGCCGGTTTTGCTGAGCGTTTCCTACAAGTACCACAGGAATGTCTGATTTTAACCATGCAGCAGAATCAGAAGTATTTTCCGCTGTTAAATAGCGAAGGCAAGCTGATTAACCGTTTTTTGCTGGTATCCAATTTACAGACAGAAAATCCGGTTCATATTATTCAGGGTAATGAACGTGTATTACGCGCACGTCTGGCAGATGCTGAATTCTTTTATCGTCAGGATCAGAAAACCTCTCTGGCTAGTCGCTTATCCCGTTTACAAGATGTTGTTTATCATAATAAGCTGGGTAGTCAGGCGGAAAGAGTACAGCGCATTATCCTGCTGGCTAAGGTAATTGCCCCGTTGCTGGGTGCTGATGTTGATAAGGCAGCCAGAACGGCCGAACTGGCTAAGGCGGATTTGCTTACTGATATGGTTGGTGAATTTCCTGAATTACAGGGTACGATGGGCAAATACTATGCCCTGCATGATGGTGAAGATGCAGACGTGGCTGTGGCCATTGAACAACATTACTGGCCGCGTTTTGCCAATGATGCCTTACCGGATAATTTACTCGGAACGGTAGTAGCACTTGCAGACAAACTGGAAACTTTAGTGGGTATCTGGGGTATCGGGCTTATTCCTACCGGAGATAAAGACCCGTATGCACTGCGCCGTAGTGCGTTGGGTATTTTGCGAATGCTGATGCAGCATAATCTGTCACTAGCTCCATTATTACGGGCTGCATTTGATACTTTTCCTGTTGGTAAACTGGCTGCCAATACAATTGATGAAGTAGCCGAATTTATGCAGGCACGTTTGGCCATTCTGTTACAAAATAGCTATGCGCAAGATGTAGTAGCCGCTGTGCTGGCTGGTAAGATTGATAATCTGGGTGAGGTGGAAGCGAGGCTGGCAGCTGTAACTCAGTTTAAGCAACTGGCTGAGGCTACTGCATTAATAGCCGCGAACAAGCGTGTGCACAATTTGCTCAAAAAAGTCGATTTTTCTGCATTACCTGCTATTGAGATGGCACTTTTACAACAACAGGACGAGCAGAATCTGTATCAGGCAACTGAGCAGGTAGCAGTAAAAATTCAGGCTGCCATGAAGCAGCAGAATTTTGTTCAGGCACTGGCCCAGCTAACCGGTATCAAGGAAAAAGTAGATACATTCTTTACTAATGTGATGGTAATGGATGAGAATGAAGCGATTAAAAATAATCGCTTGGCCTTATTAGTGTTTCTGTCACAGCAGATGAATGCGGTAGCCGACATTGCTTTGCTTAATGAGTAAGATATGTTTTATAGCCCGTTCTTATGGTGAATGAGAGCCAAATTATGATATTCGATAATGTAATTTTTCATACAGAGGAAGATTATCCGCCAGCATTGAGCTTGGCGAATGCGGCCACGCATATGGGCTATTACTGGTCATGGATTGTGCGCCGAGGTTTATATAATCCGCAATGGGATGAAGCGGCAGAAGAAGACATGTCTGCGTTAAAGGCACAGGTAATGAGCGGCGCAGAATTTGTTCTGAATAATATGGCGGGCTGTCTGGAAGACAATGATTTCAATGATGAAGGACGCCGCTTTTCGCTTTATTACTATGAGGATGAAGAGGAAGGCTATGGCCGCTTTATGGAAGACTATGTACAAACGCTGGATACACCGGTTCTGGAAAGTTTTTATCATGTGGAAATAAATGATGAAAATCAGGCTCTGCTTGACAGTGTTTTTGATAGCGCTCTGATTAAGTGGCGTCAAAGTCTGAAGCCTACTCAGTAAGGATGATTATGGCATTGAGTGGAAAAAGAAAATTAATTATTCTAGATCGTGATGGTGTACTGAATGTAATGCAGCCGCAGCCAATCAGCGATCCAGACCAATGGCATCCTTTACCCGGTAGTATGGATGCTGTTGCTTTTTTAACTCAAAGTGGGTACACCGTAGTTATAGCTGAGAATATGTCCGGAATCGGGAGTGGTCAGGTAAGTATGCAGCAGCTTAATGAAGTACATGGCAAAATGCATACTTATATTCAAAAAGCTGGCGGTCGCTTAAGCGGAATCTGGTTTTGCCCGCATACCCGTAATGCCAAATGCAATTGTCGCAAACCCCAGCCGGGTATGTTGTTGGATATTATCGACCGTTTGCATATAAAGGCTGAGGATACATGGCTGGTAGGGGATGGCATTCGCGATATGCAAGCAATAGCAGCCATTGGTGGGCATCCGGTACTTGTTTTAACAGGGAAGGGCAAAGAAACGCTGAAATTGGAAGAATTACCAGATGATACGCAGGTATATGACGATTTGCTGGACTTTGCTAAATTTTGTCGTGCACAGGCTGAAAAGGCAGCCGAGGAATAATATACATGTTGCTGTTACGTAATTTGATCTACTGGTTTGTTCTATGTGTATTTTCGCTGTTATGGCTGGAGGTGGTGCTTATTTCTATGCTCATTCCGAAAGGTGTGACATGGACAACTACTGCATGGGCAAAAGTGCTATTCTGGATGTTGGAACACGTTATTGGTCTGAAATATGAGGTAATCGGGCGGGAAAATATCCCGCATGAACCGGCTATCGTTTGCTGTAAACATCAATCTGGCTGGGAAACGCTGGCAATGCTTTCCTTTTTTCCGGATCTGGCCTTTGTTGCTAAACGTGAGCTTTTTCGTATCCCGATATTTGGCTGGGCATTAAAATGGCGTGGCACAATAGGGATTGATCGCAAGAATCCTAAAGCGGCGAATGCTCAGATTATCAGTCAGGGAAAAATATGCCATCAAAAAGGTATGTGGATTTGTATTTTTCCGGAAGGTACACGGATTAAACCCGGATACCGCGGGTATTATAAAAAGGGTGCGGCTCGTATGGCTCAGCAGCTGCATATGCATCTGGTGCCTGTGGCCTTGAATAGTGGTGAATTCTGGCCGAAAGACTCTTTTTTTAAATATCCGGGTAAAGTAACTGTAGTGATTGGCACGCCTATTCTTTATGATGCTGCTCAGACCCCAGAAGAGTTAATTAAACTTTGTGAACAGTGGATAGAAAATCAGCAGATTATAATTCAAGGTGTTGGTCCGTTCGCACCGCAAAATCCGCAAACACCTACACCACTGGTGCAGCATTAACGGTCTGTTTTTCAGGTGGTTATGAATTTATTTGTACAGCCAGTAATGGATAGCATTCAGGGTGGAGTACTGGTATTTCAATTGGTAAAGATATAATGTTGACAATGTTGGCGGCTGATTCGGATGTGGTGATGCTGTTATGTCCAAAAATATCAGCGCGTTTTAGTATTGGCCTATAAAAAATAATAGTTTGTATTACGATTATTGTTTCATGATGTTTTGACAGATTAGTTGTTATGTCAGTGTTTATTCATACAACTGCGGATGGCTGTGCTATCAGGCTGAAGCTGAGGCGTACTGCGCGGAAAAATATTATTGTGCGTTCAGCTGCGCGCGGTTTGCTTGATATCAATGTACCGCCATTTGTATCAAAGAAATCATTGTATCATTGGTTAAATACTAATGAGCTTTCTATTAAGCAGTTATGGCAACAGGCGTTACAAATATCAACAGCCTTACCTGCATACATCTGGTTTCGTGGTCAGACTTATTCTTATACGCAGGTGGCTGTGCTTACTCATGTGCAATGGGATGCGCAGCAAGGATTTTTATTGCCACTGGCGAATGTGCAATTACCGCAGATAGCTTTAAGTACATGGTTAAAGCAGCGCGCTCAAACTGAATTATTATCACGCTTGCAATATTGGGCGCAGATAATGCAATTACAGCCAGTGGCAATGGCTTTAAGTCAGGCGCGTACTTTTTGGGGAGTGTGTCGCAGTCGTACTGGTATCCGCTTAAACTGGCGCTTGATTGGTGCGCCAGCTTTTGTCGTGGATTATGTTTGCATTCATGAGCTGTGTCATTTATGTCATGCTAACCATGGTAAAGCATTTTGGGCGATGGTGGCTGAATATACTACCGAAACAGCTAATGCACGTTTATGGTTGAAGAAGTATGGTACTGAGCTGTTTGCGTTGGATAATATGAGTTGAAATATGTTTATGACTAATACTTATCAAGTTGCAGGCACAATTAGATGATGGTAGTCAGCGTTAATTCAGCTCAGGCTGAATTAACGCTTAGTTTAGGATGATTGTATTCTGGCTTAGCCTGCATCAACAGCAAGCTGCTTCATGATGTTTTTGATTATCTGTACGCGTTGCATGACATCTTCAATGGCAATATTAACTCTGAGTTTGTCGGCACCAACAAGACGGTAGTTTTTGTCACTTTGCATAATTGCCACAATGGTTGCTGGATTGATGCGATGATGCTTACCAAAAGTAAATGTAATGGCCTCACTGCTGGCGTCGATCGTATCAATGCCCAGACTAGCTGCCTCAATGCGCAGATGATGGCTGGCTATCAGGGTGGAAACAGCAGGCTCTGGTAGGCCGAAGCGATCAATCAGTTCTTCGTGTATCTGGTCTATTTCGGCTATCGTTTCACAGCTGGCCAGACGTTTATAAAGCACAAGACGGGCATGGATATCGGGGCAATAATTTTCTGGCAGTAAAGCTGGGCTATGCAGTTTGATGTCACTGGTGATGCCTAATGGTGCATCTAGATCAGGTTCGCGGCCTTTTTTCAGGTTACGTACAGCCTGTTTGAGCATTTCTGTATATAGAGTGAAACCGACCTGAATCATTTCACCAGACTGTCCTTCGCCCAGAATTTCGCCTGCACCACGGATTTCCAGATCCTGCATCGCCAGAGTAAAACCTGCACCCAAATCATCTGCTATTTCTATGGCTTCCAGACGTTTCTGCGCGTCTTTGGTCATCGCTTCCGGTACCAATAAATAAGCATAAGCCTGATGATGAGAGCGGCCTACGCGACCACGCAGTTGGTGTAGCTGAGCAAGACCAAATTTATCTGCTCTTTCAATGATAATGGTATTGGCATTAGGTATATCAATTCCTGTTTCGATAATGGTTGAACACAGTAAGATGTTATAACGCTGCTGGAGAAAATCACGCATTACCTGTTCAAGCTCGCGTTCTCGTAGCTGGCCGTGGGCAATACCGATGCGCGCTTCGGGCAATAAGGTACTGAGCTTTTCATGTGTGTTGGCTATGGTATCAACTTCATTATGCAGAAAAAATACCTGACCGCCACGTTTCAGCTCACGCATTACAGCCTCGCGTATTAAACCATCGCTAAACTGGCGCACAAAAGTTTTCACTGCCAGACGACGGCTGGGGGCGGTAGTAATCAGTGAAAAGTCACGCAAACCTTCCAGTGCCATGCTTAAGGTGCGCGGAATCGGTGTGGCTGTCAGGGTAAGCACGTCGACATTTGCGCGTAATCGTTTCAACTGTTCTTTCTGCCGTACTCCGAAACGGTGTTCTTCATCTATGATAACCAGTCCCAGATTTTTGAAATGAACATCTGGCTGTACCAGTTTGTGCGTACCAATCACGATGTCTACTGTACCGTCAGCCAGACCGGATAGTGTAGCCTGTGTCTGTTTACTAGTATTAAAACGAGAGAGTTGAGCTACTTTAATGGGAAAATCAGCAAAGCGATCGGCAAAATTTTGTGCATGTTGCTCCACAAGTAGTGTTGTCGGAGCCAGAACTACTACTTGTTTACCGGCCATGGCGGCAACAAAGGCTGCCCGTAAGGCCACTTCAGTTTTTCCAAATCCTACATCGCCGCAAATCAGCCGATCCATGGGCTTTTCTGCACATAAATCTTTAATTGTTGCAGCAATCGCAGCCGCCTGATCTTCGGTTTCTTCGTAGCCAAAGCCTTGAGCAAAGGCCTGATAATCCATTTCATTTAAACTAAAGCGGTGTCCCTGCTGAGCTTCCCGCTGAGCATACAGATTTAATAGTTCTGCCGCGGTATCACGGGCTTTTTCAGCCGCTTTATGGCGCGCTTTATCCCACGCGCCATGGCCAAGTTTGTGCAGGCTGACATTTTCATGGGCACTGCCTGCATAACGTGAAATCAATTGTAGCTGGTTAACGGGTACGTATAATTGTGAACCTTCTGCGTACTCCAGCAGCATCATTTCACTGGCGCCTTCGCCTAAATCCAGTGTAACCAGACCCAGATAACGGCCAATACCATGCTGTTCGTGAACAACAGGGTCGCCAATTTTGATTTCGGCTAAATCACGCAGCATGCCGTCGGAAATGGCACTGTGTTTGCGCCGTGTACGGCGGCCGCGTACAACATATTGGTATAAATCGGCTTCAGTAATGATGGCTAATTGTTGTTCTGGCAGCAGACAACCATAACTTAATGGTGCGACAGTAAGGCACAATTTGGTGCTGCCATTAAGAAAATCCTGCCAGCCGTTTACTACATTAGGTTGCAAGTTGTGCTCGCGCATGAAGTTCAGCATGGTTTCACGCCGCCCGAGGCTTTCGGCACAAATCAGTACCCGACCAGTGTATTGTTTCAAAAAATTTTTAAGTGCATGTAAGGGGTCGTCTGCTTGACGGTCTACTGCGACACCGGGCAGGGTATAAATATTTTCTGCGCTTAATTGCGGAATCAGACGTGCATAAGTTTTAATGTGTGCACCAAACTGGTCTTCGCTTAAATACAGATAATTGGGCGCTAAAGGCGGATAGGCCGGATCGCCCTGTGCCAGAGTATAACGCTGTTTGACATCCTGCCAGATGCGGGCAGCTTCATTATAAATATCCCCTAGACAGACCAGAATGGCATCTTCATGTATATAGTCGAAAATGCTGACACATTCTTCTTCAAAGAACAATGGCAGGTAATATTCAACACCTGCTCCAAAGTGACCTTCAGATACAGCAGCATATACTGTTGCCTTGCGGGCATCACTACTGATTTCTTCACGAAAGCGACTACGAAAAATTTTCTGTGCATCGCTATCGGTAGGAAATTCGTGCGCAGGAAGCAGGCGGATTTCATCTACACTGCTTAATGTGCGCTGACTGTCGGCATCGAAAGTTTTAATGGTGTCAATTTCGTTATCAAATAAATCCAGACGAAAAGGTATTTCGCTGCCCATCGGAAAAATATCCAAAATACCGCCACGGGTGGCAAATTCGCCTGTTGCGACAACATGGGTGACATGATTATAGCCAGCTTCAATCAGGCTATGCTTAAGTGCCTCTATATCCAATTGCTGACCGGTTTTCAGCCAGAAAGTGCGACCAAGCAAAAAAGAAGGTGGTGCAATTTTTTGCATTGCTGTGGCCAGCGGAAGAAGTAAAACATCAACTAATCCGTTTTTTAATTGCCATAAGGTACTGAGGCGTTCGGATACCAGTTCCTGATGGGGAGAAAAGTGCTCGTATGGTAGCGTTTCCCAGTCGGGAAAGAATACTATCCGTGCTGACGGGTCGAAAAATTGCCAAGCTGACTGAATGCGAATTGCCTGTTCGGCATCGGCAGTAAGAATAATTTTCAGTTTTTTTTCAGGTAAATGTTTGCTTAACAGCAATGGCAAACTACCAGCGTTTAAATCTGGCCAGAACGCAGTTTGATTGGCTTGAGGCAGTACAAAAGGGGCAACGGAGGGCATAATTTCAGTTTTATACGTAATAATTAATTTGATTGCCAATATTTATGGACAGACTATGATAAGGCAAGGGTGTACTGGCAGGCAATTAAATCCAATTGCTGGTAAATAGAAGCAAGATATCTGATAAATGGCTACAGTATTTGTTTAAATATTGTAGCCATAACCTGTTTTTCCGGAGAACTGATTGAATTAAAAATTAATAAAATGATACAAATACATTACGGCAATGGTTATGAGCATGGCGAATGCACAGCCTATTTTAGCTACAACACCCAGAACCAGACCAATAACAGTAGCTAGTCCCACTTTGCCGGCTGCCATCAGATTACGTCTGGCAATAAACTCCCCGGCAGCTGCACCCAGTAAGGGGCCAAGTATCATACCGGGTACGGCAAAAAACATGCCAATAATAGCACCGATAAATGCACCCCAGATGGCTCTTTTACTCGCACCGCAATGCTTAGCGCCAAGCATACCTGCCATATAATCCATGGTGCAGCCCAGTATGGTTAAAATACCCAGACTAATCAATGTTCCTGCACCCATTATCTGGTAATCGCTGCTTAATGCCAGTAACCAAGCTCCGCCGAACATTAAGGGCAGGCCGGGCAAAGCGGGCATGACTGTGCCTAATAGGCCAATAAGCAATAAAACAATAGCCAGTATTACCAATACTGCGGTCATGCGACTTAGTCCTTACAAGAATAAAATAACGAATACTGAGATGGGGAAGCTATTTTTACAAACAAGAGTAAGTTTTGTTGGAAAAATAAAAATTATGTAATCTAAGCGTTAGAAATTGAGGGTTGCTGTCTGAAATGGTATTTCTGATTTTGCTATTAAAATAATGTCTGAACTAAATAATGATATAGGTGATGATAAGATGATTTGATGGGAAGAAAAGTATTGTTTGCTAATGTATTTATGCGGATTTAAAAACAGGCAGCTCGTCAAAGCTGCCTGTTCTGCATAAATAACTGAATTTAATCCAGCTTTTTAAAGTGTTTGCGTCGTTCCTGTTCACTCAGGTAACGTTTACGCAGGCGGATGGTTTGTGGGGTGATTTCTACCAGTTCATCATCATCAATGAATTCGACTGCAGCTTCCAAAGACATCAGTACGGGCGGTGTCAGACGTACTGCTTCGTCTGTACCAGAGGCACGTACATTGGTCAGTTTTTTGCCCTTCAGCGGGTTAACTACCAGATCGTTATCACGGCTGTGAATGCCGATAATCATACCTTCGTAGATTTTTTCGCCTGGGTTGATGAACATACGGCCACGGTCTTCCAGATTCCATAAAGCATAGGCCACGGCATCCCCTTGTTCCTGCGATACCAGTACACCGTTGCGACGGCCGGGTATTTCGGCTTTTACCGGCGCATAATTATCAAATACGTGGCTCATCAGACCTTGGCCGCGAGTCATGGTCATAAACTCACCCTGAAAACCAATCAGGCCGCGAGCAGGAATGCGGTATTCCAGACGAGTGCGTCCTTTGCCATCACTTTCCATATTGGTAAGCTCACCACGGCGACGACCCAGTTCTTCCATTACCGCACCCTGTGTATTGTCTTCTACATCCACAGTCAGATTTTCGTAGGGTTCACATTTTACGCCGTCAATTTCGCGGAAAACCACGCGAGGTTTACCAACTGCCAGTTCATAACCTTCACGACGCATATTTTCAATCAGAATAGTCAGATGAAGTTCACCACGGCCGGAAACGCGGAAAACATCAGCATCAGCAGTGTCTTCCACCTTCAATGCCACGTTGGTAAGTAATTCTTTCTGTAAACGCTCACGAATCTGACGACTGGTGACGAATTTACCTTCGGTACCAGCCAGCGGGCTGGTATTGACCATGAAGTCCATGGTAAGCGTAGGTTCATCCACGCTGAGCATGGGTAAGCCCTGAGGCTGTTCGCGGTCGGCAATAGTCACACCGATACCAATATCTTCCAGACCGGAAATGGTGACAATGTCACCCGCTTCGGCTTCCTGTAGAGGAATGCGTTCCAAGCCCTTAAAACCAAGCAACTGGTTAATCCGTCCCTGACCAATCTGCTGGTCTTCATTCATGATAGCTACTACCTGACCGGGTTTAAGACGTCCGTTCAGAATGCGGCCAATACCCAGACGGCCAGTGTAGTTATCATAATCAAGCTGGGAAATCTGCAATTGCAGTGGTTTATCTGCATCGCCTGATGGCTCAGGGGTATATTTCAGTATGGTATCAAACAGCGGGCGCATGTCGCTGGATTCATCCTCTTCATTGAGCTTGGCAAAGCCGGATAAGCCAGAAGCGTATACAATGGGGAAATCTAGCTGTTCATCGGTAGCGCCCAGTTTGTCAAACAATTCGAAAGTCTGATCGATAACCCAGCTTGGACGGGCACTGGGTTTATCAATTTTGTTGATAACCACGATAGGTTTTAGTCCCAGTGCCAGCGCTTTTTTGGTCACAAAGCGAGTTTGTGGCATGGGGCCTTCCTGTGCGTCTACCAGCAATAATACACAGTCTACCATGCCCAGTACGCGTTCTACTTCGCCGCCAAAGTCGGCATGTCCCGGTGTGTCAACGATATTAATGTGATAGCCTTCGTATTCGATGGCGGTATTTTTGGCCAGAATGGTAATGCCACGCTCTTTTTCCAGATCGTTGCTATCCATTACCCGCTCGTCTACCTGCTGATTGGCGCGGAAAGTACCGGATTGACGCAATAACTGGTCTACCAGTGTGGTTTTGCCATGGTCGACGTGTGCGATAATGGCAATATTACGAATTTTTTTACTCATGGGGGTGTGTAACCTAGTTGTATTAGCTATTTAGATGGTAAATTAACCTTGAATTATAACATTTACTCTGCTTTTCGTGGAATTTTTAGCAAAATCAGGTTGTCTGCTTGTATTAAAATGGCTAAATTATGCCGGAGTATGCACCAAAATTATTGTTTGCCTTATCCAGCCATAATGATTAGGTGCAGGTGCTGGCTGCTATTGCTGCCCTGTAGTGGAACACAGGAATCTGTGCGATGGAACAGTTAGAATTCTTTGTCATTCCCAGCCCTTGCCGTGGAGTGTGTGAAAGTAATCATAAGGGCTATTGCAAAGGTTGTTTGCGTAGCCGCAATGAACGTCTGTATTGGTTGCGCTTGTCTGATATGCAAAAGCAGAATGTACTGCGTTTATGTGTCATGCGCCGGCGCAAGCTGGAGCAGTTATTGTTGCAGGCTCAGCAGGCAGGTAATGAAAATGACAAGCTGATGGAACAATTATGGATACAGGCGGATTTTGATTTTTAAATTTCTGCATACATGGCTGATTTTGGTCTGAATCTATTTTAGGGGGAGAAAATGTATTTTCTGATTATTAGTATTTTATGTAGTGTTTCAGTATCCGTATTATTGAAGCTTGCGCGCAGAAACGGAGTGGATATTGCGCAGGCAGTAGCAGTCAATTATCCGGTGGCTGCATTATGCAGCTGGTTTTTTCTACATCCGGATTTTTCTAACTGGCATAAATACGCCAGTCACTGGATTATTTTTCTGGCATTGGGGATTGGTTTACCACTGGGCTTTATTGTACTGGGGCGGGCTATTGAGCTGGCAGGAATGGTTAAAACCGATGCGGCACAGCGCCTGTCGCTGTTTTTGCCCATTGTAGCTGCATTCGTTTTTTTTGGTGAAAGCCTGAGTACTAACAAGATTATTGGAATTGCGCTGGCTTTGATGGCTCTGCTGACACTACTTTACCGGCATAGTCCTGCCAAAAGTAAGGAGCAGGGTGGTTTTTTTCAAACCGCAGGCTATTTGTTTGGTGTATGGCTTTGTTATGGTACAACAGACATACTGTTTAAACAAATGGCCAAAAGTGGCACAGCCTTTGCCCCAACTTTACAGGTAGCATTTATTCTGGCAGCTATTTTAATTACAGGCTATCTTTGTGTGCGCAAAACGGTCTGGAATGCGGCCAGTATCCTCGCCGGTTTATTATTGGGTTGTCTGAACTTCGCTAATATTCTTTTTTACATCCGTGCCCATCAGCAGTTTCAGCATGATCCTTCACTGGTATTTGCCGGCATGAACCTAGGAGTGATTACGTTGGCTACCATTATTGGTGCTTTTGTATTTAAGGAAAAAATTAATGGTTTGAATGCTGCTGGAATTGTGCTTGCCATTGCATCAATCTGGTTTTTGTTCTATGGCAGCAGCCTCAATACATGGCTGCCGGGTATATAAACCAAAAAGCTGTTCTGGTATCCAGAACAGCTTTTTGTGGCTGCTTTAGCTGGCATTACTCAGTAGTGCCAGTTGTTGAGCCTGATGTTCGGCGATTAGTCCCTGTGTCAGTTCACTTAAATCGCCATCCATAATAAAGTCCAGCTTGTGCAAGGTGAGGTTAATGCGGTGGTCGGTTACCCGGCCTTGCGGATAGTTATAAGTACGAATGCGTTCACTGCGGTCGCCACTGCCAATCAGGCTTTTGCGTTCTGCCGCTTCCTTGGCATGGGCTGCATGTTTCTGCTGCTCATACAGACGGGAAGCGAGCACACGCATCGCCTGTGCTTTATTAGCATGCTGCGAGCGCCCATCCTGACATTCCACCACCATTCCGGTAGGCAGATGGGTAATACGCACCGCTGAATCGGTTTTATTAATATGCTGACCGCCGGCACCGGAAGCACGGAAAGTATCAATACGTAGATCATTAGCATTTAATTGTACTTCGGCTACCTCATCAGCTTCGGGCATAATGGCAACGGTACAGGCTGAAGTATGAATTCTACCCTGACTTTCAGTAGTAGGCACACGTTGCACCCGATGCCCGCCAGATTCAAATTTAAGCTGGCTATAAACATTCATACCGGCAATGCGTGCAATAACTTCTTTATAGCCACCCAGATCGCTTTCACTGGCAGACACAATCTCTACCTGCCAGCCCATACGTTCGGCAAAGCGGGTATACATGCGCAGTAAATCACCGGCAAACAAAGCTGCTTCATCGCCACCAGTACCCGCACGGATTTCAATAAAAATATTTTTATCGTCATCTTCATCTTTTGGTAGCAGCAACTTCTGCAATTCACTATCCAGTTGAGTAATCAGGTCTCGTGCGTTGCTGATTTCCTCTGTTGCAAATTCTTTTAATTCAGGGTCTGCAAGCATTTCCTCAGCAGCGGCCAAATCGGTTTCTGCCTGCGTATACTGGCGATAGGTTTCTACTACCGGCGTAAGCTCAGCATGTTCGCGGGTCAGGCGACGATACTCGTCAATGTTATTGGTGACGTCAGGGGAAGCCAGCAAAGCCGTTACTTCCTCCAGACGCTCAGTCAGATGCTGTAACTTTTCTATCAATGAAGGTTTCATCTGGTGTTCCGTATTCAAATAAGTTATTAGTCAATCAAAACTGCGTTGGCTGGTGTAGTAGAAGTGCGATATGGCATAACCGGCTAATGCTGCCGATTGTCGCTGTGCAGGTGATAAATCAGGCTGATGGCTTCAGCCAGCTCAGGGTGCTGCTGGCTATCCTTATTCAATGCTCTAGTGGGTGCATGCAAGAGACTATTGGTCAGCTCGTGGCTTAAACGTTGCAATACTTCTTCGATAGATGTGCCTTTACGAAGCCTGCGCAGAGCTTTGTCTACAGCCTTGCTCCGCTGCTCTTCTCCTTGGCTGCGTAATGCACAGATTAAGGGAACACTTCTACGGGTTTGTTGCCAAGCAATAAATTCTGCAACCTTATTAGCAACCATCTTTTCAGCAGTGGCAGCAGCCTGCTGTCGGGCAGCCTGCCCATGCTGTACAATATTGACCATATCGTCAACACTATACAGATAAGCATCATTAAGTTCGCCAACTTCGGCTTCAATATCGCGTGGCACAGCCAGATCAAGCAGAAACATAGGCATGCCGCGTCGCTGTTTAAGTGCCCGTTCTACCAGACCCTTGCCGATTACCGGAAACGGACTGGCTGTAGAAGAAACTACTACATCATATTCAGCCAGAATTTCAGGCAGAGCAGTTAAAATGCGCGCATCTGCTCCGACATTCAACTTGCTGCATAATTCCTGCGCCCGCGCCAGCGTACGATTGAGTACTGTCAGCCGCCGTGGATGTTCGGCGGCAAAATAGGTAGCTACAAGCTCAATCATTTCACCAGCACCTACCATCAGAACATTCAATGCAGAAATATCCGGAAAAATCTGGGCGGCCATTTTTACAGCGGCAGCAGCCATAGACACCGAATTTTCACCAACTGCACTTTCATTGCGAATTTCTTTTGCTGCGGCAAAGGTTTTTTCAAATAAAGCGTTCAGATGCTGATGCAGCGTATGCTGGCTACGCGCTATGCGCACGGCTTCTTTCAATTGACCCAGAATCTGTGGCTCACCCAAAACCATTGAGTCCAGACCACATGCTACCCGAAAGGCATGTTGTACAGCTTCTTTGTCATGGAACTGATATAAATAGGGCGCAAATTCAGCCAGTGGTAATTGATGGTAGCTGGATAGCCACTGTACGACTGTAGCTGCGTCACCAATACAATAGATTTCTGTACGGTTACAGGTAGACAAAATCATCGCTTCCGCAATTTTAATCTCACTGCCAAGCGCAGATAAAGCCTCTGCCAGCATGAAAGCCGGAAATGCCAAACGTTCACGCACAGAAATAGGAGCAGTCTGGTGATTGAGCCCGATAACGGTTAAGGACATGTTACCTGAAGTAATTTGCGTTTGCCCGCTATCGCGGGTAGGATGATTGCCAGTCAGACTTTACATTTAATTAAACATAAAGCTGTTAAATTGAGCGATTATACGCTATTGGTGCCGAAAAAGCAGCTGATCAAGTCTGATGACCATATAAATATATTTTTTGCATGTATCAATAAACACTATGAATAATCTGGATTTACACAATATTCGTCAGGATTACAGCAAACAGTCACTCAACGAGGCAGATTGCAGTGCCGACCCACTGGAACAATTCCAAAAGTGGCTAACGGCTGCTATGCATGCCAAAGTGAATGAACCCACTGCCATGAATATTGCCACAGTTGACCAGCGTGGCCATCCTAATGCGCGCATTGTACTCTTAAAAGAAGTGACAGCGCAGGGATTCGTGTTCTTTACCAATTATCTTAGTCGTAAAGGCCGTGCATTAAGCCAGAATCATTATGCAGCACTGACATTTTTCTGGCCGGAACTGGAACGGCAGGTACGAGTTGAAGGAATAGTGCAGCCATTACCCCCAGCAGATTCCGATGCGTATTTTCAATCCCGGCCATACAGCAGCCGCATTGGTGCATGGGCAAGTGAACAAAGTGCAGTTATCAGCAGTAAAACCGAACTGATGGCGCGAGCAGCCAAACTGAGTGCAAAATATCTGCTCAATGTACCGAGACCACCTCATTGGGGAGGTTATATCGTTCAGCCTGAGCTGGTCGAATTCTGGCAGGGACGGCCAAGCCGTTTACATGACCGTATACAGTATATACAGCAAAATAACTCATGGATTAAACAGCGTTTGTCCCCGTAGGTAATTTATTACTGAATAAAATATCAGATCATCATTATTGAGAAGATATATTTTCTGTCGAAGCCATGCACTCTATTGGGCTATCGCTAAGTATTTTCGCTTGAATAAAGTCTTCGGCCTGATCTTTCAGGCAGAAACGATCAGAATTTTTATTATCCGCAGTATTCAGTAATGCGGAGAAATCCACCTTTACCCTGATTTCCGGCATAGAAACAATATTCCACAGACTGCGCAGCAAAGTGGTTTTACCAACAAAAGCTACT
Source organism: Snodgrassella communis (assembly GCF_914768045.1). GTDB lineage: Bacteria > Pseudomonadota > Gammaproteobacteria > Burkholderiales > Neisseriaceae > Snodgrassella > Snodgrassella communis. The sequence continues at coordinate 352,265 of NZ_CAJZCD010000002.1, read as the reverse complement.
TTCGGCGTGCGCTGTCCGTGCATATCATAATAACGTATTGCTACTGCCATTACCGGCCTGTCAGCATCAATGGCTGCTTGAAACAAAGCAGCTTTAAACGGTAGTGTCGTTAGCCCTTCAGATGTATAAGCTTCAGGGAAAAACAGAACGTTTTTATTTGCCTGCAATGCCTGTACTATAGCCTTAATAACCGGATTAATGTCTTGCCGTGATAACCGGTTAATATAAACGGTACCACCATTGGTAACCAGCTTACCCAATACCGGCCAGGACTTGATACTTTGTTTAGCAATAAAGCCGCCGGGTATATAGGCCATCAAGACAAAAATATCCAGCCAGGTAACATGATTGGCAACAGTCAGCCATGGCATACTGGCAGTGTCTGGCATTGCCTGTTCAGACTTTACTTCAATGTGCAAAATGTGCAATAAATCGTGTGCAATTGAAACTAATTCATTATTCTGTTCAGTTGCATTTAAATTCTTGAAACGCTTTACGCGCCTGATAGTTTGTCTCAGCCATAAGGCCAGTTTGAAAATACGCGCACAGCGGGTAAACAAAGAAGTATATTCTGATTTTGTCATTGTTATTTAATCATTATCGCTGGCATTGAGGACAGTAAAAACTGCTGCGCTGCCCCAAAACCATTTTCTCAATCGGATGTCCACATTGCGGGCACAATTCTCCAGCTCGCCCGTATACAACATGTTGTAGCTGAAAATAGCCACTTTTGCCAGCACTATTCACAAAATCGCGCAGAGTGCTGCCTCCGGCAGTAATCGCTTCCTGTAATATCTGTTTAATTGCGTCCGTCAGAGCAATAATCTGCCTTTTATCCAACTGCATAGAAGTAGTAGCTGGGTGAATGCCAGTGCGGAACAATGCCTCATTGGCATAAATATTACCGACACCAACAACAGTCTTATTATCCATGATTGCTAACTTAATCGCACGCTTCTGTTTAGCTAGTTTTCGCCCTAAATAGTCAGCATTAAAGTCAGCACTTAGCGGCTCCGGACCCAGATTAACCAGTAAAGGATGGTGTTCAATCGCCCCAGAAAACCACAGAACAGCGCCAAAGCGTCTAGGATCATGAAAACGCAGTAAAGTACCATTAGTAAAAACAATATCCAGATGATCATGTTTTTGTACAGGTGGCGCGCTCAAATCAGTAAAGACCCGCAAACTGCCAGACATGCCTAAATGAATAATTAATGTACCTGAAGCCAGCTCTATTAACAGATATTTAGCCCGTCGTTTGACTGATAAAATCTTTTCACCTTCAAGCTGGGAACCCAGATTACTCATTACCGGCCAGCGTAAACGTGGTTGACGTACCTCTACTTGTGAAATCGTCTGATTCACAATAAAAGGAGCAATTCCACGCCGAGTGGTTTCTACTTCAGGCAGTTCAGGCATAGTTTAGTGATAAAATCCAGAATAAAATTGATACAATAACATCGTGAAAATAAATTTGAAAGCATAAATTATATAGGCTTTAGCTACATAAAACTGGCATAAATCATGCGCAGCTCAAAAATGTCTGTGTTAAAGTAGCAAGCTATTTTACCTTAATAGTTTAATCCCAAAATAGGTAGCAGACATGCCTGAGATAGTTGGCAGAACAGGCAAAAAATTGTTATTTGTTTTATAAGTCAGTGCATACGATAACTGATCAGCATACATGGAGAAGTTTAATGCCTCATCGGATTCATCGCATTACCCCGATCATTTTGAGTTTACTTGCTGCAAGTATGGCCAATGCAAACAGCACGCAGAAGCAGCAGACATCTGTTCCCCTGATTCAAACCAGAATTGAGCGGGTAAAACAAATTACCGCTCCAGATGATGCCGCATCTGCACAACGGCGTCTGGCCATTGCCGGGCGTGCCAATGATATTTTTACTCTGTTTGCCAGTGAGCTTACCTATTCACAGGGTAAAACCGATAGTGCACTGGCTGCTGACATGCGCATGCTTGAACATACGCAGGAGCCAGAGGTAGCCGAGCGGGCTATGGAAATGGCACTGAATGCCAATAAAATTACAGAGGCGCAAACCATTGCAGATCGCTGGCAGCAAATCGAACCAACAGAAACGCCAGCCAGACAGCGTCTGATGTGGGAACTGGCCATAGCCAAAAATGATATAGCACAAGTGTTGAAAAACACAGATGCAGTTCTATCTCATGTCAACGATTACCAGCTGCGCCGGCTGTTCTTAAAACTGGCACAACTGCGGTTAAACAATCTGAATGCCACTGATGAACTGAATGCTCCGATTCACAAAACAGCGATTTTACATCCAGAAATGGCAGAAGCATTAATTGCCGATGCTATCTATGGCGTAACTGGCGCCCATGAAGAGCAGACTATTAAAGCATTGCAAGCATTACTTCGTCTGGATACAGACATCTTTCCTGCCACTCAGCTCACCCTGAATCTCATTAATCTCAAACAGCCACAATATCTGCTGAACTTCTATCAGCAGACCGGCGTCGATACCATGCCAGCTAAATGGCAAAGCCTTTATATAGAATTACTGATTAAAAATAACAAATTGCAGGAGGCATATCAAACATTACACCCATTACTGGCTAAAAGTAAAAATGCAGACCTGTATTTGCAGGCCGCTTTTCTGGCCGTTAGCCAGAAAGCAGACACAGCTACAATTGCTTCCTATGCAGAGAAAATCGCCGAGCTAGGTAATCGCAATCAGCGCAGTAAAGCTGCAATAATGGTAGCCATGCGCTATTACGATGAGCATAACCTGCCTGCTTCCCGTTCATGGGCAGCAAAAGCAGATGATCCGCAGTTTGTCTTTGATCAGGCACTCATGATGTGCTCACTTGAAGCCGAAGAAAAACACTGGACAGCAGCGCAAAAATGGCTCAACAAAGCTCAGTCTAGCAGCAAACAGGGCACATTTTTCAGCGCCAGAGATTTATTGCGTTTGCAAACATTTATAAACGGTTCCTCTCTTACAAACCGCCAGTATGAACAATACCTGAACAGAATGCTGGCAAAAGCCGAGCAGGGCGATGCCAACGCGCAGAAGCAGGATATTCCGCCATTACTACTGCTGCGAGGACTATTGTATGCGGATAAACTTAACGAACCGTCAAAAGCAGTGGCAGATATGCGCCGCTTTGTCCAGATGCGGCCTGATCAGGTAGAGGGTCTGAATGCGTTAGGTTATACCTTACTGAGTATGCCTAAAGAAAACTGGTCAGAAGCGCAGAAATTACTGGAACAGGCTTATTCACTAAACAGCCAGTCTCCGGCCGTTAATGATAGTCTGGGTTGGGCATACTTTCTCAATGGGAACGCAGACAAAGCCTTGCCTTTACTTCAATATGCTTATCAGCATCAGCCCGAGAGTGAAGTAGCAGCCCATCTGGGTGAAGTTTACTGGCAGCTAGGTCGCCAAAACGAGGCTCGTCAAATCTGGGCTCAGGGCTGGGTTAACAAAAAAAGCGATCATAAAGTTCTGAACCAAATTCTGAACAAGCATAGAATCAAGCCTGCCAGCTTACCTCTGACAGCAGCAAAAACAAACAAAGCTCAGGCGGATGCAGACTTTTATCTGCGGCAGGCCAGCACATTAGATGTTAATGATGCAAACACACCAGCACTTGTCGATAACGTCAATAAGGCAGTTCAGGTGGGTAATGCTAGCCAGCGCAGCGAAGCAGCATTGGTAGCAGCATATTATTTTTATCTCAATAAAAATAAGACTGCCACACGTGAATGGTTAAACAAAGTTACAGATGACAAATTTGCTACCGATAAAGCCTATCTGATGGGCATAATGGAAATAGAGCAAAACAATATAGCAGCAGCCCAGCAATGGTTACAGCGTATAAATCAAAGCAAACAGCCACCGGAAATTTTCGATGATTCTAGTATACTTGCACTTTCAAGTTACATTGATCGAAAAATACTCACACCAAGAGCCTACGTACGAAAGCTGACACAGCAACTGAAAGAAGCACAGCAGCTTGTCAACACCACACATAACAGCAAAACAGTGGAATTGATTCTCTATATGCGTGGTCTTGCTTATGCAGAAGAGCTGGATCAGCCGAAAAAAGCAGTAAACGATTTTCGTACCTATACAAAATTGAAACCTGAAGATGCAGACGGATTCAATGCACTGGGTTATTCCATGCTGAGTATGTCAAAACGCTACTGGACAGAGGCATTAACTATTCTGCAACATGCGCATCAGCTGGACAAAAAATCAGCAACGATTCAGGATAGTCTGGGCTGGGCTTATTACCTTAATGGCGATCCCAAAAAAGCCTTACCGCTCCTGCGCTCAGCATATCAGGCATTGCCGGAAAGCACGGTTGCGGCACATCTGGGTGAAGTATTGTGGCAAGAGGGGGAACAGGAGCAGGCACGGCAAATCTGGGCTCAAGGGCTGGCTAATAAAAATTCAGACCAGAAAGTCTTACAGCAGACTTTGAAAAAATTTGCAATCAGTCCGGCAAGCTTACCTGCACCTCCTGATCAAACTCAGACCAGTGAGTAGGAGAGCCCTTACAGGCCTAATTTAATCTGCCAGCCTGATTATCCAGCAATATCGCCAAAATAGCTGCCGTACACATATCGTGTAAACGGCGGCTATTAATTTAAATATAATAGAAATTTAACCACTCAAAGTACATACAGTTGCTGACCATATCGTTACAATAAACCCCATCATGATTATCGGAGTGGAAAATAATGTATTCATTTTTGCATAAACAACGCCAATACATAACAGCATCCATCCTTAGCTTAGCTTTAAGTGCCTGCAATAGTCTGATGTCTGAAAAAATAACAGCAGCTTCAGACTGGCAGGCTGGTTATGAAAACACCGTTTCCAGTTTTGACAGTTCCGGCCGGTTGGCTATCAAAGATCAAGGCAAAGGTACCTATGCCAACTTTAGCTGGCAGAATTTAGGCACAGTACAAACCATAGAAGTCAAAACGCCTTTGGGAAACAGCGTAGGGGTTTTGTGTCGTGATAACACAGGAGTGATTGCAGAAAATAGCAAAGGGCAGATTATCACCGCTAGCAGCATAGAAGAATTAAGTCAGCGTATGCTTGGTTTTGTACTACCATTTGATCATCTGAATCAGTGGGTACAAGGTTACTGGATTGCTGACGAACCTTACCAGTTACTGCCAGATGGTAAGCTGAAACAGTCAGGCTGGATAATTCAGCGCCAGCTGCAAAATAACAGAGATAATCCACGAATTGTTCAATTAAATAATGCGCGCTTTGATATCAAACTGGTGTTTGATGAATACACAGACGCGCCCAGTCAGACATCATCGCAATGTGAATTGCGTCAAAGACTTCCTGAATTTAGTAATTAGCACAACATGAATAATTTACAGCCAGCTGCTGATGCTCATCACTTTCTAGCACCAGCCAAACTTAACCTTGATTTGCGCATCGTCGGCCGGCGTGCTGATGGCTACCATTTACTTGAAAGCATTTTTACCCTGATTACACTGTATGACCAAATCTGGTTCAAAATAAACCGTACTGGCAGCATAAAACTGCATACACCAGTTGCCGGTATCGCACCAGAAGAGGATTTATGCGTGCGTGCAGCACAGCTACTGCGTAGTCATACCGGTACTCGGCTGGGAGTGGATATCTGGCTGGACAAACAGATTCCCATCGGTGGTGGGCTGGGTGGTGGCAGTGCCGATGCAGCAGTAGTTCTAATGGCACTCAACCGCCTGTGGCAGCTTGAACTGAATAAGACCCAACTATTACAGCTCGGAGTGCAATTAGGTGCAGATGTACCCTTTTTCATTTTTGGACAAAGTGCATTTGCTCGCGGTATTGGTGAAGATTTAAGCCCGATAATCTTGCCGAAACAATGGTATGTGATTATCAAGCCTCCTGTGCACGTCAGCACACCGAAAATATTTGCACATAAAGACTTGACACGTGATTCCAAGCCAAGGATAATGCCAGACTTTCAAGCAGAACAGCACTGGCGCAATGATATGCAGAGTGTTGTTTTAGCTGAGTATCCAGCAGTAAAAGTAGCATTTGATGTTTTGGCTGAATACGGTTCACCAATGATGAGTGGTTCTGGTGCATGTGTATTTTTGTCCTTCGATTCTGAAAATGCAGCACAAGCTGTTTACAATAAAGTTTCTTACGCGCATCAGGCGTATTGTGTTGCCTCGCTAGCGAAGCATCCGTTTTATCAATGATGTGTGTTGTTGGGGAGTCGTCAAGTGGTTAAGACACTGGGTTTTGATCCCAGTATGCGTAGGTTCGAATCCTACCTCCCCAGCCAATTGCTTAATACAAAAGCATTGGGGAGTCGTCAAGTGGTTAAGACACTGGGTTTTGATCCCAGTATGCGTAGGTTCGAATCCTACCTCCCCAGCCACATTTGAGTATTTAAGTAGTAGACCCTTTTGGGGAGTCGTCAAGTGGTTAAGACCCCGGATTCTGATTCCGGTATGCGTAGGTTCGAATCCTACCTCCCCAGCCAATTTAAATAAGCGTGTAAGTTTACTTACACGCTTATTTAATGTGTAAATGACAAATTGTTACATAAGAGCGTATGTATATCACCAGAAGTGATATAATGCGCCCAGCCGGATAGATGGAAATTCATACAAGCATAATAATGCTCCAGTATGTATAAACAGCTTTCACTATTTATAGATAGACTGATTGAAAGGTTAAAAACACAACACAGATTCAATCCTAGTAACAGAAAAGGTGTTACTATTTTGCCATGCTACGATCAGGCATTAGCAAAATCCATTGATTAAATCCGTATCAACCCTGATACTTGTAGCTAACCAGTGCACACACTGGAAAATCTTTTTTCAAAGAAGTGGTTATTACTTTTAAATTTAAAAGTAACGTAAATAGATAAAGACTGAGAGAAAAAGGCGTAAACTACCTTGCTCAGTTGATTACACTACTTGTTTAAATGACAGATACACCAGCGTCAGTGGTGATATGAAAGCCTTGGATTAAATGTTTAATCTACCTCATACAAACCAAACCAAACCTAAACAGGACTCAGGTACAACAGAAATGGCAGCATACGACAGTTTGATGGTGTTTACCGGCAATGCAAACCCAGAGTTGGCTAATAACGTAGCCAGACATTTAGATATTTCTCTGGGACGTGCCTCCGTAGGAAAATTCTCTGATGGCGAAATCGCAATTGAATTACTTGAAAATGTACGTGGTCGTGACGTATTTATCGTACAGCCTACCTGCGCACCAACCAATGATAATTTAATGGAAATCCTGACTATGGCTGATGCGCTTAAACGCGCTTCTGCCGGCCGGATTACCGCTGCCATACCTTATTTCGGTTATGCACGCCAGGATCGTCGTCCTCGCTCAGTTCGAGTGCCGATTTCTGCCAAGCTGGTAGCCAATATGCTGTATTCTGCCGGCATTGATCGGGTACTCACCGTTGACTTACATGCCGACCAGATTCAGGGCTTTTTTGATATTCCAGTTGACAATATCTATGCCACTCCTATATTAGTGCACGATATTGAAAAGCAGCGCATTGATAATCTGACCGTAGTTAGTCCTGATATTGGTGGCGTAGTTCGTGCTCGTGCCGTAGCCAAAACGCTGGGTACAGATTTAGCCATTATTGATAAGCGCCGGCCAAAAGCCAACGTGGCTGAAGTGATGAATATTATCGGCGAAATCCAGAATCGCACCTGCCTGATTATTGACGACATGATTGATACAGCCAATACCTTATGTAAAGCTGCATCAGCATTAAAAGAGCGTGGTGCAGAACGCGTATTGGCCTATGCAACTCATCCAGTATTTTCCGGCGCAGCAATCGAACGTATCGCCTCATCAGAAATCGATCAGGTTGTAGTAACCGATACCATTCCATTATCTGAAGCTGCACAAAAATGCGAGCGAATCCGTCAGGTAAGCATTTCCGGCTTGCTGGCAGAAACTGTACGCCGTATCAGCAACGAAGAATCTGTGTCATATCTTTTTAATGAAGATGTGGCCATACCGGGAGCAATGTTTCTCCCTTAATCCCCAAAAGCCATCTTAAGCTGGTCGCGGCCGATGATGGCATTACAACCTTGGAGTAGTTATGTCTTACGAAATTAAAGCAGAAATCCGTGAAGCTCAGGGCACTGGTGCGAGCCGCCGCCTGCGTCGCGAAGGTAAAGTACCGGCTGTATTATACGGTGAAGGCACCGAACCGGTAGCTATTACTGTAGATCACCGTACCTTATGGTATGCACTGGAAAAAGAATCTTTCCATACTGCTATCATCAAACTGGACGTTAATGGTAAAACTTACGACGTTATCGTACGTGATTTCCAGATGCACCCATTTAAACCACAAGTACAACATATAGATTTTCAGGCTGTTGATGCAAATAAAGCCATCAATATCCGTGTTCCATTACATCTGTTGAATGCAGCTATTTCTCCAGCAGAAAAATTGCAGAGTGGCCGCGTATCCCTATTAGCTACCAGCGTAGAAGTGAATGCATTACCGAAAGACATTCCTGCTGTGATGGAACTGGATGTTGCCACCATTCGTGCCGGTGAAATCCGCCACCTGTCTGATCTGGTATTCCCAGAAGGCGTTACCAGCGTTGCCTTGAATCGCAACGAGAATCTGGCTATTGCTTCTGCTACCGGTAAAAACAAATAAGCTAGATAGTTTAAATATAAACCTATATTTGAAAAGTATTTAGCTTATTACAGATAAATACTTAATAAAAACTGAAGCCTGTTATTGCAGGCTTCAGTTTTTTCGTAAAATTTATAGTCATGAACAGCCGATAAAATCACGCTTGTCCAGTAGCATAACAATAAAAAAATGAACTGATAGCTCAAATATATAAAGCTATGCATTCTCAGAAACTGAATTGAGACAACATAATATAGCTCAAGAACACAACACTAATAATCGCTTAAACTCCAAACTACTATCCATAAGCCCCAAAATATAAGTAGCTATCGATAAATTGCATATTGCCTTCCTATACAGGAGCAAACCATTCATACAATAATTGAATCACAGGCATACATTACAGAAACTTTTAAATACACCAATAAAAGCAGCCAGCAAAAAGCGCCTAATAAAAGCCTTTATAAACCCAAAATAACGAATTCATTGTTACAGAGTATAAAACAGATTATCAACAGACAGCTAAATTGCCTTAAGCTAAAACCTAATTAATAGCCATTAAACAAAATCAGGATCTTTTCCGGCCTGATCTGCTGCGAGTACTCGTTACATGAGCTTTCTGGCCTGATGCCGGTTTAGTTCTAGAATCTTTTTGCTTATTATTAACTGCTTTGCGCGGTTTTTTAACAGCTGCCTTAAATTGTTTCTGAACCTTTTGTGTATTTTTTTTCTGAGATCGCTTGCCACTACTAGAGCTGATCAGTACCAAATCAATCCGACTAGTATCCAGATCAGCACGAGCGACTTTCACCATAACCTTGTCACCAAGCTTAAAGCGAATACCACTACGTTCGCCAACAATTGCCATCAGTTCAGGATGGAAATTGAAATAATCCTCACCCAGATCACTGATATGAATCATACCATCAATGTAAACATTATCTAAAGTAACAAACAGGCCAAAATTTGCCATACCAGAAATCGTACCAGAAAACACCTCACCAATTTTGTCTTGCATATAGTAAGTTTTCAGCCAGTTTTCAACATCACGGCTGGCATTATCAGCTTTACGCTCCGCCAGAGAGCAATGTACACCTAACTCAGTCCATGATTTTGGCTGATACTGTCTGTGCTGTAAAATTGCCTTAATAGCACGATGCACCGTCAAATCGGGATAACGCCGAATCGGAGAAGTAAAATGCGTATATGCCGAATAAGCCAAACCAAAATGGCCTATATTTTGCGGTTCATATACTGCTTGTTGCATAGATCGCAGCAACATAACACTAATGACACTACGATCTGGACGTTCTTTGATTTTTTCACTTAGATCTGCATAATCCTTTGGCGTAGGATTATTACCACCATTTAATTGCAGACTAAGTAAAGCCAGTTGCTCGCGCAACGTACTCAGCCGTTCACTGGTTGGGCCAGCATGATTACGGTATAGAGCAGGGTGTTTATGCTGCTTAAGAAATTCAGCTGCGCAGACATTGGCTGCCAGCATACATTCCTCAATCAGACGATGAGCCTCATTACGTTCAACCGGTACAATACGTTCGATTTTACCCTGCTGATTAAATATCATCTGAGTTTCAATACTTTCAAATTCCACAGCACCACGTTGCAAACGCTTTTTCAGTAAAATCTGATACAGCCGGTACAAACTCAGTACATGCGTTTTCATAGGATCGTCAAACTGATCATTACTAATCCAGTCCCATGCCTGCGTGTAAGTAAGCCGTGCATGAGAACGCATTATAGCCGGATAGAATTCATAGCTTTTAATATTGCCGGCATAAGTAATCACCATATCACAAACCAGACACAGACGTTCCACATTTGGATTAAGCGAGCAGATACCATTAGAAAGATTTTCTGGCAGCATAGGAATAACCCGACGCGGAAAATATACACTCGTAGCGCGTTCCAGAGCATCATGATCAATAGCATCATCAGGATGAACGTAATGGCTGACATCAGCAATAGCTACCACCAGACGGTAATTACGGCCAATTTTTTCCGCATATACAGCATCATCAAAATCTCGTGCAGTTTCACCATCAATAGTAATCAGAGGCAGTTCACGCAAATCAACCCGATTTTTGCGCTCAGCAGCTGTAACATGATCAGGTATTTTTGCCGCCTGAGCCAGACATTCACGACTAAATTGATATGGTAAATGATGTTTGCGTACAGCGATTTCAATTTCCATACCACTATCAGCATAATCACCTAAAATTTCAGTAACTCGAGCAACAGCGGCTTGTGTTGCATTCGGATAAGATTCAATTCTGGCCACTAGAACCTGCCCGGTTTTGGCCTTACCAAGAGAATCAGGCTGTAGCACAATACTGGCACCCAGACGCTTATCCTCAGGTACCAGCATCGCTACACCATGTTCAATAGCTAGCCGGCCAACCACATCCTGATTAGCGCGTTCAATCACATCCAGTACTTGCCCTTCGCGTCGTCCACGCCGGTCAGTACCTGCTGGCCGTACTGTAACAATATCCCCGTTCATCAACCCGCGCATTTGACGGGTATAAAGCACAAAATCACTACCATCTGCCGGATTCAACGGCACAGCAAAACCAAAATCATCCTTATGTACTTCAACACGACACTTAACCAGTGCCAGCTTATTAGCTACACAAACAGCACCACGGCGATTAATTAAAATCTGTCCGTCGCGCGCCATAGCGTTTAAACGCCGTTCAAAAAAAACTGTTTCTTCTTTCGTAATATTGAGTTTTTGTGCCAGCTCAGCCATTCTGACAGGGATGCCAATCTTTTCCAAAACAGCGATAATCCACTCGCGGCTGGGCAGGGGATTAGAATAACGTTGTAGTTCTCGTTGCAAATAAGGGTCTTGATGGCGTAAATCCGATTTTTTTTTCATAGGGTATTGACAATCTCTTTAGAGAAGATATAATGCGTTTCCTCAGTTAAAGGTATACTTTAACTGAAACTTGCAATATATGCAAAAGCCCAGGTGGCGGAATTGGTAGACGCGCATGGTTCAGGTCCATGTACCAGCAATGGTGTGGAAGTTCGAGTCTTCTCCTGGGCACCAGAATTCTGAAAAAAAGATATCTAATTTCTTAGATATCTTTTTTTCCATTTAAAACATTCGTAGAACATTTAAATTTTTAAATGCCATTCTCAAACTTTGTTTTTAAAACATAACATCATAAACTAAAACAGAACAGAGTAGCATTTAAAACATCAAAGCTTAATGACTGCCAAAATCATAATCAATTAAAGCATAATATTATGAAAAATCTGCGGACTGCCTGAAAGCTGTAAGCCCATACAAACCAAGATTTATATAAGCATATACCACAACATGAGTATATACATAATGATTAAAATATTTGTATAACATTGGCTATACCCATAACCAACAAAATACCTTCATATAAGCAATCTAATTGACAACATATTTTACAATAATAGAAAATTCTCTTGCCAATCAACAGCTATTATTCTTGATGCCCGTATTGCTATTGACAAATAGTACCAAAAATATATAATGCACAGCTCAGCTAAACGCAGCGAAATCATAGTTGCGGTAGAAAATAAGCCCAGGTGGCGGAATTGGTAGACGCGCATGGTTCAGGTCCATGTGCCAGCAATGGTGTGGAAGTTCGAGTCTTCTCCTGGGCACCAAAATTCCGAGAAAAGATATCTAAGAAATTAGATATCTTTTTTTATTTCTAAATGCGCAAGTAACTTTTCGCAAAACATAAAATTCTTATTTTATCCTTCTGCTTAAATACAGAACTGAATAAACTAAAGCAAAAAACAAACAAATTACCTTCTTTCATCAGCAGGTAACTGATTAAAAGCCCATTCTTTATCTGTACAAACCCGTGCCAATACCAAACCTAACGGCAGAGCCAAAACAATAAGCATAGCCTGTGTGCCCCAGTTAATAGCACTAATAATATCGTTTTGCTGTACAAAATACATGGCACGAAACATATATATACCGGGCACCATAATACATACCGCAGGTATCGATAGAGCAATACGTGGGCATTTACAAAGATGACTAAAATAAAAGGCACTAATACCAACCACAAATGCTGCAACCAGAGCGGCGGCTTGAATAGGAATATTGGTAAAATCGATTAATTCCAAACGCAGAGTATTGGCATACATCCCAATAAAGGCCGTTGTCAACGCAGTTTTAATCGGACTGTTAAAAAGCAGAGAAAACCCAAGTACACCCAAAAAGCTGGCAATCAGACGGAATAAAGCAGTCCAGACAGGATAAAGATTAGGAGTAAGCATAGCTTCCGGTGCCATATGGATACCGGCTGCAACCATCCAAGCTGCAAAAGTAGCACAAAAAATTACAGTCATCGCATAGGCTACCCGTTGAATGCCGGAGGAAAAATCCAGCTTAGCCAAATCCAGCACACCTGTTATCAGCGGAAAGCCGGGAATAAGAAACAGCATAGAAGCAATATAGCCAGCAGTATGCTGAATATTAACTTCTAATAATAAATAACTAACACCAATAATCAAAAAATACAGACTTGAAGCCACAGCAGCAGCCAGCATAGTGACCACAAACTGATTCAAGTGCTTGTGTAATAAAGTGCGTCGTAATGCCTGCCCAAAACCAGAAGCGATCAACACACCCAGCATCTCAATCAAACCACCACCGATTAGAAAAGTAAAAGAAGAGCAGGCAATAGCCGCAAATAATGCGGACTGGCGTAAACTATAAAGAGCTGGCTGATTTTCAATTTTTGCCAAAGACTGATCGAAATAGCGAATAAGTTCACTTTCACTCATATGCTGATAACGAGTCTGTATATCTAGTAACAGCGTTTCCAGTAACTGAATATTATTAGTATTGATACCCACACCCTGAATATTAGTGACTTCGGTTTTAAACTGCTTACCACAGCGACAGGTTGAATTAATTTCCGTCAGCGTAACATGTGCCTGATTTTCTACCCCAAGCATATGAGCAACATGTCGCATTGACTGCTTAATGCGGAAACTACCTGTGCCTGCTGCTAAACAAATTTTACCAACCCGTAAAACCAAATCTGATTTAATATTTAACTGGAGCTCGTCAGAAGAAATAGGCAAAGTCATAATTGATTAAGCTATAACAACAAATTAACCATTATAACCCTTATATTTCTTAACAGATAAAATATATATTAACCAACCCATTAACATAATAGATAACGTAATGCATTATTAATCATACAACATAATCGAAAGTCAAATTGCAAGACTCCACACTAAGCAAAGAACCTTGTCATCAATATGACATAGATAACTTAACTTCATATAAAACAAACCCAGAGCAAAGTGCAGCGCAATATAAACTCCCAATAACATTTAAAGCAAATTAAAAGCCACTAAATAGATTTTGCAAAATTGAATTTAAAAAACCAACTTTAGCAAGAAACCACAAAACAGCCCTAGTACATGTGCCTGCTGCAATAATTAACCTAATCAAACAACCGTAATTATTTAAAAAAATAGATTAAAAACAACCAGATTCCTAAACTAATTTAGCACCAATAAACAACTTGAAAGAAATCAATTCCTGCGAGGAAATGCTGCGTAACCACCAGTCAAAAGCACCCCCAACATAACGAATTTCAGTTATTTCTGCTCATTAAATATTGTTTTATAACAACAAAATTAATTAAACATCGTAAAAGTATATCTATTGTACAGTCAGATAAAGCTGGGTAGATTGACATTTTTCCGTTAGTATAGCAATGTACACATGAATCACATTTATAATTTAATTACAAAAGGATAAAGGAAATAAAATGAAAAATACATTGATAGAAGCCATCGAAAAACGTCGTACCCAATATACATTGGGTAAAAATGTTTCTCAGACACACGAGCAAATTACTGCCTTGATAGAAGAGGCCGTAAAACTGTCACCATCTGCCTTCAATTCGCAAAGCTCACGAGTGGTAATCCTGTTTGCTCAGCAAAGTGAAAAATTCTGGCAGATTGTCATGAATGAATTGCGTGCCATTGTTCCAGCCGACAAATTTGCGCCCACCGAGACCAAGATCAATAGCTTCGCTGCCGGCATTGGAACAGTATTATTTTATGAAGATCAGCAAACCATTGCTAGCCTGCAACAGCAATATCCCAGTTATGCTGAGCAGTTCCCCATTTGGTCAGAGCAAGGTAGTGGCATTGCACAGTTTGCTGTCTGGTCGGCACTAGCCAATGCCAATATCGGCGCCAGCTTACAACACTATAACCCGCTGCCAGATGCCGCTGCCGCTAAAGAATGGCAGATACCGGATAGCTGGAAACTACGAGCAATGATGCCTTTCGGTTCCAATGAAGCCCCATTTCCTGAAAAAACCTTTATTGATGATACCGAACGCTTTAAAGTATTTAATTAACCCTGTCTGTAACGTAACTATATAGACTAAAACTGGCCGGATTGACATACAGTCCGGCTTTTTTTATCTTGTTTTCTAAGCTTAAGCAAACAATCTTATAGCAGTACAAATGATTAGCAATATATAGTAAGTGTAAAATGCAGATTAAAAAAGCTGCATTATTGTCCGCGTAAAAAGAGTGCATCCAAATCCTGTAAACGCAATTTTACCCACGTAGGTCGGCCATGATTACATTGATTTGCGCGTTCAGTCTGTTCCATATCTCGCAGTAAAGCATTCATTTCCGGCAATGTTAATTTACGTCCGGCACGTACAGAACCATGACAGGCTAAAGTGGACAGAATACGATTTTCACTTTCTCTGATTACATCACTGCTGCCAATAGTCATTAAATCGGCTAGTACTTGCTGTACCAGTTGCTGAATATCACTTTTGACCAGCATTGCTGGTACTGTATGAACCACCAGTTGCTGATCATTCTCAATGCTGATATTCAGACCATAATTTTGCAAAGTGGTAGCATATTCGCTTGCAGAAGCAATTTCTTCATGACTGGCAGTAAAGCGGACAGGAATCAATAATGTTTGGCTGCTTACTTTACCATTAGCATCGCGTTGTTGTTTCATCTTTTCATAATTGACACGTTCGGCAGTAGCATGCATGTCTACCAGAATCAAAGCTTCTTCAGCCTGTGCCAGAATATAAATATCCAGTAGCTGGGCAATGGCATAACCTAACGGGGGGACATTTGTTTCATTTACAGGTAGTTGTACTGGAGTTTGCGTAGCAGTAATCCCCCGCGCTTGCTCCAAATCATTAAGTTCACTATCAATTACTTCTGCATCGGCAGTAGCAACGTTATCTGCCATAGAAACTGTTTCTGATCTATATAGTTCGGCATAAGTATTCATGGCAGCTTGAGATTCTTTTAAACTCAAGTTGCGCTGTATGGGGGTATGGCTACGGTGATAGGGCGCTGGTGATTGTTTTGAACCAGCTGCGTTTTCTTGCGCGGGGAACAGTTGCTGTACACTGGCAGGCTGTTTGTGCATGATATCCGCCAAAACAACGGCTGGCTGGGAAATGGATTCAGTTTGAGTGGCATTGGTGGCAGCCAGACATTTATTTAAAGCATGAAAAACCAGCTGATGTACAGCCTGACTTTGCCGGAAGCGCACTTCGGTTTTGGTGGGATGAACATTTGCGTCCACATCAGTTGGTGATAGGGTAAGAAAAAGCGCAAATGCTGGTGTTAATGCTTGATGCAAAACATCGTTATAGGCCTGTTTTACAGCGTGTAAAATAATTTTGTCACGTACAAAGCGCTGATTGACAAAAATGTATTGCTGGCTGGTTTTTCCTTGTGCAAAAGTAGGTTTGCCAATTAGACCGTTTAATCGCATCCCGTTTATTGTTTCATCTACATTTAGGCTGGCCGCGGTAAAATCTACCCCCATAATTGCGGTGCACCGCTCCGAAAGGGATTGTGCAGGCAGGGTGAATATATTCTTGCTATTGTGCTGTAATTCAAAAGCTACATCAGGATAAGCCAGTGCCAGACGCTCTACCATGGTACGACAATGAGCAAATTCTGTGCTTGGCGATTTCAGAAACTGCCGTCTGGCCGGTGTATTAAAAAAAAGCTCAACAACATCTACCGTGGTACCTGGTGCGTGTGCTGCTGGTTTGACGGGACTAAGTTTGCCATCTTCTGCAAAAATTTGGGTAGCATGGGCAGCAGTGGCAGTACGGCTGGTTAATGTTAGGCGGCTGACTGAGGCAATACTGGCCAATCCTTCACCGCGAAATCCCATGCTTACCACTTTTTCTAGATCATCCAGTGTGCTAATTTTACTGGTGGCATGGCGTTGCAGAGCAAGGGGGACGTCGGTCTCATTTATGCCTTGTCCGTTATCAGTTACAGTTAGACGTTTGATACCACCAGCTTCTAACTGGATATCGATATAACTGGCACCGGCATCCAGACTATTTTCAATAATTTCTTTAAGCGCATTAGCAGGGCGTTCTATCACTTCACCGGCTGCTATCTGGTTAATTAAGTGATCGGGTAACAGATGTATCTGGCTCATATTTTGCCTATAATATATGAATGTACAGCAGTATAGAATACTTAATTTCGTTTATGTGCTGTTAGCTTGTGCCGCATAATTTCAATTATGGCTGGTAAAACAGAAATGACAATAATAATAATCAATGCTAAAGATAGGTTCTGCTTGATAAATGGCAGATTACCAAAAAAATAGCCGGCATAGGAAAACAGCAATACCCAGAGAATAGCACCAATACAATTGTAACGGAGAAAATGACCATAATGCATATGGCTCATACCGGCCACAAAGGGCGCAAATGTTCGTATGATCGGTACGAAGCGTGCAATAACTATGGTTTTTCCGCCATGTCTTGCATAAAATTCCTGCGTTTTGTGTAAATAAATCTGCTTAAATATTCGAGATTGAGGATTAGCAAACAGATATCCTCCAAATTTCTTGCCAATTGAGAAATTTACCGCATCTCCAATAATAGCCGCAGTTAGCAACAGCACGACCATTAAATGGATATTCATCTCTCCGACTGCTGCTATTCCGCCCGCTGCGAACAGTAAGGAATCACCCGGGAGAAAAGGTGTGATTACTAATCCAGTTTCGCAAAAAATTAAAACAAAGAGGATAACATAAATCCATATACCATATTGACTGACAATGAATTGCAGGTGCTGATCAATATGTAAAATAAAATCTATCAGGGTAGAGATGATATTCATAAAGCATGAAAAAAGATAAAAGGAAGCATTTTAACGCAAAGCATACCGTGACAGCAGTTATATGCATGTTAAAATCAAATTTATAACTTTCGGTCTATCATTCAGGCTGATAAAGACTAATCTAATACTGATGAACATACTATGAGCCAATATGTGTACTCAATGCTGCGCGTAAGTAAAACCGTGCCGCCACAAAAACAAATTATTAAAGATATTTCGCTATCCTTTTTCCCGGGTGCAAAAATTGGTTTGCTGGGACTTAATGGTGCTGGTAAATCGACTGTGCTGAAAATTATGGCCGGAGTGGATACCGAATTTGAAGGAGAAGCTATTGCTATGAGTGGCATCAAAATCGGTTACTTACCACAGGAACCGCAATTAGATGCTGATAAAACTGTACGGGAGGAAGTGGAATCTGGACTGGGCGATGTAGCCGGTGCCCAGCAGAAGCTAGAAGAGATTTATGCGGCCTATGCCGAACCAGACGCTGATTTTGATGCATTGGCCGAAGAACAGGCACGTCTGGAAGCCATTATCACCGCTGGCGCCGGAGATAATATAAAACATCAATTAGAAATTGCCGCTGATGCTTTACGTCTACCTGAATGGGATGCGCGAATTGGTAATTTGTCTGGTGGTGAAAAACGCCGTGTAGCTTTGTGCAAATTGTTATTAAGCAAACCAGATATGCTGTTGCTGGATGAGCCTACTAATCATCTGGATGCCGAATCTGTAGAATGGCTGGAGCAATTTCTAGTTCGTTTTCCCGGTACTGTGGTTGCTGTAACACATGACCGCTACTTTCTGGATAATGCCGCTGAATGGATTCTGGAATTAGACCGAGGTCATGGTATTCCGTGGAAAGGTAATTATAGTTCTTGGCTAGAGCAAAAAGAAGCAAGACTGGCACATGAGGCAAAAGCTGAAGCTGCGCGTATTAAAGCTATGAAACAAGAACTCGAGTGGGTACGCCAGAGCGCGCGCGGACGTCAGGCCAAATCAAAAGCTCGCTTAGCTCGTTTTGAGGAAATGAGTAATTATGAGTATCAGAAGCGTAACGAAACACAGGAAATTTTCATACCAGTGGCTGAGCGTCTGGGTAATGAGGTAATCGAATTTGAGCATGTTAGCAAGAGTTTTGGTGACAAATTACTGATTGATGATTTAAGTTTCAAAATTCCGCCGGGAGCCATCGTCGGTATTATTGGTCCTAATGGTGCAGGTAAGTCGACATTATTTAAGTTGATTACTGGGCAGGAACAGCCAGATCAGGGGCAGGTGAAAATTGGGCAGACTGTTAAATTGTCAGTAGTAGATCAAAGCCGTCACGGGTTGCATGAAGATAAAAATGTGTTTGATGAGATTGCTGA
This sequence comes from Snodgrassella communis, assembly GCF_914768045.1. Lineage (GTDB taxonomy): Bacteria > Pseudomonadota > Gammaproteobacteria > Burkholderiales > Neisseriaceae > Snodgrassella > Snodgrassella communis. Next base: position 333,030 of record NZ_CAJZCD010000002.1, on the reverse strand, counting down.
GGGGCGTGATATTTTACAGGTAGGACAGTTTGAAATACCGGCACGCGCCTATCTGGGAAGATTCAATTTCAAAGGCAGTGACCAGAGCAAAATTGTCGGTAAACTATCCGGTGGCGAACGTGGACGGTTACATTTGGCTAAAACGCTGATTTCTGGTGGCAATGTTTTATTACTGGATGAACCTTCCAATGATCTGGACGTGGAAACTTTACGCGCACTGGAAGATGCATTACTGGAATTTGCAGGTAGTGTTCTGGTTGTATCACACGATAGGTGGTTCCTTGATCGAATAGCTACGCATATTCTGGCTGCCGAAGGTGAATCAAAATGGATATTTTTTGATGGTAATTATCAGGAATACGAAGCAGATAAAAAGCGCCGCTTAGGGGAGGAAGGAGCAAAGCCTAAACGTATTCGCTATAAACCAGTAACCCGCTGATCAGCTAAAGCCGGGCAGACTGAGATCAAATAATTTGAATTGTCCGGCTTATCTCTATAAGTTGATATCAATCATAAATTAGTATTTTAAACATTGTCATGCAGCAATGGGCGCTAAACCACAAAAGTACTTGAAAAATGTTGGTTCAGCACCATTTCTACATTCAATTTTATTGCATATTTTCAGGAAAGATTGAGGCATTACATGGCTGAAGTTTATGATTCTCCTTCGGTACAGCCAACTACAATGGCGATGTTGCCCCTGCGTGACGTTGTCGTTTACCCGCATATGGTATTGCCCTTGTTTGTAGGGCGGGAAAAATCTATAGCGGCTCTGAATGCAGCAATGGAGCATGACGAACCGGTATTCTTACTGGCACAGAAAAATGCTGATACTGATGAACCGCATGCAGAAGATATGTATGCTATGGGTACAGTGGCCAATATTCTGCAAGTACTCAAACTACCTGATGGTACCGTTAAAGTGCTGGTAGAGGGTCTGTATCGTGCTCAAGTACAGTATATTGATGAAAGTGGTGCGTACGCTGAGGCTCATATCGAAAAATGTGAAGACACCAATGAGGACACACATGATGACGAGGCATTGCGTCGCACATTACTGTCTCAGTTTGAGCAGCTGGTAAAATTAAACAAAAAAATTCCGACAGAAGTAGTAACCACTATTCACGGAATTAATGAATTAAGCCGGCTGGCTGACACCATCGCTGCTCATTTGCAGCTTAAGCTGGATCAGCGCCAACAGATTCTGGCTATGGTAAATGTTACCGCTCGTCTGGAACATTTACTGCATCTGCTTGAATCTGAGCTGGATATTCTTCAGGTAGAAAAACGTATTCGCGGCCGGGTAAAACGGCAGATGGAGAAATCTCAGCGTGAATACTATCTGAATGAGCAGGTAAAAGCGATTCAGAAGGAGCTTGGTGAAGAAGATGATGATCTGGCTAATCTTGAAGCACAGATTCGTCAGGCCGGTATGAGCAAGGAAGCAGAAGAAAAATGTCTGTCTGAGTTCAAAAAATTACGCATGATGCCCCCGATGTCTGCGGAATCTACTGTTGTGCGTAACTATATTGATACTTTGCTTGAATTACCATGGAAAAAGAAATCTAAAGTTAGCAAGGATATTGCCAAAGCAGATCTGATTTTGAATGCTGATCATTATGGCTTGGAAAAGGTAAAAGAACGCATTCTTGAATATCTTGCTGTACAAAAGCGCATGAATCAGCTAAAAGGGCCAATTTTGTGTCTGGTTGGGCCACCTGGTGTGGGTAAGACTTCATTGGGTGAATCCATTGCTAAAGCCACTGGTCGTAAATATGTGCGCATGGCTCTGGGTGGCGTACATGATGAAAGTGAAATCCGAGGCCATCGCCGTACCTATATTGGTTCTATGCCCGGTAAAATTCTGCAAAACATGACTAAGGCTGGTGTAAAAAACCCACTGTTTTTGCTGGATGAGATTGATAAATTAGGTAACGATTTTCGAGGTGATCCGGCCAGCGCTTTACTTGAAGTGCTCGATCCTGAACAGAACCATTCGTTTTCTGATCACTATGCAGAAGTAGAATTTGATTTATCGGATGTCATGTTTATAGCTACGTCCAATAGTCTAAATATTCCTACGCCGTTGCTCGATCGTATGGAGATTATTCGTCTTTCCGGTTATACCGAAGACGAGAAAATCAACATTGCCATGAAATATCTGGTTGCGAAGCAAGTCAAGCAGAACGGCGTACGTGATGGTGAAATCTGCATTGAAGAATCTGCTGTGCGCGATATTATTCGTTACTACACCCGCGAAGCCGGCGTACGTTCACTAGATCGTGAGATTGCCAAGATTTGCCGCAAAGTAGTTATGAAGCAGTCGGTTGCAGAAGAGAAAGTCGGTGCAGGTGGTAAGGGTAAAAAGGCTCAAGCCAAGCCGGAAGAAATCATTATCAATGCTGAAAATTTGCATGAATATCTTGGTGTGCGTCGCTTTGATTATGGTGTGGCAGAAAATGAGAACCGTGTCGGACAGGTAACCGGTCTAGCTTGGACTGAAGTGGGCGGTGAGCTTTTAACAATTGAAGCCAGCAAATTCCGTGGTAAAGGTAATATCCTGCGTACCGGTAAGCTGGGTGATGTTATGCAAGAATCCGTCAGTGCTGCATGGAGTGTAGTGCGTTCTCGGGCTGAAAGTTTGGGTATTGAACCTGATTTTTATGAGAAAAACGACATTCATGTTCATGTTCCCGAAGGTGCTACTCCTAAGGATGGACCTAGTGCAGGTAGTGCAATTACTCTGGCTCTGGTTTCGGCTTTTACCGGTATTCCTGTACGTGCAGATGTAGCCATGACTGGAGAAATTACCCTGAGAGGTGAGGTTTTACCGATTGGCGGATTGAAAGAAAAACTGCTGGCGGCATTGCGTGGTGGGATCAAACATGTGTTGATTCCAAAAGATAATGTTAAAGATCTGGAAGAAATTCCTGCTAATATTTGTGAAGAACTTACCATTCATCCGGTACAATGGATTGATGAAGTGCTTAATCTGGGACTGGCATATCCACCCAGCCCTTGGCAAAGCGTTTCTGAAGAAGGTGTATTAGCTAAATCTGCGACTAAGTCAACTACAAAAACCGTAAAACATTGATATGCAGCCATTCACCAACACTAATTGGTGAATGGCTTTATTTTTGGTTCGATTTAACTCACTGCAAGCCTATCGACGCTTGACACAGAGAATTTGGGCTTGTTATAAAGTAAGCGTAATGTATTGTTCAGGTTTCACCACCCATGTGGCACCTGAAAATCATATGAACATAACAACAGAAAGGGACTTTATTGTGAATAAGTCTGAATTGATTGAAGCTATTGCTCAAGAAGCCGATTTATCTAAAGCTTCTGCAGCTAAAGCTCTAGATGGTATGATTAGCGCTGTTACCAATGCACTGAAAGGTGGCGATACGGTAACTTTGGTGGGTTTCGGTACATTTTATGTAGGTGAGCGTGCTGCCCGTGCTGGACGCAATCCTAAAACAGGTGAACCATTAGAAATCAAAGCAGCCAAAACACCTAAGTTCCGTGCTGGTAAAGCACTGAAAGATGCTCTTTGATTTAAAATTGCGTAATACAGCAAGGCGGGATATCCCGCCTTTTCTGTTGTTGTCGTATTTATGCATTAGCGCTTCAAACGGCATTGGTTTAGCTTAACAAAAAACGTTACAATAGAATATTATCTGCTTTAGAAAAGTTAACTGAATCCCATGTTCCACATTGTAGAAAAATATAGAACTCCAGCCCAGATCATTCTGGGTGTGATTTGTCTTAGTTTTGTGTTTGCAGGTGGCTATTCGCTGGCTGTACCCGGTACTGATTACATCAGTAAAGTTGGTGATATTAAAATCAAAGTTAGTGATGTTAATGATTTCCAGCGGCGATTACAGAATGCTTCTGGTAACCCAGTGAGCAAACAGCTGGTTTATGACACACTGGTTGATCAGGCTTATATTCAGCAGGGTGCTCAAGATATGAGCATCAATGTATCACTCGAACAGATAAAGCAAATTATTGCTTCTGAACCTAGTTTTCAGGAAAACGGAAAATTTGTCGAAACCAAATATCGCGCATTCCTGCAACAGGCTGGCATGTCTGAAGAAGCTTTAATCGACGATATACGTAAGCAGTATGCCATGCAGACAATGCTCAATCTGATGAAAGCTGGTAATCTGGTAAGTGATGTACAAGCAAAGCAGATGGTTAATCTGCTTCAGTCTGCACGCCAATTGCAAACTGTAACCTTTCCAGCAGCAAACTTTGTCAATCAGGTGGCAATAGATGACAACAAACTTAAGGCTCATTACGAAGCCAATAAAAAACAATATTATCAGCCACAAGCAGTAAAATATGAGTTTGTACAATTGTCAGCAGCAGAATTGGGTGCTAAGGAAAATGTCAGTGCGGAGGAGTTAAAGGAAGCGTATGACAAAATTCCGGCATCAGCTTCTGCGCCAAAACCATCTCTGGAAGATGTAAAAGCACAATTAACACAGGAGATACAGGCTCGCAAGGGTACAGCACTGGTGGCTAAAATGAAAGAAAGTATCACTGATCTGGCTTTTAATAATCCTACAACACTGCAACCCATTAAAGACAAGCTTGGCTTGGAAATTCATAAAGTTGATCAGGGATGGGTAACACGTGAGATGGCTAGTGCCAGCGGTATGCCGAAAGCCTTGGAAGATGTTTTGTTTGGCAATGATGTACTGGTTAAACGCTACAATTCCGAACCAGTAGATATGGGTAACGGAACTTACTGGGTAGTGCGCGCTCTTGATGTGCGCAAAGAACATCAGGCATCCTTTGCCGAAGTCAAGGCTCAGGTGAAACAGGATTATGTGGCATTGGAAACCAAAAATCTTGCCATAGCAGCGGCCAAACAGGCTATAGATGCTATAAATAAAGGTAACAGCCCCACTTTGTCATGGTCTCCCAGTACTGATTTGACTCCACAGCAGGCAGTAGCTGTTATGTCCAAGGACGATTTCCAATCTTGGATTAAAGCTAAACCGGCAAACGGCAAATCTGCATATATCCTGCTTAGTGACCAGCAAAACCCGGTTCTGGTGAAAATTAATTCAATCAAGCCGCCACAAGATTTGGTTAATGTTCTGCCACAGGCCAAACAAGTAATCAGTCGAAATCTGGCACAAAATCTGGTTACCCTAAATCTAGAATGGATGAAGAGTCGTTATAAGCTTAAGCAGGGTGTACAGAAACTGGAAACCGGAGACGAGCAATAATTTTTATCATTGACCTTATAAATTAGTTTATAAGGTCAATATTATTTAATAGCCTGTATGAATTAGTAGCACGTGCTGTTTGATTTATTTTTTGTGGATGAAGGATTGTTGCGTTGTATACCAGTTATCATGCCGTTACAGGTGAAGTTCTGTTTAATCGTAAAAGTCTGACCAAGGCTGAATTCGGACTACAGTATCAGCAGTTGGCACTGCAACAATATGCCTTTGCCCAAGAAGATGTACAATCCCGTACCCAATGTTTACTGGCCTTTGCTCAGCGTCTGGAGCAGGCCAAAGCGGAGCTGGCCTATCAGATTTGTATTGAAGTAGGACGCTGTTTGCGCGAGTGCGAAGCCGAAATCAGCAAATCAATTGCGTTAATTCGCTACTACGCCCATCTGGCACCTGAACTACTGGCACACAAAACCATTGCTACACAGGCAAGTCTGAGTCAGGTACGCTTTGAACCATTGGGAACACTACTGGCCGTTATGCCGTGGAATTATCCGGTATGGCAGATTCTGCGTTTTGCTATTCCGGCTTTATGTGCGGGCAATGCCTGTCTAGTAAAACCAGCACCTTCTGTAGGCCAAATCAGCCAGATGCTGTTTGACTTGGTGGGTGAAGACTTACCTTTACAATTGGCCTGGCTAAATAATAATGATATTGAGTATGCTATTTCAAAAACGCAGGCATTGGCTTTTACAGGCTCAACTGAGACAGGACGGTATTTGGCAGCACTTGCCGGCCGACATCTGCGTAAATGCGTAATGGAGCTGGGAGGAAGCAATGCATTCATTGTATTGAATGATGCAGATGTGGAACAGGCAGCTTCAGAAGCGTGTTATTCGCGTTTTCGTGATGCTGGCCAATCCTGTAATGCAGCCAAACGGCTTATAATCCATAATGAAATTGCAGACGATTTTATTACTGCGTTGCAACAGCATTGCCAAAAATTGCGGATGGGCGAACCATGGTTGCCAACTACTACTTTAGCACCCTTGCACCGTCAGGATTTACGCACCGCTGTTCATACGCAAGTACAGGATGCAGTAGCTCATGGTGCACAGTGTCTGCTGGGCGGTGAAATTCCAAAAGATATGTCAGGTTGGTTTTATCCAGCTACTATTCTGGATAAAGTAAATTCAGATTGTCGTGTATATCATGAAGAAGTATTCGGGCCGGTTGCTATTATTCTACGGGCGCAAGACAATGCTCATGCATTGAATCTGGCTAATGATAATCCTTTTGGCTTGGGGGCTAGTATTTACACGCAGAATACCCATACAGCATGGCAGTTTGCGGAACAGTTAAATGTGGGTAGTGTGTTTATCAACCGTCATACCAGTAGTGATTTACGTTTACCATTTGGAGGCGTAAAAGATTCTGGATTTGGACGTGAGCTGTCAGAATTCGGGATATATGAATTTGTTAATGTTAAAACTTACTGGCAAAAATAAGCAGCTAAAACAGATAGTGACGTCCTGTTTGAAAAAAAATGTAATAAAGATAGAAATAATTTTCATTGCATAAAATAATGACTCTGCTTAGTAAATAGGGATAAAATTCATGTATGTAGCCAGACGTACTTACTGGTTCGTACTCGCAGTAATACTCATTCTGATAGCTATCGTGTGGCTGATCAAATCAGATCCTCAAAAGAGTGTGTATTCCAGTGCAGATGGTCAGACTGTTCAAAAACAGTCTGAAGTAAATCATGTGCAACATCCTCACGATAATAATAATAATCATACAGACAAGCAGGATTTTCATGTACCGACCAAACCCAGTGACAGCTATGCATTGCCTATAGATGAATTGCAACAATTTATTCCGGCAATGAAAGAAGGTAAGTTGCAGCTAAAGTATCCGGATGGCGGTAATAAAATTCAGGGTGGCTATAAAAACGGCAAGCCGGTAGGGAAATGGCATACTTGGTACCCTAATGGTCAGATGGCTATTGAAATGAATTGGAAAAAGGGGATGCCAAGTGGCCGGACTTTGAGTTGGTATGAAAACGGGCAAAAACGTGGTGAGCTGTTTTTTGTTAATGGTAAAGCAGAGGGACGCTGGCAGCGCTGGTATCCAAATGGCCAGATGAAACAGGATATGTACGTCCATCTGGGCGAGGTTCAAACCATGACAACATGGGATGATAAAGGGCATCTGCTTGCCGATGTGGCTATACACAATAATAAGGTAAGTGGTGTAGTACTGAGTTGGTACGATTCGGGCGCCAAAAAAAGTGAATCGATATTTGAAAAAAATGAACTGATACGGAAAACCCAATGGGACGAGGACGGTTTGATTGTTGATTTAGGTGATAATTAAAAATATTCACTAGTTTGCTATTTAAAATAAATATTTTTATGTAATGCACAGCGTGGATTAAAAGAGGCTAGACAAAATGGGCACTTATATTGTTGATATTGTTCATAAGTCAGAAAGTTTTTGCACTTTCCACACATAACCGGCTTGCTGTTTTCAGTGTTCATGGGAACAAAACGATGGCCACACATTTGGTCATGACATTTAAAACAAGCATAATATTGCTTACACTGATTACATTGAAGTGCGGCAATATCATTTTCATTGTGATAATGTGTACAACGGCCACATACATCGGTTTCAATTCCTAAAATCATGTTTTTACATATGAATGCTGTTAATTTAAATTTATTGTAATAGAATTGCCAGCTTTATAAAATACCGGCTTCATTACTTCGACTATTAATTATTGTAGTCAGAATTTTGTATTTGAAGGAAATGATATATAAAGCCGAATCTTTGGAACAGATTCGGCTTTATATAATTAAATAAACAAACTCAGATTACATGCGTTCAATTAAGGCTTTACCGAAAGCTGAGCAAGAAACTTCTTTTGCGCCATCCATCATACGGGCAAAATCATAAGTAACGATTTTATCAGCAATGGCTTTTTCAATAGCTGCATTCACCAACTCGGCAGCTTCTTTCCAACCTAAATGACGCAGCATCATTTCGGCAGAAAGAATGATTGAACCCGGATTGACTTTATCCTGACCGGCATATTTGGGTGCTGTGCCATGAGTGGCTTCAAAAACGGCATATTCGTCAGAAATATTAGCACCCGGCGCAATACCAATACCGCCTACTTGAGCAGCCAGCGCATCAGAAATGTAATCACCATTCAGATTCAGGGTGGCGATTACATCGTATTCTGCTGGACGTAATAAAATCTGTTGTAGGAAAGCATCGGCAATACAATCTTTAATTACAATGTTTTTACCTGTTTTCGGATTTTTGAATTCGCACCATGGACCTTCACCAATTAAAGTCGCACCAAATTCATTTTTAGCTACTTCATACGACCAGTCGCGGAAACCGCCTTCGGTGAATTTCATGATGTTACCTTTATGAACAAAGGTAACACTGTCACGGTCATTATCAATAGCATAACGTATGGCTGCACGAGTCAGGCGCTGTGAGCCTTCTTTGGACACAGGTTTGATCCCAATGCTGGAAGTTTGCGGGAAACGGATTTTGGTAACGCCCATTTCACCCTGCAGGAAATTAATTACCTTTTTAGCATCTTCTGTTTCAGACAGCCATTCAATACCTGCATATATATCTTCGGTATTTTCACGGAAAATAACCATATTCACTTTACTTGGGTCTTTCAGTGGCGAAGGCACACCGGTAAAGTATTGTACAGGGCGAACACACTGATATAAATCTAGTTGCTGGCGAATAGCAACGTTCAGTGAGCGGATTCCGCCACCAACGGGTGTAGTCATCGGCCCTTTGATGGCTACTTTGTACTCTTTGATGGCTTCCAGTGTTTCTTCCGGTAACCACACGTTTTCACCATAAATTTTAGTGGCTTTTTCGCCAGCATAGACTTCCATCCAGACTATTTTTCTCGTACCGTTATAAGCTTTGGCTACTGCAGCATCAATAACGTCTTTCATCACTGGCGTAATATCTACACCGATACCATCACCTTCAATAAAGGGAATGATAGGATCATTCGGGATGGCTTGGCCGGAAACGATTTTATGACCTTCTGTTGGCACTTTAATGTGACTCATGGTAACTCCTGTGATGTTACTTTTTCTGATGGGTGACTACACACTCCCGCTTGTAGCCAGTCAGGTTAATTATCCTTTATTTTGTTGACTTAAGCCAGAAAAATGTAGTGCGATGTAGTCTGAACTTTGCTTTAGGCAGAATAGCGCAATTACAGCTGCCATTTAGCTCTGGATTGACTTGTATGTACTTGCCGCTGTCCATAAATCTGATTGATATTCATGCTGATAGAAGTGGCTGATACCCAGACCTATGAGCCGGAAAAGAGCACTGTCGTTAGGCATGCGTTTAAGTAGATTCTGTCCGGCAGCAATCAGAGCGGCAGCATCAGGTAAAGGAGATGAATAGGTTTGGGAGCGCGTATAAATCTGAAAATGTGTATTTTTTAATTTTAATGTAACACAACTGCCTTGAAGCCGTTTTTGTTGCATGCTTTGAAACAACGTCTGTGCCAATTCAGGCAGATGATGGGCTATTTCTGTTAGATTTTCGTTATCATTCAGTGTAATTTCAGTTGAGATTTGCTGACGGTCACGTTCAGCTGTCACCTCACGGTCATCGCGTCCTCGAGCTAAATCAAATAGCCGGTACCCCCAGCGACCAAAATGATGCACTAAAACAGATAAACTTACCTGACTTAAATCACTCACTGTAGTCCAGCCTAATGAATGCATTTTCTGTTCGGTAACCTTACCAACACCGGGAATTTTTCCTAATGGCAGATTATGTAGAAAAGCTTTAACTTGTGAAGGCGCAATAACAAACTGTCCGTTTGGTTTGCGCCAGTCGGAAGCAATTTTAGCCAAAAATTTGTTGGGTGCAATTCCCGCCGAAGCTGTCAAACCCGTTTCAGCCTGTATGGCAGCGCGTATTTCGCGCGCAATATCTCGTGCATAAGGTAATGTGCCCTGATAGCTGGTTACGTCCAGATAAGCTTCATCTAGTGAAACAGGTTCAATCTGATAAGTGTAGCGGCTAAATATACTGTGTATATGTTGTGATACAGCGCGATATTTACTAAAATTTGGTGGAATATAGATTGCCTGAGGACATAAACGTTTGGCTGTGGTTACAGCCATAGCTGAATGTAAACCATACTTGCGTGCAGTATATGAAGCAGCACAGATAACCGATCTGGGCCCATCCCACGCAACCACAACCGGTTTGTTTTGTAGTTCTGGACGGTCGCGCAATTCTACTGAAGCATAAAAAGCATCCATATCAATATGAATTATTTTTCTTTCGGACATATTACCCTGTGCGATATAGTATGATTATTTTCAATTTATCCTGTTCTGTATTGGTTGAAGCCGATAAATATACATTTAATTAATATTTTTAATGATTTTCAATTCATTAAATAAAATAGAATCCAATAACTTTTGTATTGTACTATTTTCGCTGGTATATGAACCAATGTAGAGAATGTAAGCTATCTTACCGTACTGCCATTTTCAAGTTTTGCTTTATTAATGTCTGGATTTACCTGCTTCAACGTTATGGCAAATTTACTGTCTTTTCAGAGAGATATTCTCATTCGCTTTATACCATTCTGATTCTAAGTTTATTGCAATCAGGACATTTAGATTTTCTGCCGTCATTACCTTAATAATGCTTATGAAAATTTCATATCAGCACTTTGTACATTTATGTCCAGTAGGTGTAGAGAAAATGTGTAATGTGCACAATTAAGGCATAATTTAATATGTATGTACATGTTTTTTAGTTCAGTACAACTATATTAACGAGATTAAAAACAGGCATCAGCAATAAACATTATAGCTGATGCCCGCTTTGAAATTATGGATTAATGTAATGCGTAGCCACTCAGATACTTAATGCGTTCGTTAGTCATCTGAGTATCACATTCCAGTCGCAGGAATTCTGCATGAGCCGGTGTGTCTGCTTTCGCAGCTTTTTCCTGACATTGACTGTTCTTACGGGCTATCCATTTCTGCTCTTCCTGCTGTAATGTTTTGCGTACAGTATCATCAAGATTACGCCAGTGTGTATTAATAACACTGTTGGCATTGCGGTTATTATCCCGTGCTAGTTGCAATTGATTAGCCGTAATCTCAGTTGGTTTACTGTTGTTTTCTGAAATTTTATCTGCATTATTATTGCTATCAGTCTGGTTGTCGTTGCCTATAGCAGGTATATGTCCGTTAAGAATCGCACTGGCCATTTGCGCAGTTGCGCTTGGCTGATCTATTGGCGATACCTTTGCATTAGGATTGGTGATCAGGGTAATAGCGTCGGCACGATTGTAGGTATGGCCGGCAATGACCACTGTATCTTTAATACCAAATGGCAGCAAAGCATTCCCCAGAACTGTAGCGAATGTCTGAATACCTGCCTGATCAAAATTGCTGGCAGCGGTGGCTGCTGATGCTGCATTAGTATTGCTGGCCACCGGAGCATATTTAACAGCTTTGGTAAAAACACCATCACGTTGTGTAACTTCGTTTCCCTGTAGCTGCTGATTAAGTTGAGCAATAAAATCTGATTTACCAAATAACAATGGTGCATTGGCTTGGGTTTGCTGCCAGATATTGGTCGGAATAGTAATCTTTAATTTACTGCTGCAAATAGGATTACCATTAGCGTCTTTGTCTAATTTACCTTCTGACAAAGCAATACTCAGTTCGTGACTGGCACCAATAACTTTTTCGGCATCAACAAACTGTCGACTGTCATTTTGGGCAAACTGACGGGCATTGTTATCAATACCGGCTTGCAGAGTTTGTTGAATCTGGTTGTGCAACTGTTCACTGTTACAGCTTAATTGCGGTGATGAGGCTGATTCATCCCGGGAGCAGGCTGCCATAGAGAGAACGCTGATGATGCTGTACACAAGTATGCTTTTTTTCATGATTGTTTCCTAAGCATTGTTAATGAATATAGACAACATGATTACATATAACCCATCCTTATTATGCGGCGCATGTAATTTTTAATCATTTGATTTTACTAAAAAATACAAAAAAAGCCTGTAATATGTTCAAGTTTAGGATACAACATGCGGAAATTAACGCAAACTATCAAGTATGGCATATATTGGGCTTAGAATGGCTTCACCCAAGCGTAGTGAACGCTGTCCGTTCCAGCCAAAATCATCATCAGGCCATTGATGGTTATCCTTAAATGGCATCTCCAATGTATAGGCTAAGCACTTGAAGGTTTCACCGATATAAGATGTGGCAAGACTTAGATTTGCTTCGCCCGGTGCATCTTTTTCATAACCATATTTATCCTGAAAATCTGGACTGGCCACCAGAAAGGCATGTTTAAATTGTTTCTGTAATGTATACAGCCGTTCATCAAATGAGGGGATACCCTCATTACCGGAAAGAAATACATAAGGAATGGTTTCATCACCATGAATATCCAGAAATAAATCAACACCGGTTTCCTGCATTTTTTGCCGGACTACAAAAACTTCTGGACTGCGTTCCATGCTGGGATTTAACCATTCACGATTTAAATTAGCACCAACTGCATTAGTACGAAGATTACCCAATGCTGAACCATCTGGATTCATGTTAGGAACAATATAAAAAGTAGCCCGATCAAGTAGCGCACGAGCTGTCGGATCCTGATGATCAAGCAGACGGTTAAGTACGCCCTCAACAAACCATTCGGCCATGGTTTCGCCTGGATGCTGGCGAGCAATAATCCATATTTTCAGATCACTGGCGGCCTGATTGCCGATAGTTAATAGATTAATGTCACGCCCTTGTATTGTGCTACCTAAGTCTTCTATTTGACACAGTCCGCTACTTTGTGAGTCACCAAGCAAATTAAGATGCTGTTCATAAGAATAGGGTTCAAAATAAGCGTAATAGACACTGTTTGCCAATGGGGTGTGATTAATGCAAAGTATTCCGTTTTCGTAGGTGGTAGGAACGCGAAACCAGTTGATCCGGTCATAAGAACACATTGCTTCATAGTCTTCCCAACCAGCAGGATAGGCGGAGTCGGCAGCATTGATAAAGTGTAGCTGAAGATTCTGGTAGGCCGCACCCTGTACACGGAAATAAAACCATTGGCGGATGTTGGCTGCGTTGTCTTTGGGTAATTTCAGGCGAATGTTGCTAGGCGTATGAGCATCTACAATTTCTATATTACCACCATCAAACTGAGTACTAATTTTAAGCATGAAATCACTTTCATATGGGCCACTGATTTAAATTTAGATATATTGTATTCTTTTTGTAGGTGATTTTCGATATTGTGTATCTAACTTGTTGCTTGAAAGTATTGTTATTGTCAGTAAATTTGTATTTAAATAGTTGATTAGTCTTGTGCAGAGGAAAGTATTGGTTCTGGTTTTCCCAAAAATTTAGGTTGTTTATCTTTGATATATAAATCACTTACAGCTTTAACACGTGCTAAAATCTCACGGACTATTACTTTTGCATAGTTTTTGCCACCTGGAGCTGCTACTGCATAGCATTGTGCATCTAGCTGATGCTTTCTGGCGATAAGTATGGCACGATCACAATGGAAGCTTTGCGTAATTATGGTAAAACTGTTTACCTGAAAAATTTTTTCTGCACGAAGTACAGAGTCTAAAGTTCTTAGTCCGCCATAGTCCAATGTTATAGATGAAGCAGGAATGCCCGCTTGAATTAAGTCTTGGCGCATGGTTTCTGGTTCATTGTAATTTTTACGAGAATGATCTCCGCTCAGAAGCAAATGTTTAATTTTTCCTTGCTGATAAAGTTTAACGGCACCCTCAATACGGTATTGATAAAACGGATTTAGTTGACCATTGCGTAAATACTTTGCCGTACCTAATACAAGACCTACATGACGCGGTGTGAGCTGGCTGCTGTCTGTGAAGGTATAGGGCATAGCCTGTCTGCTTATTAATTGATAAAGCAGTATCAAAAAAATTAGGATGGCTATTGTGCTAAAAAGGATATATTTAGTGATCCTTTTTAATAAAGTTATAGTCATGTGATTAGAGCTTTATAATGTTTAAGATGTATATAAATATATTCTTTCAGAATAATTGATAAAGGCTAAATCTGTCAATAATATGACATATTTTGTTAACACTACTGATTTATAGTAGTGATGAGAATTGAATATGGCAATATTAGTGAATTTAAAAAAATTGTCGATTATAAATTTTTCGGCGAACTTGGGCTCATTCCGTTAAAATGGGCAGTTATTTTTGGTTTTCTGGTGTCTGATATTGAAGATGCCGGGACGCTATTGACTGAATTAATTAATTATTGGCTTGCATGAATAATATACGTAATTTCTCTATTATCGCCCATATTGATCATGGGAAGTCTACACTGGCTGATCGTTTCATTCAGTATTGCGGCGGTCTTGAAAATCGGGAGATGAGTGCTCAGGTACTTGACTCCATGGATATCGAAAAAGAACGTGGCATTACTATCAAAGCACAAACAGCAGCCTTGCAATATAAGGCACGTGATGGTCAGGTTTATCAGCTTAATCTGATTGATACTCCGGGACATGTGGATTTTTCTTATGAAGTATCGCGTTCGCTGTCTGCCTGTGAAGGTGCATTGCTTGTGGTTGATGCCTCACAGGGTGTAGAAGCACAAACTGTTGCCAATTGCTACACCGCAATTGATCTAGGTGTAGAAGTACTGCCGGTATTGAACAAAATTGACTTGCCGGCAGCAGAGCCAGAACGGGTAATCGAAGAGATAGAAGACATTATTGGCATTGAAGCTATGGACGCTGTGCGCTGTTCGGCTAAAAGTGGTATCGGTATAGAAGATGTGCTGGAAGAAATTGTCAAAAAGGTCCCTGCACCTACTGGCACGGCTGATGCACCATTAAAAGCATTAATTATTGACTCATGGTTTGATAATTATGTTGGCGTAGTGATGTTGATACGTATGGTAGATGGAACCGTGCGCCTGAAGGATAAAGTTCGCTTCATGGCCACAGGCGCCGAGACACAGGTCGAACAGCTGGGTGTATTTACGCCAAAATCTGTTCAGAAACCAGAGCTTAAAGCTGGTGATGTAGGCTTTCTGATTACTGGTGTTAAAGAGTTGGGATCAGCAAAGGTGGGGGATACAATCACCTTGGCTCGCGAGCCGGCCAGTGAACCTTTACCCGGATTCAAAGAGGTTCAGCCACAAGTGTTTGCCGGTCTCTATCCGGTAGAAAGTCACGATTATGATGCGTTACGCGAAGCATTGGAGAAATTACAGCTCAACGATGCAGCGCTGAAATTTGAGCCGGAGGTTTCTCAGGCGCTGGGCTTTGGTTTTCGCTGTGGCTTTCTCGGCCTATTGCATCTTGAAATTGTGCAGGAAAGGCTGGAACGAGAATTTGACATGGATTTAATTACCACTGCACCAACAGTGGTATATGAAGTGTTGCTGAAAAGTGGCGAACGTATTGAAATTGAGAATCCATCCAAATTGCCGGACATCGGTACTCTTGATGCGATTTATGAACCCATTATCACTGCAACTATATTGCTGCCACAGGAATATGTTGGTGCAGTAATGACGTTATGTAACCAGAAACGTGGGGTACAAAAGAATATGCAGTATATGGGGCGGCAGGTAATGCTTACCTATGATATGCCTATGAATGAAGTGGTAATGGATTTCTTTGATCGATTAAAATCAACTTCACGTGGTTACGCTTCATTAGATTATGAATTTCTTGAATTTAGAGCCGCAGACTTGGTGAAACTGGATATTTTGGTCAATAGTGAAAAGGTTGATGCGCTCAGTCTGATTGTGCATCGCAGTAATTCAGTTCATCGTGGCCGGGAACTGGTAGCCAAAATGCGTGAACTGATTCCGCGCCAGATGTTTGATATTGCAGTACAGGCGGCAATAGGCGGTAAGATTATTGCCCGCGAAAATGTTAAGGCGCTGCGCAAGAATGTGCTGGCTAAATGTTATGGCGGTGACATCACCCGTAAGAAAAAATTATTGGAAAAACAAAAAGCCGGTAAAAAACGCATGAAACAAGTAGGCAACGTGGAAATTCCGCAAACTGCCTTTCTGGCGATTTTGCAGGTTGGAGATTAATATATGTCGAATACGATGATTATAGGCGCAGCGGTACTACTGGTACTGGGTATTCTGCTATTTTTCAAGAGTGCAAAAGTGCGCGGGGAAAATGGCGAGTGGAGTGGTGCATTGCAATGGGGCTATCTGCTGATGCTGGTTGGTGCTTTTGGCCTGTTGTCAACACTGATGAGCTTTACCGCGGTATTACTGCTATTCGTGCTGCTTACCGGTATAGCTTGGTTTGTACACCGGAAACAGAAGAAAAAGCATTCTGGTCAGATGGATGATAATCACTTCACTGATTACATGAGTGGTTTTTTTCCCATCATTCTGGTGGTATTTATACTACGTACATTTGTGGCCGAACCTTTTCAGATTCCGTCTAGCTCAATGCGCCCGGGCTTGATTCCCGGTGATTTTATTCTGGTGAATAAATTTGTCTATGGCATTCGTCTGCCCATTCTGAATAATGTGCTTATTCCCGTAAGCAAGGTTGAGCGTGGTGATGTGATGGTGTTTAATTATCCTGAAAAAACAAAAATCAATTATATTAAACGCGTGATTGGTTTACCGGGAGATGTTGTTACTTATAAGGATAAAACACTTTCAATCAATGGTAAGACAGTTAACGATACTGACGAGCAAAAACTTTACAGCTATCCCGAGCAGGTACCTAATTTTGGCACTATAACCATTCAGGCTCAGCAACAGACTGAACAGCTTGATAATAAATCGGTTCAGGTGTTGAAGATGCCACAACAGCCTTCAGTTATTTCTGAGGGCGTACGGTCTTTTCCCGATCGTGAGTTATGTACTTATTATCCTGATGGCAATGGATTCAGTTGTACAGTTCCGGCTGGAAAATACTTTATGATGGGTGATAATCGTGATAACAGTGAAGATAGTCGCTACTGGGGCTTTGTAGATGACAAACTGGTTGTAGGCAAAGCGTTTCTGATATGGCTGAATATGGGCGATATGAAACGAATCGGTACCAAAATTCACTAATGCTGATTTCAAGCGCAAGATTCTGTCTTGCGCTTTGTCTATGCAGCAATAATGTATTGATTCTGATATGTCAGACTGATTGCAAAATCTTTCCTGAAAAACAATTAATTTATTATTAAAGAAGGTTAAATGAAAAAAACTGATGTACGGCATGAAAATGCTTTGGGCTATGTTCAGAAGATGCTTGGCTATCACTTTAAGCAATCAAAACTATTGCAACAGGCATTAACCCATCGCAGTTACAGCGCGTTACACAATGAGCGGTTTGAATTTATTGGCGATTCAATTTTAAATTATTCTGTAGCCAAGATGTTGTTTGAGGCATTTCCACGCCTGACAGAGGGCGAATTGTCTAGAATGCGTGCAAATCTGGTGAATCAGGATACATTGTCACAAATCGCTGCTGAATTAAAAGTGGGTGATGCTTTGTTGCTGGGTACCGGAGAATTGAAAAGCGGCGGCTTTAGACGTCCATCCACGCTGGCAGATGCAATGGAAGCATTGTTTGCTGCGGTGAGTTTTGATGCTGATTTCAATACGGCCGAAGCTGTGGTGCGCCGCTTGTATGCAGAACGAATCCGGCATATCAATCCGCTAAATAGTGGTAAAGATGCAAAAACGCTTTTACAGGAAGCTTTACAGGCAAGGCATATGCCATTGCCTAAGTATAGAATCGTAGATCAGATTGGTGATGTGCATAATCAGCAGTTTGTAGTGCAATGTGATTTGGGGGAAACGGGTTTTCAAACTGAAGCGGCCGGACATAGTCGCCGTGAAGCAGAACAGCAAACAGCGAAGACTGCTCTGGTTTGGCTAGAAAAGAATTTCCCGTCGGCAAAGAATCGGAAAAAATAATTTTTTAACAATTATCGATATAAAAATGAGAATTATATGTATCTTTATGTTGTTACTGAGTAATATTATCTGGGCTAAAATAGTGCACTCTTTTGATGCTGTTTATCCGAATATTAAACATTCTGCTGGTCGGGAATTTTTTGCAGAGGAAATGGGAGGCGTAAAGCCAGTTGATTATTTTGGCCGTCATTATTTTTCAAAACCAAATGAATTTATAAAAATTCTAGCTTTGGTTGATGCAAAACAGGCAAGTGAGGAAAATTGGCATTTTGCTGGTATAAAGGCATGGCCAAGTCAGCCTGATACCTATATTTTTATAGCTTGTTCTAGCATTCAAAAAGATGATAACGATTATTGTCATTATCTAGAAAAAGGTAAAACAATCATCGCTGTGCTGCATTTAGATCGGGTAAAGGGCTTTTCACTGCTGACTAAACCGTGGATTGAAAATAGTGATAATCTGCAAAGCAGTGCCTTTTTACTAGATAATGATTTAGGTGAAGAGGTTATTGGAAATCCACGACGTTATGATTTTGCTCCTTATCGATTAAGCTCTAATGTATTAGCTTTTGGTATACGTCATAACGCATTTACAAGCTATGCTGGTGGTGGAGCAAATGATGAATCGGTAACATTATTTGCCGTAATTAATGGTGAATTACTACCTATTTTCAATGCACCAACCTATCATTTGGCTAATTATGCAGGAGACTGGCATGAAGATGGTACACGTGACCATGAACTGCATGAAAATAAATATATTATTAAAATTCTGCCAACGTCTCATTCAGGAATGAAAGATATTCTTTGGTCGGAAAAAGGGAATGCAAAAAAGGTATCTATGATATATCATTGGGATAAGCTAAAGAAAAGGTATATTCCTGTCAAAAATCAATTATTCAATAATGAAAACTGAGCTGTCGATTAGCAAGTGTCAAGTATTCCTGTATGGGCAAATATCATCCAATTAATCGGAAAATCAGTATTCCCTGTATAAGCACTCAGATTACTTAAATATTTATATTGATAAGGAAAAAAATGATTAACAGGCAAAAGACAATTTCCAAAACGCTGACTGAGCTACCTGATAATGTTACTCTGGTTGCAGAAAAATTGGATTATCTGGATTGCCAGAAGAAAGAAATTTGCAAAAATATTACAGCATATGAAGCTTATAAAATGATGACATCTAATCAGCCCGAATGGCTAAGGATGTTATTTAATCTTAGAGATATTCTAGTCAAACCGGCAGGCGTGCGGGCTATACAAGGGTTTACTAATCTGGATGAGGACAAGTATAAATCCGGCCAGATAAATACAGCTCATTTTTTTACCATAACTGAAGACACTGCGGATAAGCTTACTTTGATTGTGAAAGATTCGCATTTGGACGTTTGCGTATGCGTGCGGATTACTGAGAATACTTCTAATTCCGATAAAAACATGCTTTATCTGGTTGCATCAGTAAGAAATCATAATTTCTGGGGGCGTTTGTATATGTTGCCCGTTTCAATACTTCATCCGTTTATTGTTCATAAACTGTTTGAAAATATTCATTAATCAATTGTGGTAATTTTATTTTGTCAGTTTGATGTATTCTGAGCGTTATTTGTAATATATCGGTAATTGCTAATATGCTGAAGTTTCAATAATATGGTAATCAAACCGGGTAAAAAATTGCATCACCAGCGCAATGTATTCATGAACCCGATAGTTTATATTTTTGCTTTGCAACTTAGTAGCCTATAATCTGATTTTGCAACGTTGCATTGGTAAATTTATTGTCTTTTAAAATTCCATATTTTGGAAAATGCCAGTTTATTATTCGCTACGCTGTGGTTATTTTATATCTTTTGGAAAGAGTGTATGTCTGAAGTGCCTAGTCATAATTATCCATCTCCGTCAGACAATTTTAGCTGTGGCTTTGTTGCCATTGTCGGCCGCCCGAATGTGGGTAAATCGACATTAATGAATCACCTTATTGGCCAGAAAATCAGTATTACCAGTAAAAAGGCTCAGACTACCCGCCATAGAGTTAATGGTATTTATACTGATAATGAAGCACAATTGATCTTTGTTGATACGCCAGGATTTCAGACATATCACCGTAATGCGCTGAATGACCGTTTGAATCAGAATGTTACTGAAGCAGTAGCTGGTGTGGATGTGATTGTTTTTGTGGTTGAGGCTTTACGGTTTTCTGATGCAGATCGCGAAGTTTTGCAACAATTACCACAGCGCGTTCCCGTGGTGCTGGTGATTAATAAAGTGGATAAGGATAAGGCAAAAGACCAGACTATCATGCAGGCTTTCATTGATGAAGTACAGCAAGCCTTTACTTTTGCTAAAGTAGCATTGGTTAGTGCCAAGCATGGTTTGGGTGTGGCTCAACTGATACACATACTTAAACCCATGTTGCCACAGGGAATCCCGCTTTATCCTGAAGATATGGTAACAGATAAATCGGCACGATTTCTGGCCATGGAGATTGTGCGTGAAAAGCTGTTTCGCTATCTGGGTGAAGAGCTGCCTTATGCTATGAACGTTGAAGTGGAGCAGTTTGCCGAAGAGGATGGGCTATACCAGATTTATATTGCTGTTCTGGTGGATAAAGATAGCCAGAAAGGTATTCTGATTGGCAAAGGTGGGGAAAAATTAAAAAAGATTTCCACTGAAGCACGTTTAGATATGGAAAAGCTGTTTGAAACCAAAGTATTTTTAAAGGTTTGGGCAAAAGTGAAATCTGGCTGGGCTGACGATATTCGCTTTTTACGTGAATTGGGTATGTAGGATTCAACTGAATATAAGTACTTGTCTGCTCAGATGCTGTGGTACGGACAAGAATACTATTCACTTTGTGGGCGCAGGTATTTTGTTTACATGAAAATATGCTGATGCCTTTGATAGGCATTGGTTGGTAAATGTAATCAGATATTGCTATGTATCAACTACAAATAATAATAGGTTTATGCTTTTAAATATTCTGGACTTTGTGCATACCAGTATTCAGCAAGTAGTGCAGGTTGGTGATACGGTGGTAGATGCTACAGCGGGTAACGGGCACGATACTCTTTTTCTGGCTACCTGTGTTGGTGAACAAGGTAAGGTAATGGCCTTTGATATCCAGAAAGCTGCATTGCAGGCAACCCATAAAAGACTGAAAAATGCTGGTTTGAGTGAACGGATTGAGCTGATTGAGGCCGGACATGAGTATCTGGATAATTATATTGAAGGTGAGGTCAGTGCTATCATGTTTAATCTGGGATATTTACCGGGAGCAGATAAAAACTGTACAACTACAGCCAGTACAACATTAAAAGCCATGCAGGCGGGCTTGGCTCATTTGGCGATCAATGGGGTATTGGCTGCGGTTTTATATCCGGGGCATGAACAGGGTAGAATTGAGGCTCAAGCAGTACAAGAATGGGCTGCTGGCTTACCACAACAGCAGATAGCAGTATTAAAATATGCTTTTATTAATCGGGTACATAATGCACCATATGCTTTGTTGTTACAGAAGCAGGCATAAGACCACGAATTAAAGTAACAGGAAACTAGAGATGAAACGCAAGGAATTGATACAGCTGGCTACAACTGTATTACAGCGACTCGATGCTATCTTACCTCCATTAGCTCAGGAACCAGACTGGACGGCGGTTGCTTATCGCTGGCATAAGCTGGGTAATAAAGGTATTCTGGAAAGCCTGCCTCATCCACATACTTTTGCCCTGAACTGTCTGGCAGCAGTAGATGAGCAACGACGTCAACTGGTACGTAATACTGAACAATTTCTGGTAGGCCGGCCAGCAAATAATGTATTAATGACTGGTGCACGTGGTACGGGTAAGTCATCACTGGTTAAAGCATTATTGCATCAGTATGCTGCTCAGGGCTTGCGTCTGGTGGAAGTGGATAAAGGTGATTTGCTCACTTTACCGGCACTGTTGACTATGCTGGCGCAACGAGCAGAAAAATTTATTTTGTTCTGTGATGATTTGTCGTTTGAAGACGGTGACGATGCTTACAAGGCTCTGAAAACCACACTTGATGGTGGCTTGTCGCAACGTTGTGACAATGTGCTGGTTTATGCTACTTCTAATCGTCGGCATCTGATGCCTGAATATATGGCTGACAATACTGCCCAGACAGGTAGTGGTGGCGAAGTCCACCCACAAGAGGCAGTAGAAGAAAAGGTATCATTGTCTGATCGCTTTGGTTTGTGGCTGAGCTTTTACCCATTTGATCAGGATGCTTATTTGCAGGCAGTAGAAAATTGGCTGGCACAAGCTGGTTTACATCTGGATGACACTACTAAACGTGCAGCACTTAACTGGAGCCAGAGTCGAGGCAGCCGCTCGGGCAGGGTGGCGTGGCAATTTGTCTGTGACTGGGTTGGACGGGAACCACAAGAAAGAAAAGTTTGATTTTTTTGAGAGAAGATTTTTTTATTGACTTTTCAACTTAAAAACTATCTTAATTAATTATGAAGTAGTTTGAATAAATTCTTTGGTAATAATTGATTTTTCTTATATATTATTAATGAATTTTTTTGAACAGAATTTAAATAATTATTTATTGTTTTCCTTTGGGCTGTATATAAAGTGCTGTCTTTTTTACTCCTTGAAAATAAACATTATCACAATCTGATTCTATTTCATTGATGGTGTTGAATCGTGTTGTGTTGTTTTTTGATTTCAATGCTGTAAATGAGTTTACTGATCGGTTTTAATTTATTAATTAGGTGATTATTTCCACTCTGTATTTTAGATAAGTATATGTTTATGTTGATTTTGTCAATATAAATTTTCTTTGATTTTTACTTTTGCAAGATGCGATATGGCTTTTTGCCAAAATAATATTCAATTATACTATAGAGGGGAATTAGTGCTCACTTACTCGTTATGGTAATAAAATAATCTGTTAGAAAAATGCCAATTTCAGCTAGCAAATAATCTGATTAATTACTGCGCTTAATATTGATTTTTATTGTTAACAATATTAAGAAAGTACGATATAGATTTTCATCGTTTAATGGTTGTCTTTTCGTTTTAAAATTATTGATTTATATCAGTAAAGCTTAATTATCAAATAAATCAGACTGGACTTTGGCAGGAGCTACTTGTACACGTCGTTCACCTGTGGCGAAGCGGATATTAAGATACTGACCGGTTTTCAGTTTGCTGCCATCATTAATAATGTGTCCGCGCTGATTGGTTACCACGCTGTAACCTCTGGCCAGAATCTGCAAAGGTGAAACAGCCTCCAGTACTGAAGCTTGCTGTTGTAATCGCTGCTGAGCTCGCAACAGAATATTTTGCCAAAATTGCCGCAACTGCTGTTCACGGTAAGCAAGTGCCTGCTGCGCATGGGTAGTCTGTGGCCGTAAGCTGTTTAGGTTGCGCTGTTGCTGTATCAGACTTTGTTGTTGCTGTCTGAGCTGACGTTGCATGCTTAGTTGTAATTGGCGTTGCAAGTCTGATAGTTGCTGCTGTTGTTGCTGCCAGTTTTGTTGCGGATGTTTTAACTGACGCGCCAACCAGTCGAGTTTCTGTGAAGCATCGTAATAGCGCTGTTGCAGTAATTGGCAAATGCGGGTTTGCCATTGAGCAACGGTATGCCGTAATTGTGCCATATCTGGACTAACCAGTTCTGCGGCTGCTGTAGGGGTAGGAGCGCGCACATCGGCAGCAAAATCGGTGAGGGTAAAATCGGTTTCATGGCCAACACCACTAACGCTAGGGATAGCACTTTCTGCTACGGCTCGTACCACGATTTCTTCATTGTAAGACCATAAATCCTCAATACTGCCACCACCACGGCAGATAATCAGTACATCTGCCTGTGCATGTTCGTTGGCTGTGGCTATGGCAGCTGCAATCTGCTGTTCACTGCCGGCGCCCTGTACCGCAGTCGGATAGACAATCACGCTGATGCCGCTATGACGTCGACGTAACGTTGTTACCACGTCACGCAAAGCTGCTGCGGCCAGACTGGTGACTACGCCCACTACTTTTGGATGGGGTGGTAGCTGGCGTTTACGTTGAGGAGAGAATAAACCTTCCGCAGTTAATTGTTGTTTCAGTCGTTCATAAGCTTCGTATAATTGCCCCAAACCTTTATGCCGGACGGCATTGATGGTGATCTGAAATTCACCACGAGCCTCATAAATGCTGATTTTTCCAGATACTTCAAGGTCATCGCCTTCCTGTAAGGGCTGGCTAAGTTGCTGTGCCACGCCTTTAAACAGTACACATCGAACCTGTGCGCGGGCATCTTTTAAAGAGAAATAATAGTGTCCGCT
This sequence comes from Snodgrassella communis, assembly GCF_914768045.1. Lineage (GTDB taxonomy): Bacteria > Pseudomonadota > Gammaproteobacteria > Burkholderiales > Neisseriaceae > Snodgrassella > Snodgrassella communis. The sequence goes on along the minus strand of NZ_CAJZCD010000002.1, from coordinate 308,530 downwards.
GGCGGCACGGGTAAGATTGGAGACTTCGCCGCCAATCCATAAACCAACCAGATTCTGTTCGAGTAATTGCCGGGCACATGCATTGAGTTCAGAGACGCTTAATGCAGCTGGAGCAAAGAAATCAGACATAAAACACCATATTTCGAGCGATATTGTGGTGCACATATTATACGGCCTTTTCAACAGGGTTTCAGTTCTGTGTATACACCGTGGTATAGTGCCATTTTGTCATTTATGAGCAGAATTATGGGCTGGTTAGCCGGTTTGATACAACGCCACTGGCAACATCCACATACAGGGCTGACCATACTGTTATGGCCGCTGGCACGGATTTTTCAAATAATAGCCATGCTGCGCCGCTGGCTTTATCGAGTCGGGCTATTATCCAGTAAACGGTTGTCCTGTCCGGTGGTGGTAATCGGCAATATTCATGTTGGCGGTGTGGGTAAAACCCCTTTAGTGGCTACATTAGTTCAGGCGTTGCAGCAGCGGCAGATTAAGGTTGGTATCATTAGCCGCGGCTATGGACGTTCCAGCAACGATACGATAATTATCAATGCCTGTACTACTGCTTCAGAAGTCGGAGATGAACCGCTGATGCTGTTTCAGCAAACTCAGGCACCGATTGCTGTTGCCAGTACACGTGAGGCTGCGGGTAAAGCATTGCTACAGGCACATCCGAATTTGCAGCTCTTGCTAAGTGATGATGGTCTGCAACATTATGCCCTTAAGCGGGATCTGGAAATTGTGGTGTTTCCGGCAGCAGATATTGGCAGAAACATGGATTTATTACCTAATGGACCATTACGTGAACCACTTGGTCGTTTGCATTTGGCTGATGGGATAATATTCAGTCAGGGCGATGCAATAGCGATGCAGCGAGCGCAGCAGTTAGGCATACTAAAAACACAGTGGTGTGGTTACAGTAGATTAAATTATGCTGATTTTTATTGCCTGAACCAGCCACAACAGACTGCACAAGCAACAGACTTTGCTGGTAAGAATTGTGCAGCTATCGCTGCTATTGGCCGACCAGAACGTTTTTTTCAGGCATTACAGACTTTGGGCATTGAGCTGAAGCAGACTATCGCGCTGAGCGATCACGCTGTGATTAAGTCAGCAGACTGGCCTCAAGCAGATGTGATTTTTATTACCGAAAAGGATGCAGTGAAGTTGGCAGCACCTTTGCAACATAATATCTGGGTTTTGCCTCTTTCGGCACAAATCTGTCCGGATTTGGCTGAATTTATTCAGACCCGATTACAATTGTGCGCTACTGATACATTGAAAACATGCTCATAATGAAAAAGATGTCATTAATGCTGGCTACTGGTAAAATTTCTATAGATTGACTTGTCAGTACAGGATTGATGGATGGTACAGAAATCAGGATACAAGGAAAATTTTGTTCAGGCTGGATATTTCAGTGTAGTCTGTATCGTCATTTCAATATATGGTAAAGTCATTCATTAATGTTATGTGTCGATTATTAACAGGCAATGCCTTATTCGGCCATCAGGCTGAATGAAAAAAGATAGATATCGCTTACCACTTGTGTGGTATTAAAGGATAAAAAATGGATCAAAAATATCTGGATATTCTGGTATGCCCCCAATGCAAGGGAAAATTGCAATGGCATCCACAGCAACAGGAACTGTGGTGTAAGGCTTCGCGGCTGGCTTATCCGGTTAAAGACGGCATTCCCTATATGCTGGTAAATGAGGCGCGTGAATTATCTGATGAGGAATGCACAGCGAGCAAATGAGTAATTTTGTCGTATTGATTCCGGCGCGACTGTCTTCCAGCCGCTTGCCCAACAAGGCTTTAGCAGATATTCATGGTAAACCGATGGTTGTGCGGGTAGCAGAACGTGCCCGCCTGAGTAAAGCCAGTAATGTTGTTGTGGCCACCGACCATATAGACATTCAGGCTGCGTGTGAAGCTCATGGAATTAAAGCCGTATTAACGGGTACAGACCACGAAAGTGGTACTACACGTCTGGCGGAAGCAGCTACTATCCTGAATTTGGCTGATAATGACTGTGTAGTCAATGTACAGGGTGATGAACCGCTGATTGAACCGGAACTAATTAATGCAGTGGCTACGCAATTACAACAAAGCAGTGCTCCAATGGCAACAGCTGCACACTTGTTAACTGATTATGCAGATTTTATTGATGCTAATTGTGTTAAGGTGGTGCTGAATAGCCAGCACAATGCATTGTATTTCAGCCGTGCTTGCATTCCTTGGCCACGTGACCTGATGCGCAGCGGTGCCGAAGTGTTGCCGAAGGATATACCGGTCTATCGTCATATTGGAATTTATGGTTATCGGGTACAATTTCTGCATCAGTATTCTGGTTTAACACCCTCTCCATTAGAGCAGGCAGAATCGCTTGAGCAACTACGGGTATTATGGCATGGCTTTAACATTGCCGTACAAATCACACCTCATGCACCTGCTGCGGGAGTTGATACGTTGACAGATCTGGAGCGTGTACGAGCCAGTTGGCTGGATACATATAAATAAATATTATTATTTACAGTATATTAGATTAAATTATAGATATATTCAGGAGTTTAAATGAAAATTTTATTGTTAGGTGCGCCTGGTGCTGGTAAAGGCACACAAGCACAATATATTACTGCTGCGTTCAATATTCCGCAGATTTCAACTGGAGATATGCTGCGTGCGGCAGTAAAAGCGGGTACACCACTGGGTATCGAAGCTAAAAAAATTATGGATGCCGGTGGTCTGGTACGTGATGACATTATAATTGGTTTGGTTAAAGAACGCATTGCTCAGCCTGATTGTGCTAACGGCTTTTTGTTTGATGGTTTTCCCCGTACACTGGCTCAGGCCGAAGCCATGGAAAGGGCAGAAGTACATCTGGACGCCGTAGTAGAAATTGCTGTACCTGATGAAGTGATTATTGAACGTTTGTCTGGTCGGCGCGTGCACCCGGCTTCAGGCCGTACCTATCATGTAATATATAATCCACCAAAAGTAAGTGGTGTTGATGATGAAACGGGTGAACCACTGATTCAACGTGACGATGATCAGGAGGAAACCATTAAAAAACGCTTGCAGGTATACCATGAACAGACAGAAGTACTGATTGACTTCTATGGCAAACAGGATGGTGCTACTGCGCCGGATTATATCCGTGTTGATGGCACACAGCCGGTGGAAGCAGTCAAAATTCAGGTATTGGCAGCATTAAAGCTATAATTCTTTGTTCAGGCTGTCTGTTTCCGGATTTAATTTCAAGCGCAGGCAGTCTTTAATTTTGGTTACACTGTGCCAATACTTTTTCCAAATAATTAAGCTGAATAAAATATTCAGTCTCGGAGACTTTGGTATGAATATTGCCAAAACTGTGCTGGTGACTATGCTACTTAGTGTTTGTACTCTGGCATTAGCTCGTAAGGAAACTTTGTATAACGAACATTACATTGGCCCGGATGAGAATCAGGCATGGGAAGAACTTGCTGTGCCGATGCCAGCCTATCCGACTGCTAATGAGCAATGGGCAAACATTTATGTTAACCAGACGTATACAGGCCAGCCAAAATTAATGCTAAACAGTATTTCTATTCATACTGACCATACTGTACATTATATTTTGAATCAGCAATCCAATCAGGGTATTAATAATCTCTCTACTGAAGCCATCCATTGTCCTACACGACGCATGAAAGTATTCGGTTTTGGAGATGATGTTAATAAACGCTGGATACAACCACGCAATAGCCAGTGGAAAGTAATCGGTACTACTCTAAATCAGCTGGATAAAGTGCGTTCTGTGCTGTATCAGACTTTCTGTGAAGACGGATTGCCACGTAATCAGCAGGAATTGATGAAACGTATAACTACCCGCGCAATGCGCTAGACAGGACTTATCGTGGAATGGTTCAGTGATGCTCATATCTGGTGGTTGCTAATTATTGGTTTTAGTGCCGGTTTGATGGATGCCGCTGTAGGCGGTGGTGGGTTGTTACAGATACCAGGACTTTTTGGAGCCTTACCAGCACAAACCAGTGTACCTGTTGTTTTGGGGGTCAATAAATTTGCATCAGCCAGTGGTACGTTGGTAGCCGCGGTACAATACACTAGGCGTATTCCGGTACCATGGGCAATGTTGTTGCCAGCTGCCGTTCTTGCGTTTATTTTTTCCTATCTGGGTTCGCATGTTGTGGTGTATCTGCCTACAGCATGGATGAAACCGTCCATTCTGGTTATTTTAATTGTGATGGCGGTTTATACTTTTCTGAAAAAAGATCTTGGACAAGTTCAGCGTCAGAGCCATCTTAGCCGGCGCGAATATGTTTTTGGTCTGTTTATGGGTGCATTAATCGGTCTGTATGATGGTATTTTTGGTCCAGGTACTGGTAGTTTGCTGGCTTTTATATTTGTGCGCTTTTTTGCCTTTGATTTCATTACTGCTACCGCATCTTCAAAAGTCATCAATCTTACGACCAATCTGGCCGCACTGATTTTCTTTATTCCAAACCATTATGTGGTGTGGCACTGGGCAATTCCATTGGCTGTCGCTAATTTAACTGGCGGGTTAATCGGTGCCAGATTGGCTATGCGTGGTGGCAGTAAACTATTGCGCAAAGGATTTATTATTTTATTATGTATTATGATTGGTAAATTTGGCTGCGATTTACTTTAATTTTTATTTAAAATAATATTTTCTCGGTATATTATAGTTTTATCGTCTTCGGTTGCTTGTTTAAAGCTCTGTATTGCTGGCAGACGTATTTGTTATTTGGTTAGATTTGCGTTTGTGCCGGAAAAATTGCTGCAATAATTCTTTGGATTCAGCCGCCAGTACACCGCCCAGAACGGCGGTATGCGTATTAAGCTGGCGATTGTTAAATAAATTAATTACACTGCCAGCAGCACCGGTTTTGATTTCAGCAGTACCATAGATCACTCTTTTCACTCTGGCCTGTATTAAGGCGCTGGCACACATGGCACAAGGCTCCAGAGTGACATATACATCACAATCCTGTAAGCGATAATTACTCAGTGCTTTACTGGCAGCGGTTAGCGCCTGTATTTCAGCATGGTGGCTGATATTATGGTCGGTAATACAACGATTATAGCCACAACCAATGAGATTATTTTCGTATACCACAACTGCACCTACCGGCACTTCATTCAGTAACTGTGCCTGCTGCGCTGCATGTAATGCCTGTTGCATCCAGTGTTGCATGATTTTTGCAGACGGAAACAGGGCTACTGGTGGATGCTGTTTTATTTGTTGACGCCAAAATGTTTTCTCTTCAGCGCTCAAGCTTTGTGCAGCACGGTTTTCCACTAAAGCGATAAATTGCCATAACACGCTTTCAGTACTACTTGTGCTGATGTTTTTTAACTGTAAAAAAGCGGTAATGGCACCACGCCGCTGTAAATCTTCTACACAGTGTATATCAAGCTGTTTTAGGATAGCTATGGTTTTAGGCGTTAAGGGGGGGGTAGTAAATGGCGTAATCATAAGCAAATGGAATGAATGTTGCCCATTATCCTACTATAAATCTGGTCGATTTAAAAAAGAATTTGATCTGCGTAAATTATGTGATTATTACTGAATATGGTTTGTGTATGTACAGATTAAATGTAATATCTTACTCAGTAAATCCAGCAGTTCATGTTGTGGCATGAGGGTGGGACAATCTGCCTGTTGGCAGAATTGTCTGGAAAATAAAACTGAGGTATTGAATAATTAAGCCACATTGATACAACTAAATAATTTCTATTCTGCAAAGTGAAATGATTGAGTTCATTTTAAAAAGTTATAATTCGATAACTTTTGATTTGTTATTTGGCTTGATGTTGCTCGATAACAGCTTGTTCTATAGCAGCTTGATGCACTTCATCGCTGTAATCCTGCTGTTGTTCCGCCATAATCCCTAATTTAATAAATAATGCCTGATCTTTTTCTATCTGAGGATTAGCTGTTGTTAATAATTTATCTCCATAGAATATAGAATTAGCTCCTGCTAAAAAAGCTAATGCCTGTGTCTGTTCATTCATTTGTTGCCTTCCTGCCGATAAACGTACATAGGATTCTGGCATCATAATACGGGCAACAGCAATCATTCTGATAAAATCAAACGGTTCTATATCTGGTTCATTTTCTAGAGGTGTACCTTTAACTTTAACTAGATTATTAATGGGAACGCTTTCTGGATGTGGTGGTAAATTGGCTAATTGAATTAATAAATTTGCGCGATCACTGACTGACTCTCCCATACCCAGAATACCACCTGAACAAATTTTCATACCTGCATCTCTCACGTAAGCCAATGTCTGCAATCGATCATTGTATGTATGAGTAGTGATGATGTGACTATAAAATTCGGGTGAAGTATCCAAGTTATGATTATAGTAGTCTAATCCGGCTTCGGCCAAAGCATGGGCTTGATCTGATGTTAATTTACCTAAAGTCATACAAGTTTCCATGCCTAATTCTTTTACACCTTTTATCATCTCTAAGACATAAGGCATATCTCTGACGGTAGGCTGTTTCCATGCTGCTCCCATGCAAAAACGGGTTGAACCTATGGCTTTAGCCGCTTTGGCTTTCTCTATGACTTTTTGTACCTCAAGTAATTTTTCTTTATCTAATCCTGTATTGTAATGGCCGGACTGGGGACAATATTTACAATCTTCCGGGCAGGCACCTGTTTTAATCGATAATAAGGTTGATACTTGTACTTCATTTGAATTGAAGTGTTGCCGGTGTACAGTTTGAGCCTTAAAGATAAGATCGTTAAAAGGTAGTTGAAATAGTTCCATAACTTCAGGCAAGACCCAGTTATGACGAATAATGCCCAATGACATAATAATTTCCTTTAGTAATAAGCTTGGGATTTTCAATACTGCATACAATTCAATGCTATATTGCCAACCATTTAAAATTATTAAATTGACAAGAAATGGGGATAGGTGTGCAGACGGATGTTGTTTTATCAAAAGTTAATGTCTGTTCGCATCGGTTTTCTCCTCAGCATTGGAAATTGCGATAATACGCTATCATTTGTGACTATGCTAATATTTTTAAATTTTAAAGGCATAATAACGGTAATGGTATCGCGCTGAGGTAAATCTTTTACGCAATGTATATCAAGCTGTTTTAAAATGATTCTGGTTGAGAACCAGAAGTAGTATTCTGTCTGGCTAGGGCATTATTCTGCTGTGAATCTGGTTAATCTTGGAAAAGGAATTTGATATGCAAAATTGTGTGATTATTACTGGTCATAATCGCGGTTTGGGGCGCGCTCTGGCTGAATATTATCTGACTCAGGAAATCAGGGTGGTTGGTCTGTCGCGACATGGCTGGGACAATCCGCCAGAACGATTATTGCAATATGTGATTGATTTTGCTGATGCTGAGGCTTTAGCTACACTTGTACAATCAGCCAGTTGGCAGAATAATCTGGAAAATAAGAATGAGGTGATTCTAATTAATAATGCTGGAATCGTGGAACCGAATGCACTGACTGGTCAGCAGGACTATGATGCGATTATTAAAGCGATAGCGGTAAATATTACTGCACCATTATTATTAACCAATGCAGTTATTGCAGCAGCTACTAAAGCAGATATTCGTATTGCACATATCAGTAGTGGCGCTGGCCGTCATGCTATAGCCGGCTGGAGTGTTTATGGTGCTACCAAGGCTGCGCTGGATCAGCATGCAGCAGTTGTAGCTGCCGAGAATCATCCACGCGTACGTATTGCCAGTATTGCGCCCGGAGTGGTGGATACCAATATGCAGCAGAATATTCGTTCGGCGAATGCGGAAAAATTTCCGCTGGTACATAATTTCATTAATTTAAAGGCGAAAAATCAATTACAAAGTGCTGAAGATACGGCATATCAGGTTGCGACCATGATTGCAGCGGAAGATTATGGGCAGCAAACTCAGCGTGATGTGCGGGAATAAACAGGGGTTTGTTATAATAGTTCCCTTTTGTTTTGCCTGTTAATTTCATGACGACTGCCGCTTACCAACAACAATTGTCTGACAAACAACTTTATCTGGAACATTTATTTGCTGACTGCGCTTTCCCGCCAGTGCAGGTTTTTACTTCGCCTGCATCGCATTACCGGATGCGCGCTGAATTTCGCATCTGGCATGATGGGGATGAGTGCAGTTATGCTATGTTTACGCCGGGTGAAAAAGCCAGCGCCGGCAATGTTCACAAATTGCGTAATTTTTCTGTCGCCCATGAAAATATAAATTCATTGATGCCCAAGCTGTTGGATTGTATACAGGCCAGCGAGTTGTTAAAGGCACGGCTGTTTCAGGTTGAGTTTTTAACCACGCTGGCAGGTGACACGCTGGTAACGCTGATTTATCACAAAAAGCTGGATGATGGCTGGATGCACGCAGCCAGAAAATTGGCTGCTAAACTGGGTGTTCAGGTTTTGGGACGCAGTCGGGGGCAGAAAGTGGTTTTGGAGCGTGATTATGTTATTGAACGCTTAAATGTAAATCAGGAGATATTTCAGTATAAACAGTTGGAAGGGGGCTTTACTCAACCCAATGCAGAAGTGTGTCAGTCTATGCTGAGTTGGGCTGTAAATGTGGCGCAAACGATTAATACCGGAGACTTGCTGGAACTATATTGCGGTAATGGTAATTTTACTCTGCCTCTATCTCGCCATTTTCGCCGAGTACTGGCTACTGAGGTATCAAAAACTTCTGTGCAGGCTGCACGCTGGAATATTGCAATCAACCAGATAACTAATATTGCGCTGGCTCGGCTGTCGGCTGAGGAATTTACTGAGGCTTATACCGGTGTCAGAACTTTTCAGCGTCTGGCAAGCGAGCACATTAATCTGGCTGATTATCAGTTCAGTTCGGTTTTTGTCGATCCTCCGCGAGCCGGTATTGATCAGGCAACGCTTGAATTGTTACAAAAATTTGACAATATCATTTATGTGTCCTGTAATCCTGTGACTTTGCACGAAAACCTGCAAATACTTCTAACGACGCATGAAGTTAAGCGGGCGGCGATGTTTGACCAATTTCCTTTTACACCACATATTGAATCGGGTGTCTGGTTAAAAAAGCGTTGATTAATCAATAATTAATATTATTCGGTTTAATCCAGTGCTCTGAATTTTAAAGCGCGCTGATTCTGGCTTGATTTAGCTTTGATACCCATTCTATTTTAACTCTCATCATCAATGATGATTCTGATAAAAAAAACTGCCTGACAGCTATCAGGCAGTTTTTTATTGCATAAAGCAATTAATTCTGTTCTTCAGTTTGAGCTTTCTGACGTAAGCGCAAGCCTAATTCACGCAGTTGTTTTTCATCAACATGATTTGGTGCATCTACCAGTAAGTCCTGTGAACGTTGTGTTTTCGGGAAAGCAATAACGTCACGAATAGAGTCAGCACCAGCCATCAATGTAACCAGACGATCCAGACCGAAAGCCAGACCACCATGAGGTGGCGCACCGAATTTCAGGTTGCTTAGTAGAAAACCGAATTTATTCTGTTGTTCTTCTGGCGCAATTTTTAATGCAGCAAATACTTTTTCCTGAATGTCAGCACGATGAATACGGATGGAACCACCACCGATTTCCCAGCCGTTTAACACCATATCATAAGCACGGGCAAGACATTGTTCAGGTGCGCTTACCAGTAGGTCTTCATGGCCCGCTTTGGGTGCAGTAAACGGGTGATGCATGGCAGACCAGCGTTGTTCTTCTTCATCATATTCAAACATGGGGAAATCAACTACCCATAATGGGCGCCATTCTTCGGTAAAGTAGCCATTGGCTGCACCGTGTTCATGGCCAATTTTGATACGCAGGGCACCAATGGCTTCATTCACGACTTTTGCCTTGTCTGCGCCAAAGAAAATGATATCGCCATTCTGAGCGCCGGTTTTTACAATAATCGACTGCAATGCGCTATCAGAGAGAAATTTCACAATCGGAGACTGCAAGCCACTGTCTTCGCTATTGTTTATCTTGCTGATATCGTTAACCTTGATATAAGCCAGACCTTTGGCACCATAGATGCCTACAAACTCGGTATAAGTATCGATTTCTTTACGGCTCAATCCGGCACCGTTAGGTACGCGCAATGCCACAACTCGGCCGTTTTTCATGTCGGCAGCAGCACGGAATACTTTAAATTCTTCCGTTTTCATGACATCTGTAAGCTCGGTAAATTGCAGGTTTACTCGTAAATCCGGCTTGTCTGAACCATACAGGAACATGGCGTCATGCCAGCTCATGCGTGGGAAAGTTGGCAGATCTACGGATAATGCTTCCTGAAATACCAGTTTAACCATGTTTTCCGTGATATCCATGATTTCGTTTTCGCTAAGGAACGAAGTCTCTAAGTCAATCTGGGTAAATTCAGGTTGACGGTCAGCACGTAAATCTTCATCACGGAAACATTTAACAATCTGGTAGTAACGGTCAAATCCCGCCACCATCAGTAATTGTTTGAATAATTGAGGAGACTGAGGCAGGGCAAAAAACTCACCCGGGAAGACACGGCTTGGCACCAGATAATCGCGGGCGCCTTCCGGAGTGGAGCGGGTAAGCATCGGTGTTTCGATATCAATAAATCCCTGACTATCCAGATAACGGCGTACAGCCATAGCGACACGGTAGCGCAGACGCAGATTATTCTGCATAACTGGACGGCGCAAATCAATTACCCTGTTGGTTAGGCGCACATTTTCACTGATGCTTTCATCATCAATCAGAAAAGGAGGGGTAGCGGCAGTATTGAGTATATCAATTTCTTTGGCTAAGAGTTCAATGCCGCCAGAGATCATTTTATCGTTTTTGGTACCTTCTGGGCGTGCGCGAACACGACCAGTAATGCTCAGGACATATTCATTACGGGCAGAGTCGGCCAAGGTAAATGCTTCGGGTGTATCCGGGTCTATAACTACTTGTACAATGCCTTCTCGGTCACGCAAGTCAATAAATATTACACCGCCATGGTCACGGCGGCGATGTACCCAGCCTTGTACGGTGACAGTCTGGTCGAGGTATTGCTCGTTAATTAAGCCACAATAGTTGGTTCGCATTTTAATGCCTTTGTTGCAGTGATTACGGTTAATTTTGTCATCAGGAATATTATCCCTGCCAAGTGCGGTACTAGTGCGGTTTGGCTGGGTTGTGTAACGGGAAAATAGCCTGTAGTGACTGTTTATGTGGAGGTTCATCTGGCTGTACCATGCCTAGCGAAATAACATATTTCAGTGCATCGTCCACACTCATATCTATTTCGCGTACATCTTTCTTGTTGACCATAATATAGTAGCCACCAGTAGGATTGGGCGTAGTAGGTACATATACAGAAATATATTCGTCTGTTGGTGTATCGCCAGTCTGATGAGGCAGGGCAGACGCAATATTATCTGGTATGTGGCCAGAAACAAATCCTATAGTCCAGATATCATGATGCGGAAACGGTATCAGTACAGGTGTTTTAAACGACTGGCGGGAATCTGACAATAATGATTCAGATACTTTTTTAACGCCGGAATAAATGCTTTTTACGACCGGAATACGTCCCCAAAAAGCGTCCCAAGCAGCCAATATTCTGCGTCCTAACACATTTGCTGTCAGTAAACCGGTAAAAAATACAATTATAAGCGCCGCCAGCAAACCTATACCATGAAGTTTAAACCCCAAAAATGCCTGTGGTTGCCAGCGTGCCGGTAAAATGTTGACAAGCTGGTCTGCCATGCCAATGATGTAACTGATTACCCAGATTGTTACAATAATGGGCAGCCATACCAGCACTCCAGTGAGCATGTATTTCTTTAGGGATTTTTTCAGTTTTCCGCTCTCGGCAGGCTGTTGCGCCATGGTGTAGTTATGTCCTTTTAGTCTGCTCAGTTTACAAATATCAAATTCTATATTATACCTACATTTGGTTGTTTTCACACCGACTATTACTGAAGTTGATTAAATTCAATTTTAAACGGATAGTTTGTGCAGATATAAGCTGTCTTTATCAGTCTTTACGCGTAATTAATCTTCTAAGCATAAACACAGTTTGCGGTAAATTAGTTTTAATGAGATGTGTCCGATAAGTTGAAAACCGATATGCTATTTATTCAGTATGATTCGGGAAGTGTCTTTTATTATATGATGGTATTCTATTATAGATATTTCAAGTTTTTTATATGCAATTCAAATTTTTAGTTTACGCATGAGAATGGTTGCATGAGTAATATTTATATAAATATTTAATTATAAAAGAATAATGTCTAATGTTTCACTATTTGTATCTTTTAAATCGGATTACCTGAACTTTCATCGAAATAGTGTCAATAAGCTTGCACATATCTTTATCTAGATCGTTACAGGGTTCTTTAAATCTTCTGCTCAAATCAGTTATGGTAGTATTTTCTATCAATAAATCATTATCGGATGTATGAACCGATATTCTCTCGCGCTTAGGAAAAGCTTATTGGGAAATTTGGAAATTCAATATACAACCTGATGTCAATTTAAATTTCTAATCTAGAAACGCTTGAATTATTTATTATTTTTACTTGATTTTCAATAGATTACCAGTAAAAACTAATGTAAATTTATTTGGTATAATATATTTGGTGTAAATATAAAATTTAATTATATATTTTTAGGGAAGCTATAACTGTCGATATGACAAGTATGCGTTTTGCCAGTGCTTGGTTACCGTGGTGGGTTGTGGGTGTCTGTGGATCTTATCTATTACCCTCGCCTGTAATTTTGCCGTGGTTATATGCTTTTGTTACTTTGGTTGTATTGACAGTGTGGACAGGCTGGCAATGGTGTCGATTTGGCTGTGCAATCTGTGCTGGTGTGATATTTGCGTTATGGCGCACTGATATAGTATTGCAACAGCAATGGCCACTAACTGATAAAGCACAGTTACTAGATGTTGTTATTCAAGTAGCAGATATTCCCCAGCAGGATCAGCAGCGCAGCCGCTTTGTGGCACAGGTAACGTTACCAAATGGCCAACAGCAGCAATGGCTACTGACTGATTACACAAAACAATCATGGCCACCGGGCAGCAGATGGCAGATAAGGGCAAAAGTACGTGCTATTATTGGCGAAAACAATAAGGTTGGTTTCAACAGGGAAGCCTGGGCACTGGCTAATCATATTGGTGCGATGGGTACTATTGTCAAAGGGCAGCGTAAAGCATTACCTGCGTCAACTGGCTGGCAGCAATGGCTGGTTCAATGGCGTGTATGGTGTAGTGCACGCTGGCAGGCACAGATTCAGGCTTACCCGCAGGGTGTTGCTTTGCTCAAAGCGCTTGCCGTCGGTGAGCAGTCTGCATTACCCGCAGCAGCATGGCAAATATTTCGCCCACTTGGATTGAATCATTTGGTTAGTATTTCTGGTCTGCATGTCGGTATGCTAGCGATGTTAGCTGCATGGTTATGCGGCAAATGCTTGCTGTATTTACCCATACGTGTGTACCAGCCATGGATTTACACACGATGTACAGCTGTGCTTACCGCTATTATCTACAGTGCACTGGCTGGTTTTGCTGTGCCCACCCAGCGCAGTATGCTGATGATTATTATTCTGGCATTAACGTGGCGACGCGGGTATTTGCGTGCTTTTCAGCTATGGTGGTTAACGATAGCGATTGTGTTGCTGTTTGACCCTCTGGCTGTGTTAAGCGTTGGATTCTGGTTGTCTTTTCTACTGGTTGCTGTGTTGATGTGGGCAGGTGAGGGCTATGGCCATACTGCCAAATGGCGGCAGTTGGTACTGGCACAGTGGGCAGCTGGGCTGGCTTCGGTGGTACTGGTGGCTTTTTGTTTTGGTTCGGTACCGATAATATCCCCGCTTGTGAATGCATTGGCAATTCCTTGGTTCACGCTGATTCTGGTACCGCTGGCTTTACTGTCATTAATTATTCCCTTGGATATTTTGCGTACAGTTGCCGCTTATCTGAGTGAACAAACCATGCGTTTGCTATACACAATAGCTGATTATGCCCCTGAATATTATCCAGCCCACGCACCTCTGGCATTGTGGGTGTTGGCGATTATTGCCGTTTTGCTATTACTGCTGCCGCGGGGCTGGTATTTACGTCCATTATGTCTGTTGATTGTGCTGCTATTGCTCTGTTATCAGCCACCACGCCCAGCTCAGGGTGAGACCGTTGTCAGAATATGGGATATCGGACAGGGTTTGGCTGTAAGTATTAGTACGGCAAAACATGAATTATTGTTTGATACAGGAACCGCGTATGCGGCACAATCTGCATTATTACCCAATTTACGTGCTGCCGGTATCAGACAGCTGGATACGCTGGTGTTGTCGCATAATGATAGCGACCATGATGGTGGTACGCTGCTGATTAAGCAGCATCTGCAACCGCGAAGCATTATTGTCGGGCAACCGCAAGCATATTCATTTCCAGTACAAGCATGTAAGGGTGGTACCAACTGGCAATGGGATGGAGTATGGTTTGAATTTCTCAACCTGCCAGTGGAAGCCAAAAGCGGAAAAAATGACCATAGCTGTGTGTTACGCGTTGTGAGTTCAGATAAAGCCATACTGATTACTGGTGATTTAGGTAAAAAAGGTGAACGTGCTTTAGTGACGGCTTATGGTGATAATTTATTTAGCCAGATTTTAATTTTAGGTCATCATGGTAGCCGTAATTCAAGCGATATAAATTTTATTCGTACTGTAGCGCCACAATATGCTGTTGTCAGTGCCGGTTTTGCCAATCCTTATGGTCACCCTCATGTAGAGGTACAGCAATTACTGGCGCAGGAAAGTATTATGCTGTTACGCACAGATCGGATGGGAGGTTTGCAGACACGTTTATCTGCCAGTCCATTACATTGGAATCCATTGCATAACTATCGACCTTACTGGCAGCGTAAACCGGTGTCAGAAAAAATACTACAATAGCCTTATACCATTAGTCCTCTAAATGGGATAATATATTGGCGTATAATGATAATTGTTTGTTGGTCGGATTGAAGGACTCAAGATGCATTGGCGTAGAATTTGTTCTTTGGGCTTGATGGGGCTATTGATGGCTGCTTGTGCTACGCCGGAACAAAAAGCTGCTCGGGCGGCGGCGGAAAAAGCGGCTGAACAGAAACTTCAGCTGGATTTGGCTGCACAATGTGATGCGCGTACTGCTGAATTGATGCAGGCACAAATGCAAAATCCGGCTTTTTTTTCTGATCCTGCCAATGCCAGAATAGCGGAAGAATACCGGCAAAAGATTAATCTGCCGATTTTTCAGAGCTGTTATAAACTGGCTTGGAATAATTATGTGAATCAGGTTAAATTACAACAGGCGCGAGACTGGGCAATGCAGCGCAGATGGGATGATGACATGAATTGGATGATGTTCAGGCCACGCTGGTGTCGCAGCTCCCATAACGGACATACATATGTATACCGGTGCTGACAGCGAAATAAAACAGGCAGATTTTAGCTGCCTGTTTTATTTAATCACACTTGCTATTATTGGCTCAGTACATCTACGCCCTTGGGTGGGGTAAATTTAAACTGGCTGCGGTTAAATTGTGGATGGGTATTGATTTTGCTAAAAGTGATGGTAGTTTGATTGCCAAAACTGTCTTTTAATTGCATGTTGGCCAGATTATCGCCACGAAAGCCTATACGAATATTCTGATAGCCGGTATTACTGCGTTTTGGTATGGCACGAACATAGTCGATGCCATCGCTATTGCCATCGTCTGACAAAGAATAGTTGGCGTTCAATGCTGATTTGTTGGATAGAATGGCTGCCGGTGAATCACCAATTGTCTGATTTTGCTCTTGTTTGGTTACCTGAGCCAAATCTTGATCATATAACCAGACGGTTTTACCGTCACCAACAATAGTCTGTTTATAAGGCTGCGTGTATTCCCAGCGAAAAAGCCCCGGGCGTTGAATGGCAAATGTCCCAGATGTGGTTTGAGTACGTTTTTTACTGTGAACTGTCTGGGTAAACTGGCCTGATATACCATCTGTATCAGAGTTGAACTTCTGCAGAGTATCTAAACCGCCAGCATTAACCAGTGCACAACTGATGACCATTACGCCACTAAGCACAGCTTTACTCAAAATTCGCATTGATTACTCCTTTGTTTAACTATTGGTGAATATTTTAGCGGGTTATAGCTAAAGTTCAACCAGAAATTGACAGATAATTGCCGGTTCAGTAGGTTAATTTAGGAATGGTGGGTGAAAATTATTTCCCAATCGACCAACAAAATGGCAAAATTATTCTAATCGATTTTATGAAAATAATTTGCAGTTTTATGCTTTTCAGGTTGATGCCAGCTAGAATAAGCGGCTTGAAACAGAGTTATAAATTAATAATACTAATCTTAAAATATGTCATGCATTGTCCATTGCATAAAATAAATCATTTGTTATGACAGTATTTTTTTACATTTGAATTATATTTTAATTATGTAAGAACCAAATAAGATTAATTGCGCAATATAAATACTAATGAAAAATCATTATTCTATTAGATTTCTCATTAGTATTGGTTTAACTAATTAACGTTTTGCTGCCTGCTCAAAACGAGCAAAATCCTGTTTTGCTTGCTGAAGTTTAATTTTGTTTTCATTCAGTTTATTTTGCAAATGAGCGATTTTATGGCTGTCATTTTTAGCCTGAGCCTTGTCCAATTTACGCTGAGTATCGTTAAGGTTATAGTTTAATTTGTCGATTCTCAGGGTATATTTGCGCCGTAAATCTTCGTTGCTACAGTTTTGGGCAATATTAGCTTTTTTTCTGTTTAATCGATTAATCTGTTTCTGATTATTGTTGGCGCGAGCATATTGCAGCTGTTGTTCAATCTGTTGTTGTTTTTCTTTACAGGTTTGCCAATTGTTATCCGCCATGGCAGGAAAGGTAACTGATAAAGCCAGAACAAGCAGGGTACCTTTGAGCGTACGTGAGTGATTCATGTATTTATCCTTTTGCGTTAACGATTTTATATTGTGAAACCAATAGACACTTTGTGCTGCATGTAAAGTTAAATCTATTTAAATGGCAGTTTAATTTATATGGGCAGGGCATGTATACTTATTAATAATTTATTTTACGTTTATTTTTGAAAATGTCTATTGCTGTTTTGCTGGAATCAGCCTTACTAAGTTGTCAGCCAGCTGAAAAATGTACTCTGAGTATCGAAGCACAACAGATGTGTGCACAAACGCCAGCAAATGCCTTGCAACGGGATGAATGCGCTGTAATCAAAGATTTTCGTTTTGCCGGCCATCCGGTGAAGCCAGAATTAGTATCGCCGGACAAAGTTACAAGTCGCAAATTTACGACAGCAGAAGGCTATGCAGCTTTACTGCATGCGGTTTGTCATATTGAGTTTAATGCAATCAATCTGGCGCTTGATGCAGCCTATCGTTTCAGGTTGTTACCGGAAGAATTTACGCGCGATTGGGTGCGCATTGCCGCTGAAGAAGCTCATCATTTCCAGCTTATGCGAAAGCGTTTACAGACACTCGGTTACGATTACGGTGATTTTTCCGCGCATAATCATTTGTGGGACATGGCTTATAAAACTGCATTTGATCCGCTGCTGCGTATGGCTCTGGTACCCAGAGTGCTGGAAGCGCGTGGATTGGATGTTACTCCGGGAATGCGTGCTAAAATAGCGCAAAAGGGCGATGATGCTACATGTGCCGTTCTGGATATTATTTATCACGATGAAGTAGGTCATGTGCAGGTGGGAAATTATTGGTATCAGTATCTATGCAGACTGCGTGGTCTGGAACCATTGGCTTTATTTCGGCGCTTACTCAGTCGCTATGATTTATTTATTTTTCGTGGCTATGTAAATATGGATGCACGCGAGCAGGCAGGTTTCTCACGTTTCGAACTGGAAATGCTGGAAAATTTTGAGCAAAACCGCCAGTCTGATATACACAACTGGCGGCTGGCTCTGCAAAATTAAATGTAATCGCTATATAAATAGTATCTAAAGTTACTGTGTTATACGAGAGTTTGTCAGTTTATTTCATTGCAGCAGTTAGAGCATTGACATTATAACGGAACATATCAATATAGGTAGCAGCAGGCGTGCTTTTACTTAATGCATCGGAATACAG
Organism: Snodgrassella communis; assembly: GCF_914768045.1. Taxonomy (GTDB): domain Bacteria; phylum Pseudomonadota; class Gammaproteobacteria; order Burkholderiales; family Neisseriaceae; genus Snodgrassella; species Snodgrassella communis. Next base: position 290,403 of record NZ_CAJZCD010000002.1, on the reverse strand, counting down.
GCGGCCGCTGATTCTGGTTTGAGTTTCACTGGCAATCCGCTGTACCATTTTCGGATTTTTTATATTTTCAATAAAAATGGCTTTAATATGCTCGCGCCGAATCTGGTTGATGATTGCTGCTACTTGTCTCGCTGACGGTTCTGCTTCTGTACTTACGCCCTGCGGAGCGATGAATTGAATCCGATAACGTTTAGCCATGTAGGCAAAAGCATCGTGTCCGGTCAGTACTTTTCGTTTTTCTGGCGGTACAGCATTAAACATTTTGCTGGCCCAGCTATTTAATTCCGCAAGCTGCTGTTGATAGATGGCCAGCCGCTGCTGGTAATAGGCTTTACCTTGCGGGTCTACACTGATTAGTGCATTGGCAATATTACGCGCATAGGTCTGCATCAGCACCGGATCATTCCACACATGCGGATCGGTATGCTGATGGTGATTGTGTCCATCATCTGTCATCATCAAAGGCTGAATTCCCTTAGTAATAATGAATACGGGAATACGGCTTTGCTGGGCTGCACGTTGTAAAGATAATGGTTCCAGTCCTAAACCATTGAGCAAAATCAGCTTGGCTGTACGCATTTTGCGCAAATCCTTGCTTACCAGCTGATACATGTGCGCATCCTGATCGGTGCCAATCAGGCTATCTACTTGAACGCGTTCACCACCAATTTGCTGAGTTATATCACCGAGAATACTGAAGCTGGTAATGACGGGTACAGGGGCAGCATAAATCATGCGTGCAAAGCCCGTCAGACAAAAGGTTAACAAGCAGATAAAAAAGCCACGTTTCATTATCATATCTCCTAAAATGTTTATTAATCAATACTCTATTTCAGGCAACATGGTGGCGTTGGCGTCTGTATAAACGCCGTAAAATACCACTTTCGCTGCCGACAAATAATGACAAAATATAGACAAAGCCACAGCACAAAATAATGGCTGGGCCGGAAGGCAAATCAATATAGTAAGACAATAACAGGCCAATGTAGCCACAAACTACTGCAATAATGGCTGCTATTGCCATCATGCCGCCCATGGTTCTATGCCATAAGCGTGCACTGATGGCGGGCAGCATCATTAAACCTACTGACATCAGTGTGCCCAGTGCCTGAAAGCCTGAGACTAGATTCAGTACCACAAGTATCAAGAATATAATATGCCATAGTGCTCCCTTGCCATTTACAGAACGTAAAAACAAAGGGTCGATACTTTCGAGCATAAGAGGCCGATATATAACCGCCAGTACCACCATGGTAATACTGCTGACAATGGCGACCAAAGTTAATGCCGCCCGATCCACTGAAAGAATGGATCCAAACAATAAATTAAGCAAATCTACGCTATTACCACCTCTACTTACCAATACAACACCAAGTGCCAGACAGGTAAGAAAAAAAGCTGCAAAACTGGCATCTTCTCGTACATTGGCAAAGCGGCTGGCAAGCCCAGCCAGTAAAGCCATTAGTAGGCCAGCCATAAAGCCACCTATACTCATGGCTGGCAGACTTAAACCTGCCAACATATAACCTACTGCTGCACCCGGTAAAATAGCATGCCCCAGAGCATCTCCTACCAAACTCATTCGCCGCATCATCAGAAAAACACCTACCGGTGCTGCCCCTACAGCCAAGAATACTATTGAGCACAGGGCAAAACGCATAAAATCGTAATCAGCAAAAGGCTCTAGAAGTAATTGGGCAATATTCATTGATTTACCTATCACACCACTGGTTCTGTTCATATTGTTGCATGGCTTTTGCAGCCTGTTGCAAATATTGATCTGTTAATACGCTGTCAGTTTTTCCAGCGGCAATTTTTTCACGCGCAATCAGCAGGGTATTGGGGAAATAGGCTTGTACCTGTTCGTAATCATGCAAAACGGTAATCACTGTACAATGCTGTTGCTGTTGGTGCGCTTTGAGAATATCAAGCAAAGCAAAAGTAGTGGCAGCGTCTACGGCATTAAATGGCTCATCCAGCAATAGTACTTTGGCATTCTGAATCAGCATGCGTGCCAGTAATACACGTTGAAACTGTCCGTTGGATAATTGGGCAATACTGCGCTGCTTATATTGCAGCATGCCTACCTCATTTAATACGCTCAGAATACGTTGATGCATGTTTGTAGATATACCGGAAAAAAAGCCGGTTTCATACCATAGTCCCATTGCTACCAGCTCAAAAACACTCATTGGCTGGCTGCGATCAATATCAGATTGTTGGGGTAGATAGGCAATATCCGACCGTTGCAAGTGTTGCCAGCGAATCTCACCACTATCAAGGGGGACAAGATGCATGATGGCTTTCAGCAATGTTGATTTACCCGCACCATTAGGGCCAAATATAGCCCACATTTCATTGGGATTAAAATCGATACTAATATGGTGAATAGCCGGACGGTGCCGATAGCTCACAGTAACATTCTCAACTTGAATACTCATGATGCGGATACTGCCCATGCATACATTAACCACAATAATCCAAGCATCACACCCACCCAGGATAAGCGTTTACCCACGCCACACAGCAAAAGAGAAAACATGTTATGCCCTTACCAAATTCAGTCTAGAAATAAATGTTACTATATAACATTACAGCAATGATACCTTATAACATTGCGCCAGCGCAAAATGTTATTGTGTTTAAGTTGATAATCGGAATGACTGGTGATGCGTCAGCGATCTGATGGGCAGGCGATTAGGGTGGAGTGCCTGTTGCAGCCGTACTGATAATGGTGATGGCAGGCCAAGCATAGTTGCGGCTATGGCTTCTGCACATAGTGGTGCGGTTACCAACCCACGGCTGCCATGAGCCGTATTAACAAATACACCCGGCTGCCACGGACAGGGCTGGGTAAGCGGGTAGTTTTTGTCCAGACGTAATTGTGCATACTGCACCAGCATGGCAGCTGTGTCTCCAACAGGCCCCACTACTGGTAGATGGTCGAAAGCATCGCAACGTATTGCTGCATGTCCCTGTGGGCTAGTATTCGGATTTAAGTTTGCAGCCAGATGTGGCAGCCATTGACGTAATTGTTCCCAGTTAAAATGTTCATCCGCGACGGATAAATCATCATTGGTTTGGTTAGGGTGAAATGTGGCGCCAAAGCATAGTTTATGCTGCCATGGTGGCGTAATATAGCTATTACCACTGAGTGCACACTTTATCTGAGTGGCTCCCGAGCGTAAGCTGGCTGTGGTTGTCTGCCCGCGTATCTTATGCAGTGGCCATCCAGCCACAGGATAGAGGGAGTTACTCTCAGCGCCAGCACAAATCACAATATGAGATGCATCAAGATAAAATGACTTTTGCTGATTCTGACAGCCAATCTGCCATAAATCATTCTGACGGGAGATTGTATTTGCTTTAGTGGCAGTTAACACGCTTATCAACGGATGCCTGAGTAAAGCCTCAGTTAAACTAAATGGATTAATTGCTGCACCATAAGGCCACCACAAACCACCATAAGGCACATCAATACCAGCAATCCGTTCAGCCTCAGCTTTTGTTACAGTCTGAAAAAGTGTATTGTGAGGATTTTGCTGTGCCAACAAAGTATTACGCTGCTTTTCGGCTGCGTTGTAATCCAAATGGATAACACCACAGTCCAGCCAGCCTTTCCCAGCTGGCAGACAGTTTTTCAGAAGCGCACGGCTGTACCCATAGCTGGCCAGTAACAATTCCGTTTGTATAGTCGCGTGTGCTGAGATTTTCGCATATAAAAGACCAAGATGATTGCCTGATGCCGCACTGGCAATTGAGTGTTGCTCAATCACTGTTACCGCTATACCGCGTTTTGCCAGTGCAAAAGCCGTGCTTGCTCCGGCAATACCGGCACCAATAATTACTACCGATTTAACCGGTATTGGGGTTGGCAAAGTAAGCCAAGGTTTATAAATAAATTTAGAGTATTCAGGTGTGGTGCAGACCATATTAGGATTAAACTGGCACCACTGTTCATATACTTGCGGCTGAATAAGCGTGAATTTACCGGCATCACCAAAGGGATAGCTGAATACCGGCTGTTGTTGCCAGAATACTTTTGCCTCAAGCCATAACTGTGCAATGTTCTGGCCAGCAGAAGATCTTGCTGTCAACGATTCTGGCCACTTTTCAGTCACAACCACTATCTCTGCCTGTTTATCATTGCCTAGCTGCTGGGCTAACTCATCTGGCTGTGGCCATTCATGAAAAATGTAAATACTCATTGTTGGTGTGCTGGCTCATGGTTTTCGGATGATGCACTACTTCCCTGATTCAACCACAGCCATTGCTGCTGCAATGTTTGCCGCAAACTGTCTTGTTTTTGCTGGGATGTATGCAGGCCAGCAGTCAAACGCTGATAATCAATGGTAAAAGCGGGGCGGGTAAATGTACCATTGATACGTAATGGTAACAGGTTTTGCTGTTTTTCCCGTCGTGTAGCAATCAACACATTGTAATCCATCTGCTGTTGCAACCACTTAACATTGCCCGTACCTTTAATATCAAAATTATCGGCATGCAATTCAATACGACTGTTTTTGGTGTAGCCATTATTTAATGGAATAGCCAGTTTAATAAACCGAAATGGTGTTTGGTTGGTCTCGTTATAGGTTACTGTAGTCTGGTTATCACTGTTCTGTAGAATATTATTGATATCAATGCCATTCCAAACACCTTGATGAATTTGGATTCGTGCCAGCCCACTCAGGCTGGATAACCACTGCTGACGGTTAATGCCAATACCATGAAAATCAAAGTCTGCATCGCCATTACCATCCAGATTATGCAAACCAAATGTGTCCTGTAGAAAAGACTTCATTTGCACACGTTTGGCGTGTTGCTGTACTTTCCATATCAATGGATTGGCATTAGTTACCTGCAACATACCATTACTGCTACCACCATACATTTGCACGTTGATTGGTGTCAAAGTGAAATTACGCTCATCTATAGCTAGTTGAGTTTTAAACTGGTTTAGCTGTATTGTCGGCGTGAAGATGGAATCAATAGCCAGTTGTGTTTTCAGCAAATTGTTTTTGAACCAGCGATGCCAGAGTTGTTGCCAGTCAGATGGTAGCAAACCTGTAGTCGTCTCTACGTAAGGACGTAAATTTAACTGTGCTAGGTGAATATTGCCACTTATTTTGCTTTGATGCCGGTCATTTTGGTAATCCAGTGCAATATTTATTGGTTGATTATCAAACTGACCTTGCAGATTGAGTTGGCCATTACCAGCATCATCACCTTGTACGATACCTGATAAATCACTAATAAAACGTGAATTGGGTAGGGCATTTACGGTATCTTGATGGCTGCTCACGGAAAAATTATCAATTTTCCAGTGACGCACATCCAGCCAAGATAATTGACCACTCAAGGTCAATGCAGTCTGATATAAATGACTTTGCCAGCCACTGTCGATTTGAAACTGAGGCAGAGACCAACGATTCTGCAACCAACTGATATTGCTTGCCGATAAGGTTGCATTAATTTCATTATCGCCAATCTGTGCCGTGGCCACACCATTTACCTGCGGTAAGAACAGTTTTGTCCATCCTACCTGCCAGTTTTGCCCGTTACCAGTAACATGTAATTGATTACGCTGACTGTGCCACTGCCATTGCACAGCAGTTGTCTGTAATAACTGCTGTTGCGGCAGCCAGCGAGCATTGAAATGCCACTGGCCATTACTTTCACCCAAAGCTGATAGGTAGGTTACTATACCGAGCTTAACATCCTGCCACTGCATTACTGCATCAGGGTGGTATACGGCACTCAGCTGGTATTGCATAGTTGGTATATCTGAAACACTTGATGTAGCGTTCAACTGAAGCAGACCGGTACGGCCAAGATTACGCCATTTTAGATTTAGCTGATTAATCTGTTGCAGATTAATTCCATCATGAATACGGAGACTGGCATTTTCCAAAATCAGACGATTAAGCTGTAAATTATTGCCCTGACGTGGCTTTTTCCATAAATCAGCTAAATTCCATTGTCCCTGATTATTGCGAGTCAGACTAATATGCGCATCTGTTAGCTGCAATTTTTCAATGGTCAGACGGCCAAACAGACTCTGCCAGCCTAGACCAATTTTCATATTACCAATACTGATATCATCTGTTTTGGTAGCTTTATCTCTGATGTGTACCTGATGCAAGGTTACAGTTGGACGTGGAAACATTGAGCGGCTGATATCGGAGTCAAAAACCACCTGACGTCCACTTTCAGCCACGAGTGCATTAGCACGCTTATTGATTTCTTCTGCATTAAACAAATAATGTAGCACAATCATATCAATGATTAAGAGCGAAATAATGCTCAGGCAGCTAAATACTACCAATTTCAGCCAGAATTTGCCTGAATGCAATAAGGAAATCATAAACAGTTAAAATAAAATTATTTTCAAAAAGCAGCAATCTGCTTAATACAAAATTATGTATTTAGAGAAATATCTGTTACGGACAGCAAAGATCATCTATGCTAAACGCACAGCAGAGATTAAACACTAAGTTAAACAGCTTAAATTCAACAAAAGTTACACCACGTCACCTTAACCAACTCAGGTTTGCAATTTAAGCAAGATTAGTTCAATTATCTAGCTAGGAGGCTAACTTAGTGATGCATATGCGAATGTTCTGGCATGGTTGGATCTGTTTTAGTAACAGGAGCTACACTAACCGGCACATTAAGCGTAACCGGTTTGGCATGGCGAAAAGTTAAGCGAATTGGAATAGTAGTCCCTTTTACCAGAGGTTTTTTCAAACCCAGCAACATAATATGCATTTTGCCCGGTTGTAGCTGAGTTACCTGTCCGGCAGGCAGAGACAGACCATGCGCTAAAGGACGCATTTTCATCACACCATTTACTTCAACAGTTTCATGTATTTCACTGGACTTGGCTATCGGTGAGGATGCACTCAGTAATACATCATCTTTACCAGAATGATTGTCCAAATCCATAAATACGCCGCTGGAAGACATGCCGGATACACTGAATCGTGCCCATGCATTATTGGCAATGATATCTTGTGCCATCACCAGACCGGCATATGAAGCCAACAAAGTGGTAAACAGAATTTTTTTCATGACTACTACCCCTAATCAAGGCAGATATAAAATTTGGTGGTGGTTTAACCACTTAAACCACCACAAAATATATTATATTACTAAATGTGGTGCAATTATTTGCAATAATTGTGCCAAAATTTTCGGATTGGCAGCCACAATATCGCCACTGTCCAGCCAAGTCTGCTCGCCTTGCATGTCAGTAACAATACCGCCGGCTTCCTGCACAATCAAAGCACCAGCTGCAATATCCCACGACTTCAAATTAAACTCAAAATAACCATCTACACGGCCACAGGCCACATTACATAAGTCTAGCGCAGCCGATCCTTCACGGCGCCCACCAGCTGTTTTTGCCAGCACATCTTTTAAAATAGCCAGATAAGTGTCCATCATAGTCTGATCAACAACTGGAAAACCCGTTGCAATTAGACTGCGCAGCAAATCAATGCGACTACTTACTCGAATGCGTTTATCATTCAGCAAAGCCCCCTGACCACGGCTGGCGACATACAGATCATTTTGTTCCGGCGCGTAAATTAGTGCTTCAGCTAAAGTTCCCTTATGCAGTAAAGCCATTGAAATGGCATACTGTTTATGACCATGCAAATAATTTGTCGTACCATCCAGCGGATCGATAATCCATTGATACTCAGCATTTTCGTTACCCAGATGACCAGCTTCCTCACTCAAAATGGCATGGTGAGGGTATACTTCCTGAAGAGTATTAACAATAATACGTTCTGCTTCACGATCAACATCTGAAACAAAATCATTGGCAGCTTTATTATCAATTTTAATAGTATTTAAGTTGCTGCTGGCTCGATGCATCATTTGGCCGGCCTTGCGTGCTGCTTTCCAGGCAGTAGTTAAAATAGGATTCATGCTCATTCTCGTGATAGGACTGATAAAAGCTTATAACAGATACAAAATGACGTGTGTTAAAGAACAAAAGCCGCATCTCAAAAAACATTGCGGCAATTAAACAGAATAGATAGAAAGCAATTATACGGCAAAAAGCATTTTTTCCCAAACCGGCACACCAGAGCTACCGTTTGCATAGAATGATTTTGCTATAATATACAGTATTTATCTACGTCCAGCTGCCAGAGTGCCCTCATTCTTAAAATTGCAAACATGAATAAACCCATACTCCCCGATTTTCTTAATAACATTACAGTTGTACTTACACGCACCAGCCACCCGGCCAATATCGGTTCCGCAGCACGAGCCATGAAAACAATGGGATTAAACAGATTGATACTGGTGGCTCCGAATCTGATGCAAACTCCAATGACACCACGGCCTGCCGTGTTTGATCATACCAATCCTGCTGCATTTGTTTTGCCTGAAGAAAGTTTTACTCTTGCATCTGGTGCATGCGATGTGTTGGAAAATGCACTAATTTTTGCTTCACTCAATGAAGCACTGGCTGATACAACGCTGTCGTGTGCTTTAACCAGCCGGCGTCGAGAACTGACTGCGCCATTACATACGCCACGTGAGATTATGCCATCGCTGATTGATGCCGCGCGAACAGGGCAAAAAATAGCACTGGTATTTGGTAATGAAACTTTTGGTTTGAGTATCGAAGAAGTACAAAGTTGCAATCGTCTGATTACCATCAATGGTAATCCTGATTATTTTTCTCTTAACTTGGCTCAGGCAGTGCAGGTAATCTGTTATGAACTCTTCAGCCATGTCGATATCAGCATGGCTTATTTAAAGCAGCAGCCAAATCTGGCCACACATCAGCAGACCAGTAGTATGGTGGAGCATTTACGTCAGGTGATGGATACAGCCGGATTTTTTAACCGTCGCAATGAAGAACGACTGATGCGGCGCATGGCTGCCATGTTTGATCGGGCTCAGCTAAGCACAGAAGATATCGACATCCTACGCGGCTTTTATAACACCGTAAATCAGCAAATACAGAAAAAGCAAAATTAGCATCTAATTGCAAGATTTACCGATATAGAGAGAAAAACTCATGAATTATGCTTCTGATGCACTCTGGTGGCGTTTGAAAAAAACGATTGTACGGGATTTGGCCAGTTTACTGACCGCACCATCACCTTGGATATCATCTGCTGAGCTACCGGTTTCGATATTATTAGGAGACGACGGATTTCGATTTCTGCTGTCTCTGGATGAAAAACCGGATGATTTATACCTGTTCCTGAAAAAGCATGGTGCTTACCACACTCATCTGGGGGTATACGCCGAACGTTTACTTCATTACTGGTTTTTACATGCACCACACAGCCGCTTAATTGTCCATAATCTACCTGTTCAGAATAATCAGCGCACAATCGGCGCTTTTGATTTTATCGTGCAGCTTAATAACCAGATATATCATCTAGAATTAGCGTGCAAATATTATGCTAGTCAGTCAGACAAGACAGAAAGCTTCATTGGTCTGAACAAAGCAGACCGGCTGATAGACAAAATGCACAAAATCAGACAGCAATTGGCATTAAGTACGCAGCCTGCTGCTGAAAGTGTATTGAAAGACTTGATACCTGAATCCAGCCAGTTACAACATGCAAGCATTATCCGTGGCATGCTATTCACCCCCTCAGCCAGCCAGCACTTTCAGCTACCTTTAAATCCCTTGTGTTGGCAGGGACGCCATATTGAAAACTGGGCAGAATTTGAATCTCAGGCGCACAATCGATTCTATGTACTTGATCACTTATCCTTTATATCACCAGTACGTGTAAGCAGTAATGCTATTGTTAATTTCAATCAGATTAAGCAAATCCGGCAGGGCATGATAGCATTGGTACAACAACGTAATGATGGCTATTGGTATGAAGTAGAACGGATAATGAAAACAAGCCATAACTGCAATTAGCCATAAGCAGCCACAAGTGTTTTCGTCATTACATAGGCTTTTATATAGGCTTATGGTACACTTGCCATTTAATTTTTGTCTGCATGAGTGAATGCCCGTGTGCGTACACCCTCAAGCAGTACTTTTAAGACAAATGAACCAAATCAGATCAACTGACATCTAAGGGTTTACGATGAGCGTAACAGTAGAAAAATTAGATAATTTAGAGCGTAAAATTGTTTTGGCTCTGAACTGGGAAGACATCCGAGCAAAAGTCAACGCACGCATGAAAGTGGCACAGAAACGTGCTCGCATTGATGGCTTTCGCCCAGGTAAAGCACCGCTGAGAATAATTGATTCCATGTATGGTTACGGCATTCGCGATGAAGTGCTGAATGAAATGACTCATAAAGCATTTGAAGAACTTATCGTAGCTGAAAAACTGAAAGTTGCCGGCCTGAAAAGCCTTACTGCACTGGAAGACGCTGATCAGGACGATGAAAAAGTCTATAAAATTGCGGTCGTATTTGAAGAATTTCCTGAAATTAAACTTGGTGATTTGAGTACTCAGGAAGTAACTAAATTCAGTACTGAAATTGGCGACGCGGAAATTGACAAAACCGTAGATATCCTGCGTCAGCAGCGTACCCGTTTCAATCATGTAGAACGTGAAGCGCGTAATGGCGATCGTGTAATTATCGATTTTGCCGGTAAGATTGACGGTGAAGTATTTGCAGGTGGTAGTGCAGAAAACTACCCATTCTTGCTGGGTAAAGGTCAGATGCTACCTGACTTCGAAGCGGGTATTGCTGGCATGAAAGAGGGTGATGTAAAAGAAGTTTCCGTAACATTCCCGGAAGATTACCAGAGCAAGGATATTGCCGGTAAAACAGCTATTTTCACCATTACCCTAAAAAATGTTTCTGAAGCAGTGTTGCCTGAAGTAAATGAAGAATTTGCCAAATCACTGGGTATTGAAGACGGCGATGTACAAAAAATGCGTGCTGAAATCAAGAAAAATGTCAGTCGTGAAGTAAACCGCCGCGTAAGTGAAATGACTAAAGACAGTGCCATCAATGCTTTGCTGGCTGCTACTCCGGTTGATGTTCCTTCATCAATGGTTACAGAAGAAGCAAAAACCATGGCCGCGCGCATGAAAGAAAATTTTGCGGCGCAGGGTATGGATCAGAAAGATTTGGAATTGCCATTGGATATGTTCAATGAGCAGGCAAGCCGTCGTGTGGCCATCAGCCTGATTATGGGCGAACTGGTGCGTGAAGAAAAACTGGAACCATCAGAAGAACAGGTACGTAACGTAATCAACGAGTTTGCTGATAGCTATGAAGACCCGCAAGAAGTTATCGACTGGTATTATAGCGATAAAAAGAATTTGCAGGCACCTACTTCACTGGCTATAGAGCAGAATGTAGTTGACTACGTTTTAAGTAAAGCAAAAGTGGCAGATAAAGTACTGACTTTTGATGAAGTTATGGGACAACAGGCTCAAGCCTGAATGTAATACGCATTAAACAACGACCAAAGCACCGAAGTAGTTGTGAAGCTGCTTGGGTGCTTTTATTTCAATTGAGGGAAAAACATGTCACATATTGAAAATCTGGGTCTGGTACCTATGGTTGTAGAGCAGAGTGGACGCGGAGAACGTGCGTATGATATCTATTCACGCCTATTAAAGGAACGGATTATATTTATGGTTGGTCCGGTTACTGATGAAACCGCCAATCTGGTTGTAGCTCAGTTACTATTTCTGGAAAGTGAAAATCCTGATAAGGATATTTCACTTTATATCAACTCCCCCGGTGGGTCAGTAACTGCTGGGATGTCCATATTTGACACCATGAATTTTATTAAGCCAGATGTAGCAACTTTATGTCTGGGGCAAGCTGCAAGTATGGGTGCTTTCCTCCTGTCCGCTGGAGCAAAGGGTAAACGATTTGCCTTACCAAACAGTCGGGTTATGATTCATCAACCACTTATCAGTGGTGGACTAGGTGGTCAGGCTTCGGATATAGAAATCCATGCGCGTGAATTACTCAAACTGAAAAAGCAGTTAAACGAACATCTGGCACAGCATACCGGACAAAAACTGGCTCAAATTGAAAAAGATACCGATCGCGATAATTTTATGTCTGCGGAAGAGGCGAAAAAATATGGTCTGATTGATGAAGTCTTAACTCACAGATCTAAGTAAAAAATTTTAGATAGCTATTTAGATTTAGCTTTGATATTTAATCAAAAAAATCGAAACCTTAATATTTAAAGGTTTCGATTTTTTTATTGTTGCTATAAACGCACAAATTAAATAGCAGTCTGATATCTGTTACTGTTTGCGCTGATTACTGATCCCCATCAGCATCGCCAGAATAACCATTACCGATAAAGTGGCCGTACCGCCATAGCTTACCAATGGCAAAGGCACGCCAACCACCGGCAAAATACCGCTAACCATACCCATATTGACAAATGCATAACAAAATAAGGTCATGGTTAACGCACCAGCCAAAGTACGACAATACAGAGTTGGTGCTTTAAAGGTAATATATAATCCTCGCATAAGAATAAATGTGTATACAGTCACTAGCAGAATATTTCCGATTAGACCAAATTCTTCACCGAAGACCGCAAAAATAAAGTCTGTCGTAGATTCAGGAATATAATCAAGATGGGTTTGAGAACCTTCTAGCCAGCCCTTACCCCAAATGCCGCCCGAACCAATTGCTGTCATGGATTGTAGAATATGGTATCCGGCTCCGAGGCGGTCTTTAGTGGGGTCAAGCAGGGTTAAAACTCGCATACGTTGATAATCATGCATTCCATAATTCCAAATTACAGGAAGCATGGCTATAAAGCCAATAACCGCTGAAATAATGACTTTCCACGGCAAACCGGCAAAAAATATCACAAACAGACCAGAAGCCATAATCAGCGTGGCTGTACCCAGATCCGGCTGTTTTAATATCAGTGCCACGGGAATAAGAATCAGTACAAAGGCACTGATGTAGTGGTACCAGCGAATATTGCTTTCATTTTTCTGAAAAAACCAAGCTAATAGCATGGGTACGGCAATTTTCATGATTTCAGACGGTTGAATACGAGCAATGCCAATATTCAGCCAGCGAGTTGAGCCATTGACAGTAATTCCGACAAAATGCACACAAAGCAGCAACAAAACACCCAAACAATATGCAGGTAAAGCAAAATTACTTAATATCTGCGGTGGCGTACGGGCAATCACCCACAGTAGAATAAAGCTGAGAATAGTATGCAGAGTTTTATTTTCCAGCTGTCCAAAATCCTGTCCGTCAGCAGAATACAGTAGAAATAGGCTCATAACATAAATAATCAGCATGGCATAGAACAACCATACATCCATTGGTGCCCATAATTTGTACCAGAAGCGTTTCAGCCATTGTTTTTCATTAATCATCATTTATCTCACAAGCCAGACTGAGGACGATAAGCGCGCAGTAATGGTGGCAAAGCAGCTTGACTGTGTTCATCGTGTCGCAAGGCATCCATCATGGCATCATTGGATAAATCATTTACGGGTAAATCCGCAGTATTGGTTGCCTGACCGGCACTAGGTAAATTTTTTAATTTCAATAGATAAAAATCAGCCAATTGCCGTGCAATCGGTGCAGCTGTAGCACCCCAACCATTATTTTCGAGAATGACAGCAATAGCGATCTGTGGTTTTTCCACTGGTGCAAATGCAATAAACCAAGCATGGTCGCGTAGCTGCATTTTAAGCGCCGCAGCATTATAACGAGCACCCTGTTTAATCTGTACTACCTGTGCTGTGCCGGTTTTGCCGCCCATGGTATAACTCAGACCAGAACCAACAGCTGCTGCAGTACCGCCTGGTTTCAATACCTTTTGCATCGCATCCTTAACATATTCAAAATTGCTGCGCTTAAATGGTACTGTTCGAACCGGCTGAGGGTCGATCAAAGTCATTTTTTGTGAGTTGTGATCAAGCAACGCTTGAACTAGGTGAGGGCGATAAACAACGCCATCATTACTCAGAATTGCTGTTGCAAAAGCGATCTGCAAAGGAGTATAGGCATTATAACCCTGCCCAATAGCCATACTAACGCTGTCTGCCGGCTGCCATACCCGTGCCTGTGGTTTATTTCGGGCAAATCTTTTTTCTTTCCAAGCACGCGTGGGCAATACACCCGCATATTCATGATTAATATCAATGCCAGTCTGTTTCCCCAGATTAAACTGGGCTAAATAGGGTGACATGCGGTCAACACCCATTTCATAACCTAGACGATAAAAAAATGTATCAGACGAGACTTGAATAGCTTTGCTCAGATTAGCTGAACCATGCCCACCGCGGGCAGCGTCGCGAAACTGATGGGTAGAACCGGGAATACTCCAAAAACCGGGTGCTGGCAAAACAGTACTTTGGGTCAGTTTGCCACTTTCAAGTGCGGCCATGGCCAAAAATGGTTTGAAGGTTGAGCCGGGTGGGTACATTCCCTGAGTAGCGCGATTTAGCAAGGGGTGACGCCAGTCTTCATTCAGGCTTTTCCAAGTATCCGTATCAATTCCATCAATAAACAGGTTGGGGTTATAACTTGGCTTAGATACCATCGCCAGTATTGCACCCGACTGTGGATTGATGGCCACCAAAGCACCTCGTTTATTTCCCATCAGGCGGTCTGCTTCCTGCTGCATACGGATATCCAATCCTAAACGAAGTGTTTGTCCAGGAATTGCCGGTACAGTTTTAATTGTACGGACAATATGCCCCTGAGCATCTTTTTCAACTTCACGATAACCTGGTATACCATGCAGCTGCCGCTCATAGTAATCTTCCAATCCCATTTTGCCGATATGTGTGCTACCACGGTATAAGCTAGTCAAATTCGCTTTATCAAGAGCCGTCATATCGCGGTCACTAATACGGCCGATATAGCCCACTATATGAGCCAGCAATTCGCCGTACGGATAATCTCGAAAAGTTCGCGCATTAATTTCTACACCTGGAAAACGATACAGCTCAGCTGCCAGACGGCTGGCTTCCTCCATAGTTAATTTGAGTTTTAATGGAACTTTGTCATAAGAACGATAATCAGCACGGAATTTATTAAAACGTTTCAGGTCACCATTGCTGATGTCTACATATGCTCGCAATGCATTAATTGTATCTTCAAGCTTACCCGGTACCTGATTTGGGATTAATTCCAGCGAATAAGCTGGATAATTATGCGCCAGTACCACACCATTGATATCAACTATTTCCCCTCTAATTGGTGGGATGGATATCAATGAAATGCGGTTATTTGTAGCAGCAGTGACATAGTCATCATATTTAATTACCTGTAGATATACAAAGCGTGCAATCAACAGGCAAAAACAGATAATTATTAATATAAAAGCAGCCGCAATCCGTAGCCCTAAATCACCATACTGGGTAGGTTTGGACGGACGTTTTTTTTTGGTTCGAAATTGCAGTGCTTTCATAGACGTCTGGAATAGGCGAGATAAAGCATGAATTTGGATAAAAGAGGCCAGAGCAGAGCACTGATAAATGGAGAAACAAACAGATTCCAGCCAGTAAACTGATGGGTAGCGAAGAAATGTACAATCACCAGTACCAGTGTCATCAGCATCAGACAACCCAAAATAGTTAGTGCCTGATATCCATAAGAATAACCAAGCATCTGATGCCTGTTATGCTCAACCAGATATACTGCTGCCATTATACCCAACGCATGTTGACCAAACGGCGTTCCTAGACCAACATCCATTATTAGACCCAATAAAAAAGCCATACCGATACCAATATTTTGTGGCCGGTGTAAACTCCAGTACAAGGTCATCATAGCCGTCGAGGCTGGCAGCCAGCCAGCTAATGGCTGCGGAAAAGGAATCAGGTCAAAAAATAGTGCAGCCATCAGGCTTAAAATAATAAGCCGTTTTCGGGTATGACGGTGCAGGCTGTCAACTTCAGTCATGATTGGCAGATGATAGGTTGGTAACTGCTGCATCAGCAGAATAATGAGCAGTCTGCCCATGCTTTTGTGGAATAACAAGTACAAAATTGCTATTACGTAATTGCGCAATAGGTTCAATCTGTGCACGATAATAAGGCGAACCATTACCACTTTGTGCTTGTGTCACAGTAGCAATAGGTATACCAGCCGGATAAATACTATCCATTCCTGAAGTGACCAGCAAGTCATTACGCAATAGGCTGGCATTCGCCGGAAAATAGCGCAGATCCAGACTGCCTGAACGGCCATAAACCAATGTACGTACTCCGGTTCGCATCACCATTGCCGGAATAACCGCATTACTATTGGTTATCAGCGTTACTTCAGAACTCAATGGCTGAACAGATGTGACCTGCCCAATTAACCCATGTTCGTCACTTACAGCATCGCCCTGACGAATCTGATGATGACTGCCTTTATCAATAACAAAGCGATCAGCCAGTGGATTAGTATCACTAGATACAATCTGAGCCACTTGTGCCTGAGGTAGTGCTGTTTTCTGTAGCTGAATCAGATTATCCAGATTCACCATAGACTTTAACCGTACCTCCTGCTGGCTGATTTGTAATTTTAGCTGCGCATTCTGAACCTTTAGCATCTTGTTTTCACTGCTCAGATTTTGCTGTTTCTCAAAAAAAACCATACCATTAGAAACAATATTTACTGGCTGCATAGCCAGCCATTGCAAGGGATATAAAGCCGTACCGATATAATTGCGGCTGATTTTAACCACATCATATCGATTATCAAGCAACAGCAATGCAACCGCAACCAGAGACAAGACAACTAGTTTACTGGTACTGCGCAGGCCATTGTGGACAAAATTGAGAGAAGGCTCTGCCATTATTAATTACAATAAAAAAACTACGGCTTTTAAGGGTTGGATACAAATACAGAATTCATTTTACCAATCATATCCAGCGCATGACCAGAACCACGAGCAACACATGTCAGCGGATCTTCAGCTATCATTACTGGTAGGCCGGTTTCTTCTGACAGAAGGCGATCCAGCCCTTTTAACAATGCTCCTCCTCCAGTAAGCACCAAACCACGGTCGGCAATATCTGCCCCCAGTTCCGGTGGCGTCTGTTCCAGTGCATTTTTAACAGCCTGTACAATCTGATTCAATGGTTCAGTCAGTGCTTCTAATACCTCATTCGAACTGATTGTAAAGGCACGGGGGATACCCTCAGCCAGATTGCGACCCTTCACTTCAATCTCTTTAACTTCCATGCCCGGGAAGGCGGAACCAATATTTTTCTTGATTTCTTCAGCAGTTGATTCGCCAATCAACATACCGTAATTGCGACGAACATAGTTGATGATCGCATCATCAAACGCATCTCCGCCAACACGGATTGAATGAGAATAAACCACACCAGACAAAGAAATTACACCTACCTCGGTTGTACCACCACCAATATCAACTACCATAGAACCGGTTGGTTCTTCAATCGGCAAACCAGCACCAATAGCTGCGGCCATTGGTTCTTCAATCAGATTAACAATTGAAGCTCCGGCAGCCAGAGCAGAGTCACGAATGGCTTTGCGCTCAACCTGAGTTGAACCGCATGGAACACAGATAACAATACGAGGTGCAGTAAAGCGACTATTGTTTACTTTTTTGATAAATTGCTTAAGCATTTTTTCAGTGACATTGAAGTCAGCGATTACACCATCTTTCATCGGCCGGATTGCCTGAATACTGCCTGGGGTACGCCCCAGCATTTTTTTCGCTGCTGTACCTACAGCCAGCATACCATTTTTCGCATTTATGGTATCGTTTTGCACAGCAACAACCGACGGCTCATTAAGTACAATTCCCTTATTTTTAATAAAAATCAAAGTATTAGCTGTACCTAGATCAATAGCCAGATCATTGGATAAATATTTTGTAAAGAAGCGAAACATGAGACTGTCCTAATGAACTTTAAAATTATAAGTATGGCAAAAGCTATTGTGTGACACATTACCCAAAGCAAATCAATGCGCCAAAGAATAGGGTTTTCGGTTATAATCTGACACTATGTAATAACCAAATCAGAACGCGCAATGATACCGCAGTTTGCCCGTTTTGCTAAATCAAATTTAAGGATTTTTTGATGGCTTTAACATTAAGTGATGTAGATAAGCTCGCACGCCTCTCTCGCTTGAGTCTTTCAGAAACCGAGCGAAATAACATGTTGGTAGAACTTAATCATGTATTTGAGCTGGTGGAAAAAATGCAGGAAGTCAATACTGACGGGGTTGAACCGATGGCGCATCCGCATGAACTGGCACTACGTTTACGCGAAGACAGTGTTACCGAAAAAGATCAGCACTATGCATTACAGTCATGTGCCCCACTAGTAGACAGAGATCTGTACCTCGTCCCTAAGGTTATAGAATAAGCCCATATTTTATTCCATTAACCTTACATTACTCCGATTGAATTCATTGCAGGCAACCTCAAGCAAGTGTTACCTGAAAGCTATATAATCTTATGCCGAAAAATTATACATTAAAACAGTGCAGTGATTTACTGCAATCAAAACAGGCTTCCGCCAGCGAATTGGCGCAAGAATATCTGGCAGCAATTGCACAGGACAATGCCGGCCTAAATGCATTTGTAACATTGGATAAAGATCGTACCATTGCTGAAGCCAAAGCTGCTGATACACTTATTCAACAAGGCTTAGCTACACCCTTAACAGGTATACCTATAGCTTATAAAGATATCTTTTGCCAGCAAGGTTGGCGCAGTGCCTGTTGCAGCAAAATGCTGGACAATTTTATTGCCCCCTATACAGCTACTGTTGTGCAAAATCTGCTTGATGCAGGCATGGTTACCCTTGGGCGAACCAATATGGATGAATTTGCCATGGGATCAACTACTGAGTCTTCCCACTATGGTATTACCCGTAATCCATGGCAGCATGAACATGTACCGGGTGGTTCTTCCGGTGGTTCTGCAGCAGTTATTGCTGCACGTCTAGCTCCGGCAGCACTGGGATCAGATACCGGCGGTTCTATCCGCCAGCCAGCATCTCATTGTGGTATCACCGGCCTAAAACCAACGTATGGCGTAGTCAGTCGTTTTGGCATGATTGCTTATGCTTCCAGCTTTGATCAGGCTGGGCCAATGGCACAGACAGCTGAAGACTGTGCTCTGTTACTGAACAGCATGGCAGGCTTTGATAAATATGACTCAACCAGTATTGAGCGTGATAAAGAAGACTATACTCGAGATTTAAACCGTCCGTTACAAGGACTGAAAGTAGGCTTGCCTCGTGAATTTTTTGGAGAGGGGCTTGATACTCAGGTTCATGCATCTATCGATAATGTTTTAGAATTACTGAAAAAACAAGGGGCAGAAATTGTCGATGTCACCTTGCCTCATACTGAATTATCCATACCTGCCTATTACGTACTTGCATCAGCTGAAGCCAGTACCAATTTGTCTCGTTATGATGGTGTCCGTTATGGTCATCGTGCGACTGAATTTAGCAATCTGGATGAAATGTATAGTAACAGTCGCGCAGAAGGTTTTGGCGATGAGGTGAAACGCCGGATCATGATTGGAACTTATGTTTTATCTCATGGTTACTATGATGCCTACTACCTGAAAGCACAAAAATTACGCCGGATGGTCGCAAATGATTTTCAGACTGTACTACATCAGTGCGATATCATTCTTGCACCTGTTGCACCTACTGCGGCACCTGCATTAGCAAGTCATAATAATGATCCAGTACAAATGTATTTATCCGATATATATACTGTTTCACTTAATTTAGCTGGTTTGCCGGGTATCGCAATACCTGCTGGCTTCACTTCCAGCGGACTGCCAGTAGGTGTTCAACTTATTGGTAATTACTTTGCAGAGAGCCGTTTGCTTGGTGTTGCACATCAGATTCAGCAACATAGTGACTGGCATACCAGAACACCATTTGAACATTAACTGCCAGTATACGAATTGAAAGAAGACAGAATGAATTGGGAAACTGTAATTGGTCTGGAAATCCACGTTCAGTTGAATACACAGTCAAAAATTTTTAGCGGCTCATCAACTGCATTTGGTGCTGCTCCTAATGCTCAGGCAAATGTCGTGGACTGTGCTTTGCCTGGTGCCTTACCAGTAATGAATCGTGAAGTAGTTAATAAAGCCATTAAACTTGGGCTGGCATTAGGTGCCACGATTAACCGGAAAAATGTTTTTGATCGCAAAAACTACTTTTATCCTGATTTACCCAAGGGATATCAAATCAGCCAGTTGGAGTTGCCTATTGTAGAGCATGGTCAGCTGGAAATTGTAGTAGGTAACGAAGTAAAAACCATTAACGTAACCAGAGCACACATGGAAGAAGATGCCGGTAAATCTATTCATGATGAATTTGAACAATTTACAGGTATTGACCTGAATCGTGCTGGCACACCTTTGCTTGAAGTAGTATCCGAACCAGAAATGCGTTCAGCTGCTGATGCTGTTGCATATGCCCGGGCAATGCATAGTCTGGTAACGTGGCTGGACATTTGTGACGGGAATATGGCAGAAGGTTCTTTCCGAATTGATGCCAACGTTTCAGTGCGCCCGAAAGGTCAGACAGAGTTTGGCACCCGTTGTGAAATTAAAAACCTAAACTCATTCCGTTTTCTGGAACAGGCGATTAATTATGAAGTGGGGCGGCAAATTGAATTGATTGAGGACGGTAGTAAAGTTATCCAGCAAACCCGCCTTTTTGATCCGAATAAAGGTGAAACCCGAGCCATGCGCAGCAAAGAAGATGCACATGACTATCGTTATTTCCCCGACCCAGATTTATTGCCAGTAATAATTACCGATGCCATGCTGGATGCTGCTAAAGCAGCCATGCCGGAGTTGCCAAAAGAAATGGCTAGCCGATTTATCGAACAGTATGGTATTTCTGACTATGATGCAAGGTTGCTAACCAGCAATCACATTCAGGCCGACTGGTTTGAACAGGCAGCTAAATTAAGCGGACATGGCAAGCTAGTTGCTAACTGGATGTTGGGAGAACTTGCCGCTGCACTGAACAAAGCCGGTGTAGATATCTCAGCCAGCCCAATCAGCGCCGAACGTCTGGCCGGTTTGATAAGCCGGATTGCAGACAATACCTTAAGTAACAAACTGGCTAAACAGGTTTTTGAAACCATGTGGGACAGTGATCTTACTGCAGATGCTATTATTGAACGTGATGGCCTCAAACAGATGACTGATACTGGCGCAATTGAGAAAATTATTGATGAAGTACTTGCCGCTAACCAGAAATCTGTAGAAGAATTCAAATCTGGGAAAGAGAAAGCATTCAATGCTTTAGTTGGACAAGTCATGAAAGCTTCACGTGGTAAAGCTAACCCACAACAGGTTCAATCTCTACTGCGCAGCAAACTGGCCTGAGCTTTATAAGGATCAAATATGAAAAACTGGCTGGTATTGATTATCTTATTCGGATTAACTAGCTGTGGCTTTCATCTGAAAGGCACTTCTGCATTTGATGCCCCAATGCCGTATCATAGCTGGAAAATTGATGGCGGTAGTATGCAACGAGCACTGGAAGTCGCACTGCGACGACAGCCAGATATTGTCGTGGATGCCGAAAAGCCGGAAGTGGTGATAAAAGTCATTTCAGCTACTCAGAATTCGTCTACATCAGCAGTTGACTTGTCTGGTGGAACCAGCGAATACATGTTGTCACTAAATGTCAGTGTACAAGCCTATCGTCATGATAAGCCACTGGGGGATCCAATTCAGGTAACTGTAAACCGCTATATGGATTATTCTGATCACGAAGTCTTGGCTAAGGAAGATGAACAGCGCATGATCTGGCGTGATATGCGCACAGATGCGGCTGAGCAAATTGTACGCCGTCTGGCTTTTCTGCCCGTAATGACTACCGACGAATGAGCGGCTTATCTACCCAGCCTTTAGCCACAGCCTATTTGATTCATGGTGAAGAAGATCTGCTGCGGCTAGAGGCTATAGACAGCATTCGTATAGCAGCACGCGAACAGCACTACGACGAGCGAGAAACTGTAGTTGTAGAGACTGGTTTCGACTGGTCATCTCTGCTGGCTTCGATACAATCTGTTGGCTTATTTGCGGATAAAAAATTATTGGAAATACATATACCCTCAGGTAAACCTGGTAAAGAGGGTGCAGCCGTACTACAACATCTGGCAGAACAATTGCCGGAAAATACCTGCCTGCTTCTAATACTACCTAAACTAGAACGTCTGCAAATTCAAAGTAAATGGTTTTCGAGCTGGGCCAAAGTTGCTCGTGTATTGGAAGCAAAAGCAGTTAGTCAAACCGCTTTACCGCAATGGATTAGGAGCCGTCTTGCTGATGTTAAGTTGGCCATCGACAATGATGCTCTGGAGTTATTTGCAGAAAAAGTGGAGGGCAATCTTTTAGCAGCGCGACAGGAAATTGATAAACTAGCTCTTATTCATTCAGCAGGCCATGTCGTTACCTTAACCGAAGCGCAGACAGCAGTGGCCAATGTGGCACGTTTCGATGTTTTTCAGTTATCAACAGCTTGGATGAGTGGGGACTCAGTGCGCATGTTGCGCCTACTTGATGGTTTAGCAGCAGAGGGCAATGAACCCGTATTATTATTGTGGGTTATTAGCGAAGATATACGTATCCTGTTGCGTTTACTTGCTGCATTAAAGCAGGGTAAAGCGATCAGTGAATTACGCCACAGTCTACGTTTATGGGGCGACAGGCAAACACTGGCGCCGCAGGCAGCAAGACGCATCGGAGTTAAACGTCTACTCAGTGCTTTACAGACATGTGCGCATATCGACCGGCAAATTAAAGGTGTTGAAGACGGCGACGCATGGACAGAAATTAAACATTTATTTTTATCTTTGGCAGCTTAAATAGTATGCAGACAACTTCATCATATAAGCTATTAATGTGACAAAAAATGAAAACAGTTGAAAAAAGCGTTTTGGTACTACACAGTGCCGAACACATATTCGATCTAGTCAACACAGTAGAAGATTATCCAAAGTTTTTACCTTGGTGCAATCGCACCGATATCTTAAAACGGGATGAGCAATTTCTGGAAGCTGTTTTGCACATGGACTACATGAAAATCCGTCAGTCATTTGCTACCAGAAACATCAATCACAGACCAAATCAAATTCAGATGAGCTTACTTAATGGCCCTTTTCGCAAATTGGAAGGCATCTGGCAATTTACCCCTATCGACAATCTGGGCTGTAAAATTGATTTCAAACTAGAATATGAATTTTCAAATACCGTACTTTCTGCGCTTATTGGTCCGGTGTTCAATCACATTGCCACCACACTGGTTGATGCCTTTATTCAGGAAGCAGACAGGCGTTATGATGACTGAGATTAATATAGAAATAGTATATGCTACAGCTGATCTTCAGCATCTCTGGCAGAGTAGAGTTCCTGCAGGGACTTGTGTACGTCAGGCTTTACTGCAATCAGACTTACCTCAACGATTTCCGCTAACTGACTTTCATACAGCACCTATTGGTATATTTGGTAAAAAAGTTAAAGATAACTATATGTTGTGCGACTGGGATCGCATAGAAGTGTATCGGCCATTACTTATCGATCCAAAAGAAAACCGACGGCGACGAGCACTACAGAAAGACTAGTTTCTTTTTAAAATTCATTCAGCTTGCAATATAACTGAGGATCACACATGTCTCATCTCCGGCTCATAGTAGGTCTGGGCAACCCGGGCTCAGAATATGAACATACACGCCATAATATAGGTTTTGATTTTATAGACGAACTGGCCAAATTATGGAAAACCAGTTTAAAAGAAGAAAAAAAATTTTTTGGACAGGTAGCACGAGTTAACCTGAATGAAGGTGAAGTCTGGCTCCTTAAACCACTAACATTTATGAATAAGTCAGGCACTGCTGTGCAAGCACTGGCTAAGTTCTACAAAATACTACCTGAAGAGATTCTGATAATTCATGATGAACTGGATATTCCTTGTGGGCAGGTAAGATTCAAAAAAGGCGGGAGTAACGGCGGTCATAATGGTTTAAAAGATATACAGGCCTGGCTGGGTACAGCAGAATTTTATCGGCTGCGCCTAGGAATTGGTCATCCCGGAGACAAAAATCTGGTTATCCATTATGTGTTGCATAAGCCTCAAGCACAGGAACAAAGTTTAATAACTGAGGCCATGCAAAAATCTCTGGCAGCTATACCTCAAATGCTAACAGGTGAATATAGTAGCGTACAGCAGCAACTGCATAGCAAATAAACCCAGAAAGTTCATGTCATGAAATATCGTGATTTACGTGAATTCATTGCGGCACTAGAGCAGCAACAACTTTTAAAACGGATTCATGTGCCAGTATCTCCCCATTTGGAAATAACAGAAATTGCTGATCGTGTATTGCATAAGCAAGGGCCGGCATTATTGTTTGAACGGACTGTCAATCAAGCAGGAAAACCATATCGTTTTCCAGTTTTAGCTAATCTGTTCGGCACACCTGAACGTGTGGCAATGGGGATGGGCGCAGATAGTATTAGTCAATTACGGGAAATAGGCAAAACTTTGGCTTACCTGAAAGAACCGGAACCCCCAAAAGGTATCAAAGACGCATTTTCCAAATTGCCATTACTCAAAGACTTATGGAGCATGGCTCCGCATATTATAAAAAAGGCACCTTGTCAGCAAATCATTCTTGAAGGCGAGAATGTTGATTTAACACAACTTCCTATTCAGAAATGCTGGCCAGAAGATGAAGCACCACTGATAACGTGGGGATTAACTGTTACACGTGGGCCAGAAAAAAAACGCCAGAATCTGGGGATTTACCGTCAGCAATTACTGAGTAAAAATAAATTAATTATGCGCTGGCTGGCTCATCGAGGTGGCGCTTTGGATTTTCAGGCGTTTAAACAAAAATATCCCGGTAAGCCTTATCCAGTCTCAGTCGTATTGGGTTGTGATCCGGCAACCATACTGGGCGCAGTGACCCCTGTACCGGACAGCCTAAGCGAATACCAGTTTGCTGGCTTATTACGTGGTTCACGTACCGAACTGGTAAAATGTATTGGCAATGATTTGCACGTTCCTGCCAGAGCGGAAATTATACTGGAAGGGTTTATACAGCCAGAAGAAATGGCACTTGAGGGTCCTTATGGAGATCATACCGGTTATTACAATGAGCAGGATTACTTTCCGGTATTTACAGTTGAACGCATTACCATGCGAGAAAATGCTATTTATCACAGTACTTATACCGGTAAACCACCGGATGAACCCGCAGTATTGGGAGTGGCACTAAATGAAGTATTTATTCCCTTACTGCAAAAACAATTTCCAGAAATAATTGATTTTTATCTGCCTCCCGAAGGGTGCTCTTATCGCATGGCTATTGTCAGTATCAAAAAACAATATGCAGGGCACGCCAAAAGGATAATGATGGGTTGCTGGAGCTATCTGCGCCAGTTTATGTATACCAAGTACATTATCGTCGTGGATAATGACATAAATATACGAGATTGGAAAGAAGTTATCTGGGCTATTACCACACGTATGGATCCTGTGCGAGATACAACTTTAATCAATCATACCCCGATTGATTATCTGGATTTTGCTAGCCCTATCAGCGGACTTGGCGGCAAAATGGGACTAGATGCAACCAACAAATGGCCAGGAGAAACAAATCGAGAATGGGGTAAAGTAATTTATAAAGATGCCGCAACCATAGCCAAAGTTGATGCCTTATGGCAGGATTTAGGTTTATAAATTTATACAGGCAATATGCAGTGTTTCAGCTCAATAACCCGCACTAAATATACACATGAACAGCAAATATATTAATCTTGCCTGTAACTTATGCCTCAAATTGTGCATACTGTGTATATTAAACGCCTGTCAAACCTTGCCATCACTGGAAGGGCGCAGCATCGAAACTCATATAGCTGCCGATATTCCATCTTCCCTAGCTTACGCAAATGCTTCTTTAGTTAACCAACATCCAGGATTATCTGGCCTCTATCCTCTAGATGATGGCTATGAAGCATTTGCAGCACGATTGGCTTTGATTCGTGCCGCAGAACACAGTTTAGACGTACAGTATTACATCTGGCGAAATGACACATCCGGCCAGCTACTTTTCCATGAACTTGTTTTAGCCGCTCAACGAGGTGTACATATCCGTTTACTGCTGGATGATAACAATACCGTTGGTCTGGATAAAGTATTAACTGCCCTTAATCAAGAACCCAATATCCATATACGATTATTCAATCCATTTATGCACCGGCATTGGCGAGCACTAAGTTACCTAACAGATTTTGCCCGTTTAAACCGGCGTATGCATAACAAATCAATCACAGCCGATAACCAGATAACGATTCTTGGCGGACGGAATATCGGCGATGAATATTTTGATATGGGTAAAGGTACATTGTTTGTCGATCTGGATATTCTGACCATAGGGCCAATCGTCAATCAGGTATCTAATAATTTCGATCGCTATTGGAACAGTGCTTCAGCGTATGATTTCAGCAAAATCGTTCACCGTCGTAACAAACTACAAGCCAGCACACCTGTATTTAAGCGCCGAAGTTTTAATTACTTGCGAGCTGATAGCTATGATAACGCCTACAACCGCGACAATTTTATAAACCGATTACTAGACGGCTCACTCAATTACCAGTGGGCACATCTGATTCTAGTAAGCGACAATCCAGATAAAGCTTTGCCCAAAGGCAAAAATCAATCAGACGCCGACCAGCCTGCCGACAGCCTTTTAGTTGCATCAGAAACCGTACAATCACCAGTATTCAAATATAAAAAAGCCAGCTTAACCCTGAACGAACTTATTGCATCTGTAGTAGAACCACAAAAAGATTTACTAATTATCACACCTTATTTTGTGCCAACACAAACAGGTTTGGAATATTTGTTCAAACTCAGAGATGAAGGCGTAAGAGTGCGCATTCTTACCAACTCACTGGCTGCAACTGACGTACCGGCCGTGCACTCAGGTTATGTACATTACCGTATTCCACTATTAAAAGAGGGTGTTGAGATTTATGAGCTTAAAAATCAGGGCTTCTTAAAAGGACCACGTGATCGGGCTTTCACAGGTAATTCCGAATCTAGCCTACATGCAAAAACCTTTACCATAGACGGGCAGCAGCTCTACATCGGTTCCCTTAATTTTGATCCGCGCTCAGCCCGGCTTAATACAGAAATGGGTGTAGTTATCCAGTCACCCGAGATGGCAAAATTCATGAATCAGGCCATCAACGAAGCCTTGCCGGATGTAACCTATCAGGTAAAACTTTCAGCACAGGGCAAACTCGAGTGGTTGAAAACCAACGACAAAAATCAAACCAAGGTTTATCATCATGAACCCGATACCAGTATTTGGCAGCGCGTATGGGTCAAATTGCTTTCGTGGCTTCCACTAGAAAGCTTACTCTGAAACAGCAGACAACAAACTGGTTCTACACAAATCATACTACCTTAGAAGGCATAACCAATGCTGCTATTTATTGATAATTATGATAGTTTTACCTACAACATCGTGCAATACCTTGGTCAGCTAGGAGAAGAAATAATTGTTAAAAATAATGATGAAATTACTTTGCAAGATATAAGTGTTCTGGCTCCAGAAAAAATTGTAATCGGTCCGGGACCTTGCACCCCAAAAGAAGCAGGTATCTCAGTAGCAGCCATTAAACACTTTGGCGGCAAAGTACCTATTCTTGGAATTTGTCTGGGACATCAAAGTATTGGATATGCTTTCGGTGCTAATATTGTACGTGCTAAACATGTTATGCATGGTAAAATTTCACCGGTTTACCATCACAATAGCTCCGTGTTTGCCAACTTACCCAACCCTGTAAACTGTACCCGCTATCATAGTCTGGTTATCGACAAAGAAACATTACCGGATTGTCTCGAAATCACAGCCTGGACTGATGATAATGAAATTATGGGCATCAGACATAAGACTCAGGCCATCGAAGGCGTTCAGTTTCATCCCGAGGGACTACTCACCGAAAATGGCTATGAAATGTTGCATAATTTTCTGCAACAACACCAAAATGATAGCAGCAGTAAAACCATTTAACAGACTAGTTACGCTTAGAAAGAATTAATATGATCACGCCGCAACAGGCACTTAACCGTCTTCTGGACAATAACGAATTGTTCTATGATGAAATGACTGATTTAATGCGCCAGATTATGAATGGAGAAGTGGCGCCAGAAATCATTGCTGCCATCCTTATTGGCTTACGTGTTAAAGTAGAAAGTGTATCGGAAATTGCGGCAGCAGCCACAGTAATGCGCGAATTTGCAACAAAAGTTCCAGTGCAGCAGCGTGAGAACCTAGTGGATATTGTCGGTACCGGTGGTGATAATGCACATACATTCAATATTTCCACCACCAGCATGTTTGTAGTGGCTGCGGCGGGAGCCAAAGTAGCAAAACATGGCGGGCGTTCTGTATCATCATCCAGTGGTTCAGCCGACATAATAGAAGCCATGGGTGCTGCACTCGAATTAACACCCGAGCAAGTGGGAGAGTGCATTGACATATTAGGGGTTGGATTCATGTATGCACCCAACCATCACAACAGCATGCGCTATGTTGCTCCTGTACGTCGTGCACTAGGCGTACGTACAGTATTTAATATTTTAGGACCACTAACCAATCCAGCAATGGCTTGCAATCAAGTATTAGGAGTATTTCATATTGACTTAGTAGGCATATTATCACGGGTATTAAAACAACTTGGTAGCAAACACGTTTTAGTAGTCCATGGTAGTGACGGTCTGGATGAAATAACGCTCACTGGTTCAACTCGCGTAGCCGAGCTGAAAAATGGCACCATAATGGAATATGATATTCATCCAGCACAATTTGACATGCCTGTTATTGAAGATCTGAAACCCTTAAAAGTTGCCAATAGTGCAGAATCTCTGCATATTATGAATGCAGTACTAAATGGCGAAAAAGGACCATGCCGTGACATAGTAGTACTCAATGCTGCCGCAGCAATTTACGCAGCTGATATCACTTCCTCATTAGAAGAGGGCGTTGATTTAGCGATTACTGCCATTGATTCAGGTAAGGCCAAAGCCAAACAAACTGAATTTATCCTGAAAACACAACAGCTGGCTACGCAACTAAATTTCTCAAGCCAGTTTGCCAAATAAGAGGTAATCCTCCATTACAGCCACTAATCGTTTACAATAACGGCTATAACCTGTCACTAAATAAATAATTATCATGCTAGACATTCAATTACTCCGTCAAGACATCAGCAGTATTGCCCAAAGATTACAGACTCGTGGCTACACACTGGATACTGTGGCTTTTTCTCAGCTGGAACAGCAGCGTAAACAATTACAGATGCGCACAGAAGAATTACAGGCCAAGCGCAACAACCTGTCCAAACAGATTGGTGTACTAAAAGGACAGGGCAAACATGATGAGGCCAATACTGTAATGACCGAAGTTGCTCAGATTAAAACAGAGCTTGAAAAAACCGATCAACAATATCAAAGTATACAAAACCAGATTAACAACTTAATCCTGACTATTCCCAATCTGCCGCATAGCGAAGTCCCCGTAGGTAAAGATGAAAACGACAACGTTGAAGTCCGTCGGGTTGGCACACCACGGCATTTTGATTTTCAGGTTAAAGACCATGTCGATTTAGGTGAACCATTAGGATTGGATTTCAAAAGCGCATCAGAACTGTCTGGTGCCCGGTTTGCATTGATGCGCGGGCCAATAGCGCGACTGCATCGGGCATTAGCGCAATTTATGCTTGATACCCATACACAGCAGCATGGCTACACCGAGCATTACACGCCCTACATTGTTAACCCAGAAATCTTAGTTGGTACAGGGCAATTACCGAAATTCGCTGAAGACATGTATAAAGTCAGCAGTGGCGACAAAGAAAATACACAAGAACAATATTTGATTTCAACCGCAGAAATCACCCTGACCAACACTGTACGAGAACGCATTCTGAGCAAAGATGAGTTACCCAAAAAATTAACCGCACATTCACCTTGCTTTCGTTCTGAAGCCGGATCATATGGTAAAGATACCCGGGGACTGATTAGACAGCATCAGTTTGATAAAGTAGAAATGGTGCAAATCCAGCGTCCCGAAAATTCTTATGCAGCACTGGAAGAAATGGTTGGCCATGCAGAAAAAATTCTGCAACTACTGGAATTACCCTATCGGGTAATCGTACTATGTACAGGTGATATGGGATTCAGCGCGGCCAAAACCTATGATCTAGAAGTATGGATACCGGCGCAAAACACCTATCGTGAAATTTCCAGCTGTTCAAACTGCGAAGACTTTCAGGCACGCCGCATGCAGGCGCGCTTCAAAGACAGTGATGGCAAAAATCAGTTAGTGCATACATTAAATGGCTCTGGTTTAGCCGTAGGCAGAGCATTGGTTGCCGTATTGGAAAACCATCAGAATGAAGATGGAAGCATCAACATTCCCTCAGCATTACAGCCTTATCTGGGTGGCCAAAGCGTATTAAAGGCCTAGTCCCAAGATAAAATAAAGAAGGGCAATATCTCTAAATCGCAGTGATAGATATTGCCTTCCAATGTAAAGACGCGTATAATTATCTGCAAAATTCGGGTCGTTAGCTCAGTTGGTAGAGCAGTGGACTCTTAATCCATTTGTCCAGGGTTCGATCCCCTGACGACCCACTACCAATTATTACATTATATTCAATGCTTTATACAGCTCTTTCGATGTTAATGAATAGTCCTTTGGTTTGCTAGTTTTGACATTTTTTTGACATGTATCTGTCATGAGATGGTTAATCTTTGCTGCTTGTGTGTGCAAATTTTCATTGTCCAGATGATCGTACCTTTGCACCATTTCTAACAATTGCCAGCTTCCAATTTCTTTATATATCCAAACTGACAGCTAACGAGTTTACCAGAACTCAACTATTATGCTAATTGGTGATAAAAAATCTGAAGCCAAAATCAAAGAGCTAAATAGTTATAAAATTTAGCATTAATGAAAAAGCCAAGTCTGACATGATTTGGCTTTTTATAATTTTAGCCATTAAATTTCTAATAAAATATGGGCAAACAAAAAGCCATTGTTTACAATACGGTCACTTAAACTCAAAAGCAGGACATTTAATTATGGCAGATTTTAATCAGATTTTGGATGCCGGAGATGTAGACGGCGGTATTATCAATGTAGTGGTCGAAATTCCGGCAGGTTCCAACCACAAAATAGAGTGGGATCGCAAGCTAGGTGCAATGAAGCTTGATCGCGTAGAACCCATTATTTTCGCTAAACCAACTAACTATGGCTTTATCCCGCAAACACTAGACGAAGATGGCGATGAGCTGGATGCCTTAATTGTTACCGATCAACCTCTAAGCACTGGTATCTTTTTAGAAGCACGGATTATTGGTGTAATGAAATTTGTGGATGATGGAGAGGTCGATGACAAAGTTGTTGTAGTCCCAGCAGATGATCGCAACAATGGTAATGCCATTAAAACATTAGCAGATTTACCAACACAATTGATCAAACAGATTGAATTCCACTTCAATCACTACAAAGATCTGAAAAAAGCTGGCACCACCCAAGTAACACACTGGGGTGACATCGAAGAAGCTAAAAAAGTTATTCGTGAATCTCAGCAGCGTTGGCAACAGCAATAAAATAAAAAACAATATTTAGGTAGCTATAACCTGTAAAATATTAATAAACAGGAAAAAGCTCTAAATGAGCTGCGAAATTTTTATACTTTTAATATTGAAGTTTCGCAGCATATTTTAAAGGCAAAATCTGAACATAATATAAGGAAGTTTAAATTGGCGTTCTAAAATATATCCGCCCCTGTTTTGATAAAGCATGGGCAGCTTCAGAAATAATTTACAATCAAGCTGATAATCAAGAAAAAAGACGGCAAAGAGTCGCTAACATTACTGGTGGCCAAGTTGCATATAATATATATTATCCAGACCCACAATTTCACTTGTTTATTTAGTATATTAGCATTCAGTTGCCATGCTTCAAACAATAATATCACATCACCAGAAGCGCCTAAACGAACAATTATTCAAAACTATAAGGACATGGTTTTAGCATTAAGAGTAATTGAACATCCTCAAGAAACATATAGAGGTTTAAATAGAAAAAATAATTTGTGAAAATCAACACATAGACAAGTAAACTTAAAAGTTAACAGTAGGAGAAGCCTGTCAATTATAAACTTGTATCATCTCTTAAATTTAATATTAAAATTTAACATAATATATATTATGCGAAATAAGCAAAGTTAAAAGCTGAGTTATTATTGCTATAATGAATTAGCCAGATTGCTTTTAATGAATATTGTTTTCCATGTTTTATATACTGACTTTACTAAGAAATCCATAGTTTAAAATCACTAGCAATATTTTTTATCGTAAAATACAAACTAATTAAAGCTTTTTATATCTTCATCAGGCTAACTAGTTTAACGAGACTACCAAGCTAAATTAACATTTCTGGAATCAGCATGCAAAAAACATTATTACTGGTTGACGGCTCATCATATTTATATCGAGCATTCCATGCTTTAGCGCCATTGACCAGTCCAACTGGTATGCCTACAGGTGCATTATATGGTGTACTAAACATGTTAAGGCGTTTACGTCTGGATACACCGCACGATTATGCTTGTTGCGTATTTGATGCTAAGGGTGAAAATTTCCGGCATCAGCTTTTTCCTGAATATAAGGCTAACCGTCCACCAATGCCAGAAGATCTACGTCCGCAAGCTGAGGCTTTACCGAAATTAGTAAAGTTAATGGGTTGGCCTGTTTTATCCATCAATGGTGTAGAAGCAGATGATGTAATTGGCACGCTAGCCTGTTGTGCACAAAAATCCGGCTATCAGGTCATTATTTCAACCGGTGATAAAGACATGGCTCAACTGGTTAATGATCAGATTACTCTAGTGAATACCATGAGTAATGAAAAGCTTGATAGTATTGGAGTTTTAGAAAAATTTGGGGTCAAACCTGAGCAAATAATTGATTACCTTAGTCTGATTGGAGACAAAGTCGATAATGTACCAGGTGTTGATAAATGTGGTCCCAAAACTGCGGTGAAATGGTTACAGGAATATGGTAATTTGCAAAAAATTATTGAGCATGCTAATGATATTAAAGGAAAAGTTGGTGAAAATCTACGTGTTGCATTACCAAATTTACCGTTATCTTATCAATTGATTACCATCAAAACAGATATTGATTTGCAGCAGGAATTGCCACATGGTCTTGAAGATCTCAAACGGCATACACCTTCATGGGCTGAATTGATTCCGCATTTCGAGCAACTTGGTTTTAAAAACTGGTTAAAGGAAGCACAGACTCATTATCATGAGAATACAACTATCTCGCAGCCAGCGGATGACTTATTTGCCGAAATTGAAACGAATGAAGGTGCTGATAATAAAATTTTAACAAATACATCGGCAGCAGATTATTTAAAGAATATTCCTAAGCAATATTCAGCGATTACTACAGTCACACAACTGAATGAATTACAGAAACAATTAGAAATAGTAGATACCATTGCTCTGGACACAGAGACAGATAGTCTGGATGCGATGAATGCCAGTCTCGTTGGTATCAGTATTGCTTTGGAGCCAGGAAAGGCATTCTACATTCCTGTTGGTCACACCCCTACCGCAGTTAGTGAACAATTACCACTCGAAATGGTTCTGAATGTTCTCAAACCTTATTTAGAAGCTGATAAACCGGGCAAAATTGGCCAGAATATCAAATATGATCAACATATATTGGCAAATTATAGCATTGATTTAAAAGGTATTGCCGGTGACTCCATGCTGGCTTCTTATATTGTTGAAAGTCATCTGGGGCATGGTTTAGATGAATTAGCTCTACGGCATCTTGACTGGCAAACCATTCATTATGAAGATTTATGTGGTAAAGGAGCCAAACAAATCAGTTTTGCTGATGTAGCACTGGAAGATGCCGTCAATTACGCTGCTGAAGATGCAGATGTATCTTTACGTCTTGAGATTTTACTTAGAGAACAGATGGATGAAGCTCAGCTTAAGCTTTACCATGAACTGGAAATTCCTGTTGAAAACATTTTATATATTATGGAGCGAACAGGAGTATTAATTGATCGCCAGGAACTGGCTCAGCAAAGTCATGAGCTTGGTACGCAGCTGGTTACGCTGGAGGAAGAAGCTTACCAACTGGCCGGGCAACCTTTTAATTTGAACTCCCCGAAACAACTGCAATCCATACTGTTTGAAAAAATGGCAATCCCTACTTCCGGCCTGAAAAAAACCGCATCAGGTGGTATTTCAACCAATGAAATAGTATTGGAAAAACTTGCAGCCGATTATCCCCTACCCAAACTTATTTTACAGACGCGCAGTCTGGCTAAACTTAAATCTACTTATACAGATAAATTACCTCAACTAATCAATCCACACACCGGACGTGTACATACCACTTATGCTCAGGCTGTAGCCATTACTGGACGTCTTGCCAGTAATAATCCGAATTTGCAGAATATTCCCGTACGTACTGAAGAAGGACGGCGTATACGAAGAAGCTTTATTGCCCCGCCCGACCAACTCATAGTTTCAGCAGATTATTCTCAGATTGAGTTACGCATTATGGCTCATCTTTCCAATGATGCCACTTTGATTGATGCGTTTCAGAAAAATGAAGATATTCATAAGCGTACAGCAGCAGAAATTTTTGCAAGTAGTCAGGAGCTGATAACCGCGGAGCAACGTCGCTATGCCAAAACCATTAATTTTGGTTTAATTTATGGCATGAGTGAATATGGCTTGGCCAAATCTCTTGGGATCGAACTTCAGGCGGCTCAGCATTTCATTTCCCGCTATTTTAGCCGCTATCCGGGTGTTCATGAATACATGGAAAAAACCAAAGAACTGGCACTACAGCGCGGCTTTGTAGAAACACTTTTTGGCCGCCGCCTTTATTTACCAGACTTAAAAAGTAGCAACGGTGCAGTTCGCGCAGGCGCATTCAGAGCGGCAATCAATGCGCCAATGCAAGGTACTGCATCAGATTTGATTAAACGAGCCATGATAGCCGTACAAAGTTGGCTAGAGCAGAAAAAAATGCAAACTAAACTGATTATGCAAGTACATGATGAACTTGTATTACAAGTACCAAAATCTGAATTAGCAACCTTGCAGGCTCATTTACCGGAATTAATGTCTGGGGTAGCCCAGTTAAAAGTACCATTAATTGCCGACCTTGGAACTGGATATAACTGGGATGAGGCTCATTAAAATCTGGATTAAACTAT
Source organism: Snodgrassella communis (assembly GCF_914768045.1). GTDB lineage: Bacteria > Pseudomonadota > Gammaproteobacteria > Burkholderiales > Neisseriaceae > Snodgrassella > Snodgrassella communis. Next base: position 255,132 of record NZ_CAJZCD010000002.1, on the reverse strand, counting down.
TTTGAAATGGTTTTATTTACCAAAATACAAATGCAGTCTGATGGTATCAGGCTGCATTTTATAAATAGGTTTTTAAATCTAAAACAAGCATAAGCAATATTTTTTTGATAATTTGCATATGTAAGCATATCTTTTGGTAAATGTGGTTCAATGGATTTTATGAGTGGCCACAGTCGCAATCAACCCCAGATTTAAAATTTTTACTGTCTTCGATGACTTTAATCGTGAGGTATTAGGCATTGATATTGCGGTCAGTTTACCAGCTAGTAGAGTTATCTGTTATCTAGCTAACTGGCCAACTGAATTTTGTACCCACTTTTGGGGTAATTATAATTAGGTAATCACTATTTTATATCAGCTAGTTGTGCACGCATCGCTCTAATTTGTTTAGCATAGTCTTCATGTCCAAATATTGCAGATCCTGCTACAAATGTATCAGCACCTGCTGCTGCAACCTGAGCTATATTATCAACCTTGATGCCTCCATCAACTTCCAGACGAATGTATCTGTCGTTTTCTCTGGCATATTCATCTAATAATGTTCGAACCTGCCTTATTTTTTTCAGGGTTGATGGAATAAAGCTTTGACCGCCAAAACCCGGATTAACTGACATTAACAATACCACATCAAGTTTGTCTATTACTTCTTTTAATACATGAATTGGAGTAGCCGGGTTCAATACCAGCCCTGCTTTACATCCTGCTGCATTTATCAGACTCAGGCTTCTGTCTATGTGCCGACTAGCTTCAGGATGAAAAGTAATGATATTGGCTCCGGCAGCTGCAAAAGCATTAATCATTTCGTCAACGGGTTCAACCATCAAATGTACATCAATTGGTACAGATGCATAAGGTTTTATAGCCCGACAAACCATAGGACCAAAAGTGAGATTTGGCACATAGTGATTATCCATTACATCAAAATGTATCCAGTCGGCACCACTATCAATTACTGAAGAGATTTCATTGCCCAGACAGGCTAAATTAGCCGATAAAATACTCGGTGCTATAATAAAATCTGATTTTATTAACTTATTCATATAAAAAGCCTTATAGTAAATAATACTATTTACGCAAGTTTACTACCATTATAGGTGCTTGACTGCTATTGAAGTATACTTTTAGCATTCTAGTTGAAATGAAAGGGAAAAACAAAATGGTAGTCCTAAGTTGGCAAAAATTAGTACGCTATTGGACTAGTTTTGTCATACTGGCATTTTCCTGCTCAACTTTTGCGTCTGGGCAAATTAATTGCGATATCCGCAAACTTGATTTAACTCAAATGCAAAAAACAAGACTTAGATTGATCAGAATACAATATAAGCGAAATCAAAATACAAATTTACAACACACTGCAAACAACAGACGTAAATATGAGCACTTGAATCAAATCCTAATGCAGCCTAGGTTTGACGAGACTGAAGCCAAACGCTATGTGTTGAATCATTACATGTCACGCCTACAGCAGGATGTTGATGAATTAAAAGTTCAATATGAATTTTTACAGGTTTTAAATCATCAACAACGTAAAAACTGGATCAATAATTGTCTACGTTAATTATTAATTTTAATTGATATTAGTTGGATTCTCACAATCTTCTTTAATGATACATTTGTTAAATCTTTTTTAAATTGTAAGAATAAATTAATTTTTAAATATACAAATCTGTATTATGCTTTTGTGCATTTATTATTGTTAGATGCATCACTTATGCTACTAACACTTCTCATATCACAAATATAAATACCGATATTACTTCCCAACCATACTGACTTTTTTAAGCTACTATTTTGGGGCTCAGCATATAAGTAATAAGTTGAACAATCATCATCGCTTTTACATTTAACACCAAAGCTATATTTATTACTGCCGCTACCAACCTGTTGCGCTACAATACCACTTAAATCATTCTGAACAAGACTGTTGCTAAATCGTTGCAATTTTTGTTCAGCAATTTTTAGACTCACATTTGTCAATATAGTACTCGCATCAGTTAAATTTGCTTTTTCGGTATAAGTTCTGTAACTAGGTATAGTAATAGCAGATAATATCCCGATAATAATGACTATAACCATTAACTCTACTAAAGTAAAACCATTGTTTAAAAGCTTGTTATTCATAAATGTAGATCTTTATATCTGTTTTAATATATTAATATTTTTCATACAGAGCAGCTTGTATATTTTCCTCAACTAAACTGGTTGTTGACTCATTACTCCCCCACCCTTTAGCTGTAATACGAAATAGATATATGCCCGCGCCTGCTGTTTTATCCGGACCTAAATATTCTATAACATATCGATATTTCTTTCCGTCTCGAGTTTCTGATAAAGATGATTGAATAGATGGATCATTCTCTGTATCGGTAAATACATTCTGTCTCTTCCAGACTTCAGGCAAACTAGAACAATTTTCTACAGTTGCCAACTTACTATTGGCCTCTGATGGTTGTATATCATTGGCTGCACATAAGCCGTCTGTACAATTACAGGAAAATTTTTTTCTTGCACCTTCTGAAGTAATTACAGCAGGCCAGCCACTGATAAGCTCCTCAGCTGCCATTATTCCTAATTGCGCATTTTGAAGAGCAAATTGATGGTCACTATCATTTGCGCTTGTACGTGAGTCCATTGAAGTACTCTGCATTGTAGCAACAACTAGAAAAGCAATAACAATCATCATAATCAGCACTAAAAAGAGTGCAAAGCCGGATTGCTTAATTGGTAAAGATTTATAATTAGTTTTCATGTTTGCCGCCATTAGTCTAGAACTATTTAAAAAACTACGGTTGAACCTGATTATTGACACAAACCTCGCCCTGTCTAACCATTGCATTAATGGCATAATTCACTGTCTCCCCATTCTGGGTTATGGATAATGTTGCTGTTATTAAAACAGGTGGTTGAGCAAAGTTAAAATCAAGCTGATTTCTTTCTGGATTCTCAACATGCTTAGCAGGAGAGCTTGCTTGCATTGTTGGCGGCGGGCAGCTTAAGTTTGTATTTGGGACTGCATTATGCCCATCGTAATGAAAATTATATCGTATATTTAATACATTGCTTACGAGAAGTTGGGGAGCACTCCAAATACCACCACTATAATTTACGCGATATAATCCGGGTTCGTCGTCTGAATTTGTGGTACCAACCACATATACAGCAGCATCTACATGCTGCCTCAACTGTGGTATATTTTTATAACAATCTGTAGCGACAAGGTTACTTGCATATTTTTCATTAATATAGGTTATTACTAAAGGCTGATTACCTGTAGTAGGAGTAACACCTATACTTGTGTTAACAAAACTGGTTGATAAAAATTGTTTGTTATTCGTGTCCGTAAAAGAACCGTTGAATATATTATTTAAATCACTTGCTGTTGGAGGACTCATGCAGCTGAAATTACCTAATTGGCGAGCATCACTACGTAATAGGTTTGCCGTATTTCTTACATCCTGCTCATAACTGATTCTAGTTTTAACCTGTTCTTTCAGTTTATATGTAGTTAAGAACGTTGAGCTGGCAGCCAATAATATAATTATACTGATAATTGAAGCAACCATCACTTCAACAAGGCTAAATCCACTTTGTTTACTTAACGTTGTTACCAAGTCTGAGGCGAATTTATTTGTGGTTTTACCCTGATTAATCTGCCCATGATAAGCTGTTTTCATGACTGACCTGCTGTTAAACTATATGAAAATTCATCATCACTTACATCATTACTCAGAGATTGTCCTCCCCATGTAACCGTAATCTCGCCATTGGCATTAATAGTACAACTATTTAAACTTGCATTAACTAGATGGATACCTAATTTGTTTGAACAAGTAGCGGTATTAGTGGTGGCATAGTGAGAATAATCTTTAGCAAGATATCGTATTTTAACATTTTTTGAATCAGTAGTTTCTCGAATCGTTAAACCAGGCTGAGAGCGCATTTTTTCTACATAATTTTGCACGGCTCTGGTTACCTCACTCTGATTAGCTGCATTAATTGTTGTATTTACCGCAGTAATCTGCGCCAGCATTAATGCAAGTACGCCAAAAGAAAGCACAAATATTGCTACAACAGCCTCAATTATAGTAGTTCCTTGTTGCGTTTGATATGCATACAAACTGTTGTATTGCGTTTTTTTAATATTATGCTGAGACATGTCAATTTCCCTATATATCAAAATTAAGGCAACGGCACTGTACAGAATGAGTTGGAGGTGTCATTTTGACATAACACCGGTTTGCCACTTGGTGTAGTGACAACACGACGGCTTAAATTCGGATATTTGCTATCGCTAACTTCCATTACTACGTACGATTGTCCGATAGTCCAGCCATTTGCTCCTTTACCAAAACCAAACTGACCATTAGGCAGGAAACCCAGTTTGTTTTCATCTGCTATATTGTTGCGATAGGTGCTTTGATCTGCTTTATAGTTTTGCCATTTGATCTTCACTTTAATTTTGTTAATATCATCAGTATTCTGGTTTAAAGCTACCACACGAACAGAAGAATCTGTAGCTGCGGCATACTTCCCATTTATATCATTATCAATGAATGCTAAAAACCCTTGCCAGCCCTTACCCTCATTATAGGCTGAAAAATTTTGGCAGCCATTAGGATCAGTGGTATTCTTTCTGATTTTTGTAGGACAGATTAATACTGGTTTATTGGCGCGGATAGCTTCTGCACGAGCAAACTGAAACAAAGCAAGCATTTGCTCCGCACGATTATTGATTCGCTGCGAAGCGATCATTCTTTCCATATTCGGTAACGCAATTGCAGCCAGTACTGCTGTAATTGCAACTACAATTAACAGTTCTATCAAGGTAAAACCAGCATTTGTAGGTTTGGATGGAACCATAAATTCAACCTTAAAGTTGCCAGACATAAATTAACTTACAATTATATTCAGGTAATTTTACAACATTTCACCTGTCTTGAACTAATTATTTCTGAGAAATTCAGAATTAATCATCAAAATACCCATCAGGCATGGCTGCATTGTCAAATTTAGTAAATTGCCCCTGAAAAGTCAAATGTACTTTTCCGGTTGGACCGTTACGGTGTTTACCGATAATACACTCAGCTAAACCTTTAAACTGACTGTCGGGGTGATAGTATTCATCACGATACATAAACATTATCAAGTCAGCATCCTGCTCAATTGCACCGGATTCGCGTAAATCTGACATCATTGGCCGTTTATCAGTTCTTTGTTCTACTGTACGTGATAACTGTGACAAAGCGATGATAGGAACTTGCAACTCTTTAGCTAATGATTTTAGGGAGCGGGAAATTTCCCCAAGCTCTGACGCGCGGTTGTCTGATCGGCCAGAACCAGACATTAACTGTAAGTAATCAAGCACAATCAGCCCCAGTTTACCGCCCTGCTGCCGAGCCAATCTTCGCGCACGTGCACGCACTTCCAGAGCCGTTAATCCGGGGGTTTCATCAATAAACATTGGTGCGTCGGTTAGTTTAACTACGGCATCATTAAGTTTGCCCCAATGCTCATCCTGCAATTGTCCGGTTTTGAGTACGCTTTGATCAACTCGGCCTACTGAACCTAACATTCGCAGTACCAGCTGTGCTCCCCCCATTTCCATCGAAAACACGGCTACTGGTAATTTTTCTGAAATAGCTACATGTTCGGCGATATTTAAGGAAAAGGCGGTTTTACCCATAGAAGGACGACCAGCTACAATTATCAAATCACCTGGTTGTAGACCGGATGTCATTTTATCCAGATCAATAAATCCGGTTGATATGCCGGTAACATCGTTTTTGTTGTCACGAGAGTACAGATAATCAATTCGGGTCACAACTTCTTTAAGTAAAACAGGCATACTTAGGAAGCCTTGCTTGGAGCGTGCGGTTGATTCGGCAATCTGAAATACGCTGTTTTCTGCTTCATCCAACATCTGTGCGGCATCTTTACCCTGAGGGCTATAAGCAGAACGGGCAATTTGTGTGCCGACCTGTGCTAGCTGACGCATGATGGAACGCTCTCGGACAATTTCCCCATAACGGCGGATGTTCGCGGCGGAAGGGGTATTCTGTGCCAGTGTAATCAGATACTCCAGACCACCCGCTGATTCCAGCTCTTCGCGTCGCTGCAATTCCTCTTGTACTGTAATCACGTCAGCAGGACGTGACAGCTCAACCAGTGTTTTAATTCCTCTAAATATGAGGCGATGCTCATGACGATAAAAATCATCTTCATCAATTAAATCCGCAATTCGATCCCAGGCACTGTTTTCCAGCATCAGTCCCCCAAGAACGGATTGTTCTGCTTCCATTGAATGCGGAGGTACTGCCAGCTGGTTTGTCTCTTCGTTACTTATATTAATTTCTTCCATGTCTTTTAACTTTAAGAACTCCTTTTTTAATTTTACCATTAAGCTTGAGATTATTTGCTGCTAATAAGTGCAGTGTATTACAATATTAATGAACCATATAATGGTTTAATGTGAGTTAAACATTTTTTATATTTGCAAATTAATCCAGTTTGCCTGAATAATAGACTCATTGTAAAACACTAAACAATCACTCTGTCAGAAGGAATCTCAACCATGGAACACAAATTACCGGTACTGCCCTATGCTCTTGATGCACTAGCGCCACATATTTCTAAAGAAACAATGGAATACCATTATGGTAAGCATCATCAGACTTATATTACCAATATGAATAATCTGATTAAGGGAACTGAATTTGAAGACATGCCTCTGGAAGAGATTGTAAAAAAATCTTCCGGCGGGTTGTTTAATAACGCAGCGCAAACTTGGAATCACACTTTTTACTGGTTTGGTTTTTCACCGAAAGGTGTACCTTTGGCAGAAAACGGTGCTTTGGCCAAGGCAATTAATGCTAAATGGGGTAGCTTTGATGCATTTAAAAAGGCATTTGATCAAGTGGCAGCAAGCACTTTTGGTTCTGGCTGGGCTTGGCTGGTAAAAACACCGGCTGGTGAGCTGGATTTAGTATCAACCAGTAATGCAGCTACACCACTCACCAGTACCAATACTCCGCTTTTGACATGTGATGTTTGGGAACATGCTTACTATATTGATTATCGTAACAGTCGTCCAAATTACTTAAGTAATTTCTGGGAAATCATTAACTGGAGCGAAGTAGAAAAGCGCTTTGCTGCCTGATTCATCTTTAATTATGAAAATCAAAAAACTGCCTTGAAATAAGGCAGTTTTGTTATTGAATTTTGATTTAGTTACTTTCTTTGGGTATGTACCAGTAATGTTTGGTGTTATGTGTTTGCATATACTGCTTGAATTCAGCCGAGTTATAAGCTGATTTGATCGCCTGCGCCCATGGTTTCTGTACATTATCTGCTCGTACTGCTGCTACCAGTTCAAATGCAGGTACGATATCTTCCTGTAATAGAGCAAGATCAGGGTTAATTTTAGCTGCATAGGCTCTGCTTCCCGGTATTACTGAGTAATCGAAATCAGACAATGTACGAGGAATATTACCGGGATCAAGTTCTGTAATGTTTAATTGATAGGGATTGGTTTTGATATCATTTTTTGAAATTTTGCCTAGATTGGCCAGTGGTTTCAAGGTAATCCAGCCTGCTTTCTCTAGTAACCGATATGCCCGGGCAGCATTTGCTGGGTCATTAGGAACGGCAATAGCACTGCCTTTTTCTATTGCTTGTAAGTTATCATGGCGTTTGGAATAAATTGCTGTAGGGACAGTTGGGATGTGGGTTAAAGCTACCAGACTGGCTTTTTTGTTTTGATTAAAAGCAACCATATAGGCGGTATGCTGATCAACATTTATGTCTACATTACCTTGTTGTAAGGCAATATCTGCCTGCATTAAATCTGAAAAATCTATTTGTTTAATTTTGTAACCCTGCTTTTCCAGAATCGGTTTTACTGCGTCAAGAAAAAGTTGGCTATAGGGGCCTGGCGAGGTACCAATAATTATCTGTTTGCTATTATTCTTATCCTGCTGACAGGCTGCCAGTACCCAACAGGCTATTATTAAAGTAAGAAGATGCTTTACCAGCTTCATGCTATCGACTCCAGTTTAGGTATGACTTAAATCTCACGGTTGGCAAAAAACAAAAAATTTATTCTATGTTTCAATAGAGCTTAGTGATTTACATTTGATTAAAATTTGTTTATGTAAAAATTTTGTGATTTAAATCATATTTAATGAAATTGACTACAATTTTGTAGAATAATATTAATTTGTGTAGTCTAATGTTTGCAGTAAAATATTAAAAGATTGGCTGTTTATATACATAGATTAAAAAATTATAAGCATCTAAGCAAAAAAACGGCCTTTTTCAAAGCCGTTTTTGTACCCGTTAATTCTTTTTGGCTTTAGCTGCGAGCCAATTGCCTAAGGTCTGAATAATTTGCACAATCAATATTAGCACGATGACGGTAGCAATCATGATTACGTAATCAAACCGCTGATATCCATAATTTACTGCCAAATCACCTATACCGCCACCGCCAACAGTTCCAGACATGGCAGTTGCATCAATCAAACCAATCAATGCGGTGGTTAAAGCCAGAAGAATGGACGGCATTGCTTCCGGCAAAATGAAATAGCGAATAATCTGGAAATTGGTGGCTCCCATTGATTGGGCTGCTTCAATAATCCCAGCGGGTACACTTAATAGTGAATTTTCTATCAGACGGGCTATATAAGGCGAAACAAAGATAATCAGTGGGATAATCATTGCTTTGGTGCCAATAGAGGTGTGAATAATCAAACTCGCAACGGGCAATATGCAAATCAGTAGAATAATAAAAGGTAATGAGCGAAGTATATTAATAATAATATTTAGTAAATTGTACAACATTGGTTTTGGCCACACTCCTCCCTGACGTGTGAGCAATAATAATACACCTAATGCTGTACCCAATATTGAACCCAGAACAAATGAGATGCTGACCATATTGAATGTCTGCAATAATGCAGTACCAAATTGCTCCGCAGTTAATGAAGTTTCAAACCACTGACTCATACACCACCTCTTTCAATTCGAACGCCTCTAGCCTGTAAAAAAGCTACAGCCTTTTGTATATCTATTTCAGTACCGTTCATCTGAATAAACATGCTGCCTAATACAACACCACTTATTTCACGCATATTGGCAAAAAGTATATTGATTTCCACTAATTGTTTTAAAATCAGTTCATTTACTACTGGTTCTCTGGCTGAATTGCCTAAAAACTCTAATCGATAAATATTATTTTGTTCAACCAGACTGTCTAGTACTGCTTCTGGTATGTCTGCATTGATTACGGTGCTGACAAATTTTTTCGTTGTTTCCTGCTGTGGTGCCGAAAAAATATCCAGTACTGTACCCTGCTCTATTACCTGACCTTTTTCCATCACAGCCACTTTGTTACAAATTGAGCTGATAACTTCCATTTCATGGGTAACCAGTAATATTGTAATATTCCGTTCACTATTGATTTGTTTTAATAATTTTAATATTGATAGTGTAGTCTGCGGATCCAGTGCAGATGTAGCCTCATCACATAATAATATGGATGGTTCGGTAATCAGTGCGCGTGCAATCCCAACACGCTGCTTTTGTCCACCTGATAGCTGTCCAGGGTAGCTGTGCTTTTTACTGGCCAAGTCGACATAAGTCAGCATGGCATCTACTTTACAGTCAATCTCTTCACGTTTTAAACCCTGCAAAACCAATGGTATCGCTATATTTTGGGCTACGGTTTTTGATTCTAGCAAATTAAAATGCTGAAAAATCATACCAATCTTTTTTTTGTGCGCTCGCTGTGCCTTAGCATCCAGTTTGTTTAAGTCAACTCCATCAACTCGAACTGTACCGGAGGTAGGCTTTTCTAGCTGGTTAACCAGACGGATTAAACTACTTTTACCTGCGCCACTCCAACCAATTAGCCCGTAGATATCGCCTGTATTAACAGTAAGGTTAATATCATTTAAGGCATTTACTTGCTGTTTATTTTTGATATAAGTTTTCTTTATATTTTCAAATATGATCATAACGACCCTTAAAATACTCTGTGTGTCTTGATTCCAGATGCGGTAGCTATCATGTAATTCAGATAGTGTACTTGATAATTCATAACTGTGCCGACTGAATTTTTTCAGTAAATAACTAAAAAATCTAGTATTATGTTAATAATAGTAAAATTTATAAGTAATTTACTGTATGTGACAGATATTTTTTTGTCGAATGTCATGCCAGTTCATTGCCTGACAATGATGTTGCTGCCAGTACTGGATAAATGCTTCACTTTGCAGCCATTGCCATTCGCATTCACGTGCATTTTTAATTTCATCGTTCCAACTTTTTGACGGAACTGCCGGATGGCACATTATGAGCAAACCTTGCTCTGAAGCACTTGTAAACCATTGTTTCCATTTAGTCTGCAAGGTTTTAATATCCGCATTAAAGTTGTAAATGCCTGCAAAAGCATGATTATGCGTGATGTTTGCCTGCTTTAATGAGTTGTCCAGCTGATAGCCGCCAAGTGCATAAATTAATTTTGCTTTGATATCGTGCTGCGGGCTTTTGGTACTGCGCACTGCTATTTTATTGCCATACCGTTGCAATAAAGTTTTTAGCATGACAGAACGTATTTGTGGAAATTGATGAATGTGCTGATGACCATCTATAAAAATAGGTTCGCAACCTATTTTGTCTTCAAAGGCATCAAGTTGGCGATTAATCGCATCCTGTATAATTCTTTTTGACCAAGCATGCAAATAAGATTTAATTAGAATCTGTTTCAGACTGCCCAGAGCTGTAAAACCGGTTAAGTCAAAATGCAGGCCGATATCAATATTTTGTTTTTTCAGCTCAGCCACTTCATCCGATGCAATGGTACCCATACTCATAAAACTAGTGGCTTGTATACGCCCTATTTGTGCTAAACGCAGCACGGCTTCGTTTACCGCTGCCGACAAACCTAAATCATCTACATTAATCATTACTGGCTTCATGATTTACTTTCTCATTAAAGGCCCAGAATTTACCCAAAACAAAAGATAAAAACGTTACTATGATGGTAACAATAAACCATAGCCACCAGTAAGCCTGATTACCAAAGCATTTTATGCCGGCCATGAATAAAATCTGATTGAGGCCGAAACCGGCCAGAGCGCTGCACAGCCAGCGCCACAAAGCCTGTAAGCATGAATGCTGGGTCTGACTAAAGGTAAGATGATAATGTCCGATAAAGCTGATAACAAAAGCACACAAAAAAGCTAATGGATTGGCTAAAACAGGTTTTAGCTGAACATGCTGTACCAGTAGCAACAGGCAGCAAAAATGCATAGCGGCTGCAATAGTTCCTACCAAACCAAACAATATTCCCTGTCTGGAAATAATTTTCATTTTTTATCGCGACTATCTAAGACTTTATCAACTAAATAAAGTGGCCGCTGTTTTACTTCTTCATATATACGACCAATGTACTCACCAATTACGCCAAGGCAAACCAACTGAACTCCGGCAGAAAACATAATTCCAGCGGCTAGCGTTGGCCAGCCAGCAAGGTCTTTGCCAAAAAATAAGGTATCGGCCACTATATACAGACCATAAATTAATGCCAGCAAAGAAATGATCAGCCCCATCCGGGAAATCCAGCGTAACGGTCGTTGAGAAAAAGAAGTGATGCCAATCAGTGCTAATTCAAACAGGCTAAGATAATTAAATTTACTTTTACCGGTTTGGCGCAAGGATGCCTGAAATGGAATATAGATGGTGGCGAAACCAACCCAAGCATATAATCCTTTCATGAAACGCTGTCGCTCAGGTAACTGAAGCAGAGCCTGTACTACTCTACGCGTCATCAGGCGAAAATCTCCGGCGTTGGGTGTCAGTTCAAAGCGGTGGGTATCCTGCATAAAATGATAAAAACCATTTTTTAATGTGCGGATTAATAAGCTTTCGTGCTCTCGCGAGGTTTGTACAGCGGCTACTACGTCTACATTATTGGAATGCATCACTGCAAGCATCTGTTCAAGTACAGATATTGGGTGTTGCCCATCAGCATCCATCATGGTAACCAGTTCGCCCTGCGATTGTGCCAGCCCGGCAGTCAAGGCAGCTTCCTTACCAAAGTTGCGTGAAAACTGTACTAGTCGTAAGGCTGTGTTGCTTGGTAGCTGTTGCCTGAGTTGTTCGTATGTAGCAGTTAAGTGATCAGTACTGCCATCATCAATCAGAATTATTTCACAAGATTTGTCTTGTTGATTGGTAAAAGTAAATAATTCTGGCAAAAAACGGCTTAGTGCGGCTGCGTCATTATATATTGGTAGAATAATGCTTAAACCAATGATATTTTTATCCATATAATTTACCTCACAGGCTGCTGACTGATTGAGACCATTTCAGCGCAGTATAGATAATGCCCGATTTCAGTTTTACAAGAAACAAGCACAATGTTATTTGAAACATTTTCTGGGTACATAAGCCTGCCAGACTACTTTCAGAGGTTCACGATCAGGTAATTTATCCCATGCAATTGTCCATTCCCCTTGTTTCATAATTAAGTCAGGCTGTTGCGCTAAGGGCTGTAGCCATGGTACTTGTGGCTGTTCGTTAGCTGGCCAGAGAGCAAGTGTACCATGCTGTTGCAAACGACTACTGTTCATCCACGGTGAATAGGACTCAGAACCCGACACCATTACGGATGGGGCAAATTTTGAATAGGAAGCAACCAGTAAAACCACCCAGTCTGAACCAGTTACGCTGTCCAGTTTACATGAAGATAGCGTTTGCCATTGTTCATCAGCCTGTCTGGCCAACGCAACTTGTGGCCAGTCCATGCGTGAAGGTTTGTGGCGTATACGTGCACCAAATTCTACATAGATAGCCATTAATATGGTGACGATTAACGCCCATATTGCTATGCCTTTAAGTAAGCACTTGCTTTTATTGTTAAATACTTCATCAGGTATCATGGCAACGATTATCAGCCCAGATAGCCCCCACATCGGCATACCCCACATGTCTCGCAAGCCAAGTCCGAAAATCAGTCCTGCACAAGTCAGTATCAATGTAGGAGCCATTCCCATCCATAGCAGAAAACGCCAGTCAGACCGATGCAATATCGGGCTGGGTGTGCGCAATCTCAGGCGGGTACGGGTAATAAGCAGAATCAGTATAAGAGGCAGATGATTGATTATCTGAGTTCCCAGATAACCCAAAGCAGCCAAATGGCCGTTGCGGCTGGCGTCTTCGGCGGAACGGGCAGAAGCATAAATCAATGGTAGCCAGTTATGCTGCATCAGCCAGTATAGATTCGGCGCAAATACCAGTAAGGCTATCAGAATTGCCAACCACGGTTTTGCTGTCAACCATAGACGGCGATATGGTGTGCATATTGAATACAACACCATGGTAATAATCAATATGCTAAACGTATATTTTACTAGCATACCAGCGCCAGCCAGCAAACCAAACAGCAACCAATATCGCCAGCGATTTTCTCGGCTAGCCAGATAAAATAGATATACCAAGCCAAGCCATACTGGCATTTGTGCTATATTATGATTGAATTCCAGTGACGGCCAGGTGTAGTAAAAGATAGCCAATAAAAACAGAGCACCTACAAATGCCCTGCCCGGGCTCATCAGGCGTCGTCCAAATAGATAAGCCAGCCATATACTTAGCGCAATAGTGCACTGGCTAAGAATGTACGGTCCGACGTGACCGAAAATATGATAGAAAGAATACAGTATCCAACTTGAAAGTGGTGGATGCTTGTAATATCCCAATTGCCATTCACGTCCCCAGTAAATACCTTCTGGTACATCTAGCGGATAGCTGGCAGAAAGCGCAAATGGTAATACAATCCATAAAACAAAATACAGGATTAACCATATTGGTAGCCGGACTGAGAATGGTTTACTGGGCATGGTACGGATATCAGTTTTTAAAACGCATCATTATAAAGGTACTGTAAAGATTCTGGGGGAATTTCACTATATAGCGTTGGCGGTAAACCGAGTAGATAGTGTAACGATCAGTTTGTTGTAAAAATATACAAGCGCAATTAATTACAATTGCGCTTGTGTATTAACTATCAGGCTGAATGAATTCATGCCACGAGAAATTTAACTGCAATTTTTTCCGACCAGATCAATTCCAGTACATCACCAGACTCAATTGCCGCAACACCTGCTGGTGTACCCGTATAAATGATGTCTCCAGCCTGCAAGCCATAAATACGGGACAAATAACTGATTATTTGCTGGCAGGAAAACATCATATCACGGCTATTACCCTGCTGGCGTATTTCACCATTAACCTTAAGGCAAAAATCCTGCGACTGGATATCGTTTACTTTATCTGGCGTAATAAAGTGCGAAACACAGGCTGCTGTAGGAAATCCCTTGGCTTTTTCCCATGGCAGCCCTTTGCTCTTTAACTCTGTCTGCACATCGCGCGCTGTTAAATCAAGTCCGATGGCATAGCCTCCTACATAGTTCAGTGCTTTTTCCTCACTTACATCAACAGCATCTTCTTTAATATAAATGACAAGCTCACATTCATGATGTACATCACGGCTATATGCAGGTAGTTTAATATTGTCGCCAGCCTGAGCCAGAGAAGAAGTTGGTTTCAAGAATACAACCGGTTCATCAGGTTTGGTATTGCGCAATTCTTTGACATGTTCTGTATAGTTTCGTCCAATACAAAAAATATTGCCTAAAGCAGCACGCTGCCCTTCAATTTGAATGGTTTTCATTGTTCGTTACCAATATAGAGTTTAAGCCAGAATAGGTTAACCGTTACGTGAAAATCCAGTTAATGAATCTGGCGAAAGCTGATTATTAAAATCACAGATTCTGGTCACATTATCCGTTATTCTTAAGTAAAATGCAGACAGATCCAGTTTAAAAGGTTGTAACTTCACTTAATTTTAATAATTTCATAGGTTCACGCAAATATGGTTCAACAGTTTTAATCAGATTTTGAAAATGGGTGGTACGGTTATGTTCATCAATTGCAGATTGATTAGCCCAGCATTCTATAAATACAATGCGATCAGCTTTATCCAAATCATTGTTAACTGTATAAAAAATATTGCCTAATTCCTGACTTGACCGTGTCACACACTCCTCAACTGCTGCTGCAATATTCGGCCATGCACCGGTTTTCAGTTCCATTATGGCAACTAGCTTTATTGGTTGTGACATATTTTCATCTCCATCAATTTTTATCAAAAAATATTTAAGCAAATGATAGTTACAAGCTTAAGCCTAATTTTTTAATCTGACTCAGGCAAATATCAATTCAATCGCGTCGGGTTGCATCCACACCTTCTTGTACCGAGTTTACTCCGATAATAGTCAAACTGGGAAAATCAGCTACACGTTTCGGACAATTAGCCGCCGGAACGATGGCATGCGTAAATCCCAGCTTTTCTGCTTCGCGTAGCCGTTCTTGTCCACGTGGTACAGGGCGAATTTCACCTGATAAACCAACTTCACCAAATACAATCAGTTTTTCCGGCAATGGGCGGTTACGATAACTGGACAACATAGCCAGAATGACAGCCAAATCGGCCGCCGGTTCGGTAATTTTTACGCCACCGACAGCATTCAGGAATACATCCTGATCATAACAGGCAATACCAGCATGGCGATTCAGCACAGCCAACAACATGGACAGGCGCTCCTGAGCTAGCCCCACAGTTAATCGCTTAGGCGAAAAGCCATGCGCATCATCAACCAGTGCCTGAATTTCCACCAGCAACGGGCGTGAACCTTCCTGTGTGACCAGTACACAGGAACCGGGTACATCGTCACGATAACTTGATAAAAATAAAGCCGAAGGGTTAGATACCCCTTTTAGTCCTTTTTCCGTCATCGCAAAAACACCCAGCTCATTAGCAGCACCAAAACGGTTTTTAATTGCCCGAATCATGCGGTAATTTGAGTGTGTTTCACCTTCAAAATACAACACTGTATCCACCATATGCTCCAGCACACGTGGTCCGGCAATCGCTCCGTCTTTGGTTACATGTCCAACCAGCAGCATACTGATGCCTTGCTGTTTGGCCAGTCGGGTTAACTGGGCTGCACACTCCCGCACTTGTGATACAGATCCGGGTGCAGAAGTAATACTATCCGAATACATGGTCTGAATCGAATCAATCACAACCACTCTGGGCTGCTGGCGTGCAATAGCAGCACTGATCGCTTCAACTCTGATTTCTGCCAGTAAATGTACTTTGTCTGCATGTACACCCAAGCGCTGAGCACGTAAAGCTACTTGTTGTGCCGACTCCTCTCCGGAAACATATAATACTGATTCCTGCTCTGCCATCTGAGCTATTGTTTGCAACAGTAATGTGGATTTACCAATCCCCGGATCCCCACCCAAGAGAATGACTGCGCCTTCAACTAAGCCACCACCAAGAACCCTGTCTAGTTCTCCCATGCCAGTAGCAGTGCGTTGCACCTCAACCGCACTCACTTCTGCCAGCAACTGCACCTGCGTTTGGCCGGCTGCCCATGACTGAAAACGGCTATTGGATGCAACAGCAGGTAAAACTGCTGTTTCTTCTAGTGTATTCCATTCACCACAATGCGGACAACGACCCTGCCATTTGGGTGAATTACCGCCACAATTGCGACATTGAAACTGAGTTTTTTGTTTTACCATACAATCTTTCCAATAAAATTTTCTCTAAATTTGGCAAAACAAAGAATGATATTGCTCACATTAATTCTGATGCTTGCCTGTAGGCGCGATTATGCAATTTCTTCTGATTACAGAATCAACAATTGGATATTTTAATAACCTGTTTATCGTCAATAGGGATGACTAAAATCATTGAGTGATATTTTTATTTTACCTGAGCTTCTGGCGTGATGGTAAAACCCTATATAATACTTTTATAACTATGTAATCTTATTTCAAGTTAAATCATACAGTCCTTTCAGTATGCTGCTTAATAGCGGAACTAAAACAGCAAATTGATATGTCTTCATTGTGCATCGCCCTTTTCAAATTAATCTGGGCTGACGGCTAATCTTATTTTTTTCTAACACTACTGTTCTTCTACTCTTTTAACGATTTTGCCTTAAGCAATTCTTAATATAATTGCTGGCATAAAAGAATTGCAGCTATATAAAAAGGCGCTGATGCGCGTAATATATTTTTTAACTTATCAATCCTAACGCTAAAATCACTCAGCTACATTGGGCTATTACTGAGTGATGTAAAGATTTGTTAACTTCTACATCTGTTATTTACTATCTAAGCAAAAAAAAACTATGGCAGAAAGCAGTTTAAGTAAATAATTGATAGACAGCTTCGCTCATTGGATATTTAATATGCACTTTTAACTTTCCACTGTTTGCTTTCAAGTGGTCTGTGCCAAACAACAAGTGTAAGCAATATGCGTATACAAAATATTATATACTTCATATACAAATGTTTATTAAAATACTAAACTATTGATATTATTATTTTAATAATTTGTCATGCGTTTTAGCATGAAACTGTTATGCTAAAGCCAGCTTACTATTTTTTTAATTTTATAAACGGGGTTTGTCAAAGATATGTCCTTACCAATGATTGTCACCTTTGCTGTGTACATTTTAGGAATGATCGCAATTGGTTTTTTTGCCTATCGATCAACGCAAAACTTTGGTGATTATATTTTAGGTGGACGGCGTATTGGCAGCATGGTGACAGCACTTTCAGCTGGTGCTTCCGATATGAGTGGCTGGCTGCTGATGGGGCTGCCGGGGGCTGTATTTTTGTTTGGTATTTCACAAAGCTGGATTGCTATTGGTTTGATAACTGGAGCCTATCTGAACTGGTTATTGGTTGCCGGCAGACTACGTGTTTTTACTGAAATTAATCATAATTCATTAACCTTACCAGACTATTTTGCTCACCGCTTTGATGACAACAGCTCATTGCTGCGCATCATTTCAGCAGTAATCATTCTTATCTTTTTTACTATTTATTGTGCATCCGGCGTAGTGGCTGGGGCTAAATTATTTGAAAGTACTTTTGGTATGAGTTATGGCTGGGCGATGTTAGCAGGAGCCGGAGCGACCATTACTTATACATTTATTGGCGGTTTTTTAGCTGTTAGCTGGACAGATACCATTCAGGCTAGTTTGATGATGTTTGCCTTGATTTTAACGCCAATCATGGTGATGATAAACGCTGGCGGTTTTTCTGACGCCATAGCTTATATTGAGTCTCTTAATCCAGAATATACAGACCTATTTGCTCATATGGATGTGATTGCAATAATCTCGTTGCTTGGCTGGGGCTTAGGCTATTTTGGGCAGCCTCATATTTTAGCCAGATTTATGGCCGCTGATTCGCACGAAGTAATGAAAAATGCACGTCGCATCAGTATGACATGGATGATTCTATGCTTAGCCGGTGCCATTACCGTTGGTTTTTTTGGAATAGCGTTTTTTGCTAATCATCCTGAACTGGCTTATCTGGTTAATAATGGCAAGCATGAACGCATATTTATAGAGCTATCAAAATTATTATTCAATCAGTGGGTTGCTGGCATAGTTCTGGCAGCAATTCTTGCTGCGGTAATGAGCACATTAAGCTGTCAGTTATTAGTCTGCTCAAGTGCCCTAACAGAAGATTTTTATCGAGCTTTCTTCAGACCAAAAGCAAAAGAAAGAGAGCTTGTCTGGGTTGGACGGATTATGGTCTTATTAGTATCTGTGATTGCAATCTTATTAGCGATTAATCCAAATAATAGCGTTTTAGATTTAGTGAGCCACGCGTGGGCTGGCTTTGGTGCCGCATTTGGTCCGATTATCATTTTCTCAGTATTTTGGTCGCGCATGACACGTAATGGAGCATTAGCCGGTATGATTGTTGGTGCGATAACCGTATTAGTGTGGATCTATTTTAAATGGTTTGATCTGTATGCACTGATTCCCGGATTTTTGTTTGCTTCAATTGCTATTATAATTTTTAGCTTATGCGATAGAAAACCCAGTGAAACAGTGAAATTTCATTTTCAACAAGCATATAAACGCTATCATAACCAAGAAGAGTAGATTTATCTTAAAAAATGCGCTGAGTTGGAAGCTGTTTAGTGAAGTGAGAAATTTATACCCAGAGCCAATTTATTTTATTGTCAAGTTATATTATGATTATGTCTTTAAATGACAATAACGTAATAATGAGCATTAAGCACTGGCCGCAACATGACCGTCCACGGGAAAAACTTCTTAAACTAGGTGCTACGGCCTTAAGTGATACTGAGCTACTTGCTATTTTACTGCGTACTGGTACACGTGGCATGAGTGCGGTAGACCTTGCCCGTGAGCTCATCTCAAAAATGGGCAGTTTACGAGCCTTACTGGAAGCGGACTGTCAGCAGTTGTGCCAGCACCATGGCATGGGTATGGCCAGTTATACCCAATTTGCCGTTATTCGCGAAATCAGCCGGCGCATGCTGGCAGAAGAAATGCAACGTCGCCCTGTTTTTACCCAGCCCGAAGCTGTAGCTGATTACCTACGTCTACACATTGGCCATGAAAAAGTTGAAGTATGCGTAGCATTACTGCTGAATCAGCGCAATGAATTAATGCATACCATCGAGCTGGCACGAGGTACCATCAATGAGACCAAAGTATATATCCGTGAAGTTGCTACCACCGCTTTAAATCATCGCGCAGCCTCAATCATTCTAGCTCATAATCATCCGGGACAATCTGCAATGCCTTCAAACAGTGATATCCAGTTTACCAAACAGATAAAAGCTGCATTGAACCTGCTGGAAATACGGCTGCTCGATCATTTCATCATCACCGCTGAAAAGATAACCTCTATGGCAGACTTAAGCCTGTTGTAACAACCTTAATAGCCAGAGGCGGTTTATTCACCGGTACTGCCGTTCAAAACTGGATAAAATTACCATTGCCGATTACAATGTCTGGTTTAATAGCGTTATTTACCTAAATCATACGGAGTATCCCCATGATTGATTTTGCTTATGCTGCAAACTCTGCCGGTTCACAGAGTAGCCTCATGCAATTTTTACCACTTTTATTAATTCTCGTTATCTTTTATTTTCTCATCATTCGTCCGCAGCAAAGCAAGCATAAAAAACATCAGCAGATGCTAACTGAGTTGAAAAAAGGCGACAAAGTTATCACTTTGGCAGGCATTGTCGGCAAAATTACCAAAGTTAATGAACAATACTTTACTCTGGAAATTGCACCAAAAGTAGAGGTTGAATTTGAACGCAATGCCATCAGTGGCAAAGTACCAGAATAAAATCAGTTTTCCTGCCGCAACTTTAAAGTTGCGGCCTTTATTTTCTTCACCTAAATTCTAAAACAACAGTCTGCAAGCAAGGCAGCAAATATGAATCGTTATCCTTTGTGGAAATACCTGCTTATCATCGTTTCAATAATACTGGGGCTGTTATATACCATTCCCAACTTCTTTGGCGAGATACCGGCAGTCCAAATCTCTACCAACCGTCAGGCCATTACCATTAATGAGCAAACCGAAAATTCGGTACAACAGGCACTTGCTGCGGCACATATCCAGCATCAGGGCATGTTCATCGCCGATGGTAGCTTAAAAGTACGCTTCAGCGATACTGAGACTCAACTCAAAGCGCGCGATGCCATTGCAGCCAAATTCGGCGATGGTTATATCGTGGCATTAAACCTATTGGCCAATACTCCTGAATGGATGGAAAAAATCCATGCCAAACCTATGTTTCTGGGTTTAGACTTACGTGGTGGTGTACATTTCACCATGCAGGTTGACATGGAATCAGCTGTAGACAAAACGCTCGACAGCTATGCCGGTGATATTCGTCGCCAGCTACGCAAATTACAAATTCGCAGTGGTAATATTGTTAAAAAAGGACAAACACTGATCGTACCATTTCAATCCGCTACTGATGCCAATACAGCCGTTTCAGGATTAAAGAAATATCTTAACGACGCTACACTCACCCTAAATGGCGACCGGCTGATTGTGAGCCTGAGTAACACAGCGCTAGCCAGAATTCGTACCGATGCAGTGACACAAAATATCAATACCCTGCATAACCGCGTTAATGAACTAGGCGTAGCAGAACCTGTTATTCAGCAGGCAGGACCGGATCGAATTGTAGTACAGCTCCCCGGTGTTCAGGACACCGCCAAAGCTAAAGATATCATTGGCCGTACTGCCACCCTGCAAGTGCGTATGGTGAGTGACGACCCAAATCAGTATCAGCAGGCATTGCAGGGACATAGTCCAGACGGTTATGAACTGCTGTCATCAGCTGGCAATGGTGCCCCAACGCTGGTCAGCAAACAGGTTGAGCTAACTGGTGACAACATCAATGATGCACAGGCCAGCTTCAATGACCGAGGCCAACCGGGTGTAAGCGTGAATTTTGATAGCACAGGTGCCAGCATCTTTGCCGACCTTACCCGCAACAATGTTGGCAAACGTATGGCCATGGTTCTTATTGATCAGGGCAAAGCAGAAGTCATTACAGCTCCGGTAATCAATGAACCTATTCCCGGCGGCAAAACTATCATTTCGGGCAATATGAATATTGCCGAAGCCAATGATACCGCCTTGCTGCTGCGTGCGGGTTCTCTGGCAGCACCTATGAAAATTATCGAAGAACGTACCATTGGTCCATCACTGGGTAAGGAAAATATTAGCAAGGGCTTCCATTCAACCCTATGGGGTTTTGTAATAGTAGCCGTATTCATGATGCTTTACTATCGGCTGTTTGGCCTGTTTTCAGTAGTTGCGCTGTCATGTAATTTGCTGTTTTTAATTGCCATCCTGTCTGCTATGCAGGCTACTCTAACCCTACCAGGTATTGCTGCTATTGCTCTTACACTGGGTATGGCCATCGACTCAAACGTATTGATTAACGAGCGTATTCGCGAGGAATTACGACATGGTAATACACCGCAGATATCAATTAACGCTGGTTACGATCATGCTTGGCATACCATTGTGGATTCAAACATCACTTCACTGATTGCCGGTCTTGCCTTACTGATTTTTGGTTCAGGCCCTATCCGTGGTTTTGCTGTAGTGCACTGTCTGGGGATTCTTACTTCCATGTACTCATCCGTAGTGGTGTCACGTGCCATTGTTAACTTGTGGTACGGCCGCAAACGTAAATTGAAAAGGCTGTCTATTGGCCATGTCTGGGTTGCTGATAACACTTCCAGCAGTAAAAGTAGGGCTTAATTAATTATGGAATTCTTTAAAATCAAACGCGATATCCCGTTTATGAGCTATGGCAAGCTAACAACGGCGATTTCATTAATTACTTTTATTCTGGCTGTATTTTTTCTCGTCACACGCGGTCTAAATTTTTCTGTTGAATTCACCGGTGGCACTGTGATGGAGGTAGAGTTCAAACAGAGTGCCGATTTAAACAAAATTCGCAGTGAGCTAGAAGGACTGAAATTAGGCGAAGTACAGGTGCAGGCACTGGGTACCAATAAGCAAATTATGATTCGCTTACCCAATAAAGCCAATATGACTTCTGCGCAACTGTCTAATCAAGTAATGGATTTGCTCAAACAGCATCAACAAGGTGTCAGTTTACGACAGGTTGAATTTATTGGGCCGCAGGTTGGCGAAGAGCTGGTTACTCATGGCTTGTTAGCTCTGGGTATGGTAGTTCTTGGCATCATCATTTATCTGTCTATGCGTTTTGAATGGCGTTTTGCTGTTTCTGCCATTATTGCCAATATGCACGACGTGGTGATTATTCTAGGCTGCTTTGCTCTATTTCACTGGGAGTTTTCTCTTACAGTACTAGCCGGAATACTGGCCGTACTTGGTTATTCAGTGAATGAATCGGTAGTAGTATTTGACCGTATCCGCGAAAACTTCCGCAAGCCGCAAATGCGTGGTAAAAGTGTTCCAGCCATCATTGACAACGCTATTACCGCAACAATGAGCCGAACCATCATTACCCATGGTTCCACTGAAGCAATGGTTATTTCCATGCTGATTTTTGGTGGCGCCGCCTTGCACGGTTTTGCTATGGCCTTAACTATTGGTATCGTATTTGGTATTTACTCTTCTGTGCTGGTAGCTAGCCCGTTACTACTCATGTTTGGCTTAAATCGGCAGAATCTGGTTAAACCACCAAAACGTAAGGAAGAAGCCGTAGTATAAATTGTATTATTACCGTGCCGTCTATTAATAAAAAATATCTCCAGACTGAATACTTTTCTGGAGATATTTTTTTGACTGTCAGCCTAAATTAGCAAATCTGATTGTACTACCTAACATTACCGAATCAGTAGCTGAATTTATCAATAGGCTGTAAACAAATATAGCAGGCTTTAATTTAATGCAGTACGCGCTCGTCTTTCCAACCTTTATCTGTTAAAACTAAAATAGCAGTACGACGTTGAGGCTCCTGTAAAGTTTTCCACCAGTTTTCATCTGTCGTTTTGAGTAGATGTTCTGCCCATTTTTCTGGTACAAATTTCGCATCATAGACTACCTTGGTAATGGTTACACCATTTGCCGGTGTCGGTTCAGTAAAGAGCACAATTTTATCGACTTTTTGTGTACCGAGACATAACAGGCTTCCCTGTGCATTATTCAGCATATTGGCTTCACCTTTAGCGGTACGATAGTATACAGCCTGCGCAATATCAGGTTTACCATCCACTGTCAGAGTAGTATCTTTACCTTTTTCATATAAATCTGCATCTGTAAGAATTTCCATCTGTTTCAAAGCAGTTTTATTAATTTTGTCACCATCACTATTTTTTTTGGCAATGCGAATTTCTTTACTGCCAAGAGTAACCATATTACTCATGCTTCCCTGAGCATTATCCAGCACCAGATTAACGGCCATACAAACCTTGTCGTTCTTGGCAAATTCATTAATCGCTTCTGTAAAATTATTTTTACTCGCCTCCTGCTTACCACCACAGGCTGCCAGCAACAGGCTCACAGCAAGTATACTAATCTTCTTCATTCCGGCCTTCCTCATCAAAAATAAAAACTGGACTGATTAAAGCATACTGCCAATATGTCAGATTAGCAACGCAGCCGGCATAACAGAAGCTTGCTAACACAATATTGAACAGCCAATCAAGCATAAAACCAACACTTAAGCTAGCATGAACAAACCGGTATAATACTAACCTAACTGAACATACAGGTTTTCATACATGAGTATCCGAATTTATGGTATCAGCCAATGTAATACAGTAAAAAAAGCGCGCCAGTGGCTAATAGAGCAGCATATTAGCGCTGAATTTATCGACTTCAAAAAAATACCACCTACAATCACAGACCTTCAACACTGGCTTACGCAAATTCCTAAAGAAACACTGATTAATCGTAAAGGTACCACATGGCGCAAATTAAGTGCCGATGAACAGCAGAATGCCCTAAGCAGTAATGAAGCAGCAATAAACCTAATGATGAATCAGCCTTCTGTAATTAAGCGACCCGTACTAGTAAACAATCAACGCGTACTGGTTGGTTTTGATGTACAACAGTATACTGAATTTTTAGCCTGACATTTCCAGAAATACAAACAATGAACACCACTATCTTTATCTCTGATTTACATCTGTCTGAACAGACGCAGCCATTAACAGAATTATTTCAGCACTGCCTGCAACAATGGCAAAATAATATTGATGCTTTATATATACTGGGCGATTTTTTTGATGTCTGGATTGGTGATGATGACAACAGCGAATTTATTCAGCTCATCAAAACTCAGCTAAAAAACTTCACAGCTAACACCCCAGTATATTTTATTCATGGTAATCGCGATTTTTTGCTGGGCGAACAATTTGCAGCTGAAAGTGGTATTAAGCTATTGACAGCACCGAAGCTGATAAATCTCTATGGTCATGATTATATAATCATGCATGGTGATGAATTATGTACTGATGATGTGGCCTATCAGCAATTTCGTACCCAGTCCCGCAATCCGCTATGGCAAATGGCAGTACTGAGTAAACCCATCGCAGAACGGCGTCTGCTGGCTGGACAAATCCGACAAATGAGTGAAACACGCAAAAATAATGAAGGCAAGAGTGAAATTTCCGACGTGACTGAAAATGCCATTCAATCATTAATGGCTAACTATGCTCAGTCCACGCTACCTACACTGATTCACGGCCATACACACCGTCCGGCAGTGCATGAGTCACAGTTAAACAATCAGCCTTTCAAGCGTTATGTCATACAGGACTGGGCTGAAAACTACGGTGGCTACCTGGCTATTGACGCAGAAGGCGTACACGTACACGATCTGAAACGCTAAACAAATATATTGGTTGTGGTAATAATGTAGTCAGTACTATAACCAATATATTATTTCGGAAAATATTTACATATCAGTTACTTCGTCCCGACACTCATCGATCAGCAGGACAAGCCATTCTGCATTTGGATAATAGCAGTCGTTGCACGGACAATGTTTTGCAACATTACCGTTATACAAAATCCGTATGGCACTATTATTACTTCTCAACCATTTTTATTTGTACTATTGATCAATACATACAGTATTAATTGCGCTCAATTTATGGCTGGAATATTTAGTATTTGTATACACCGCTATTCAGTAGTAAATTTTGCAAACTTACCTAAACTGTAAAGCTAGAACATAGTCAGATTTTAGTAGCAATGGTTTAAAAAAACCGTGTTTATAGAACTAAACACGGTTTATATGAACTGGAAACTGTCTACTTGCTGCCACGCATCAAATCAAAAAAATCTGCATTATTTTTAGACTGCTTCAATTTATCAATAATAAATTCCATTGCTTCAATATCATCCATCGGATGCAGGAATTTACGCAGCAGCCACATTTTTTGCAGATGGTCATTGGAAACCAGCAATTCTTCACGACGTGTACCAGAACGATTAATATTGATTGCCGGAAACAGACGTTTTTCAGCCATACGTCGATCCAGATGCAATTCCATATTACCCGTGCCCTTGAATTCTTCATAAATCACGTCATCCATACGGCTACCAGTTTCAACCAGAGCTGTAGCGATGATGGTTAATGAGCCACCTTCTTCCACATTACGGGCAGCACCAAAAAACCGTTTGGGTCGATGCAGAGCATTGGCATCAATACCACCGGTAAGAATCTTGCCAGAAGCAGGAATAACGGTATTATAAGCACGCGCCAGACGAGTAATTGAATCCAGCAGAATGATGACATCCTTTTTATGTTCAACCAAACGCTTGGCCTTTTCCATCACCATTTCTGCTACTTGTACATGGCGGGTAGCTGGTTCATCAAAGGTAGAAGAAACTACTTCACCACGCACTGAGCGAGTCATTTCGGTTACTTCTTCCGGACGTTCATCAATCAACAGTACAAGCAATTCTGCATTAGGATAATTAGCGGTAATTGCATGGGCGATGTTTTGCAACATTACTGTTTTACCGGATTTTGGCGGAGCCACTAGTAATGCACGCTGACCAAAACCAATCGGAGCAATCAAATCAATGGCGCGGCCAGTAAGATTTTCGCCAGATCGAATATCCCGCTCTAGCACAAACTGGCGATCTGGAAATAACGGTGTCAGGTTTTCAAACAGAATTTTATGTTTGCACACATCCGGGTTATCACCGTTGATTTTATCAAGGCGTACTAGTGCAAAATAACGTTCGTTATCCTTAGGCACACGTACACTGCCTTCAATCGTATCACCAGTATGCAGATTGAAGCGACGAATCTGGCTTGGGCTGACATAGATATCATCTGGACCGGCCAGATACGATGTATCCATACTACGCAGAAAACCAAAGCCATCAGGAAGAATTTCCAGCGTACCAGAACAGGTAAACGCCTCTCCCTGCTTCATTTTGATTCGTACAATCGCAAAAACAAGATCTTGTTTACGTAAACGATTGGCGTTTTCAATGCCAAACTCCTCAGCTATGCCCAATAGTTCAGACACATGTTGGTTTTGTAATTCAGAAACGTGCATAAAGATATAAATGAACTTATTTATTAGAATTTAAGATAAAATGAGTCGACAGACTCAAAATAATTTAGGTCACCGATTCTTATATACATAAGAAATGTAAAAGAATAGTAAGGTTTTTATTGAATGTCGATTTGATTTAAACCTGCCACAATTGACATTAAAAAGATTTAGAATTGACCTCTTCTTATAAGATCTAATTCTATTCTGCGTGTCTGATAGTGTCAAGTTATTATCAACATTCAAATAACACTGGCAACAAGCATACCTGTAAAATACAAATCTGACATCCAAAATTACTGTTCAATAAAATTGGCATAACTAATTTTCTTATCAGTCCACATAAACAGCCCAGCAAAGCTATAATTCTGGTTAATATAAATTGTATATTGTTATATTAGCCGTTTATTTTTAAGCTTATACTGTTATTCAGTGCTTTAACTTACCTTATTTTTAAATTTAGTGTTTAAGTGTAAATTAAAACTAAAGGTATCAGAAAGACAACAGCTATAGCCGATTCGAACTGTCCAAACAAATTACCATTATCAGTTTTTGCAAAATTCGTTTTATGGCATTTCATTCAACCCTACTCTAAGTAATATCTCTTATTAACCAGATGTACCCATTCCATGTAGAGCTGAATGCTTAAAACAGATACTCTTTTGTACAGAACAGAAATTTATTTTTCCTGAGGCTGCTATAATTACTCTTCTTCCAATATTAAGAGAGAAATTATGAAACGCTGGTCTTTCACTATTATAGGAATCACTACTTTGCTGGCTATATCGGCCTGTAATTCCACTGATAACAATTATAAAAATACCGGCAGTGAGCCGGTAGCTGTTACCAAATCGGCTGCCACAAACCCACAGGTGGCAGGAGATGAGTTTCTGGCCAAAAATAAAACGGCAACAGGCGTAAAAACCACTGCTTCAGGTTTGCAATACAAAATTAATCATGCAGGTTCAGGTAAGAAACCTCAGGCTACAGATATGGTTACCGTCCAGTACGAAGGTCGCTTAATTGATGGCACCGTATTTGATAGCACCGCACAACGGAATAATAAACCAGCCACATTCCCACTTAATGGCGTAATACCGGGCTGGACTGAAGGTCTGCAATTAATGTCTGAAGGCAGTGACTTTACCTTCTACATTCCGGCAAATCTGGCCTATGGTGATCAAAGTCCGACTAGTGCCATTCCGGCTAACAGCGTATTAATCTTTGATGTAAAACTAATTAAAGTTGGTATGTAATCAATTATTAGAATCAGCAATGAGAAAAGCACTCAAACATTTGAGTGCTTTTTTTAATCTGGCTCCCCGACCAGGGCTCGAACCTGGGACCTGCGGATTAACAGTCCGTCGCTCTACCGACTGAGCTATCAGGGAATGAGGCGAAATTATAGCGTTTGTAATTTTACTGTCAAGCTTTTTAAACGCATTTGATACTAAAATTTTATTAAATCTTTAATTTCACGATAATTAAATACCACCAAGCAGATCAAATCAGATTACTCTGCCTGTTCATCCCGGCCAAGAATCATCGTACCAACCCCTTTATCAGTAAATATTTCCAGCAACAAAGCATGGGGGACGCGCCCATCAATAATATGAATATTGTGCACGCCATGCATAGCGGCTTGCAATGTAGCATTGATTTTAGGCAACATACCATTTTGCAAAGTGCCATCGGCGATTAAAGCATGGATATCAGCGGGAGTTAAGCGGGTAAGTAACTGATTGTTTTTATCAAGCACACCAACAGTATTGGTAAGCATAATCAGCTTCTCTGCTTCCAAACTTTCTGCCAGCTTACCGGCTACTACATCAGCATTAATATTAAAAGCTTCACCCTGCTCGCCTACACCAATAGGCGCAACAACAGGAATATAGCCATGCTCTACCATTTTTTTAATCAAAGCTGTATCAATCGCCTCAACCTC
The DNA here is from genome assembly GCF_914768045.1 of Snodgrassella communis. Lineage (GTDB taxonomy): Bacteria > Pseudomonadota > Gammaproteobacteria > Burkholderiales > Neisseriaceae > Snodgrassella > Snodgrassella communis. The sequence continues at coordinate 226,224 of NZ_CAJZCD010000002.1, read as the reverse complement.
GCCAACCTGTCCGATATCCTGCTGTGCATTTTCAGGTGTTGCCACAAACATTTTCTTTGCTTTAATAAAATGATTGTCACGGCCAGTAATTCCCACTGCATGGCCACCATGTTGATTCAGTAGAGAAGTAATTTCCTTATTAACACAGCCCCCCAGTACCATTTCCACAATATCCATGGTTTCACTATCTGTTACCCGCATACCTTGAATAAAGTGATTTTTCTTACCTACTCTCTGTAACAATTCATTAATCTGTGGGCCACCGCCATGTACAATAACCGGATGAATCCCTACTAGCTTAAGCAGCACCACATCCTTAGCAAAACTTTCCTTCAATTGCGGATCAGTCATTGCATTGCCGCCATATTTAATTACCATAGTAACGCCGGAAAAGCGACGAATATACGGCAATGCCTCAGCGAGAATATTGGCTTTAGTTTTGGCTTCAATAGTATTAAGGTTGATAGTACAGTCTGTATTCATCATTTCTCCTAGTATAGGTGAATCATTTCTCTGCTTAATGAAATTAAGTTTATCGCCGGTTCAGATAAAATAAAACCCTATTTTGTCATAAGAAAATGATTTCGGATAATCGAAATATCCAAAGAAGGCAAAATGATAGGCTGGTTTTACCTATCATAGAATAAAAGTAGAACAGACTACAGACAAACGTACATTGAAAATAAGTGAACTATCTGGAAAACAGCTCAACTAAAATTAATTAATCCAGTCGTGCTTGGCTGGCTCCGGCACTAAAAAAAGTAGTCAGAATAGCCTGTGCTGCTACCTGATCCAATACCTGTTTGCGCTTTCTGCCAAATACGCCTGCCTCACTTAACAAGCTGTCGGCCACGGCTGAAGTCCAGCGCTCATCTACCCAATATACGGGTAAATGAAAGCGCCCATGTAGCCGGTTACCGAATCGACGGCATAAAGAAGTTGCCTCATCAGCTGCGCCATCGGCATGAGTAGGTAAACCAACAACCAGTACTTGAGGCCGCCATTCTTTAATTAGTGCTGCAATACGGCTGAAACATTGTTCATTGCTGACAACTTTAATAGTCTCCAGTGGATGTGCTGTGGCCAGCTCCGCTTCACCGACTGCCACACCAATTCGTGTGGTACCAAAATCAAAGCCAAGTACAGTACCATACTGAATAGGAGGAATAATTGTCTCAGGCATGTCCTACCAATCCACTCAGATTAGTAATATCAATATTTAATAGCTGCAAGGCTGCTTTATAACGTTGTTTATAAGGCATATCAAACAGAATCTGCATATCAGCAGGCGTTGAAATCCAGCTATTATTCGCCAGTTCCTGCTCTAGCTGGCCAGCAGACCAGCTAGAATAGCCAATAGTGGCGACAGCTTTATTTACTTCATTTTCCTGCGTAAGACCCATAATAATATCGCGTGATGTAGTGATAGCAATATCATCAGTAACCATTAAACTACTTTCCCATGATCCGGCAGGAGTATGTACCAAAAAGCCACGGTCTACCTGAACCGGTCCGCCCATCAATACGTTTTGTCCATGAAAACGCTCAGGAGTTGGTGTCTTGGCTGAATCAAACAGCAAATCCATCATAATTGGAGATGGTTTGTTTACAATAATGCCCATTGCACCGTCTGCACTATGTTCACACAGATAAATCACGCTTTCTTTAAAAAACGGGTCTTCCATCGCCGGCATGGCAATGAGAAAGTGATTGGCCAGAGAAAAACTTGAAGGAGTGCCTTGTTGTGCAGCCATATTGTGCTATTCCATGAAAATGATATCAGACTATACAGAATTAATTTATTGTTAAATTGGGTCTGTCTGGTTGTTTCTCAAGCCAGTGCTTTTCGCTATAATCCTATCTTACTCTAAACAAGATTATTTTATCCGGTACTTAAACCGTATATCTACTGATATTGCTGGTAGGCTATATTCAAAGCAGCCACACTCCATCACAGAAAGGCCAACTGTGTCATTAATCAAACCTATTGTTCTTTTAATTCTGGATGGTTTCGGCCATCGCGCCGATGGTGATGACAACGCTATTTTACTAGCACATACACCACATATAGATAATTATCGCCAGCATTATGCTTATGGCACTATTGATGCTTCCGAACGTATGGTTGGATTACCTATCGGCCAGTTTGGCAATTCCGAAGTAGGCCATCTAAATATCGGAGCCGGACGGATTGTGCCACAGGATATTACCCGTATCGATATGGCAATTGAAGACCATACCCTTGAACACAATTCTGTATTGCAACAGGCATGGAAGAATCCCAATCGCACAGTCCATTTGTTAGGACTGTTTTCTGATGGTGGTGTACATAGTCATATAGAGCATTTTTTTGCGGTAATGGACGCGGCAATAGCCGCAGGCATGCAAAAAATTGTTATTCATCCATTTCTGGATGGCCGTGACACTCCGCCTCAAAGTGCACATCCTTATCTACAGCGTCTGGAACATTATATGCAGCAGCATCCGCAAGTTTTATGTGGAGCAGTAGTTGGACGCTTTTTTGCCATGGATAGGGATAACCGCTGGGATAGAATAGAGGCTGCATACAACGCATTGTTTGGTGATGCCCCCTATCAGGCTGCATCACCCACAGCGGCACTGGAAGCAGCCTATGCGCGTGGCGAACAAGATGAATTTATCAAACCCACAGTTATCAGCCCAAAAGTTGGCCTAACCGATGGTGATGCCATTTTATTTCTTAATTTCCGTGCAGATCGTGCGCGTGAATTAACTCAGGCACTCACCTTTAGCAATTTTTCCGGTTTTGAGCGTAAGTATCGTATACAGCCCGGATATTTTGCCAGCATTACTGCTTATGGCACACAGTTTACCCATCCTGCGATGTTCGAGCGCCAGACGGTAACTAACGGTCTGGGCGAATTTCTGGCAACACAGGGACTTAGACAGTTACGCATAGCAGAAACTGAAAAATACCCGCATGTAACCTATTTTTTCAGTGGTGGAAGAGAAGAACCATATATTGGTGAAGAGCGGATTATGATACCTTCGCCCAAAGTCACCACATATGATTTGCAACCAGAAATGAGCGCCATTGGCATTACCGAGCAGATTATTGACAGCCTGCAGCATCATCGCCATGACGTTATTATCTGTAATTTTGCCAATGGTGACATGGTTGGTCATACAGGTTCACTTGATGCAGCCATTAGAGCCGTCGAAACGCTGGATAGCTGTGTAGCTCGTGTGGTTGATACAGCACTGGCCGTCGGCGGAGAAGTTATCATCACCGCTGATCATGGTAACTGTGAACATATGTATGATGAGCATAATCAGCAGCCACATACTCAGCATACAATTGAACCTGTACCGTTTATCTATATTGGCCGTAAAGCAATCATTCACACCGGTGGTGCACTGAAAGATGTGGCTCCGTCATTATTAACTGCTCTGGGACTGACACCCCCAGCAGAAATGACTGGGCAAAACCTGATTGAATTTGTAGATAAATAATGAAATCTCTACTCAGCCTTTACCTGATCTGTTACAGCATTGTTACTTCTGTGGTCATGGCTGCCAATAATCAGAAGATACAGCCAACTGGTGAGCTGAGACAGGTACATCAGGCCATATCCGTAACCCAGAATCAGATTACAAAAACCACCGTTGAGCAGAAAAAAATTGATGCTTCGATGGCTGCAACAGGTCAACAGCTGGAGCGTGCTAAGAATGAACTTAGCCGTATCCAGCAGCAGCAACGAGCCAGCATGCGGCAATTGCAGATACTGCAAACTAATCTGGATAAAACCCGTACTCAGATTACAGAAACACAGACCCAGATAGCACGTCTGCTTAATGCACATTATCGCAACCGTCAACCCAACAGTGTGTATTTAATGCTTAAAAAAGACTCTTCTGATCAGAAAGGTCGATCTTTGCAATACATTCGTTATCTGAATGAAGCGAATGAAAAGGTTATTCAACGTCTACGCAAACAGCAGTTGCGTATGAATGCCCAGCAACAGGCAGTAAATACCCAACAAAAACAGCTAGCCGCATTACGGCAACAGCAACAGCAGATTATTAACAAACTGCATGCACAACATGCAAACCAGTTAAATAAATACAGCGTTATCAACCAGCAGTTATCAGCACAACATAAACAGCTGCAATCATTAAAGGCTGATGAAAAACGATTGAATAAACTATTAAGCCGCCTGTCTGCGCAGGCAACCATGCGCCGACTGGCACACACTCCTGCCAAATCCAGCAAAGACAATCCTGATAAATCTAAAACTTCAGCTCAGGCACATACAACCACCAATAACAATATTAATCCAGACAACACCAAACTAATCTCTACTTTAACCGCAGAAGACATGGCATTGCAGGCTACAGAAGGTATCCAGACACCGATAGTTAAAGGGCTAGCTCAAAAACAAGGGCGTCTGCCACGGCCTGTTAACGGCACTATCGCCGGAAAATTTGGAGAAAGCAGACCCGGTGGCGGTATCTGGAAAGGTCAGTTTTTTGCCTGCAACCATGTCTTAGTGCATAGTATTGCCAGCGGTACTGTCGCCTATGCGGCCTTTTTACAGGGCTATGGCAATACTGTTATTATTGATCATGGTGAAGGCTATATCAGCATTTATACAGGCTTGTCTTCAATCAGCGTCTCAACCGGCAACAAGGTTGGAGCTAGTCAAAACATTGGTATCAGTGGTCATTTACCAGATGGTCAAAATGGATTATATTTTGAAATTCGTTACCATAATCAGGCAATGAACCCATTATCATGGTTACGCTAAAACTCATTATGGCATTATTCTATTACCTCAGGTAACTTTATAGTGTACACTTTGCCCGGTTTAGAATTTTTGTGAATCCTGTTACAAACAGGACATTTATCCCCTGAATTATCGTCGTTATCAGAAAGAACTACAGAAATAATGGCTAAATCTAGATTAAAAAAAGCTGCTTTATATACCTTAGGTGCTTTCAGTGGCATGATTCTTACGCTGAGTGTACAGGGTTATGCCAATGAAAAGTCTGAGGCTTTACCAGTAAGATCGCTGCATACAATGGCTGAAGTATATGGACAGATTAAAGCCAATTATGTCGAGAATAAAACCGATGATGCGATTCTGGAAGGTGCAATGAAAGGTATGGTCAATAACCTTGACCCACACTCAGAATACCTAACAGGTAAAGATTATACTGACTTACAGGAAAGCACCACTGGTGAATTTGGTGGTTTAGGTATGGAAATCAGTTCAGAAGACGGGCTGATTAAAATTGTGGCGCCAATTGAGGACACACCGGCTGATCGCGCTGGTATTAAAAGCGGAGATTACATTGTTAAAATCAACAATGAGTCTACCCGCAACATGACAGCAACTGAAGCCGTGAAAAAAATGCGTGGTAAACCAGGAACCAGCATTACGCTTACACTGGCACGCAAAGATGAGACCCAGCCTATAGTGGTACACCTGACAAGGGCAATCATCAAAGTTAAAAGTGTGCGCTATAAACTACTGGAACCGGATTATGGCTATGTGCGCATTACTCAATTCCAAGAACATACAGTAAGCTTACTGGCGGATGCCATTAAAAATCTGGAACAGCAGAACAAACAGCCACTTAAAGGTTTAGTACTGGATTTACGAGATGATCCAGGCGGTTTATTAAATAGTGCTGTTGGTGTATCCGCAGTTTTCTTGAAACCCGGAGTAAAGGTAGTCAGCACCAAAAACCGAGATAAAAAAGAAGGAATGGTCTTAAAAGCAATTCCAAAGGATTATGTCGTAAAAGGCAGTGATCCACTAATTAATATATCTGATGAAATGAAGACTATCCCAATCACAGTTTTAGTAAATTCGGGTACTGCTTCTGCTTCAGAAATCGTTTCTGGTGCATTACAGGATTACAAGCGTGCTGTGATTGTAGGTACACAGAGTTTTGGTAAAGGTTCTGTGCAAACAGTTATTCCATTATCCAATGGTGGTGCTGTTAAACTAACTACAGCTTTATATTACACTCCTAATGACCGTTCTATACAGGCACAAGGCATCGTACCTGATGTTGAAGTGAAAGATAAAAACCGCAAATTTGAAAGCCGTGAGGCTGATTTGGGTGGACATCTAAGCAATCCATTGGGTGGCAAGGAAGTTAATGGTGAACTGTTAAGTGGTCAGAAAAAAACTACTCTGCCGCCTACCGCCAGCGAACCTGCCATTCATAATATGGATGATAATGCTGATAAAGCTAGTACCAAGGACACTAAAGCTAGTACGCCAAAAAGTAACAAGAAAAAAGATGAAGATGATTGGCTTGCTCGACGTGAGCCCAACCCAGCTAAAGATGAGCAATTAAAAACGGCTCTTGACTTGGTAAAAGACCCAGTTAAATGGAATCAATCGTTAGGACTTGCGGCCAAAAAACCAGCCAAAGCCACCGATAAAAAAGATAAGAAATAAGCCACCATCTAAAAAAACAGATAGCTTTGCTATCTGTTTTTTTATTACAGTATACGCTTCCAATATTTCATAACCAAAATTCGTTACAAACAGTTATCAGCCATATAACTTATACAGAAAAAATTTCAACAAATTAAATAAGATTTATTCTGAATACACAATAAGATCCTCTGCGCCACCATACAAGTAATATTGCAGCCTTCATTTTCATTGGCTAAATCATTACATTTCTAAAATTCTATTACCCTATATCATATACTGCAAAGCATCTAATTAGCATTATAAGATTTAGATTGTATGTATCAGAAAGGACTAATATCAAATTGGCTAATTAATTCCAGACTATATTTCAGCTGTTTGAAAAGCTAAATGAGTAAAATCAATGCATTCATATATTTATAAAATAAAGGCCGCCATTAAAATAGCGACCTTTATTATAATTAATTGAAAAAATTATTTTTTCAATTCTTTTGCCAGATACAACCAAGTTTCAATCACAGTATCAGGATTGAGAGAAATAGTTTCAATTCCTTCTTCAATCAACCATTTGGCAAAATCAGCATGGTCAGATGGCCCTTGTCCACAAATTCCAATGTATTTATTTAACTTGCGGCAAGCTTGGATTGCCAGACTAAACATTACTTTAACAGCCGGATCGCGTTCATCGAAAGTACCTGCAATCGCACCGCCACTATCACGATCCACACCCAGAGTTAACTGAGTCATATCGTTGGAACCGATAGAGAAGCCATCGAAGTATTTCAGAAACTGTTCAGCCAGTACAGCATTACTTGGCAATTCGCACATCATGATTAGCCGCAGACCATTTTTTCCGCGCTCCAGACCATTGTCTTTCAAAGCTCGCACCACATGTTCTGCTTCTTTCAGAGTGCGTACGAATGGAATCATGATTTCGACGTTAGTCAGTCCCATTTCATCACGAACATATTTTAGCGCTTTACATTCAAGCGCAAAGCAGTCTTTGAAATCATCTGAAACATAACGTGCTGCACCACGGAAACCCAACATTGGGTTTTCTTCATGTGGCTCGTATTTATTACCACCAATCAGATTGGCGTATTCGTTTGACTTGAAGTCAGACATGCGCACAATCACTTTTTTCGGATAAACTGAAGCAGCTAGAGTGGCAACACCTTCAGCAATTTTATCAACATAAAAATCTACTGGAGAGGTATAGCCAGCCATACGATCGGTGATGGTAGCCTGCATCTGCTCATCCTGCTGGTCAAAATCCAGTAAAGCGCGAGGATGTATACCAATCTGGCGGTTAATAATAAATTCCATGCGAGCCAGACCAATACCATAGCCGGGCAAACCAGAGAAGCTGAAAGCCAGCTCCGGATTACCTACGTTCATCATGATTTTGGCAGGGGATTCCGGCATATTGTCTAGCAGTATTTCATTAACATCAACTTTCAATAAGCCTTCATAAACATAGCCTGTATCACCTTCGGCACAGGATACTGTTACTTCCTGACCATCTAGCAAAGCGGAAGTGGCATTACCACAACCCACTACAGCGGGAATACCCAGTTCACGAGCAATAATGGCAGCATGACAGGTTCGGCCACCACGATTGGTAATGATCGCAGAAGCGCGTTTCATTACTGGTTCCCAGTCCGGATCAGTCATATCGGTAACCAGCACATCACCTGGTAAAACCTTGTCCATTTCATCGACGCTTTTAACCAGTCTTACTTTGCCCTGACCCACTTTCTGGCCAATGGCACGCCCTTCAACCAGAACGGCAGATTTATCATTAATCTGGTAACGGCGCAGTATGCGACTACTATTTTCCTGAGATTTTACTGTTTCAGGACGTGCTTGCAGAATATAAAGTTTACCATCGATACCATCACGTCCCCATTCGATATCCATCGGACGGCCATAATGTTCTTCAATAATCAGCGCATACTGAGCCAGCTCAGTGATTTCTTCAGCGCTGATGGAGAATTTCTTCCGCTCAACAGGATCAACATCTACAGTCTGAACTGATTTACCAGCCTGTGCAGCATCGGTGAAAACCATTTTTATCAGTTTTGAGCCCATGGTTTTACGAAGAATGGCCGGACGGCCTGCACGAAGAGTTGGCTTATGGACGTAAAATTCGTCAGGATTGACTGCGCCCTGTACTACCGTTTCACCTAATCCATAGGATGAAGTAATGAATACTACCTGATCAAATCCAGATTCGGTATCCATGGTGAACATTACACCGGATGCGCCTTTATCAGAACGTACCATCCGCTGTACACCAGCCGAAAGAGCAACTACATCATGAGCAAAATTCTTGTGGACACGATAGGAGATGGCTCGGTCATTATACAATGAAGCAAATACATGATGCATAGCTTCCTTGACATTATCATAGCCACTGATATTCAGAAATGTTTCTTGCTGGCCTGCAAATGATGCATCTGGTAAATCTTCAGCCGTAGCAGAAGAGCGCACAGCAACACAAATCTGGTCTGTACCGGCATCAGCCACCATTTTTTCCCATGCAGCCTGTAAATCTGATTCCAGTTCAGGTGGAAATGGGGTATCCATAATCCATTGACGGATTTGTTTACCTACTCTTGCCAATTCGGCAACATTATCGACATCTAGCGCCTTGAGTTCGTTATTAATTCGTTCACTCAAACCTTCGTAGGCAAGAAATTTGCGATAGGCTTCGGCAGTGGTAGCAAAGCCACCGGGAACACGCACACCTTTTTCGGTGAGCTGTGAAATCATCTCGCCAAGAGAAGCATTTTTGCCGCCAACGCTTTCAACGTCAGTCATGCGCAAATTTTCAAACCAGATTACGTTATTACCGGCCATGATGGTTATCCAGTGTGGAGTGGGGAAGTTGAAGACGATCTATTCTAACTAGTCAGGTTTAAAATGTCATGTATTTTTGGCTATTTACCTGCACTTTGTAAGCATAGTTTAGCCTTAGTCAAACACATTTTACCTACAAATTATTGATAGTTTAAGTATTTTAATTATTAACTCGATTTTTAGTTAAAAATACTAATTTAATTGCTTTGCTGGCAATTTAAATTTATCTGAAAATTAGATTACAACTGCATATATATGCCAGAGTAGTGCAAATTAAATGTTATTTTTCTCCAAAACTGTTATTGAAAAAAACCAACACCAGAACATGAGCAAGGGGTAAATTTCATTTACAATAGGACATCCATTTAGTTGTGGCAATTTTTAACTTTAATCGTGTAAATATTATGAAATCAGTACGCCAAGTTTTTTTTGTTTCCGACCGCACAGGAATTACAGCTGAAAGCATGGGACTGGCTTTGCTGAATCAGTTTGACAATATTGAATTCAAATGTGCTACCTACCCTTTTATTGATACAGAAACAAAAGCACAAGAAATTGTTGCTTTAATCAATGAAGCTGCAAAGCTTTGTGATGCCCGCCCGTTGGTTTTTTCAAGTATTGTTGATGAAAATATCCGCACGCTGATAAAAACCAGTGCCGGTTTTCATATGAGTTTTTATGATGCTTTTATTGGCGAACTTGAAGATGAACTGGCCACTGCGGCAAACCACTCGATTGGTCGTACTCATGGTATGCATGATACCGAACGTTATGATAAACGTATGGAGGCCATTAACTTCACTCTAAATCACGATGATGGCATTACCGATCGTGAACTGCAAAAAGCCGATGTGATTCTGATGGGCGTGTCCCGTAGCGGTAAAACCCCCACTTGCCTGTATCTGGCTCTACAATATGGCATCCGTGCTGCTAACTATCCACTTATTCCTGAAGATCTGGAAAGCAACCAATTACCCAGAATGTTACAACCATTCCGGCAAAAACTATATGGATTGACTATTGAAGCTGATCGCTTGCATCATATCCGTTCTGAGCGGCGCCCTGATTCACGCTATGCCAGCCGTGATAATTGCCGGCGTGAAATTTTAATAGCAGAAGAGATGTTCCGTCGTTTCAACATTCCTTATACTAATACGACGCATATGTCTATTGAAGAGCTGGCTGCAAGCATTATTCTGGCAGCGAAGTTACAGCGCCGATTCTGAAGTTGTTTAAACCCATGCATTCTTGCCCCGAGTATTTTGGGGCTTTTTTATTATCAGTCATATTTTGTGTAGTATTCAGTTCAGACAAACAAAAACCGTTCTGCCTCATGTGTAGCAGGCATTTGCTTTCATATTTGATACTCAAAAATTTTTTCGCTTGAGTACTTTAACTTAAGAATTCTTGCCATTTTTTTAACGGCATGGGATTATGCAATACAGTGTTCAGAAATTCTCTTAACTATTAAAACTTTGAGACTGATTTATGCAATTGCGCCCAGTAATTGGAATACCATGTGACGTGAAGCAGATAGGTAAGTTGAATTTCCACGCTGTGGGTGAAAAATACATTCGGGCAATGCAGGATTGTGTTGGTGATGTAATTTTGCTGCCAGCTTTAGCTGACCAAACTGTACTACAGCGATTACTGACACTGGTAGATGGTATTTTTCTACCCGGTTCATATTCCAACATTGATCCACAATGGTATGGCGAAGCTATTATACGCGAGGGAACGCTACAGGATCCTGCTCGCGACCATACTATTTTACCGCTTATCCGCCAACTTATTGACATAGGTATACCACTTCTTGGTGTTTGCCGTGGCTTACAGGAAATTAACATCGCTCTTGGCGGCACACTTCATCAACAACTACAGGAAATCCCCGGTTTTCTGGATCATCGCGAACCAGCTAACCAACCAATTGAAGTGCAATATGATGATGCTCATGTTGTCAATTTGCATGCAGACAGCTTATTAATGAGGTGGCTGGCTACAGGCCAGCAACAATATGCAGTTAATTCTTTACACCAGCAAGGAGTCAAAACTTTAGCACCTGGGCTTAGCATAGAAGCAACCGCACCAGATGGCCTAATTGAAGCATTCAGGATTGATGCCGCACCCTTATTTGGCTATGCGGTGCAATGGCACCCTGAATGGTTGTATGGGCAAAAACCGCTTTCTAGCGCTATTTTTAAGGCATTTCGTGAAGCATGTATGCAATATAAATTGTATAAGCAAAAGGAATCATTTTAAGGTGACTTATGTATGATGGCATTTTTAACTGGCTCAAAGAACATGGTATTACCGAAGTGGAATGTATCTTGCCAGATATTACAGGTGTAGCTCGCGGCAAAATTATTCCCAAAGACAAATTCATATCTGAACCGGATATGCGTTTACCTGAAGCAGTGTTACTGCAAACGGTTACAGGCGAATATCCGCAATCCAGTCTGCTGGATGAAACTGATGCAGATATGGAATTAAAACCAGATCCTAGCACTTTGCGGTTTGTTCCCTGGGCACAGGAACCCACGGCATCACTTATATTTGACTGTTTTTCCCCAGACAATTTACCGGTAGAAACCGCACCACGCAATGTACTCAAACGCATACTGAAACTGTATGAAAATATGGGATTGGAGCCGATTGTTGCACCTGAGATGGAATTTTATTTGATTTCACCCAACCCTGACCCAGATGTACCATTACAGCCACCAATAGGACGTACCGGACGCAGTGAATTCGGCCGCCGCTCCTATGCAGTTGATGCCGTGAATGAATTTGATCCGTTATTTGAAGAAATATACGATTATTGCCACGAACAGAATCTTGAAGTAGACACCTTGATTCATGAAATTGGTGCGGCACAGATGGAAATTAATTTTCTGCACGGCAATGCGCTAGATTTAGCTGATCAGGTATTTCTGTTTAAACGTACTGTACGGGAGTCTGCATTTCATCACAAAATGTATGCCACTTTTATGGCCAAGCCTATGGAGTGCGAACCGGGCAGTGCCATGCATATACACCAAAGCCTGAATGAAGTTAAAAACGGTAATAATGCTTTCAGCAATGCTGATGGCACACCTTCTGAGTTATTTTTCCATTTTATTGCCGGTTTGCAAAAATATCTGCCTCTGACCATGCCATTTTTTGCACCGTATGTGAATTCTTTTCGACGTCTGACTCGTTTTACTGCGGCGCCGACCAATGTAGAGTGGGGTTATGACAATCGTACGGTTGGCTTACGTGTTCCTCGTGCCTGTGCCAAAGGCAGGCGCATTGAAAACCGGCTGGCCGGAGTGGACGTTAATCCTTATCTGGCGATAGCCTGTTCGCTGGGTTGTGGTTATCTGGGGATTAAAGAGCAGCTACAACCACGCGCACCTTTAAGCACTAATGCATATTCCCTGCCCTATCAATTTCCTACCACGCTGGAAGAATCCATAGAACGTATGCGCCAGTGTGAACCCATTCACGAGCTATTGGGACAGCGTTTTGTTGAGATGTACATTGCAGTCAAAGAACAGGAAGTATCTGAATACTTTCGTGTAATCAGTCCATGGGAACGTAAATTCCTGCTGTTACATGTTTGAATCATAAACATGGCCGATTTTCTGCCGGTTGCACTATTTGCAACAAGATCAGCATACAATTTATACCATTTAACAAAGGAGTACTTTATATGACTAAAAAAAACGATACCAAACATGCGGTAAAACATCACCTGCACCCATTTTCGGATAATGGCCAGCTGAAAAAAAATGGTGTGCGCATGATGGTTAAAGCTAAAGGTATTTATGTCTATGATAGTGACGGTACTGAAATCATTGATGGCATGGCCGGATTATGGTGCGTGAACATTGGTTACGGGCGCAAGAAACTGGCTAAAATTGCCAAGAAACAAATGGAAGTGTTACCGTTTTATAACACTTTTTTCAAAACCAGCCATCCGGCCGTAATTAAATTATCTGAGAAACTGATAGAGATTACGCCGGATGAATTTAATCATGTGTTTTATACCAATTCTGGTTCTGAATCAATTGATACCATGATGCGTATGGTGCGTCATTACTGGGCATCAGTAGGACAACCATCAAAAAAAATCATTATCGGTCGCTGGAATGGCTATCACGGCTCAACCATTGGTGGTGCCAGCTTAGGCGGAATGAAAAGTATGCATCAACAGGGTGATTTGCCCATAGCCAATATCGTACATATCGAACAGCCGTGGTATTACGGTTTAGCCAACGACAATGAGAGTGAAGAGGAATTCGGTATCCGTGCGGCTAACTGGCTGGAAGAAAAAATCTTATCCCTTGGCGCAGATAAAATCGCTGCTTTTGTTGGCGAACCCATTCAGGGCGCAGGAGGCGTGATTATTCCTCCAGCAAGTTACTGGCCTCGAATTGAAGAAATATGCAGAAAATATAATATTTTACTGGTATCTGATGAAGTAATCTGCGGCTATGGCCGTACCGGAAAATGGTTTGGCTTCCAAACACTAGGCTTTACGCCTGATATCTGTACTACCGCTAAAGGACTATCTTCTGGATATTTACCTATTGGTGCCGTGCTGGTAAATGATAAAGTCACCGAAGGCCTGCTGGCTGGTGGTGAATTCAATCATGGCTTTACTTATAGCGGACATCCGGTTGCAGCGGCAGTGGCGTACGAAAACCTGAATATACTGGCTGATAAAAATATTATCGAAAAAGTATATACAAAAACCGGCCCGTACCTACGTAAACGCTGGCAGGAAACATTCAGTCAGTTTAAATACGTTGCAGATATCCGAACTGAAGGGCTGATGTGTGGTTTTACGCTGGTAAAAAACCGTGAAACGCGGGAATTTTTTGAGGATTTTGGTACTACAGGTTTACTTTGCCGCGATATTTTTTTCAAAAACAATCTGATTTTCCGCGCCTGTGGCGACCATATAGTAGCAGCACCACCACTGATTATTTCCAAAAAGGAAATTGATACCATGTTATCCATTGCCGCTACCTGTATGCGTGAATTTGAAGAGCTTATGGATCAAAAGCTGAGCCATAACACGGATAGCACAGTCTGACATCCATAGATAACTAAAAGACCTGAGTGAATTCAGGTCTTTTAGTCAGTTCAAAATGATATTTTAATAGTTCTAATCACATTCCAAGCCTTTTAAAGCCACATTGGTTACTGGATTCAGCATGGGATTCACTAGCTGTTGTGTTAAAGTAAGAGAAACAGTCCGCTTAACCAATACCAAACCATATACTGCGGCCAGATGTGGCCACCAGCGATTACCCATGTACTCAATAGTGTTATGGTTTGTTCCGAAGCAGGCTGGGATACCGTAGCCCATAAACTGCCCTTCTTCCAGATACAGACCATAACGCTTCATTCTGTTAACCACTGTACTTGCAGATAAAAGATTTAAAGCTGGCTGGCAATGTATGCTGCGCTGATAAAACAGGCGCCAATAACCCTGAGCATTCAACCCAGTTAGTATGATATGGCCGCCCGGTACCAATACCCTTATCATTTCCGCCAATGCTGCATCATGGCAACATATCGTATCCAAACCATGCGGCCAGATTATTGTATCTATACTCTGGTTCGTCCAAGGTAAAGCTGTATTGTCTGCAACAATGGCCACATTTCCGTCTGCCTGTTCACTTTGTACAAGGTATTGCGAATCTGCGGCAAATACATCGTGAAACTGCCATTGTGACAAACTACATTGCAAAATGGTACCAAAACGCAACGCTGATAATTTATGCCGTATGAACTGCTGTTCAAGCTTGCTCAGATACAAACCAAAAGCATGCTCGCCCAGCCAGCCTTCCAATTGAGGATAACTCATTCACTACACCATCATGTATATTGTTAAATCAACGCCATAGCCGTTTGATTAAATTTATTGCATTTACATCATTACTGTAAAAATAGGGATTTATCCTTGACCGTAAAGAACTTCCTCTTTAGTATTAATATGATTTTGCACAAATTTTACGGTTATACGAATGGCTCAATTGAAGCATATGGTACTGGCACTCACCAGTCTGGTACTAGCTCCCTCTATCTCATTTGCCCAATCTTACACCAGTAATGACATTGGATTATCAATCATGAATCTGAATGCGGCCACCCTTAAGGGGGAGACCTATTCCAATCATGATATCTGGGAACGGATACGTCAGGATTTCCGTATGACTGAAGTCAATCCTGAAATCATTCGCAGACACGAACAATACTATTCAAGCCACGGCAATTACTTCAACCGCACCATTTTGCGCAGTCAGCCTTATTTATATCATATAGTGAATGAGGCAGAAAAACGCCAGATGCCGGCAGAAGTAGCTTTATTACCGTTTATTGAAAGTGCTTTTGTCAGCAAGGCTCAGTCTCGCGTGGGTGCATCAGGATTATGGCAATTCATGCCTAGTAGTGGCCGCCAGTATGGACTGGAACAAACCAACCTTTATGATGGCCGCCATGATGTATATGCTGCTACCGATGCCGCTTTAACCTATCTGCAATATCTGTATAGTTTATTTGGTGATTGGTCGCTGGCATTGGCTGCCTATAACTGGGGTGAAGGCAATGTGGGCAAGGCCATCAAGCGTGCCCAACTGGCAGGCATTGAGCCTACTTATGAAAATCTGCGCATGCCAAACGAAACGCGTAATTATGTGCCTAAATTGCTGGCCGTGCGTAATATAATCGAAAACCCACAGGCATTTGGCATCAATCTGGTGTCTGTACCAAACCGACCCTATTTTGAAGCCATCACCATCGACCAGCCGATTGACATTGATGCTGCTGCCCGTTTAGCCAACATTTCTACTTCCGAATTTTTAACGCTTAATCCGAGTTTCAAGAGTCCGGTATTTATTCCGAAAGAAAACCGCAAAATGCTGCTGCCAATTACTGCGGTAAACACATTTGAGCGTAATTACCGTAATGCAGATAAAAACAGCCTGCTGTCTTGGAATATCTTTAAAGCTTTTGCACCTACCAGTGTGGCAGATTTAGCCGCTCAGACTGGTATGAGCAGTGCAGAAATCAAACGTCTGAATAATCTGAGTAGTAATACCGTACCAACCGGCCGTAGCCTGCTACTCAGCAAAAACACTTTAAATAGCCAGAGTCTGGATTCTTTCAGCAATAGTGATACCGACTCATTACTGAATATTGCTACGGCACAGCCAGTGCTGCCTCCCAGTACATTCATCACTCATCAGAATGTAGCAGTAGCTCAGTCAAACGATGTCGTTAATGATAATCTGGAGACGCCAGACCTTACCCGTACGGCCAAAGTGGCTACAGCCGTGCTTAAAACCGAACAATCAGTACCGGAGAACTCAACAGCTCAGACAGTAACAATGGCTGCAACTACACCAACGCCAACTGATCTGCCTGCACCAGCAGCAGAAAATAATGATGCACTGATGCAAATAGCACAGGATGCTCAATTACAGGCTGCTGCTGCCGCTGCGGTACAAAAAGCTCTGGCACAGGCTGAGCACGAAGAAGCACAGGTTTCCCGTGTAGCTGAAAATCGTTCTGAACGTACTGCGCGCAATATAGTTAATGTTGCCGACAGCCGCCGTAATATCGCTCATAAAGTGAATAAAGGTGATACTCTATTCTCCATTGCCCAGCGCTATAATATCAATGTTGCCGATCTGGTAACAACGAATAATCTGCGTGGCCACAATCTACAGGTGGGACAGGTACTGAAAATCAATACCAATGGTGACAACAAACGCTTAATGGCATCTGTTCGTAAGAGTAATACCAGTGGTAAGGGCAACATTGTTCCGGTATCGTATACAGTTAAAAAAGGAGATACACTTAGCAGTATTGCTCAGCGGCTGAATATCCCAGTGAGCAAATTGCAGAAAGTTCACGGCAAACAGGTATTGCGCCCAGGACAGAAAATCAAACTAACCAATATGTAATATTGGTCAAAACAGTATTATTAAAAACGGGGTTGGAGCATGACGCACCACCCCCGTTTTATTGTTGAACTCTTTTCTGAATAAATACACAGATAGTTTCTGATCCATTAACCATACCAATACACACATACTGATTTAGAATGGCGACAACTTTTGCACCTTCTTGCCAATTCTTTTATACCACGCCAGCAATCTTTACTACAAAATGGATTTTTAACAACAGCTTAGATATTGTCCAGATCGTATTTATAATCTGCTCAAATGGTTTCAAAACTTACGCAATTTTCGCGCAAAAAAGTACAAAAGCTGAATTCCAAATTTTCACCTAGAACACCCGTACTTCGTATATTTCAGCCTTTTATGTATGTGTTACAGAAAGGTTCAAAAGAAAGCACTACCCCACACTGAGCGATTATTTAAGCAATATAATTACTATTATCTTTACCTATCACCTAAATAAATTATTGCGCCTATGCCTTATAGCAATAGTGCACACATCATATACAGCCAGTACCTGTAACACTGGCAAACCAAACAGTATACGCAGTATTTTGCTCTTTTTCCGGTTTCTCTACCCCAGCAACATAACGATTAAAATGACACGACTAAGCTGCCAACTCATATAGTTATCAAGATACTGCTGGTGATACTTTATCTAACACATGATGGTTTACAATGAATACTAATAAATATTCTGCGCGCAGAATGATGAATATTAGCAAACATAATTTTTTATAAGCTGCTAGAATCCTGACAGTAAGATACAGAAATTGATTAAGTCCTTTTCAATATCCAGAGAACTTTTTATTATGCTTTATTTTAGTATTAATAGCCCAGATAACCATCATCTTGGTTTTCTGGTTTTGATGGACAATGATGACTCTACTTATACCAATGGAGCCAGCGGTTATTATGCAGTTAAAGCACAGGCGGATGAAGCAGATATTCAAGCCTGCTCAGTACAATGGCAGATATTGCAGCAATTATCCCAGCATGACAGCCTAAGTTGGTACAGACAATCTGATTATGTGCAATTATGTGATGCTGAAAACAATATTATCGGCCGTCTACAACAACAATATCTTAGTCTGTGTGGTCAGCATTTTCTGCTTAACGACCTTACCGGCACCCTGTAACCATTCAGTACCTTTTTGCAAGATCATTTATGTCTACTCCTGATATATTGCCGTCTGGCAGCCAGTTTGCTTTTGCCCGTACCAAAAGATTTCTGCCCCTATTTGGTACTCAGTTTTTTGGCGCATTCAACGATAATCTGTTTAAAACCGCATTATTTGTGCTGATTAGCTTTTATGGTTTAGGCTCCAATTCTTGGTTACCGGCCAGCCAGATGCTTAATGCCGGAGCCCTGCTGTATATTCTGCCTTATTTTCTGTTTTCTGCCCTGTCCGGCGAATTATCAAATAAACTGGATAAAGCAATACTGGCACGCTGGATAAAAGCCACAGAAATCTGCATTATGCTGGTAGCCGGCTTTGGTTTCTGGCTGCATTCTGTAGCAATATTAATGTTGTGTCTGTTTCTGATGGGTACACATTCCACCCTGTTTGGCCCTTTAAAATACGCTATTTTGCCCGAGTATTTATCATCATACGAACTGCTAAATGGCAATAGTCTGATTGAAAGTGGTACTTTTTTATCAATACTGCTCGGGCAGATTTTCGGTACTATTTTGGCAGGTACAGACACCGTCTGGCTGTTTGGCACCCTGCTGTTTGTAGCCATGTTGGGACAACTGGCCAGCATGTTTATGCCACGTGTACCGGCGCAGATTCCCCAGCAATACATTGATACAAACATTTTGCGCAGTACCAGACAATTACTTAAACAAACCTATCAGCAGAAAAGCGTCTGGATAGCCATAATCGGTATTTCATGGTTCTGGCTAGTGGGTTCCGTTTACATCACTCAGCTACCTACTTTTACCCGTCTGAATCTTGGTGGTAATGAAGCTGTATTTAACTTGATACTTACCTTGTTTTCATTAGGCATAGGTAGTGGTTCAATTGCCTGTGCACGTCTGAGCCGCCATCAGTTACATCTCAGTTTGGTTATGCTGGGCGCCTTTGGCATCACTATCTTTGGTCTATTGCTGATTTGGGTCACTAAGGCACAACATAATCTGCCCATCGGGGGAATCGGTACATTTTTAAGCCGGCCTCACAGTCTGGCAGTCATGCTATTCATTATTGGTATCGGCTTTTGCGGTGGTTTCTTCTCCCTCCCCTTGTATACATGGCTTCAGACAAGCAGCAGCGACAAATTTCGTGCACATGCAGTTGCCGCCAATAACATTATTAATGGCCTGTTTATGGTCTGTGCAGCAATATTGAGTGCAATACTTATCTGGCTGTTTAACAGTATTAATGTTCTGTATTTTATTGTCGCTTTGGGAAATGTTCCAATTTTATTCTACTTATGGCGTAGCCCGGAATTGCGCCTTGATTTTAAGAGATTTATTTTACGCAAACATTAAAACCTTTACTTGACAGCTTTAAATTGGCGTTTTGAAATGGGTATAATACCGGATGGTTTTAATAAACTGCAATTTGATTAAAGCCAATTATCTCATTTCATTAGCTCGGGCAAGGCATTATGTCAGATAACGACACGATTCATATTCGCGGTGCACGTACACATAATCTTAAAAATATAGATCTGGACATTCCCCGCCATCAACTGGTAGTTATTACCGGTTTATCAGGCAGTGGTAAATCTTCTCTGGCTTTTGATACTTTATACGCAGAAGGACAACGACGTTACGTTGAAAGCCTGTCGGCCTATGCCCGTCAGTTTCTGCAAATGATGGAAAAACCAGATGTCGATTTAATTGAAGGTCTGTCTCCGGCTATTTCCATTGAACAGAAAGCCACTAGTCACAACCCCCGCTCTACTGTAGGCACAGTAACTGAAATTCACGATTATCTCCGCTTACTGTATGCTCGGGTAGGTACGCCATATTGTCCGGAACACAATCTGCCACTTTCCAGTCAAACTGTTTCACAGATGGTAGATCATATTCTGGCTTTGCCGGAAGATACGAGGGTAATGATTCTGGCACCGGCCGTGCGGGGGCGCAAAGGTGAATTCATAGACTACTTCGCTGATTTGCAGGTACAGGGTTTTGCCCGAGTACGGGTTGATGGAGAAGTATATGCGATTGAAGAAATACCCAAGTTACAGAAAAACATCAAGCATGATATTGATGTAGTCATCGACAGAGTAAAAGTACGCGCTGATATTAAACAGCGTCTGGCTGAAAGTTTTGAAACCGCGCTGCGCCTTGGCAATGAACGTGCACTGGCTATAGAAATGGACAGTAAAGAAGAACATTGGTTTTCTGCCCGCTTTGCCTGCCCTGTATGCTCATACAGCCTACAGGAACTGGAACCGCGACTGTTCAGCTTTAACAACCCAGTCGGTGCCTGCCCCAGTTGTGACGGACTGGGCAGCATGAATTATTTCGACCCTGAGCGCGTGGTTATGCATCCAGATTTATCTCTGGCCGCCGGTGCCATTAAGGGCTGGGATAAACGCAATACTTTTTACTTCCAGATGATTCAGTCATTGGCTAATCATTTTGATTTTGACGTTGACACTCCCTTTAACCAGCTAAAAGAAAAAATTCGGAATATTGTGCTGCATGGTTCCGGCAAAGAACAGATTGAATTTACTTATCTATCGGAACGAGGTACTAAATTTACCCGCAGCCATCCTTTTGAAGGTATTTTGCCCAATCTGGAACGGCGCTATCGGGAAACTGATTCTGCCACGGTGCGTGAAGAGTTAGCCCAATACCAGAGCCATCGTGCCTGCCCGACCTGTGGTGGCGCACGTCTACGGACTGAAGCGCGTTACGTTTATGTGGGCGGTAAGCCATTACAAGAAGTAAACGCATGGCCGCTCACAATTACACTGGATTTTTTCCAGAATCTGAATCTGGATGGTAACAAAAAACAAATTGCCGAAAAAATTCTCAAGGAAATCAATGAAAGGCTTGGTTTCCTGATTAATGTTGGTCTTAACTATCTGTGTCTGGCGCGTAGTGCAGAAACTTTGTCTGGGGGAGAAGCACAGCGTATCCGTCTGGCTAGTCAAATTGGATCCGGTCTGACCGGTGTGATGTACGTACTGGACGAACCCTCTATAGGCCTGCATCAGCGCGATAATGACCGCTTACTGGATACATTGAAACACCTGCGCGATCTAGGCAACAGCGTGATCGTGGTGGAACATGATGAAGATGCCATTCGTGCTGCAGATTTTGTTGTCGATATGGGCCCGGGAGCCGGTGAACACGGTGGCCACGTGATAGTAGCAGCCCCACCCAAACAGGTTGCCAGCTGCAAAGAATCAATAACCGGCCAGTATCTCAGTGGCAAAAAATCCATTAGCATACCAGCACAACGCACTCCTGTAGACAAAAAACGCTTATTGGTATTAAGTGGAGCCAGCGGCAATAATCTCAAAAACGTCACTTTGACATTACCGCTTGGGTTGATTACCTGTATCACCGGCGTCTCCGGCAGTGGTAAATCCACTCTGATAAACGATACTCTGGCAAAAATTGCAGCACGTGAACTGAATCGTGCCAGTGAAGATCCGGCACCGTATGAAAATATTCAGGGATTAGAAGAACTGGACAAAGTAATCAATGTCGATCAGTCGCCTATTGGTCGTACGCCGCGTTCCAACCCTGCTACCTATACCGGTTTATTCACCCCAATCCGCGAACTGTTTGCTGGCGTACCGCTGTCACGAGAGCGCGGTTACAGTGTTGGGCGGTTTTCATTTAACGTGAAGGGTGGACGCTGTGAAGCCTGTCAGGGCGATGGCGTAATCAAGGTCGAAATGCATTTTTTGCCTGATATCTATGTTCCCTGCGAAGTTTGTCATGGTAAACGTTATAATCGCGAAACACTGGAAATCCAATACAAAGGTAAAAACATCAGTGAAATTCTGGAAATGACTGTTGAAGAAGCCTGTAGCTTCTTTGATGCAGTACCAACGGTAAAACGCAAACTGCAAACCTTACTGGATGTAGGGCTGGGCTATGTACGTCTGGGTCAGTCAGCTACTACCTTGTCCGGCGGTGAAGCTCAGCGTGTTAAGCTGGCACTGGAATTATCCAAACGCGATACAGGTCGTACTCTATACATACTGGATGAACCCACTACCGGTCTGCACTTTGCCGACATTGCCCTGTTACTGGAAGTTATCCAGCGCCTGAAAGGTAAAGGCAACAGTATCGTTATTATCGAACATAATCTGGACGTAATCAAAACAGCCGACTATATTGTTGACCTTGGACCGGAAGGTGGTGATGGTGGTGGTACCATTATTGCAGAGGGTGCACCTGAAGAAGTGGCCGCTAACCGCAAAAGCTATACTGGTAAATATCTGAAACCAATGCTGGGCAAATAATCTTTCATCTTGTCTGGCTGGTACAGCCAGACAATTTTTGGTTACAAGTGGCTACTTCGCTGATTAACCATAGCATACCCATATGTAAAAAATACAAGCAACATGTATTTTGTGTTATGTTAAACAGTATATTTTATTGTTTATCTTAATTAAGGTTAAATATGAAAAAATTGTTATTTGCATTACTATCTGTGGCCGCAATTAGCACCGTACTCACTGCATGCAGCCAAAAAGATGAATCTGCGCCAACGGCAAGCACCACCAGCACTCCTGCTTCAACTACAGAAACGGTACTTAAAGTAGCAGCGTCCCCTGTACCTCATGCTGAAATTCTTCAAGTAGCCAAATCACTGTTGCAAAAAGAGGGCATCGATTTACAGATTGTGCAAATGACAGATTATGTGCGCCCGAATATTGCTCTGGCTGAAAAAGATGTAGACGCCAACTTTACCCAGCATAAACCTTATTTGGATAATTTTGTGCAAAAGCATAAAATGCAATTAACACCAGTTGTCAATATTCATGTAGAGCCAATGGGCGTTTACTCTAATAAGGTTAAATCTCTCAGTGAAGTTCCCGATGGCGGTTTGGTCACCATCCCCAATGATGTATCCAATGGTGGCCGTGCCTTATTACTGCTGCAAAAAGCTGGCTTAATCAAATTAAAAGCTGATACAGGAATAAGTGCTACAGTACGCGATATTGTAGACAATCCGAAACACCTGAAAATTACCCCGATAGATGCGCCACAGTTGCCACGTACTTTAAATGATGCCACTTTAGCTGTCATTAATACCAATTTTGCACTGGAAGCCAAACTGGTACCGACGAAAGATGCTTTGTTTATTGAGGAAAAAGATTCACCATATGCAAACATTCTGGTTGTACGCACTGGTGATGAACATCGTGAAGCAATTCAAAAATTGAAAGAGGCTATGACTTCGCCTGAAGTGAAAAAATTTATTGAAGAAAAATATCAGGGCGCAATTATTCCGGCTTTCTGATTAATTGTATATTACTGATCAATAAATATAACCCTTATGCCTACTGGCGTAAGGGTTATATTTTACATCTGGAAAAACATCGATAACTCATTACAAATCGCGCGGGTTAAGCGCTTGCCAGTGTCCTAAAGGTAAATCCAGAGAAAAAACATTTAACCGTCCAATACCAACCCGTACCAGACGTAGGCATGGCCAACCAACTCTGGCACACATGCGTCGCACCTGCCTGTTTTTACCTTCACTGATGCGAATCTGCAGCCAGAAATCTGTTACTGTCTTGCGAGTGCGGATTGGCGGTACACGTGGCCACAGGCGCTTACTATCCGCAGAACTCACCACACTCACCTGTGCCGGAGCTGTAACAAAATCGCCCAAATCTACGCCCCGCGCCAGTTGCTGCAAGCGTTCCGCATCAGGCTTCCCCTCTACCTGTGCCCAATAAGTTTTCACCAACTTGTATTTCGGATGAGCAATCTTTGCCTGCAAACTTCCGTTTGCTGTTAACAATAATAAACCCTCACTATCTGTATCCAACCGGCCGGCAGGATAAACATCCGGTAAAGGCACATATTGCTTCAGAGTAGGATATTTTTCATGGGGACTGAACTGACAAATCACCCCATACGGTTTATTCAGAACAATCAATTCAGGCACAAACATTATTTATCCATTCAACAAATCAGGCTGCCAAAAATACTTTTGACAGCCTAATTAAACAACAATACACAGAATTAACTCAGCAATAAAGCATCATCAGTTACTTTTTCACCCTGAGTATGTTCAAACATTTTTAACAGATCTGAGACATTCATACCGGTACGCTTATCACCGGCCACATCCAGAACTACCCGCCCCTGATGCAGCATAACAGTACGCGAACCATGATCCAAAGCCTGCTGCATTGAATGAGTTACCATCATTGCCGTTAGCTTGTTTTCACTTACAATCCGATCTGTCAGCTCAAGTACAAAAGCGGCTGTTTTCGGGTCAAGTGCAGCAGTATGTTCGTCCAGTAACAGAATTTTGGAACCCTGTAATGAAGCCATTAGCAGACTAACAGCTTGCCGCTGCCCACCAGAAAGCAGACCAATCCTGTCACTCAGGCGATTTTCCAGCCCCAGATTGAGCATAGCCAGCTTTTCCCGAAACAGTTCACGGTACTGGCGTTTAATCGCCGCGCGTAAACCGCGTCTGCTCCCGCGCCTGAGTGCTAAAGCCATATTTTCTTCTATGGTCAGTGCTTCACAGGTACCGGCAAGCGGATCCTGAAATACCCGAGCCACCAACGGTGCGCGTTTATAAGCCGGTTCATTGGTCACATCTTTATTATTAATGGTAATACTGCCAGAATCTATCAGAATATCACCACTGATAGCATTGAGAAAGGTTGATTTGCCGGCACCATTGCTACCGATAACAGTAACAAATTCACCCTCAGCAATATTCAAACTCATGCCACGCAAAGCTGGATTTTCAATAGGCGTTCCTGCATTGAATGTCAGGCGTAAATCATCTGCGCGCATCATGCTTTTAATTTCCTTTTAAAATAACTTTTGATTGCAGGCAAACGCAATGCCAACACCACCAGAATGGCCGTTACCAGATTCAAATCCTGTGGTCCAAAACCAATATGTTGCAGCGTATCGCTCCCCAATGCCAGTGCAATAAACGCACGATACAGTACAGCTCCGACAATCACAGCCAGCGTAATTACAAAAAAACGCTTACCAGGAATTAATGTTTCACCAATAATCACTGCCGCCAGACCAACAACAATCGTACCGATACCAATAGAAATGTCAGCACCACCCTGCGTCTGCACAAATAAAGCGCCGGCCATAGCAATGAATGCATTAGACATTGCCATGCCTAACAGCAGAATCCGCGCGGTATTTACCCCTTGTGCACGTGCCATGCGAGCATTTACGCCGGTAGCACGCATTGATAAACCTATTTCAGTGGCAAAAAACCAGTCCAGAAACAACTTAGCTATCAACACAAAACCGAATATCACAAGTGGCTGTACCCAATACTGATTGCTGAAATCAGCATTGAAAAACGGCGTGAAGACACTGGGCTGATCCAATAAGGGTAGATTAGGTGCGCCCATAATACGCAGGTTCACAGAATACAAGGCCACCATCACCAGAATGCTGGCTAAAAGCTGCATGATTTTCAAAGAAACATGCAACCATGCAGTCATCAGACCAGCACAGGCACCGGCAGCGCCACCAAGTGCCGTAGCCAGCCACGGATTAATTCCATGAGTCACGCAGACTGCAAATACCGCTCCACCCAGTGGAAAACTGCCATCAGCAGTTAAATCGGGAAAATCCAGAATACGAAATGAAATCAGCACCCCCAGAGCAACAAGGGCATATATCAGCCCGCTTTCTAAAGCACCAAATAAAGC
The DNA here is from genome assembly GCF_914768045.1 of Snodgrassella communis. Classification (GTDB taxonomy): domain Bacteria; phylum Pseudomonadota; class Gammaproteobacteria; order Burkholderiales; family Neisseriaceae; genus Snodgrassella; species Snodgrassella communis. Next base: position 200,111 of record NZ_CAJZCD010000002.1, on the reverse strand, counting down.
TATAGAAGACATATCATCCAATTAATAAATTGTAGTTGAAAATAAAAACAACATCGGCAAAGCCTGAATCAGCCTGCCGATGTCACGGTATTCAGTTTGAAAACCGGTTATCCTAATCGATCACGGTAGCTTGCTTGAGTAGCTCTGGTGATAAAGTAATACCCTGTTCTGCGGCATTTGATTTACTCACCATTAAATCCAGTTGCTCGACAGACATACGTTGCGGTGCAATATTGCCTGCCTGTTCACCTTTCAGAATCCGCCCTACAATCTTCCCGGTAGCAACACCAAGCTCATGATAATTTACGCCCATAGCCACAGCCGCCCCGCGTTTTACTGAACCAGTATCTGACGCTACCAGCGGCATTTTCATGTTCTTGGCAACCTTGAACATGGATTCATAGGCAGAAACCACATTATTGTCCAGTGAAGTATAAATCAAGTTTGCCTTACCCTGTAGGCTTTTTGTAGCAATCGGCACATCAGTCGTGCGCTGCGCCGGAACCGCTGCCACATTAATACCGTCTTTAGCCAATAAAGTCTGCAATTGTCCTAAAACTACCGTCGAATTAACTTCACCCGGACTATACACATAGCCAACAGTTTTCAGATTGGGTACCACCTGTTTCATCAAATCAATCTGTGGTTGCAACGGTAGTTCATCAGACACACCGGTTACATTAGTTTTACTCGGCTCCCAGTTGGCAACCAGCTTCGCTGCCACCGGATCGGTTACCGCAGCAAATACCACCGGTATTTTACGGGTTGCCGCAACCATAGATTGCGCACTAGGTGTACCAATAGTGACAATCGCATCCGGATTACTACCGGCAAATTTTTTGGCAATCTGGCCAGCTGTAGCTGTATTGCCCTGTGCACTTTGGAAATCCAGTTGCAGGTTTTTTCCCTGCTCGTAGCCTTCAGCACGTAGCTCATCTATCACCCCCTGACGCACTGCATCCAGTGCCGGGTGCTCTACTATTGCCGTAATCGCCACTTTTTTCATACCATTATCACTGGATTTGCTGCCCTGTTCCGATGGCGAACAAGCTGTAAGCAAACAGGCAGCAGATAAACCCAGAATCAGTAATTTTTTTTTCGCTCCAAGCATATTGGATTCCTCAGCACAAGATTATTTTGAAGCAATTTTAGCAATAAATTTGCTTACACCTACTTAAATAAGCAAATGATGGCTTAAATTATACAAAAAACAGCCTGAATACGTAATTAAAATTATTTAAATAAACAGTTTTACCCCGAAACAAAATGCCAAATTGTATATTTTGAAGCAATAAAATGCCAAATACCAGACAAAATTGTTAAAATAATGCTCATAACCAACAATCCTTGCCACATATCACTTTTCTTCCCAGAACAAGCAAGCTGAATTTCAGCCTGCTTACTACAGCGGCAGGAAATTACATAGCCAGATTTGCCAGCACAACCGCTGCTGTCGCGGGCGCGGCACAATTAACTGATAGCGCAAAACATTAGCCACCCCATCCTGCTCAATCTCCCTGAGCAATGCAGAAGCAATCTTCAGCATGGCCAGACTGGCACCCTGACGACCTTTATCTACTGATGGTAACAACGTCATCACTGTTTTAAACTGCTTTTTTAACTCATCTAACCATGTATTTAATAAAGCCGTAAATTCTGCACTACCGCGTCCATTTAATACCACATGAGCCGGCACATTAAATTCCTGTAACATCGCTACTGGAATATAAAGCCGTCCCTGCCGTGCATCTGCACCAATTTGCGAAAACAGTTTTACAAGTTGGCATAATTCACCAACTTTTCCGGCAAATTCCAAAGTTTGTTGTTCAGTAAACCCCAATATCCTGCTACCCAAACATCCTGTAACCATACCTGCCTGAAACGCATACTGATGTAACTGACTCCTATCCTGAAATCTAGCCTCAGTCAGTTCCGTAAAATGCGCTTTAATCAAGGCCAGCAACTCAGACTGTGGCAAAGCATATTCTGCAATAAGCGGTTGCAGAGCCTGCATCAGTGGATGTGACGGCATGGCTTTAGCAGAATAAAGCTCGTGTATCTGCTGTTGCCACCAGTTAAGTGTAGTTAGCGCCACAGTGACGTCTGTACAATCATGCACCACTTCCTGCAACTCCTGTTGCAAAGCATATAGCACCATCAGTGCCTGACGCCGTGAACGACAAAGAAAAGGAAAACGAAATGCCATAGCACTTTTGCTATGGCATATTTTCTGATAACAATATTCAAGTGGCTGCACAGCAATAAACTATTTTTAATTTAAACAGCTATTGTAACCTGTCGTGGCTGTTCCCCAGCAATATCTATACACAGAAATTTAACTTTTCAGCGTATCTTTTTTCACCTCACCTGAACGCAGAATAAAGTTTAGCCGACCTTCCCAGAACTCAATCAGGAATAAATCATTTTCAGATAAATGGTGCTGCTGTATTTTTTGCTCCAGCCACTTTTCATCTTTATTTATTCGCTCCAGTTCCGTTTTACGAGCTTCGCCATCTTTAAATAAAATCAATGAAGGATATTTGCCCTTGTCAGTGAGCACAGTTAATGAACCACTTGGTTCAATCTGCGCATAACTGACTTCCTGAAAAGAGGTAATTCCCTGTGCATGTAAAAGCGAAGCTACATTCAAAATATCAATTTTATTTTTTTTGCGCAGAATATTGTCCATTAAAAAGCGCCCGTCTTTCATAATGGGAATCGGTTCGCCAATGGCAAACATCCTGAAAAAACTCACATGTTTACAGATCCAGTTTAAGAGAGAAATCAGACCAACACCAATTAACAACACAAAAATATATTGATGAATCGGAATATCCTCATTATAAATAACCCCACCGATAATTCCGCCGAGTACAAAGTTACCGATAAAGTCTACCGGTGTCATCTGATTCAATTGAGTTTTACCCGTAAAATTCAAATGCAGAATCACAATCAGAAAGCCAATAAGAAACTTGGCCAGTACCCATAAATAGTATTCCATAAGAAATCCTAACTGTATTTCAAAGTTAAACACCCAGCCAACAAATGTTGCCCCAGGCTCCTTCCCCCATACAAGCTTAATTCCCAACTATACTGATACAGTATGAATACAAAATAACATGTAAAACTTTTATATAAATTTAATCTAATATTATTTTAATTTTTTGATAAAAATATATTTTTTTACTCAATATTTCTACACTTATCATAAGTATATATACAGTTTTGTTTCATCACCTATCTAGTGGCAGACAAATCATTTCAAACTTCTTATCCTCCTGCCTGTTTCAGCAGTAAATAAAAATGATAGACATCACCTTGCCATACAAATAAAATGACAAATAAAGTGTAACCAGATTGATACACTGATTTCAGCTATAATTGACTTCTTTACATATTAAATTAAACATCCATGTCAAATCAGCGCCTCATCATTGGTTTTCATGCAGTTAATGCCCGTTTATGGCAAAACCCCGCTAGCATTATTGAGCTTTATGTACTTGAGGGTAAACATGATGCTCGGATGCGTGATGTATTAAGCAAGGCTGAAACAGAAAATGTGCGTGTCATCGTTGCAGATCAGGCACGCCTTGATATCCTAAGCAAACACGCACGCCATCAGGGTGTAGTTGGATTTATTGATGCATCAAAACAGCATGTAGATATTGAAGATGTACTCGAAAACCTGAATGAGCCACCATTATTGCTCATTCTTGATGGCATTACCGACCCGCATAATCTCGGTGCCTGCCTGCGTGTAGCAGATGTTATGGGCGTGCACGCGGTTATTGCCCCCAAAGACAAAAGTGCCGGCCTGAATGCCACAGTAAGTAAAGTAGCCTGTGGCGCAGCCGAAACTGTACCCTATATTACCGTTACCAATCTGGCTCGCACCATCCGGGAGCTGAAACAACATGGTATCTGGATTATTGGCACTGACATGCAAGGCAGTGATGATTTATACCACTTTACAGCGCCCAGAGCAGTAGCTTGGGTAATGGGTGCGGAAGGAAGCGGAATGCGCCGTTTAACTCGTGACCTCTGTGACACACTAGTCTCCATTCCCATGTTCGGAACCGTTGAAAGCCTGAATGTTTCCGTAAGTACAGGAATTGTCCTGAGTGAAACGCGTAGGCAGCGGATACTAGACAGCAATGGCTAAAATTGTAATAAATATTTATCCCTGATAACCATTACCAGATTAAGGAGATGCAAATGATTTGGTTCATTGTTGCCCTGATACTATTTGTATTGGAAATGTTCAGCGGTACCTTTTATCTTCTGGTAATCAGCGCCTCATTACTCAGCGCTGGCTTAGCTGAGTGGCTGCTGCAAACCAGTAATAATATTAATGCGGTAATTGCTACGGTTTTTTCCATTGTAGGCATCATCATTGTACGTCTGTGGCAACAGAATCATCCGCGTGAAAACAAAGCCAAGGCAAGTGATAACCCAGATTACGGCCAAACTGTAGTGCTAACTAAGCCACTAGCCAACGGCTTATGGCAGGTACACTATCGTGGCACCACATGGCAGGCACGTTTTATCCAGCCTACCACAGCCAAAACTGGTGACAACGCTCAAATCATCAGTCACAACGGCAATATCTTAAACCTTACTTCTCAAATATCCACGACTTGTCAGGAATAACCATGATTTTATCCTTTCTTTTGCTCGCTGCAATCGTTGTCTTTATCAGCATGGCATTTAAAGTTGTACCTCAGCAGGAAGTCTACATTGTCGAACGCTTAGGCCGCTATCATGCAACCATGGTAGCTGGTTTGAATTTCATCATCCCAATTATCGACCGTGTAGCCTATAAACATACTTTAAAAGAAATTCCGCTGGATGTACCCAGCCAAGTATGTATCACCCGTGACAATACGCAACTCACAGTGGATGGTATCATCTATTTTCAGGTAACTGATCCTAAACTTGCTTCCTATGGCTCCAGCAACTTTGTCGTGGCCATCACGCAGTTGGCACAAACTACCCTGCGCTCCGTAATCGGTCGCATGGAGCTGGATAAAACCTTTGAAGAACGTGATGATATCAACCAAACAGTGGTTGCCTCTCTGGATGAAGCAGCCGTTTCATGGGGCGTGAAAGTTCTGCGTTACGAAATTAAGGATTTAGTACCACCACAGGAAATCTTACGTTCAATGCAGGCACAAATCACCGCCGAACGGGAAAAACGTGCGCGTATTGCTCAGTCTGAAGGGATTAAACAAGAGCAGATTAATCTGGCAGCTGGTCAGCGTGAAGCCGAAATTCAAAAATCTCAAGGGGAAGCACAGGCATCTATTAATGAATCTCAGGGTGCCAAAATTGCACAAATCAATCGCGCTGAAGGGGAGGCTGAAGCCCTTCGTCTAGTAGCTCAGGCCACCGCGGATGCAATCCGCCAAGTTGCCGCCGCCGTTAAAGAACCAGGTGGTACAGAAGCAGTTAATCTGAAAGTGGCTGAACAATATGTCGATGCTTTTGCCAAATTAGCAAAAACCAATAATACCTTGATTATGCCCGCCAACGTAGCCGATATCGGCAGCTTAGTTAGTGCCGGCATGAGCATTATTAAAGGCCAGAACAATAATATAGCTAAATAATTTTCCGGGTCATACATACATTCAGGCTGCTGGTCTAAATTAACCTGTAGCCTGAATTTTTTTAGAAAAATTAATTTAATATAGCTTATCCTGTCCGATAAGCAATCCAGCACTGATTTACTAGATCATTCTAGTAAATACTATGATTCCGCAGTTAATGGCCATAACCAAGCCCAGACATTGCGGCCTTCACTGCGCAATACCATAAAAGTACGACATGCAGCTGCCGTATTCATACTTTCTACACCTATATTTTTCTCAACCAATTGTACGGTTAAACGTGGGTGAATAAACACATGTTTACTGCCCGTTCCAATCAGAATAACTTCCGGTTTCTCCTCTATAGCCTGAGAAAAATCTTCAATAGTTAACTCTTCAGCAGTATTTTTATCCAAAGGTATTACTTCTGTTGCTGTAATACACACTGGCCCGACATATTGCTGGCCATTTATTGTAATTTTGCCAGTATCAAACTCCTCAATCCATAAACCCTGTTTATCGTGGATTTCATCAATCTGCATCAAATATTCCTTATACGTCTCTACACAATCTAATATAACAGTAACAGTAGTAGTCAAAAAAGCTAATTTCAGCTAGCATAGTAGATTAGCGTAAAATTGCAAGTATTAGGAAATCATACAATTAAATAGGTCTAATTGAAGGAGTACAAATGCAGCCTCTACGCATTGGTTTGCTAGGCGTTGGCACAGTTGGTGGTGGCACCGTCAAGCTGTTACAGAATAATGCAGATGAAATCACCCGCAGACTTGGGCGTGAGCTGATTATTACCCGGGCAGCCAGCCGTAATATTGAGCGCACCCGCGAAATATGTGGACATAACACACTCATCAGTGATGATATATTCGATGTAGTCAACGCTCCTGATGTGGACGTTGTAGTAGAACTGATTGGTGGCACAACGGTTGCCAAAGATGCTGTAGTTCAGTCTATTAAAAACGGCAAACATATTGTTACTGCTAACAAAAAGCTACTGGCTGAATACGGCAACGAAATCTTCCAGCAAGCAGCAGAACATAATGTTATGGTAATGTATGAGGCGGCCGTTGCAGGCGGTATTCCCATTATCAAAGCACTGCGCGAAGGATTGGCTGCCAACCATATCGAATCTATCGCCGGTATTATCAATGGCACCAGCAATTTTATTCTGAGTGAAATGCGTGCCAATGGCAGTACGTTTACAGATGCATTAAAGCAGGCACAAATATTGGGCTATGCCGAAGCTGATCCCACCTTTGACATTGAAGGGCATGATGCTGGCCACAAACTCAGCATTATCTCAGCACTGGCGTTTGGTACACCGATTAATTTCAGCCAATGTTATCTGGAAGGCATCAGCCATCTGGAAAGTCTGGATATCTGCTATGCAGAAGAATTAGGTTACCGCATCAAATTACTCGGCATCACGCGAAAAACACCAGAAGGCATTGAGCTACGTGTACATCCCACCCTTATACCCGAAAGCCGCTTACTGGCCAAAGTAGAAGGCGTAATGAATGCAGTATCAGTTCAGGCCGATATGATTGGTCAGACACTTTATTACGGTGCCGGTGCCGGTGCCGGTCCTACTGCCAGTGCCGTGATGGCTGATATTATAGATGTTACCCGTTTGCAGAATGCAGAAGCCAGCTACCGTGTTCCTTATCTGGCTTTTCAGTCAAATTCATTACAGAACATCTCTATTTTACCAATGGACGAGATTACCAGCAGCTACTATCTGCGCGTATCCGCCTGTGATGAGCCAGGAGTATTGGGGGAAATTGCCAATATTTTGGCTGCAGAAAACATATCCATAGAAGCATTGATTCAAAAAGGTATTATCAACAAAGAATCCGCCGAAATTGTTATCCTGACACACTCAACCAAAGAACGCCTAATTAAACAATCTATAGCTCGCATTCAGGCATTACCACGAGTACTGTCACCAGTAACCATGATTCGAATGGAAAGTTTGCACCCACGTTAATTTATTTTGCAGAAACCATAATTGTTATGTACGGGCAATATTGCCCGTACATAATTATTTTTATCATTCACACAAATAAATCCAACCTCAAATACTATAAACTGATATTTTTATCTGGTTGTCTATTTTATAGAGGTAGAAAATATCAACGATATATAATATAAAATTAACACAAATATCAATATTTTATTTATTGACTGATAATATTCAAAATCTCCTGTTGAGAGCCTTGCACCTATTTCGCAATATCAATTTATTAAATCAGTTATGCAAACTCATTTTTCATAAACCAAGCATAAAAAAACACAGCAAATCAGGAAAATTTGCATTCTACAAAACAGATATGCAAAGCACTTGGTATAACTGGAAATTCAATAAAAATATTGTTTCTATCTGATACATTGATCACTGCATCAATCCCAGAATAATTAAACCTCAAACAAATTTTAATCTATTCCCACAAAAATATATTACATTGATATAATACAATATCATGAGTATAAAATCTTCAACCCAAAATGGCACGCTTATTTCATCATCAACCAAATAAGTTTCAATTACATTCAGCTCGGTATAGCATTCTTGGATATAGTCTGACCCAACTATTAATATCATTAGCGATCATCATAATACTTGCCATTATGGCCTACCCCTATTACCGCCAGCACGTGTTGCAGGCAAGACTCCAGCAGGCACAGGCTGCTTTACTTACAAACAGCCAACATCTGGCCAAACACTACCAGAAGCACATCAGTTACAAAAAAAGCGCAAACAGCTGGCCAACATTACCCATCAGCCAGAACCAGCATTTCTGTTTCCGCATTCAAGGTAATCCCCGCTATACCCGTGAAGAACATTACACACTCAAAGCTGTAGCACTGGATACCGAAGCCGAACCACGTATACTCAAGCTTAATCAGGACGGCAAAGTCTTTCTTTGCCAAAGCAGTACCAGCCGCTGTGACGAAAAAGCGCATTTTTTCAGTGGCCACAGCCAAACCGACCTGAACTGCCGAATCTTTAATGACTAGCCATTTCAAGGCCACAGCAACATTTTAATAATGAAACTGTTACAATACGTGCTCTTTTTATAACATACATCTAAACTTAGTCTGGTTGAATCATGAGTATTCTGTCACTGGATAACGCCTGCTTTGCAGTTGGTCATCATCCTTTATTAGATCATGCTTCTCTGCAAATGGAAGCAGGAGAGAAAATTGGCTTTATCGGTCGAAACGGCGCGGGAAAATCCACATTACTGAAAATTTTGGCTGGTGTACAGAAACTAGATGATGGTCTGTTAACCATTCAGAGTAATCAGAACATAGTATATGTGCCACAAGAATCCTTCTTTGACCCGCAGGCAACAATTTTTGACACCATTGCCGAAGGATTGGGTGAGCTACAAAATCTGCTGCGTGAGTATCATCAGCTTAGCCAGAATGTTAGTGACGAAGCCAGCCTGAATCGTTTAACAGAGCTACAGAATGAACTGGAAAGCCGTAATGGCTGGCAGTTTGATGCACTGATTGCACAAACCTTGAGCGAATTAAAACTGCCAGAAAATGAACTCATCAGTAATCTCAGCGGTGGACAGAAAAAACGGGTTGCTCTGGCACAGGCATGGATACAGAAACCTGATATCCTGTTATTAGATGAACCTACTAATCACTTAGATATAGAAGCAATTGAATGGATGGAAAACCTGCTGAGCAATTTCGCTGGCAGCCTGATTGTGGTCACACACGACCGCCGTTTTCTGGATCACGTAGCCACGCGTATTGTTGAATTAGACCGCGGACATCTGCGCAGCTATCCGGGCAGTTTTACTGCCTATAGTGAGAAAAAGGCACAGGAACTGGCTGTAGAAGCCGAGCATAATCGCCTGTTTGACAAATTTCATGCTCAGGAAGAAGCTTGGATTCGCAAAGGTATTGAAGCCCGCCGCACGCGCAATCAGGGACGGGTAAAACGGCTAGAGCAATTGCGGCGCGAACGCGCAGCTCGGCGCGAAGTTCAAGGTCAAGTTAGCTTTAACTTAAATCATGGTGAATCCAGTGGCAAAATCATAGCCGAAATCGAACATGCAGGCTTTGCCTATGATGAACACATCATCATGCATGACTTCTCCTGTGTTATACAGCGGGGAGACAAAATTGGTCTTATCGGGCCAAACGGGGTTGGTAAAACCACATTTCTAAAGCTGATTTTAGGAGAGCTACAACCCACCTCAGGCAAAATCCGTCTGGGCTCCCGTCAGGAAGTCGCCTATTTTGATCAGTTTCGCAGCGCACTGAATGAAAACGATACAGTTTTTGATACTATTGGTGAGGGGAACGACTATATAGAAATTGGCGGGCAACGCAAACATATAATCGGCTACCTTGAAGAATTTCTATTCTCACCGGCCAGAGTTCGCAGTGAAGTCAAATCACTTTCTGGCGGTGAGCGCAACCGGCTGTTACTGGCCAAACTATTTACCCGTCCTGCTAACATACTGGTTCTTGATGAACCCACCAACGATCTGGATATCGATACTCAGGAATTACTGGAAGAATTATTGCGCAATTACAATGGCACAGTATTTCTGGTCAGCCACGACCGTACTTTTCTAGATAATGTTATTACCCAGTCTATTGTATTCAATGGCAACGGCCAGTTAAAAGAATACATCGGTGGTTATCAGGATTACATTGATGCCAGTAAACGTGAACAAAGCTTGCAGGCACCAGCACAAACAGTAAACAAAAATACCAGCAGCAACGATAAAATTCGCATCAAAAACCGGCGCAGTGATAAACTTTCATATAATGAACAGCGCGAACTTGCCAATTTACCTGATGAGCTTGCCACGCTGGAAGCCGAACAAACTGAGTTAAATGAAAAACTTTCCGATCCAGAAATTTTCAAAAAAGACTACAAATTGGCAGCCCAATGGCAGACACGCATTGCCGAAATTGAAGAGCTTTTGTTAGAAAAGCTTGAACGCTGGGAAAGCCTTGAAGCAAAACAAAAGCTCCAGAACTGATATTCATAGAAATAAACAGCTAGTGAATTAATTCCACTAGCTGTTATTCAAAAATAGGATTTATCTTTTACGATGGTGCTTACCACCATCACTCCGCCGCATACAAGTATCATAACGGCGTGTAACATTAGTTGCATACCAGTTAGTATTGTAATCCTTACTTAACTTCGGCCCACTAATCACCACCTGCGGCATAATCGCATAGGGTGGATTTTTACCAAACTGGCGCTTATACAGAGAAATCACATTTTGATACGTAGCCGTATTCTCAAATTCCGCCTGTTTTTCCTGGAGCAAATCTGCCCGAATCTGTTCTGGCTGCATTGCCATACCATGATCCGCAAATAACTGATTTAATGCTGTTTCAGTCTGACTGGGCATAGATTGAGCATTATCATCCTTATCATATAGCAGCAAGTCTCCATCCAGCGACATATTCAAATTAAGCAGTTTATTAATGTCCTGCTGAAAAGCTGCATTGCGACTTGAATACATGCCTGAATTATAATCAGCAAAACGGTATTGTGCATTATCATAGTTAGCCGGATATTTCATCAGCCGGTGAATACCATAATATAAACCACCCTCACGAGTATACATATAATCACGTAACTCATTCACTGAAGTATGGTCGCGCTGATACTGACGCGCATATTTCACCGATACCTGCATTGAGCCAATAGTAGTAATCGGATTATTTTCTTCTCCCAGATCCTTGCCTATAAATTTGGCTGCCGCACTGGCAATCGAATCAGCATAAAACTGCTTAGCAACATAAGTAAAAATCTGCCGATAAATTAAATCCAGTTGCTGTTCTGTTTTAACCGAGCGCATTTGTACCAGAAAACTATTTTCCTTACTCGGTTTATTAAGCAGCACATAAGTAAAATAACGCGAAACTGCTGGTCCTAATGCCGGACCAAACTGTCTGACAAACTTTTGTGGTACCTCAGTCTGAAATGCTTTAATTGCCTTGTTACCCAAATCAGGAACAGTTGGATTGGCAACAAAGTTTGATTCCTGATCCACCACAGCAATCACACTACATACATTTTCCCGTGTCTTGCTGATTTTCAGCTCATCCATAATCTGACTGATATCTGCTGCCCATGCATCCCGCTGCGCTACCCGAGCCGGTATCAGCCGGCTTATTTGAGCGGGCTGGATAAATATCTGACTGTTATCCGGCGAATTTTCATCTGCACCAGACCAGTTTGTATATTCCTTACAGGCAGACAAGCCCCACAACAACATTCCTGCTAACGTTATCCGACCAGCTGCTTTCAGTAAAAATCCAGTATTCATACCATACACATTCATCGAAGCAAATCAGTTCATCGACCTATCCAGTACAGCATTATTTTCTAGCATCCCTGTTGCGCCAAAACCATACCCAAACCCACAGCAATACAACAGTAAAAAATAATGCACTCCATATCGGCAGAGGCACCCACAGAATACGCTGTACCTCTCCACAATTGCCAGTCCCACGAATAATTGGTTCGTACAAATGAAGCAATGGTGCATCCCGCAGCCGGAATGTCCACGGTGCGCCACAGGAAGGCTGATCTATTAAAGGCAAATGTTGAATATATATTTGATAAATCGCCACGCCTAATCCAACCACTGACGCCACACTCACCACAACAACATTAATCACGCGCTCTATACAACTGCGATTAGGACAACAGGCACACAAAAAAGCCAGTAAAGTAGTAGCCATTACCGCAAGCCTTTGTGCAATACACAATACACACGGATTCATACCCAGAATGTATTGACCGATAAATGAACCGGCTGTACAAAGCACACCCAGAAAAAACACACACCACAATGCCTTACGAAAGCTCATTTTCAATCCTCTCAAGCTGGCTGCCACTAAAAGCTGTCCTGATCACTTACTAGCTGGCTACAATAAAACAGACGATAGCCAGTCATAGCCTTATGCACCAGCAACCGTCATATTATCTATCAGAATAGAACCCACCTTATGTGTACTGCGCCTTAATGCATCATCTGCTGCACCAGCCATGGCCATAAACATATCCTGTAAACGCGAAGCAATCGTAATACCCTCCACCGGATAGACAATTACCCCGTTTTCCACCCAGAAACCGGCCGCACCACGGGAATAATCACCAGTAATGCCATTCACACCCTGCCCCATCAACTCTGTAACCAGCAAACCCGTACCCATCGTCTGCAATAGCTCAGCCTGAGTAGTATGCGTATGATTCAGATATAAATTATGAACCCCGCCAGCATTACCAGTTGTAGTCATACCTAACTTGCGCGCACTGTAGCTACTTAAAAAATAGCCAGCTACATGGCCGCCATCAATAACCGTACGCTCATGAGTAGCGACACCTTCAGCATCAAAATAAGTACTGGCCAGTGCCTTTTTCACATGCGGTTTTTCAGTCAGGCACACCCATGGTGCCAAAATTTGCTTGCCTAGACTGTCTACCAGAAAACTGGTTTGCCGGTACAAAGCACCGCCACTAAGCGCGCCTACCAGATGACCAATCAGACTGCCAGCTACCGTAGTATCGAAAATCACCGGATATTTCCCTGTAGCTACAGACTGACTATTCAGACGCCGTACCGTGCGTGCAGCAGCTGTCTGGCCAATAGTTTCGGCTGTATCCAGATCACGAGCATCACGTGCCAGATCATACCAGTAATCACGCTGCATACCTGCATCATCAGCCGCTACCACACTACAGGAAATACTGTGCCGGCTGCCACGCTGATAGGCGCAAAAATCATTACTGTTGGCATATACATATTGATAATGGTCAGTCTGCACCTCAGCCCCCTCCGAATTACTGATACGTTCATCCGTATCCAGTGCAGCCCGTTCTGTACGCTTAGCAATAGCAATGGCTTCATCTGCAGATAAAGACCAAGGGAAAAATACCTCTGTATCACCCAGCTCCGTTGCCAGTAATGCAGCATCAGCCAAACCAGCACAATCGTCCTGAGCAGTATAGCGAGCAATATTCAATGCCGCCGTTACCACCTCCTCAATTGCTTTTTCATTAAAGTCGGCCGTACTGGCTCGCCCTTTAGCCTGCCCCAAATAAACAGTAACATCTAAAGATTTATCCTGCTGATATTCAATATGCTCAACATCTTGCTGGCGCACCTGCACATTCTGTCCAACAGATTCACTGATATCAATTTCAGCTGCATTTGCCCCTTGTCCTATGGCTTTGTGCAATGCCTGCTGACTTAACTGTTGTAACTGTTCGGCACTGTGATGAAACATAATTAACCTCATACAAAGAAGCTTGCATTCTAGCATGCTGATTTAAGCACTGGCAGCAGCGATACATACATGCCAACTGAAATAATACGGATTTTTTGTTAAAATAGACACTTGAAATACAGACACACATGTGACACATACTATATGAATAGCAAGCCTGATAGCCAAACCATTGCAGAACAAGAATGGGTAAGCAAAACCCAGATGAAAAAGCAAATGAACGATTTGCAACAACTAGGCATGGAACTGACCAAACTTTCTACTGATACCCTAAAAAAAATGAATCTGCCCGAAGATTTATTACAGGCAGTAGTAAACTATCAAAAAATCAGCTCCAACAGTGCCCTTAAACGACAGGCACAATATATCGGTCGCCTGATGCGTGAAACCGACACCGCACCAATCAGCGATTATCTGGCACGCCTCAAAGGCGAGAACAGCGCACATAACGCCTACCTGCAAAGGCTAGAAAACCTGCGCCAGCGCCTGATTGCCGATGATAGCAGCCTTACTGAAGTCATCAGCCAGTATCCGCATATCGACATTAGTGCCCTGCGCACTTTAATTCGTAATGCTCGTAAGGAACAGGAAGCTGGTAAACCACCCAAAGCATTCAGAGCAATTTTTCAATTACTGAAAACCGAAATCAACGAAGATACCCCCTCCTGAAACAACAGAATCTATCGCCGAAATTAACAACGGCCATTCCCCCTGTTTGATTAAGCCAATTTCAACGCCCGAGTCTGGAGAAACATCATGAGCGATATTTTAAATAAAATCATTGCTACCAAAAAAAAAGAAGTAGCGGCAGCCAAAAACACTGAATCCATAGCTGAAGTACGTGCACGGGCTTACAACCAAGTACCGGTACGCCCTTTTCTTGATGCCATTCATACCAAACATCAGCAAGGAAAAGCAGCCATCATTGCCGAAATCAAAAAGGCCAGCCCATCTAAAGGGCTGATTCGCCCCGATTTCTCACCGGCAGACATCGCCCGCTCCTATCAGAAAGGTGGTGCCGCATGTATGTCTGTTCTCACCGATGTCAGCTATTTTCAGGGCAGCCTTGCCTACCTGAATACAGCCCGCAACGCCTGTAACCTACCTGTATTACGCAAAGATTTCATCATCGACATCTATCAGGTTTATCAATCCCGGGCGCACAATGCGGATGCAATCTTACTTATTGCAGCAGCACTCAGCCAAACCCAGCTAAATGAGTATGAAGCTATTGCCCACGAACTGGGCATGACAGTACTGCTTGAGATTCACAATGAAGAAGAGTTGGAAAAATGCATTAACATGCGCACCCAATTATGGGGCGTAAACAACCGTAACCTGCGTAACTTCGAAGTGGATTTACAACAAACCATTAAACTTCTACCGTTACTGACGGGCAAAACCGTGGTTACTGAAAGTGGCATCTTTACCACAGACGACATTCACCTAATGCAGCAACATCAAGTAAACACTTTTCTCATTGGTGAAAGCCTGATGCGCAAGCAGAACATTGCTGATGAATTGAGCATACTCGTCAATGCCTAAAGCATTCATACACATCAACTAACTACTTTAATCATCATAAAAGGAAAAAATCATGGCCGTGATTATTAAAAATGCAGAAGAAATTGCAGCGATGCGCGTCGCTGGCCGGCTTGCAGCAGAAGCACTTGACTACATAGGCCAGTTCATCAAGCCAGGTATAACCACCAACGAAATCGACAAACTGATTCATGATTACCACATTAACGTTCAAGGTGGCTATCCCGCACCACTGGGTTATGGTAACCCACCATTTCCCAAATCCTGCTGTACCTCAGTTAACCATGTCATCTGTCACGGCATTCCCGATGACAAACCATTAAAAAATGGCGACATCCTCAACATCGACGTCACCATTATCAAAGACGGTTTTCATGGCGATTCCAGCCGCATGTATGCAGTCGGTGAAATTAGTCCGCAGGCACGCCGCCTGATCAACATCACCCATGAAAGCATGATGGCAGGTATTTCAGTAGTCAAACCGGGAGCTACATTAGGAGACATTGGCTATGCATGCCAGCAAGTTGTCGAAAATGCCGGATATTCCATGGTGCAGGAATTCTGCGGACATGGTGTCGGCCGAGGTTTCCACGAAGAACCACAAGTGTTGCATTATGGTCGTCGCCATACCGGCTTAAAATTGCAACCCGGCATGATATTCACCATCGAACCAATGGTTAACCAAGGTAAACGTCAACTGCGCATCCTTAACGACGGCTGGACAGTCGTTACTAAAGACCACAAACTTTCTGCACAATGGGAACATGAAGTATTGGTGACCGAAAATGGTTACGAAATTCTCACCATCAGCCCACTGACAGGCAAACCTTAAAGCGACCAAAAATTGCAAAACTTAACACAAAAAAGAGCATTAACATCTTATTCAAGGTAAAAAGTTTTAATTCTGGTTAGATTAGAATTACTCAATATTATTCTAAAGCACCATATTTTTTATAAACCAACTGCAATATTATGTTGAATGTAAAAACTATTGTGATAATATTGAAGTCCATAGATAATTATGCATATTGGTATAACATTAGTCATTACTTTAATGACTAAACTTACCAAAATAATTAAATGTTTATGAATGATCATATTAATTAATTCTACTAACACATAGACAACTTGTTTTTAAGGTATAACAATATGAAAGCTTTTAAACCTATCAGCAATGTGCGCGAAATCCGTAAAAAACTCGGACTAAATCAAATTGAGTTCTGGAGTCAGGTTGGCGTTACTCAATCTGGTGGCTCCCGTTATGAAGCTGGTCGTAACATTCCGAAACCTGTTCGTGAACTGGTACGTCTCGTACACGTAGAACAGCTGGAATTAAGCAAACTCAATCGCACAAATATGGAAGTAGCTGAACTGCTTAAAAACGAGCATCCTGAAATGTATCAACAACTGAAAGCAAAAGCAGAAGGTAAATAACACCCTTACCAGCTTTCTCATCAAAGCTCCGTACCAGAATTTGGGCGGAGCTTTTATCTTGTTTATTAAAATTTCAACCTTATAATAAAACCCAACAAATGAACCAGGAAGTAGCCATGACACACTCAGCATCTACCTTGATGCCTTTTTTCGGACTGATTCGGGTAAGCGGCGAAGACCGCGCCTCATTTCTGCATAATCAGCTCTCCAACGACATTAACCATCTATCGGCAGGTCAGGCCTGTTTAGCTACCTATAACACAGCCAAAGGCCGCGTAATAGCCAACATAGTAGTATTAAAAAGAGACGAAGATATCATTCTCATTGCCGCAGCCGACCTGTGTGAGACATTACAGAAAAAGCTACAGATTTACATCATGCGCAGCAAAGTAAAACTGCAAAGTATGGATGAATGGAGTGTCGCTGTCAGCATACCGGCCATTACAACCGTACAGGCAGAACCCGTGCCCCAATATGTATTATCAGCTACCCAGAAAAACCAAATCTGGCAAATAACCCTGCCAGACAACACCACTATTCAGATTGGTAAAATCAACCAGCTGCCACCATTAAATACAGAAACAGCTAAAGCATGGCAGGTACAGCAAATCAATAGTGGCATTCCATGGATCAGCGCAGCCACCACAGAAACTTGTGTGGCACAAATGCTCAACCAGCAACTGATTGGCGCTGTCCACTTCAAAAAAGGCTGTTATCCCGGTCAGGAAATCATTGCCCGTGCTCAATATCGTGGTCAGGTTAAACGCGGGCTGGCTCTGCTTGAAACAACCGCTATACTCACTGCCGGCGATACCATCACAGACAGCAACAACGAAGAAGTCGGACTCATAATCAATCAAGTACAACAAGAAACAGCCACCTTAGCTCTGGCCGTAATCAAACATAGCGCAGCCGAAACACAACTACAATGTAATAATCATCCCCTAACCATAAAAAAATGCTTTTTTACCACAGTTATTACCGGAAATACCTGAAACAGCAAATAATCATCCGTAGCAGATATTTTTCATACAAACTGCCGCCAAGTATATTTAATAGATTTTTGATATTCAAATAAAAAAAAGAAAGTGCCTATATAAAATAAACATTAGCTGATTCCGGTTTTTTCCAAACGCTGGTTGTACCCCAACAGACTCACCAGAAACTCAATTCCAACCATTAAAATCCGCTATTAGCACCGATAAATCACACAACTAGCAGATTTCATATCAACCTGTGCTACAATACATACTTCTACAAGACGGCCATAGCCGTCTTGTTTTTATTGTCAGCAGAATACAAAAACATGAGTCAGATTGCCCAAGAAGCGGCACGCCGCCGCACATTTGCGATTATTTCCCACCCAGACGCCGGTAAAACTACCCTTACCGAGAAACTATTATTGTTTTCCGGAGCCATTCTGTCTGCCGGTACCGTAAAAGGTAAAAAGTCTGGAAAATTTGCCACCTCAGACTGGATGGAAATCGAAAAACAACGCGGCATTTCCGTTGCCTCTTCTGTCATGCAGTTCGACTATCGTCAGCATGTCGTCAACCTGCTCGATACACCCGGCCATGAAGACTTTTCCGAAGACACCTATCGCGTACTCACCGCCGTAGACAGTGCCCTGATGGTAATAGATGCAGCCAAAGGCGTAGAAGCACAAACCATCAAACTTTTAAACGTCTGCCGATTACGTGACACCCCCATTGTCACCTTCATGAATAAATACGATCGAGAAGTGCGAGACTCACTCGAATTGCTTGATGAAGTTGAAAATATCCTGCATATACGCTGCGCCCCTATTACCTGGCCAATTGGCATGGGCAAAAACTTCAAAGGTGTATACCATATCCTCAATGATGAGATTTACCTATTTGAAGCCGGTGGCGAAAAATTACCACACCAATTTGACGTAATCAAAGGCATTAACAACGCCCGTCTGGACGAACTTTTTCCCATAGAAATACAGCAACTGCGTGAAGAAATTGAGCTGGTACAGGCAGCTTCAAATGAATTCGATTTAGATGCCTTTCTGCGCGGCGAACTTACCCCCGTCTTCTTCGGTTCGGCCATCAATAACTTTGGCATTCAAGAAATTCTTAATGCCCTGATCGACTGGGCGCCGGCGCCACAACCACGCGAAACCCTCGAGCGAGTGGTTGAGCCTACTGAAAACAAATTCTCCGGTTTTGTATTCAAAATTCAGGCGAACATGGATGCCAAACACCGCGATCGCATTGCATTTTTGCGCGTATGCTCCGGCGAATTCACCCGAGGCATGAAAATCAAACACCTGCGTTTAAACCGCGATATAGCAGCCTCCAGCGTCGTAACTTTCATGTCTCACACGCGTGAACTGGTTGAAGAAGCTTTCGCCGGAGACATTATTGGCATTCCCAACCACGGCAATATCCAGATTGGCGACAGCTTCACCGAAGGAGAACGCCTTACCTTTACCGGTATTCCTTTTTTTGCACCCGAATTGTTCCGTGCCGTGCGAATTAAAAACCCGCTAAAAATGAAACAGCTACAAAAAGGATTACAGCAACTGGGTGAAGAAGGTGCCGTACAAGTATTCAGACCACACAATGGTGGCGACCTAATACTTGGCGCTGTAGGCGTATTACAGTTTGAAGTAGTTACTGCCCGTCTGGCCAATGAATATGGCGTTGATGCCGTATTTGAATCAGTCAGCATCTGGTCAGCACGCTGGGTATCCTGTCCCGACCGGAAAAAACTGGCCGAATTTGAAAAAGCCAATATACTCAACCTAGCTACTGATGCTGGCGGCAACCTCACCTACCTTGCCCCCAACCGCGTTAACCTTTCACTTACCGAAGAACGTTGGCCAGATATCAGTTTCCACGAAACACGGGAATTAACAGCCCAGATTAACAACTAAACGCACTTATTCATCTCAACAAAGCAGCTTATCTAACAAAGAATAGGCTGCTTTTATTTTTACCCCCTCAAAATCAAATTAACCTGATCATATATAAATTACAAATTTAAAATGCAATAACCATATTATATAAAATATACTTTGCCATAAATATCACATCGATAATCCAGTTTGATATATGACAGAAAATACAAAATAATAAAATATCAAATATTTAAATAAACTGGAGACAGAAAATCTAAACCTTAAGCAAATATTTGCCGAGCTTAATCAAAAAAATTGCCAACTCATACACTGTTATTTATTTTTCATTAAAGCCCTAGTAGAGATTAATGGAGACAAAACTCTACTTTTACTTAAGTACCCTACTATTTCGAAGTTAAATTACCTAATCAGTGATATTCACCAAACAGACACATATTTTAAAACCCTCTTAATCAATTGATTAAGAGGGTTTGATCATTTCATTATTACTTATCAGTATTAGCAACTTCTGGTGCAGAGGCTGCCGGCAATTCAGCATAATCTGGTTCATTCTCTGGTTCAGGCTCAATATTCCATATTTTGCCATTCAGATAAACTTTACCATTGATTAGTTTCAAGTGTGTTTTCACAATACCATTAGTCACCTGTATATAACCACGTGCCTGCATAGATTTAATTGCACTATCGATCATCAGACGTATAGTCTGATCAATATCTTCCAGAGCTTCAGCACCGCCGGCACTCGCATCTACAGTAAACAGCGCCCGTGCCTGACTGATGGCAAAATTTTCTATAATGGCCTGAGGAATAGCAAAATCCATTTCCGCATCCATCTTATTCAGCATCAGACCCAGTTGTTGCATATCCGAAGCAAGCAAACTTTTAAATCCCAGATTACCATGTATATCAATCAGCCCCTGCGGCATTTGCAGTTTAAAAGTATTGAGTTTAAGAAGTGGGTCATGAGTAAACAAACCCAGTCCCTCATTGCGTACTGCCTCTACAATTGCTGCACGTAACTGCTCATTATTCAAATTCTGAGTTGATAATTGGGTAATTTTATTATTGATTGCTACCAGACTGGCTGCATCCAGATGCTCAGCCGAAGCATCAATATTCAGCGGGCCATAGATATCATTCCCATACTGCAACTTGGCAAAACCAAACTTACCATTACTATTAATCCACTGATCCTTTTCCTCAGTAGAAGTGGCCAGTTTCAAATCCTGAATCATAATTTTGGTAGGCATACTATTGCCAGCCGGGCTGATAAAGGCACCAATCTGCAAGTTAGTAACCAGATTAACCAACTGATCCAAACGGATAGTATTGTCTGTAGTATCGTTCCAATTAAAGGTAATAGTCTTGATACCCAGATTACTATTACCTAAAGCCAGTGAAGTTTTACCATATTCAGTATGACTGTTAAGCTGCAAATCCTGATAAGAAGCGCGCCCTTTGGTAGCAAGAATCATATCCAGCCCTGGGCTGACAGTATGACTGTCATAACTATTAAAATCTTTAGCGTAATCTATCGTTGATTCCAGCCCTTGCCAGCTGATTTTGATACCAGACAATTCTTCATAATCGAATTTTGGTATTACCACATGCATCTGGCCACTGCCACTTAAATTAATTGTATTTTCTAACTTAACAGGAGCTTCCTGCCCAAAAAAGCGCGCTAAAATCTGCTGCGCCTGTGGAGTGAAGCGCAATTCAGTTGTTACATGCGCGCGAACAGGACGAATACTGCCAGCAAATAAACCATGCTGAACATGATTAACCAAAGTAACTGGTTGTTGCAGCACCGTGCGAACATTATCAGGCAATTGCTGCTGCACACCGGCAAAAAAACTCGGCTTAAAATGTATTTGTATGGTTTCTGTAGAAGTAAACCAGCCACGCCGATAGCTCTGTTTATCAATAACAAGAAAAGGGCTTTTAGCCATTAAAGCGCGTTGGTCGTCCAGACTTTGCTGGGCTTTGACCCCTAAATAATAAGGTAATGCCAGCGCAATAAGCAATATAACTGCCACAATTGCGACAATAGTCGTTAGAATTCGTTTATTCATGCTCGAAATGTCTTAAATATCCACATTCTGGAAGATTTCAGGATAACATCAAACTAGCCGTTTGTCCGCCGTGTTTGCCCCTGATAACATCTTATTTTAAGATTTAAGATAATTATCCCTACCAAATTAATAAAGATATCAATTATCCAGTATCCCCCTAGTTTGTAGCCGCTGTCGTTGTTGCTCAAATAAACAGATAGTTGCAGCCATGGCTACATTGAGCGATTCTGTTTGTCCACTCATTGGGATAATCACATGTCTGGACACTGTTTGTAGTATTTTTGCACTCAAACCACTACCTTCATTACCGAAAAGCCAGCCCGCTGGTTGAGTCAAATTTAATGAATAAATACTTTTAGCTGATGTGCTTAGTGCAGTAGCATATAATAGACAGGTGTAATCTGCGCACCATGCAGCTAAATCAGTCACAGTCTGAATCTTCAGATAAGCGTGCGCGCCCATTGCTGCACGCAATACTTTAGGTGACCAAACGTCAACACTGTCTTTACTCAGCACAATATTATCAATACCGGCAGCCAGTGCACTGCGTAAAATAGTACCCACATTACCCGGATCCTGAACGCGTTCTAACAGTACCACATCACCAATGTTTGCTGTATCGGGATCTGCTAATAACTGTACAATTGCAACTGGTTCTTTTGAATTGACTAAATCACTGATTTTATCTAATAAATAATCAGCAACAAATACCACCTTCTGTTCTGGTAATTGGGCTATTAGGGCAGCGATTTCATTATCAAACACGCGCAGTTGTGGCACATACAATGTTTGAATTGAATGCCCCGCCTGCATAAATGTCTGAATAAGATGTATTCCCTCCAGCACCGCCTGCTTATGTTGAAAACGATAATGCGATTGCGCAATCAAACGAGACAGATGCTTAAGTTCACTATTGCTAGCAGATTGAATAATTTTATGGCTCATCCAGTTATCGGGCTTTCTGTTAATAGCTGATTATATTATAATTGATAATATATGCGATAAGAATTCTATTATTTCTCATTTTGCTTATTTATAGCATAATCTAATACTGCCTCATGACTTTCATTTTTACTTATGAATGGCTCTTAATATACCAGTAAATAATTTTATATTATCTTTGTTATTATTTCTGGCAACGCCTGTTAGTCAATAATCGTATATATTCCGCTGCAAATACCTACACCATTAGAAACGATAGCGTAAAACGCAATATTCAGCAATTGCAGCAGTATTTTGCATACATGTAAATATTAAGCAATAAATTAGCTGTTTTCTATTAGTCTTATTATCAAGTGATTTCTGATAAAGAGTATATTGTGCATCATATTAATATAACTATCTTTAAATGCCACATTAACATGAGTTCCTAGTTCTAATAGCTGTCTGACTGTTCCCAGCTATTTCAGTACTGTTGCCTATTTTAATAAAAAAAATTTATTATCAACATCTATTTAAAAATTCGCTGACAACAAATTATTAAAATTTTTTCATTAAATGATTTAATTTTCATTTAAAAAACATTATTATTTTGGGTATTATCATCCAAGATATATTTCTCAGCAAGCATAACCAACAAAAATAAGTTAAAAATAGCCTACTAGTTAGTAATATGCCATAAAAGCCATTTTATACAATTCTCACAACTAATATTTTAATTGTGTAAGAAGAATATGGCGAATATCGGCAATTTTGGTAAGGGTACGCAGCTGTGCAAATAATTGTTCGGCTTGTGGATAGACCAGTTTTAGCTGCGCCAACCACTGTTTTAATCTTGCTACTGGATAATTGTGATTGGCTGCATCTTTATTACAGCAACAATTAAAAAAATCGTTAATCCATGGCAAAATTTCTAGCCATGATAAAGAAGGAATTATTTCACCTTGATTATAAGCTGCAATTTGTCTTGCCAGATCCGGCCGTTGAACGGCACCTCGCCCTAACATGACATCCTTACAGCCACTAACAGAGCGAATTTGCTGATAATCGGCCAGCGTAAATACGTCACCATTAGCAATAACCGGAATACTAACAGACTGCCTGATGCGGGCAATCCATTCCCAGTGTGCTGGTGGCCGATAGCCTTCGGTTTTTGTGCGCGCGTGTACGGTAAGCTCGCCGGCTCCGCCTTGTTCTATTGCCTGTGCGCAGGCCAGTGCCAGATTCTTATTCTCATAGCCTAGGCGCATTTTGGCGCTGAGCATGATTTTAGCCGGTAAACTCCGGCGCACAGTTGCCACTATTTCTTCTATTTTGTCCGGATATTGCAAAAGGACAGCCCCACCCTGATGCTGATTCACTGTGGGTGCGGGACAACCAAAATTCAAATCAATATGAGTAGCACCCAGTTCGACCACTTTTTGTGCGTTCAAAGCCATATTTTCAGCATGGCTGCCCAATAACTGTACTACTACGGCTGTACCAGCTTGTGTCTGATTGCTATGTGCCAGTTCTGGCATGTATTTTAGCCATATAGAACGTCCATGTACGGTATGAGTAATACGTACAAATTCAGTGACACAGACATCAAAGCCACCAATGCGGGTTAGCAGATCACGCATGGGCGCATCAATCAACCCTTGCATAGGCGCAAGATGTAATCTGGGCGAATTCATTTTTGTTTGCAAACTAACTTGATTCACACGAATAACCGGTGCTTGAACTATAAAAAACGACGCAACCTGTTTTCATCAACAAGTTGCGTTGCTAATTATAAGATAAAAAAGTAACGATGGGGTTTAATCGCGTAATGTTTCAATCAGGTCAATCAGTAATTCTACTTCTTCATTCTCTAAGATAGAAAAACCTTCGCTCAGACCTATGTCTTCCAGCAACATTTCGCCTGCCACTGTTTCATGCATGGTGCTAAATGCTTTCTGCAATGTTTCAAGCATACTGGCATGACGCGGATGCAACAGCACGACATGATATAAATCATTGATCTTACTTTCAATCAATAAATTTAAGCGGCTGCGGGTAAGTGAGGTCAGTTTATAGTATGCTGAAGACATAAATAAACCAATATCACCCTCCCCCTGAATCAATCCACGCGCAACTGCTGAAAATGATTCACTGCTAATCCATGTTAAGTCTTTTTCTTCTATATCGACCGCTTCTAATAAGCGTAACGCGATCAACTTAACATCATAATTTTCTGTACACAGAACCGACATACCCGGTTTGATGTCTTGCAGTGATTTTATTTCACTCTCTGCTGAGCTGCTAATTACCATTTCATCGAAACGGTTTACCGGACGGACTACAGGTAAATAGCCCAACTCGCGCATCAACTTGGCAGCATCAAATGGATTGGCATAGATAATATCAACTGTATCGCTGTCTATAGCCTTCCGCTGTTCTTCTGCATTGGTAGCCATAAACAAATGCACAGGAGCATCTATCAGCCGTTGCAGACGGGTATTGAGAAAATGCCAGCCTGCATAGAATTCTGGAGAAAAATCGGGCGCAATTAAAAAATTAATAGTCATGAATTACCCCGTTCTTCTTTTATCAGTCCCTCATAGAGACCCTGCATTTCCACTATCTTGCTGCGTGATGGCTTGCGACGCACTGATGTATAACCCTGAATGACTCCATCACGGATATTGGGAATAATAGTGGCATAAACCCAGTAAAAACCACCGTCCTTGCGCAGATTTTTTACATAGCCGTGCCATTTTTTTCCTTGTTGCACTGTGTCCCACAAGTCTTTATAAGCTACTTTTGGCATATCGGGATGGCGCAGAATATAGTGCTCAGCACCCATTAATTCATCAAGTGACCACCCACTCATATGCACAAATACTTCGTTGGCATGTGTAATGATACCTTTCAGATCTGTTCTTGAGGTAATCAGACAGCCATCAGGAAATTCTGTTTCTACATCAGTACAATATACGGTGCGCGTTACCCCATCGTAATGTGTCAATTCAAATGTACGGTGTTCAGTTTCAGGCACCTGCATTGGTGAAATCATTATGACTCCATTTTCTTGAATGTGGACAACCAAGCAAATAATACATAAGTCGAAATTAAGGTATATATATTGCGCCAATTAGCAAAAGAATACAAAGTATTTAATTAATCCGTATACAAAAAAACTATTTATTTTGATGCAAATCAATATATGCCAGATATAATGTAAATGTTTTACTACATTGATTAATCTGATATAAAATATAATAGGATTTTTGTTTGTCAAAATTTCACACTAAAATGCTATCTTTTTCCTACCGAATCTGAATGATAAAGCCCTGCCCATTTCATGATATTGGCGACTTCAAACTCATTGAATTCATAATACTGCCCCCGTTTGAGTCTTTTGGGCAATGCAATCGGTCCGAAGCGTACCCGAACCAGACGGCTCACAGTAAGTCCCTGACTTTCGAACAGACGTCTTACTTCACGGTTGCGCCCTTCTTTGATGACAATTTTATACCACTTGTTAGCCCCTTCTCCTCCTTGTTCGGATAGATATTGTACTTGGGCGGTACCATCTTCCAGTTCAACACCATCAAGCAGTTTTTGTTTCTGTTCAATGCTCAGTTCACCCAGAACGCGTACGGCATACTCCCGCTCTACTTCAAAACTCGGATGTGCAAAACGATTTACCAGTTCACCGGAGGTGGTGAGTATCAATAAACCACATGTATTAATATCGAGACGGCCTATTGCTACCCAGCGGCTGCTGACTGTTTGTGGCAATCGGTCAAATATGCTGGTACGTCCTTGTGGATCGTCGCGACTGACTATCTCGCCTTCCTGTTTGTAATACACCATGATACGTGGCAAGCGGTCGGGCCATTTAATGTTAATGGCTGATCCGCGCACACTAATCTCATCATCTGGGGTTATTCTGTCGCCTAGCTGAGCTACTTTACCGTTAATCCGTACCATGCCCTGACTGATCCACTGTTCCATTTCTCGCCGTGAACCTACACCCGAGGCAGCAAGTGCTTTTTGCAGACGCACAGGTTCCATTTTTTCCAGATTGATACGCTGTTTTTTCAGTACCCGGGCACGCTGTAAAATTTCCTGATTCGGGGTACGCTGAATCAGTTTTCGGGCGCGCTGAACTTTGACTTTGGCAGTAACTTTTGTCTCAGGCTGTGAGGACAAGGACTGTCGGGCAGTTTCTTTCTGCTGTTTAAAAGCAGATTTAACTTTACCTGCGATATGTTTGCCCACTGTAGGTTTACTGCTCTTACTGGTTACGCCATCACGTATCTGGCGTTTGGTTAATTTTCTATTGGCTTGACTCATGTTTATACTCCTAATCCGTCATGAGACGGTTCTTCTGCGGTAGCCGGTGCCACGGCAGGTTCATTTAAATCGGGTAAAACCAGTTCACCCAATTCTGTTAAAGGTGGTAGTTGATTTAAGTTTTCCAGCTGTAAATCACTTAAAAAAGCTGTTGTGGTGGCCCACAGATTTGGCCGTCCCACGCTATCGCGCTGGCCGATAATTTCTATCCAGCCCCGATCCTGTAAGGTTTGTAAAACATTGCTTGAAACAGCTACTCCTCGGATAGCTTCAATATCGCTGCGTGTTACTGGTTGCTGATAAGCAATGATAGCCAGTGTTTCCAGTACCGCGCGCGAATAACGTGGTGTACGCTGTACATCCAGACTGGCCAGTTGCGGATAGGCTGCACTGTTTACCTGAAAACGCCAGCCTTGTGCGGTGTGTACCAGATTTAATGCCCGCTCCTGCCAGCGCTCACGCAGTGCAGACAGTATGCCTTCTAATTCCTCTGCTGATAACGGCGGTTCTCTCAAGGATGCTAATACTTGTTCGCTTAATGCCTCGCTTTGGGTTAGTAGTGCAGCTTCAATCAATGCTTCGATGGAAACAGAATGATTCATAATTATGTATCTGTATGCGTTAAATGCTGATTTAAATTGTCCATGAGGAATTAACCTTTGCGTGCTGCTTTTCTGGCTGCCCGTTCCATTTTAAGCTGTGCTTCGTGCTGCTGTCCTTTTTTCAGCCATACTGCCCATTGATTAGGTGTTTCCAGTGTGATACGGCCAATCAGTCCGTCACGGAAATCTGTGAGCAGACGTTCAGCGGCTTTCTGGTAATCAATGCGGCCTCCACTTAACAATGCACCACGCTTACGACCAATCCATTCTAACCATTTGTCATCAAGCCAGTGCGGGCTTTCACTCAGATCAGCCTGATACCGTTGCTGTAGTAAAGGCAGATAGTGCCTGCGCAGGTAGTCCAGTAATTCCAGCGCAACAATTTCTTCATCCAGTGCATTACGACCTACCGCCCCACTGGCAGCGAGATTATAACCGGCTTCTTCTACAATAATTTTTGGCCATAACATTCCCGGTGTATCATATAACCAGAAATCATCAGCCAGTATCAACCGCTGCTCGGCCTTGGTGATACCCGGTTCATTGCCTGTTTTGGCGCTGCGTTTACCCAGCATGCCATTTATCAGTGTAGATTTACCGACATTAGGAATGCCACAGATAAGCACTCTTAATGGATGATCTAAACCATGACGGTTTGGCATCAGTGCGCGGCTGGTTGCAATAATTTTGCTGGCCGCCTGTTTTTCCGATGCATCCAGTGCCAGTACGTTGGTATTGGGCTGAGAACGATAATCTGCCAGCCATAATTCAGTGCGCTTGGGATCAGCTAAATCTTGTTTATTCAGAATTTTCAGTTTGGGCTTGTCGCCAGACAGTTTTGCCAGCAACGGATTGGCACTGGAAGCCGGTAAACGGGCATCGAGTACTTCGATAACCATATCCACACTTTTAATCCGCTCGGCAATGGCTTTTTTGGCTTTGTTCATATGCCCGGGATACCATTGAATAGCCATAAACTGTCCTTGTCTGATACACAAAACTCTTATACAAAAAAACACACAGGCAGCCTAAATACGGGCTGCCTGAATAACTCACTTTTCTTATTATACCGTTTTTTCAGAATTTTTACTTAACTCTAACTGCCGGTGCCGTACCAGTACGCTATATACATTCAGCTGCTGCGCCAGAGCTTCTACGATATAAACTGAACGATGCTGACCACCTGTACAGCCGATACCAATATTAACATAGCTGCGACTTTCCTTTTCCATTTGCGGTAACCAGCGCAGTAGAAAATCAGCTAAATCTTTAATCATTTCAGCCATCACCGTCTGCTGGGCAAAAAAAGCCCTGACAGGTTCATCCAGCCCGCTAAAGGGACGCAGGTGGAAATCATAATAAGGATTGGGCAGAAAGCGTACATCAAAGACGAAATCCAGCCCAGCAGGTACACCATATTTGTAGCCAAAGGATTCCAGCACTACGCGCATAGGTGCCACGGGCAAATGCAGCCATTGCTGTATCTGCCGGCGCAATTGCGGCACATTCAGCAGTGAGGTATCAATTACATAAGCATAGCTTTGTAAGGTTGACATGTATTGCTGTTCAGCCGCAACACTTTCATTTAGGGTTTTGTGCTCCTGTGAAAGCGGATGACTGCGACGAGTTTCAGAAAACCGGCGGAGCAATACGGCCACTGAAGAAGTTAAAAACAATAAATCAACCTGATGTCCCTGAGCACGCAGGCGGGTTACCAGCTCCAGTACTTCAGCCGGATTAAAGCGAGAACGTATATCCACACTTACACCCAGCTGTGCTACATGGCTGGCTGCATAGTGTTCAATTAGACCCGGTAAAAGCTTTACCGGCAAATTATCGACACAGACAAAACCAACATCTTCCAGTAAACGCAAAGCAATAGATTTTCCAGAACCGGACAATCCACTAATCAATATTATCCTCATGAATCACAGCATCCTCTTTCAGCATTGAGTTATGACGATCCAGAAATTGCTTTGTACTGTCTTGTCCTCGCATTTGTAAAATAAAATTACTAACAGCTGCTTCTACTAATACGGCCAGATTGCGCCCAACTGCTACAGGCAAGGTCACACTGCGAATGGATACGTTCAGGATACTTTCGGTTTCGCTTTTTATACTCAGACGATCTATTCGCTGCATATGACTGTCATCGGCCAGTGCCAGATTGATTATGAGCTGTAATTGCTTTTTGGGTCGCACAGCCGTTTCACCAAAAATTGCTCGGATATTCAATACGCCCAATCCGCGAACTTCAAGAAAATCTTTCAGCATGGCTGGACAGCGCCCTTCAAGTGTTTCCGGCCCGATACGGTACAATTCAACTGCATCATCAGCTACCAGACCATGTCCGCGCGATATGAGTTCCAGCGCCAGCTCGCTTTTTCCCAGTCCAGACTGACCGGTAATTAATACGCCAACTTCAAAAACGTCCAGAAATACGCCATATTTAACGGTGGAGGCTGCCAGCACCCGTTGCAGATAGATGCGTAATACATCCATCAGAAAAGGACTTTCAGCCTTCGAAGTTAGCAATGGTACATTATGCGTATGACAATAATCACGCAACATGTAGGGTACGGGTAAATCGTTGGCAACAATAATCAGCGACATGGTTAAATCGAATAATTCATTGAGTGTGGTGGTAATTTCACCAGCCTCAATTTTATTCAGATATTCCACTTCTGCTATGCCGATCACCTGTACTTGATTGGGGTGAATGAAGTTCAGGTGGCCGACTAGTGCCAGCACTGGCTTATCGGCATCAATACTGATGCGATTATCTGCACCAGCCGTACCAGCCGACCACGCAAGTTTCAGTTTGGTCTGGTTGTCATGATATAAGCGCCGTACCGATATACTGGGCATGATAATTTGTCCTTAAATCTGATCTGCGAGCAGTATTTCGCGCACACTTTCGGCACTGTTTGCGGATAATAAGGCATTGCGTACAGATTTTTGTGAAAATTTTCCGGCCAGTTCTGATAAGACATTCAGATGTTTGGTGGAAGCATTTTCCGGTACCAGTAACACAAATACCATACTAACCGGCTGTTCATCCGGTGCATCAAATGCGATGGGTGTCTGCAATCGAAAAAAAGCTCCTACGGTATCGGTTACTGCACTAATACGGCCATGAGGAATAGCTACACCTTTACCTAATGCTGTAGAACCTAGTTTTTCACGCGCAAACAGGCAATTAAACACATCCTCCTGCGACAGTCCTGCTACTTCGGCCAATAAAAGACCAGCCTCTTCGAACAGACGTTTTTTACTGCTTACATTCAAATCCAGAATCACATGTGAAGCCGGTAAAATATCCCCAATTAAGCTCATGCTCATTTTCAATTCCTATCAAATTGCACGCTAAGCCGTAAGCATCCGAGTAAGGATATTTACCGCCCGATTAATGTGCAATTTATTTAAATACAATCAAAGTACAAAAAATTTAATCTCTTGTCTGCTTGGTACTGCGCTAATTATTTATGGCTTACCCAGCCAGTAATGCAGTAACAATCCGGCAAACCAGATAAGTCCGATCCGGTTATTGCGCACAAAAACAGTAAAGCATACTTTACGGTCACGAGTACGGATTTTGAGCCACTGCCAGTATTGCAAACCAAGCACTAAAGGCAGGGCAAGCCAGTACCAGAAACTGGCATGAAT
This sequence comes from Snodgrassella communis, assembly GCF_914768045.1. Lineage (GTDB taxonomy): Bacteria > Pseudomonadota > Gammaproteobacteria > Burkholderiales > Neisseriaceae > Snodgrassella > Snodgrassella communis. The sequence goes on along the minus strand of NZ_CAJZCD010000002.1, from coordinate 168,754 downwards.
CAGCCAGCCAGCCAGAATCATCAAAATATCGAAGCCTGCATGGCACAGCATAGCCGCAGTAATATCATGTTCACCGAAAGTAATCGCAGAAGTATGAATACCAATTTTCAGGTCATCTTCTTTGTCGGCCATGGCATAAATAGTATCATAGGCTAATGTCCATAAAGTATTGGCTGCCAGCAACACCCACGCAATCAATGGTACATGATTGCTGACAGCAGCAAATGCCATAGGAATACCAAACGAAAATGCCAGACCAAGATACAGCTGCGGCAGAGGGAAAAAACGCTTGGTAAAGGGATAGGTAATGGCGAGAAACAATGCCGGAATACTCATCATCCAAGTTAGCCGGTTCATGGGCAGTAAACACAATGCCGCCAGAATACACAATACTAAAGTTAAGGTAAGTGCCTCTTTTTTGCTAACCTTATTTAAGGCAAACGGCCGCTGACAGGTACGTTCAACGGCACCATCAAAATGGCGGTCTGCATAATCATTAATTACGCATCCAGCACTGCGCATTAGAAATGTACCTAGCCCAAACAGCAATACCAGAAGCGCGTCTGGGTGCCCATCAGCAGCAATCCATAGCGCCCACCAGGTTGGCCACAGCAGCAGCAAAGTGCCGATTGGGCGATCTATACGCATTAGCTGCATATAAGTTTGAAGGCGATCCACAAGCTGCCAGCTCTTTTTATGCGCCAGCTCTTCTTGAGCAGAAATTCGATTCACACCAGTCTTTCAATGTTAATGCATGATTAAAAAATACAAAGATAGTCTGTATAACGTTGCCAGAACCATCATAATGCCACTACTATCAGATAACTGTCTGCAAACCAAACAATTGTAACATAAGCATAACAGCTCTCTGCACACAGATACTATTATCCAAAGGAGTAAGATATGGATTTAATTTTATGGCGTCATGCCGAAGCTGAGAACAATTCGGATGATCTGGCTCGCAAATTAACCAATAAAGGCCAGCAACAGGCTAAGCTTAGCGCTCAGTGGCTACAGCAACATCTGCCAGACAATTATCAGGTATATTGCTCCGAAGCAGTACGGACACAGCAAACGGCAAGTTATCTTAAACAGCCTGTATCTATTCATAAGTTACTTAATCCGGACAGCCACCCCCTCGCTTTGGCTACATTTCTGCAACAGCAGTCTCCAGCCACCACTCAGGTATGGATTGGTCATCAGCCGTGGATTGGCCAGTTTTGCGCCTATTTACTTAATGGTTCTTGGTTACCTGAACAATTCTGGTCGGTAAAAAAATCGGCTTTCTGGTGGTTTGATGTTCGCTTTTACCAGCAACGCCATCAGGCTCGGTTAAAAGTAGCCCTACTTCCTTCTGTACTTAAATAAGTTTGAGCAAGCAACCAATTGACACGAAAGCATTAGTACTATGAATTTATTACCCAAAAGTGTAAATAGACGCCGTCACTGGTTTAATGAGCAGAACTTTCTGTCCAAGCTGGCCAGAAATGCCTTGCATCTGGGCAAACCGGTTGCTGTTCAGTTATATACTTTATATCTGCTGTTTAAATCACCCGAGACACCTTTACGCAGTAAAATGCTGATACTGGGTGCATTGGTGTATTTTATCAGTCCGATAGACCTCATTCCTGATTTTCTAGGACCATTCGGGTTTACCGACGACATAGCTGTTATCACCATGGTATGCAGACAATTGCAAGCAACCATTACACCTTCTCTGAAAGCGCAGGCTCAAGCAGCTATGGCGCGATTCTTTTCTCAGTAAGCAACAGTAATATTCGAATAAGCAGTTAAACCGAAATCAGAGAATGCTGATTTATCATCCTTGCAGCGTCTGGTAACGCTGCACAAATTTATCCAGAAAAATAAATAATTCCTGATTCATGGCTGAGTAATCAAATGATTGGATTTCTTGCTCAGATTGTATAAAAGGCAATTTGCCCGCATTACTCAAATCAGCACTGGAATGCGCAATTAATGCATCAATCGCTGCTGTATTCAGCTCTAAATGACATTGAAAGGCATATACTAAGGGCGCATAACGGATAATTTGTCGCGGACAGCCGGTACTGTAAGCCAGAACTTCTGCCTGCGGTGTTAACCCTGGCATGTCACCATGCCAGTGCCCCACAGTTAGCACTTTACCAAAATGCATAATGAGTTCATCAGCCAGGCCGGCTGGTGTCAGATGTATCGGAAAATAGCCTATTTCCTTATTGGGACTTGTTTCTACCATTCCTCCCAGTGCCTGCCCTATTAACTGTGCGCCCAGACAGATACCCAGTACTGCTTTACCTTGTTCAGCAGCATTAATAATCAGTTTTTGTTCTGCGTTACTATCAAAATAGCTGCATTCTTGAATTGAAGTTAATGGTGATTGCGGGCCACCCATAATAATCAGCATATCCAGATTGGCGGCAGAATCCGGCAGTTTCTCGCCAAGATACAGACGAGAATATGAGATCTGATGATTTCTGTTTTTCGCCCACTCTTCGCAAGCCGCAGGGCCTTCAAAATCCTCATGAATAATAAAATGTACACGCATTTTTACGCTCCTTTATAAATTCAAATCGGGTTTAACAGAGGGAATCATACCAGTTTAACGGTGAGATTTCGAATCAGACAGTTTTATATGCTGATAAAGATATAATAATAACGCCGTACTTTCAAAAGTACGGCGCTGATTCAGGCTAAATAAAATTAATTATTTGTTAGCCTTAAATTCTTCATAATACTCACAAGCCAATTTATGTAGTGAGGTACCAATGGCTTTATACTGGTATTCATTCAGATTGGCTAAAGACACGCGGCCAGATGGGTGGCGAACAGCAAAGCCTTTACCCGGCAACAATACTACCCCGGACTCATCTGCAATTCTGAACAATAGTTCATTAGGATTTTTGGTTTTAACAACCCACTCTGCAAACTCATCGCCATATAACTGACGAGCCGTATCTTCCATATCTACCAGAGTATAGTAATCTACGCTGTTTTCATTAAACTCATGTTTAATGCCAAGCTGTTTGTACATGGCAGCACTGCGGTTGCGAATCAACGCCATCAGCGCATCTTTGTACTGTTTCTTGGTATCCATCATTTCAGCCAGAGAGAACAGCACCATTTGTACCTGTTGTGGCGTAGACAAACCAGCAGTATGGTTCAGGGCAACAGCACGGCTATCGGCAACCATACGGTCGATCAGTTTCAGTTTTTCCGGTTCTGGTGTAATGGACAGATAACGTTTATGCAATACCTGACGTTCTTCTTCAGGCAATTCAGCAATTTTCTTGTCCAGTACATTTTCTTTTGCTGTCGCGATGACGCCCAGACGCCAGCCAGTTGCACCAAAGTATTTGGAGAATGAGTAAACCAGAATAGTATTGTATGGACACAATGTGAAGAGGGATTCAAAGTTTTCAGCAAATGTACCGTATACGTCATCAGTCAGAATAATCAGATCTGGACGTTTCTTCACGATGTCAGCAATAATCTGCAAGCTGCGATCATCCATCTTCACTGAAGGCGGATTAGAGGGGTTAACCAGATAGAATGCCTTGATTGAGGGATCTTCCAGTTTGCGCAATTCGCTTTCAGGATACTGCCAGTCTAATTTCGGATCTGCGTTGATCAGTACTTCTTCCAGTTCGTAATCATTCAGTTCGGGGATTTCCAGATAAGGGGTGAAAATCGGCGCACCCAAAGCAATCTTGTCACCGTGACGAATCAAACCGTTTTGTTTCAGTGAACTGAAAATGTATGCCATCGCAGCAGTACCGCCTTCAGTTGCAAACAGGTCAATATCGTCATTACTCATTGTTTTTGCACCCATTTCATTAAGAATATAGGTTTTAACAATTTCTTCAGACAGACGCAGCATACGGTCTGGTACCGGGTAATTACAGCCTAAAATGCCTTCGGTCATTTCCAACAAAAACTGATGCTGGTTGTAACCAAGCTGGTCACGCACATAAGACATGGCTTTGCTCAGAAAATCTACACCTGGTTTGTGGCGGTTGCGACGGATAAAATCGTCAAAGCGTGCCATTAAATCATCTTTAAAAGGCATGCCGCCAATATTCTGATCCAGAAAGGAGAAAGAAATTTCAGATTCTTCAGCAGCAAACAAACCTAATTCGAAAAACGCATTGCGAGGCAATGTAGCCAAAAAATTAGGATTACCACGACCAGCATTCAGCATCATGCGATCATTGCGGCTCTGTGCCAAGTCAATCAGATGGTTTTTCAACTCAAATGGACTTAAATTAGCATATTTTTCAAAATCATGTTTTGAATTCATAATAGTTTCCTCAAGAAATTAAAAGCACATATCAAACAAGAGCCACAATCAATGGTCCTAACAATGTCAGGAACACATTGGCTAATGCATATGTAACAGCAAATGGTGTAGTTGGAATGGCATTACCTGCTTTATCCAGAACTTCACCAAATGCAGGATTGGCACTACGTGAACCAGACAATGCACCTGCAAATATTGCTGCATTATCGTAACGGAGCACATAGCGACCAAAGAAGATAGCCAGAATCATTGGAACCAGAGTAACCACGACCCCAATCAAAAACAGAGTTAATCCATGTTCTTTGATAGTCGTAATCGCCTGTAATCCAGACTGCAAACCTACTACAGACACAAATCCAGCCAGACCAAAGTCTTTCATGAACTGCGATGCCGCAGCCGGCATATTGCCAAATGTCTGTTTGCGGGCACGTAACCAGCCAAAAAACAAACCAGATAACAATGCACCACCACCAGCACCTAAAGTAATCGGAATATTGCCGACACGAACCACTATCCAGCCGATAATCAGACCAAGTACCACACCTAAACCGTGATAAGCCCAATCAGTTTTACTGTTAACAGTAATCGGTGCGCCAATGATATGAACAACACGATTGATATCGCTGGTAGCACCATAAATGGTCATTACATCGCCCAGCTTGAATTCGGTGTCTGGCGTGATATCCAGCTTTTCACCGTTACGATGCAAGGCAACCAGATAGATACCATGCTGAATTTCAAAGTCGGCGTCACTCAGATGTACTTTAGAGCGGATTTCAGCCATGGTTTTGTTGGCATACTCAGGGTTACGGAATACGACATTTCTAGTTTCAACAATAACTTCCAGACCATGTTCTGAATCCAGCTCACGACCAAACAAGCTGCTGACAGAGGTAACCGCTTCGCGACGACCGACAATCAGAATAATGTCATCCTGTTTCAGTAGTGTAGACGGCGTACAATCAATCAGATTGCCATGACGTTTGATGCGCTCGATAGTAATACCCAGATTTTCCAGCTCTATATCTTTGATGGTTTTATGAATATCACGCTCAACCACATAAATACGACCAACCATCTGTGTAATCGCCATCCCCTGATTACCTTCAAGTGCCATAGCACCTTTCAGTTGCTCAGCTTCAGCGGCTACCGCATCATCGCGAATGTCGCGCCCCATGATTTTCGGCAGCACATTCATACAGATAATGATTGCACCCAATGAACCAAATATATAAGTCACTGCATAACCAATGGCTACATTGGCCTGCAATTGCTGTAACTGGTCTGCGGGCAGCCCCATATGGGTTAAGGCATCAGCTGCTGTACCCAGAATAGCGGACTGGGTTAAGCCACCGGCAGCCAGACCGGCAGCCAAACCTTTATCTAGATGGAACAAACGCGCCATAATCATGACGGTAATGAAACCGGTAATGGCAATAAAGAGTGCCAGAAAAATTTCACGCAGGGTTTTTACGCCCAGAGAACGGAAAAACTGAGGACCACTCTCATAACCTACTGCATAAATAAATAAAGTGAACAGCAATGCTTTAAGACCAGAATCAATGTGAACATTGAGCAGACTTAAACACACAGCCACCAACAGAGAACCAGCAACCCCACCGAGCTGGAATTTACCGAAGCGGATACTGCCCAGTAAATAACCCAGACTTAACGACAGAAACAGCAGAATGACCGGCGATTCCTGAATATTAGTCAAAACCCAATTCAACATATGTCTACCTTCTCCTGAATGAACGTAGATTAGTCTGCGCTTGTGAGATTTTAATTTTTGTCTTTATTTTCATAGGTATGAAAATAAATGATAACTTTAGTATTTTGTTAAAACCAAAAGCATATATTTAATTAAAACAGTAACTTTTAATTCATATGTAAGAATAATTTCACACTTGTTCCAACAGACGCATTTGGAGATTTTGGCATTGATTTAAAATAGAAAAGTTAAGACTTTGTTTAGAACAATTTATTAATATATAAATAAAGATGATAAAAAAACATGCTATGAATATAAAAATTTAAAAATTAACTTATTAATGGTAGCTTAAGCATACAAACATATAATTCATTTTTTTTTAAATATATTTATATACCTAGCATAAATAAATATTAAGCTATATAAACGTTTCCGCAACCCAGAAAAACGCCATAATAAATTGAAATCAAAACAAGAATTTCAATTAAAAAGCTGGTCTTTTTTTCTTGTTTTTGTGTCCATATCACAACAAAATCTGGTTTTTTTCAAAGGAAAATGCTAATAAAATTAACACAAATTGTAGATTAAACAATTCATACTGGCTTGTAAGCAATTGATTCCAATTTACTACATAAAGTTTACACAATGTAATTTCATAATGATCTGTAAAATCTATCAGTAGAACTGATCAATAACAGGCAATACAAGACTAATCAAATAATTCATACATTGATTAGATCAGGTTCTGATTTTTATTGTTCACGCAGTATAACCATGTCTTGAATCTGACCAGCTCATTAATACTTACCGGCAAAAAGAAATTAAAAAAGCCTGAAAGAAAAGTTTCAGGCTTTTTAGTAATGATGTTTTGTGCAGAAAATTATTGAATTCTGGCCAAAGACAACCACAAAATGCAAACTGCTTCGATATCGGCCTGTTTAATTGCTTTGGCCGGCAAATCAGCGTAATACCGGCAGCGATTCAGTGTTAATAAAATTGACTACATTATTCAGATCATTTTGTGGTTTATTAACTATATCAGTGTCTCTCGTATCCGTTGCAGAATCTGCATCTTCACCAGATACTTCATCATCTGGCGTATCTGATTCCGTCGCAGTTGCTGAAGCAGGCACACCAATGTCTTTAATTAACTGCTGATACTCAGAAGATTGTTCCAGCAACTGTTTAGCAGCTTTGCGCAGATTATTGACTTCGCTATGAGCCAGATAAAATGTAGTTGGAATATGAATAACCTTTTCTCGTAAAGGTGAAGGTGGCAAATCCAGCAAGTTCACACTAATATAATAGAGACGCGGCGTTTTTTCACTACGGTTATCATTCCACCATTCGGCATATTTCTGAAACTGATTCTGCGTATCTTCGGAATACTTTTCAATAGGAATACTGGTTAATGCCTTAACCACATCCGCCGTGCCCGGAACACTGGCACTACCGTCAATTTCACTTTTTCGCTGTGACTGTGCATTGACATTAATGATAAAGATTTTATGAATATTCGCTGATTCCAGACGGTCGTAGAGCGTTTTATTACTATATAGTTCGGTTGTATCCAGCAAACTGCGCAAGCCAAGATTATCAGTCAGCCCACCATCCAGTAAATGAATATAAGGCCTCTTCTGACTGTCCTGATACTGTTTCAGATTGGCGCGGTAAGCCGCGCGCATCTTAGCACGGAATTCTGTTGTACCAGTAGCATCCACATTATTGCTGTCCACCATATCATTTGGTAACTGGTAGTGACAGTTGCCGCCATTGTTGTTGAACGTAACCGGAGCAAATACCAGAGGTACTGCACTGGAAGCAGCCACAGCCCGCGCAATAGGCACCTTGGTTAAATCCAGACAAAGTAAATCAAAATATTCTTGAGTAAAATCCAGCCGACTGCCCAGACTCATATCCGTAGCACTAATTACTATAAACGGCCCTTGACGTTTATTCTTTAAATCGGCATAGGTAGCACCATGATATAAATGTAAATCCAGCTGTTCTTGTAGCAAATCTCCACGGCCAAACTCCGGAGAAGCCAGCCGCGACCAGTTTGCCATCGAAAAAACCTGCCCGATTAACATTTTCTGCAAATTCTGATTGAGAAATTTTTTCTCAAATCTGGGAATCGTTTCAGCACCATGTAGACCAAAGTAAGTAGCCAGTACCGAACCACCGGAAATGCCATAGGCCACATCCACTGTATCCAGTAAACTGGTTTGCCTGTTATCTATTTTGACCTGCTGTTTTTTCAGCGATTCAAGAACACCATAGCCAAAGGCTGCTGCGCGGGTTCCGCCACCAGAAAACATAACAATACCGATTACACTATCTTTTTTATCTGTATTATCGTTTAGTAAAGCGTTTTGCAGACGATAGCCCTTGTGTTCATCAACGTGATCAATCGTAGCCACAGGCTGATATTGCAAAGTAGCACAGGCATTCAATCCGAATATAGCAATTAAAGTTAACATCAGCCATACTGTGGATCGAGTAATACATAGCGGCATTCATGGCTCCCAGATCTAAAACGCGTATCAAGATATTTCATGCAATTGTCAATAATACAAATATTTATTGATTAAAGTACCAGTGTAACTTGTTGCCACTATTTAACCTTATCAATCTTACTTTGCAATTTCACTATCTATTCTACTAAATTATCAATGCACTCCGGAAATAAAATCCTGTTGCGGATACTTGCTATTGTGCATCATTAACCTGCCAGCCGCCTCCAAGTGCTTTATACAGATTCACCAGATTACGTGCCATTTCCAGCCTAGCCTGAATCTGCTTATCGTCCAAATCTTCTGCATTCAGACGTGCGCGCAGACTTTGATCCAGCGTCATATTGCCATAACGAAATAATTTTTCAGCAGCACTGGCCTGACTGGCGGCCTGCGTTTGCGCCTGATGCATTAACTGAGTTTGTTTATACAGGCTAAACTGCATCTGATAGGCATTATCCACTTCGGCAAGTGCCTGCAAAATCATATTATCATATTTGGCAATGGCAGCCTGTAACTGCGCATCCGCTCGTTCTATATTGTGTTTAATCCGGCCGGCAGTAAATACTGGAATCGTCATTCCGGCATCAAGCAGACCACCAACATTTTTTAAATATGATGTATTGTTATTTAAATGTATCTGACCAGTTTGCCACAAAAAATTAAGAAAAAATCGAGGTAATCGATCAGCTTTGGCACTGGCCAGACCCGCACTCATTGCTTTCACTATATTTTCCTGAGTACGGATATCCGGCCGGCGGGTAATGACGTCCAGTGGCAGTTGCCCGGCTGGTGCAGCAGGAATATGCTGAAAAATGTCTAAAGTTGCAGAAGCAACTGTAAATCCTTGCGGTGATTGGCCGATTAATACCGCTATATTGCGCTGATAGACATCTGCCTGCGCCTGATAAGTGGCAATCTGTGCCTGCATCCCAGCCAGTTTGGCTGCAACTTCCCTGACATCATAAGCTGTAACCTGACCGGCGCGAAAACGGCCTACTGTATAGCGTTGCAACTGTTTCAGCGTGGCTACACTGTGTTCACCTACTTTCGCCCGCTGCTGCATAGCACGCATTTTCAGATAATTATCAGCAATCTCACTACTGAGAACCATCTGAGCACCATGCCAGCGCTCCGTTTCACTCAGGCTCAGATAATACATTTCATCTGCATCACTACGCTTCTGGCCGAATACATCCGGCTCCCAGCTGGCTGTAAACCCCGCCTGTACTGTATTACCATGCCAGCGACTGCGATTAGCACCCAAAGGTGAACCAGTCATCTGTAAATAATCTTTGGTATTGCCGATTCCCGGTAAATTGAGGTCTTTAAGCGCATTAGCACCATTATAGCGGTGGAAGCTGCCACTGCTTTCTACTCCAGCCTGCGGGCTGAGATCCGACTCCACCATGGCCGCACTGGCACGGGCTGAAAGCATATTGGCCTTCATCTTGGCTAAATCGCGGTTATTTTTTAAACCTGAATTAATTAAGTCATTCAATACCGGATCTGGCCAGCTCTGCCACCAGCGGCTGATATCAACCGTGCCACGGGCAGCAGCATTGTGATCAAATTGAGGCGCGACAGCTACAGTGGATTTCACCTGAATATCAGTTCTGCTACAGCCTGCCATTAAGCCCATAGCCAGTAATAGCGGCAACCATCTTTTATTCATTACCTTACTTCCCGAAAGTTTGGCACAATCATTATGAATGCTGCGCCAGCATGCCACGAAAGCGCGACAAAGCCAAAGCCAGAAACAACGCACCCATGATTGTCATCATAATAATTTTCGGCCAGACGATATTCAGCCCAGCTTGGCGAAACAGCACATCCTGACTAAACTGAGTAAACTGAGTTTCTGGTGATAGCCAAGTTATATACTGAAAAAAAGCCGGCATACTTTCCAGTGGTGATTCTGAACCAGAAAGCAAACGCATTACCACATATATCGGCAAACACAGCAAACCGAATTGCGGCATGGTTGGTGCCAGCGTTGCAAACCAGATTCCCAGCGAAGCCACCGAAAACAGATAAATCAGCATCCCCAGACTAAACAAAGACACTGAACCATTAATCGGAATATTCAGCCAGCCCTCTATTACCAGCCACAGCGAAAGCAGCGAAGCAACCGAAATCACCGCGCCATTGGCAAAAATCTTGGCCATCACAATTTCACTGGGATGTACCGGCATCACCAGCAGCTGCTCAATCGTTCCGTGTTCACGTTCACGGATTACCGCTGCTCCAACCAGAATAATCGCCAGTAAAGTCAGATTCGATACCACATTCATCGTAGCGATAAACCATGAGGATTCACCATTGGGATTAAACTGGATATTTAGCACCGGCGTAACCGGCGAAAACTCAGTTGCTACAGGCTGACGTAAAAACCCACGTGTCTGAGTATCAATAATCTGGCTTAAATAATTAAAGCCAATACCAGCCTGCGTTACCGAAGTAGCATCAGCCAGTACCTGAATGGTAGGTGAACGCCCTGCCACTACATCACGTTCAAAATTAGCCGGAATATCCAATACAAATACATAATCACCCTTATCCATAGCCGCATCAATTTCCTCGCGCTTCACCTCGACCGGAGGTTTGAAGTACGGTTCCAGCAAAGAATCACGGATTCGGTAAGACAGAACACTGTGATCAGCATCCATTACCGCCACAGAAGCATGACGTACTTCCGTAGAAATACTGGTGGCCACTGAATATATCGCTACAGACAATACCACCACCATTAAGGCAATCAGTACCACATCGCTCAGCAGACTTTTCAGTTCTTTAATGCTCAGTACCCATACATTTTTAAACCATTGCAGCATTTATACCTCCTGCTTTTTCAACAAGCAGCCGGCCAGAAATACATACACCAGACAAAATGCCAGCAGTATCAGATAGTAGTTAATAAAATCCAGAAAACCCAAACCTTTGGTAAAACCGCCCAGACTGATTAACTGATACCATGCAGTGGGAAAACTCCAGCCAAACCAGTAATTCACACCAGTTAGCGTAGATAAAGGATAAAGCAAACCGGAAAAATTCAGTGCCGGAATCAATGACAAGATCGCGGAGCCAAAAATCGCAGCTACCTGAGACTTAACAAAACTGGAAATAAGTAAACCAAACGCTGTGGCTGCACAAATCAGCGCCAGTGCCCCCAGACTCATGGCAAAGAAACTGCCACGTACCGGTACACCCAGTACCACTACAGCCAGCCACACCAGAATCAGATAGCTGATAAAGGAAACAAAAACATAGGGTATCTGCTTGCCAATCAGAAACTGCCTTACCGAAGCCGGAGATGTATACAGATTGGTAATTGAGCCAATTTCCCGCTCACGCACCACACCCAGCGCTGTCATCATAACGGGTATCAGCATCATTGCCATCATAATCATACCGGGTGTTATCGCAAAAATACTTTTAAAATCCTGATTGTATAAATAGCGCGGTGCAATCTGCGCATTAGGCTGAAGTGAAATCGGCAAGCCTTTTTGCGCCCACTGAACCGTAGCATAGCGATTCAATATCACCAGAATAAAACTTTTAATATTCTCCGCCATAAACGGCATGGTACCATCTACATAAAACCCCACTTCCGGCTTATCACCACGCATTAAATCACGGCCAAAATGCGGTGGAATATCAATAACCAGTCTGGCTTGCGAAATTTTCAACGTTTGATCAACTTCACTGGCATTGTGCAGATTGCCAGTAAAAGTAAAATAACGCGAACCACGAAAATGTTCGATTAAAGCACGGCTTTCCACAGTCTGATCACGATCTAATACCGCAAACTTGACATGCTCCACATCAAAAGATACTGACCACGCAGCCATCATCATCAAAACAACCGGTCCGAACAAAGCAAAAAACAGGCGGATTTTATCGCGCAACAATTCCTTACCTTCACGTACAGCAAAAGTCCATACCGTCTGTAGCCAATAATTCAGACCATCAACATTCATTGCTTTAGCAGCAGACTGCGTCAACCCCGCTTCCTGTGGCTGATTATCCTTAGCTACTGCTGGCTGATTAGATTGATTTTTATCTACTGCTTCCTGCAAATAATCAATAAATGCAGTTTCCAGATCATCTGTATCCTTGTTGGCACATAGCTCCGCTGGTGAACCAATAGCCAGCACTCGTCCCTGATGCATAAACGATATCCGGTCGCAGCGTTGTGCCTCATTCATAAAATGCGTGGACACAAAAATAGTGGTGCGGTTATTCCTTGATAAATCAAGCAGATGATGCCAGAACATATCTCTGGCCACCGGATCAACCCCTGATGTAGGCTCGTCCAGTATCAATACCTGAGGATGATGCAGACAGGCTGCAGCCAGTTGCAAACGCTGCCGGATACCCAAAGGCAGCTCACTTGGCTGAATATCAGCAAACTCAACCAGATCAAACTGTTGTAAAGATTGCTGCACCGAATGCACAATCTGCGCCGCATCCATGCGATATAAACGGGCAGACAAAACCAGATTCTGCCGAACAGTTAATTCCTCATATAAAGAAAACGACTGCGACATGTATCCAATTTTCATGCGCGTCGTCATATCATCGGCATTAACCGTGTGTCCAAGCAGCTGAGCCGTACCCGAGCTGGCGTCGAGCAGACCAGTGAGCATTTTCATGGTGGTTGATTTACCGCAACCATTCGAGCCCAAAAAGCCAAAAATTTCGCCACGCTCAATCGTAAAACTCACATTATTTACTGCAACAAAATCCCCGAAACGCTTAGTTAAATCTCTTGCCTCAATTGCCGGTGGCGAATCCTTATCGGGTACAAACGGCGTCAACTTTAAGCTGCCGGCCTTATCCTGTTTTGACTCAGGCAGCATTTTCACATAAGCCTGTTCCAGCGTATCCGTATGCGTCTCTTCCAGAACCTGCTGCGTTGGTGCATTAACAATCAGGCGGCCATCATCCATCGCCAGCAAATATTCAAAGCGCTTGGCTTCATCAAAATAGGCAGTGGCCACAATAACCGTCATATCCGGATTTTCCTGCCGCAATTCATCAATCAGCTGCCAGAACTGCCGTCGAGATAAAGGATCAACTCCAGTAGTTGGTTCATCCAGAATCAACAATTCAGGATTATGAACCAGCGCACAACACAAACTTAACTTCTGCTTCATCCCGCCCGACAGCTTACCAGCCTGCCGGTCGGCAAAGGGTGTCAGCCCCGTAGCCTGCAATAACCGTGTAATACGCTCATGCCGCATCGCTCCGCGCAAACCGAATAAACGTGCATGGAAATCAACATTTTCATTAACCGATAACGTCGGATACAGATTCTGCCCGAGACCCTGCGGCATAAATGCAATACGGTGACTTAACAACTGACGGCTGTGCTTATTCGCCATATTGTCACCAAAAACCAGCACCTCGCCCTGCTGAATAATCTTCACACCAGCAATCAGCGACAATAGCGTCGACTTACCTACTCCGTCCGGTCCAATCAAACCCACAGTCGCACAGCGCCGGATTTGCAGCGACACATCGCGCAAAGCTTCCGTCTGCCGGTACTGATGGGACACATGGCGTAAATCAACAGCCCAGTTTTCTCCTGTGCCAGCCTGCGCTTTGGCAGTACTATCCATCTCAGACACCTTTGGCGGGTTGTTTCACACTGGGTAGATTAACCTGCCACTGCTGCGGCCACGCCTTACTATTATCAAAACGGATATAGCCATTACCCGTTAAGCCGCCCTTGAGCAAACCACTATATTGCAACGCAACCTGTGGTGGAATTTTCAGCTTAACCTTATACATCAGCTTTTGCCGCTCATTCAGCGTTTCCACAAACTTGGGCGTGAATTGGGCATTGGAATCAATAAAATCAACTTTTGCCGGCCAGACAGCATTCATCCCGTCCAGAACAATCCGTGCTTCATCGCCAAGCTTAAGCTTACCAATAGTATCCGTAGGCAAATACACTGACAGCGTTACATCAGTTGGGTCCAGCAGCGACACAACCTTACTGCCTTCGCCCAGCACATTACCGGCTTCAGCAATACGGTACTCAACCCTGCCGGCTTTAGGCGCCCGAATCAGCATATCGTTGTTTGCGGAAGAAGTAGCATCAATTTGCGCCTGCGCCTGTTTCACCGCTGCCTGTGCCTCAGCGCGCGCCGCCTGCGCCGCTTTAACTTTAGCAATAGCCGCATCGCGGTCAGCCAAACGCCGGCGTAATTCCGGCGAAGATACCAGCTCATCTGATCTGAGCTGGCGCGTATTATCCAGATCCATCTGTGCAACTTTATGTGCCTGTTGCTGAGCAGCAATTTCCGCCTCTGCTTTAGCTACATTTTCCTGTGCGCGTTGTTTATCTGCACGCGCAGCCGCCAGCTTACTACTGGTCTGATCAGATGAAAGTTCAGCCAAAACCTGATTCTTGGCTACCATATCCCCCTCATCCACTTTCATTTCCACTACTCGGCCAGAATATAAAGTAGCCACATCCAGCCGTTTTAACTCCATGCGACCATTGCCGCCAGCAAAACCATCTGGTAAAGATGTATGGCTGCGCATATTAACCCACACCGCCAACCCCACCAATGCCAGCACCACCAACACAAACAACAGTCTTCTTGTTTTCATTTATCCGTCCCTGAGTGAACTGTTTTTACTGATTTCGCGTCACGAAATTCGCCAAACTTTTCTCACCCAAGTTAACACATAAAATATATACCCTATTTATCGATAACAATAGTTTACTATCACTGTTGTACAGTTACCATAATCACCGACAGCTTAAATTGAAAGACTGATTCCTGATCCATATCAAGCAGTACTTGTCAGCATCCTGATTTTTTCTGACAATCAGCAAACCGCTTTCAAGGATTACCGACATGATTATCGTAATGCAGCGTCAGGCAACAGCAGCCCAAATCAACAACGTTATTACCTTTATCCGCCAGCGCGGATTGCATGAACACATATCACACGGCGAAGAACGTACCATTATCGGTGCAGTCGGTGATGAAAGAGTATTCGAACCCCGTGAGCTTGAAGCCCTAGCCGGCGTAGAAAAAGCATTACGCATCCTACAGGACTGGCGCATCATCAGCCGCGAAACACAACAACAGGACACCATCATCACCGTTCGCGGCCAGCAGTTTGGCGGACAGCAATGTCAGCTAGTTGCCACAATGACCAGTTCACAACTGCCAGAAAGCACCAACATATTTATCGACCCCTTCTATCAAGCAGCATCACCCTATACACCACCATTACAGCACAGCATCAACATGCAGCAACAGATTAAACAGGCACATCAGGCTAATAAATCTGTTTGGTTACGAATCAGAGATGTACGCCAGCTCGAACCGGCCTTACAGGCAGAAGCAGATATTATCTATCTGGGGGGAGAATTAATGTCTAACCGTACCTTACTCAACGAAGTGGGCTGTCTGAACATCCCAGTAGTACTGTGTAAAGACAAACATCATCAAGTTGATGACTGGCTGATTGCAGCGGAGCACATCGCCCTTAAGGGCAACCACCATCTGATGCTTGGCGAAGCCGGAACATTAAGTCTGGAGAGAAACGCCCCATACCGGCTCGACGTCGAAGCCATTGTTAAAGCCAGACAAATTACCCATCTGCCCATTGTTGCTAATATTTCCCACCTTGCCCATGCTTATATGAATAGCGCAACACTTATGCAACTGGCACAGGCAGCAGGAGCACACATTGTCATCTATTAACTGGACAATAAGTCTAAAATCCTATAATTATCAAAAACATATAATTTATTCAAATTTAGACAAATAAGCACAGAAAAGCATCAAAATTTGTCTAAATTTAGCATTTTATTTCCCAAATACGAAAAAAAAGAGCATAAAATAAATCAAAGCAAGTATAAAAGTAACATTTTTTCTGAAATTAGCACTTGCTTAACATCTATACCTGCTTTATTGTAAAGACTCATTTAGCTAACCCAAACTTGCTAATCCGACTACCGGACACAGAACCAAGAGTTCATCACAATAAGTGCATTCGCGTACCTTAAATCGCTGTTTACATTTATTAAATCTTACCGGATGAAGATGCATTGGTAACGTGTCAGTCGGACTACTAGAACATAAGAGGTTGATATGCAACTTTCAGGTGCACAAATACTCGTGCAGAGTCTCAAGGCCGAAAATGTAGAATATGTTTTCGGTTATCCCGGCGGAGCAGTTCTCGAAATTTACGACGCCATTTTTCAATTAAAAAAATTTCGCCACATACTTGTCAGACACGAACAGGCCGCAGTACACGCTGCCGATGCCTATTCACGTGCCAGCAATGGTGAAAAAATCGGTGTAGCACTGGTTACTTCCGGCCCGGGCGCCACCAATGCCATTACCGGCATTGCCACCGCCAACTCCGATTCAGTGCCCCTCGTAGTCATTTCCGGTCAGGTTGGCACACCGGCCATAGGTTCCGATGCCTTTCAGGAAGTAGATACCGTTGGCATTTCCCGCCCGTGCGTTAAACATAATTTTCTGGTAACACACATCAGCGAACTGGCCGAGACCGTAAAAAAAGCATTCCAGCTAGCCCGTACCGGAAGACCCGGAGTAGTGGTTATCGATGTACCCAAAGATGTTACTCAAGCAATGGCAAAATTCAGCTATCCGCAGGATGACATCAACATCCGCTCCTATCAGCCGGTTATCCACGGACATACTGGCCAGATTAAAAAAGCAGCACAGGTAATGGCTGCGGCAAAACGCCCGATTATCCTGTTTGGCGGCGGTGTAGTACTGGGTAACGCCAGCAATATCCTCACCGATTTAATCCAGTCTACCGGCATCCCCTGTGTATCCACCCTGATGGGACTGGGCGCATTCCCCAGCACTAATCGTCAGTTTCTGGGTATGGTAGGTATGCATGGCTGCTACGAAGGCAATCTGGCCTTACAAAATGCAGATGTCGTACTGGCCGTGGGCGCACGCTTTGACGACCGCGTTATCTCTGTAGCAGATAAATTTACCGATGATGGCAAAAAAATCATCCATATCGATATTGACCCGTCCAGCATTGCCAAACGCGTGAAAGTAGACGTGCCGATTGTTGGAGATGTAAAAAACGTCCTTGCTGATTTACTCGCCCTGTGGCAGAAGCAAAATCTGGCTTTCAACAGCAACGCACTGGAAAGATGGTGGAAAACCATTGAAAACTGGCGCAGCCATAACAGCTTGTGGTTTGAAAACACCGACGAATACATCAAGCCACAGCAAGTAATACAGGCACTGGCCAAAATTACCAACAATAATGCCCTCATTACCTCCGATGTCGGCCAGCACCAGATGTTTACTGCACAGTATTACCCCTTTCAGCGGCCTCGCCAATGGCTCAACTCTGGCGGACTAGGCACAATGGGCGTCGGTTTGCCCTATGCCATGGGTGCCAAATTAGCCAGACCAGAGGAAGACGTATTCTGCATTACCGGTGAAGGTTCCATCCAAATGAACATACAGGAACTGTCTACCTGTTATCAGTATCGCCTGCCCATCAAAATAATCAACCTGAATAACGGCTTTCTCGGCATGGTTCGCCAGTGGCAGGAGTTGTACTACGACAACCGCTACTCCGAAACCTATATGGATTCACTGCCCGACTTCGTCAAACTGGCAGAAGCCTATGGCCACGTAGGCATTCGAGTTGAAAAAACAGCCGATATAGAAAGTGCCCTCAAAGAAGCCATTGCCCTCAAAGACCGGCTAGTATTTATGGATTTCATTACCGATCGTACCCAGAATGTCTATCCAATGGTTGGCAATGGCAAAGGTCTGGATGAAATGGTTTTACCACCACATATGAATACAACCCAAGCTGCCGCTGGCAGCGACCGTGAACAGAATAGCCGGAGTGCATCATGAGACACATTTTATCTATTCTGATGGAAAATCAATCCGGAGCCATGAGTCGTATCGTAGGGCTATTTTCAGCTCGAGCCTACAACATCGATTCACTGTCTGTATCACCCACAGAAGACAAAACCCTTTCACGTATGACAATCGTTACCAGCGGTAGCGATCTAGTCATGGAACAGATAACCAAACAGCTGAACAAACTGATTGAAGTTATCAAAGTAATCGACCTCAATGACAGCCAATACGTCGAACGCGAATTAATGCTCGTTAAACTGCGTGCCACCGGCAAAGATCGCGATGAAATATTGCGTCTGGTTGATATTTTCCGCGGTCATATTATCGATGTTACCGATAAAACCTACACCGTAGAAATCACCGGCACCAGTAACAAACTCGACGCATTTCTGGATACCGTAGGTAAAACACTGATTCTGGAAACCGTCCGCACTGGAGCCGCCGGCATAGGCCGTGGTGAGCGCATGTTGCGTATTTAATCAGACATTCTGACAACATAACTGGCTTCACGCCATACCAAAAACCTGATTTTAAAATCAAAGTATTAAACCAAAGGAATAACCATGCAAGTTTATTATGATAAAGACGCCGACCTGTCATTAATCAAAGGCAAAACCGTAGCCATTATTGGTTATGGTTCACAAGGCCATGCTCATGCCGCCAACCTGAAAGATTCAGGTGTTAACGTAATTGTAGGCTTACGCAAAAATGGTAACTCATGGCACAAAGCAGAAAATGCCGGCCATGACGTACGCGAAGTTGCTGAAGCAACCAAAGCAGCTGATGTAGTCATGATTCTTACCCCGGATGAATTTCAGCCGGCAGTATATGTAAACGAAATTGCCCCCAATCTGAAAGACAATGCCACCGTAGCTTTTGCCCATGGCTTCAATATTCATTACAACCAGATTATTCCCGCCAAAAATCTGGACGTAGTCATGATTGCGCCCAAAGGCCCCGGCCATACCGTACGCAGTGAATTTCTCAAAGGTGGCGGTGTACCTAGCCTGATTGCCGTGCATCAGGATGCAAGCGGCCGCGCCCGTGACATTGCCCTGTCCTACGCAGCAGCCAACGGTGGTACCAAAGGCGGCGTTATCCAGACCACATTCAAAGAAGAAACCGAAACCGACCTTTTCGGCGAACAGGCCGTATTATGTGGCGGGCTGGTTGAATTAATCAAAACCGGTTTTGAAACACTAGTAGAAGCCGGCTATGCTCCCGAAATGGCTTACTTTGAATGTCTGCATGAAATGAAATTAATCGTAGACTTAATTTACGAAGGTGGCATTGCCAACATGAACTACTCCATTTCCAACAATGCAGAATATGGCGAATACTTCACCGGCCCGCAAGTAGTGAATGAACA
Source organism: Snodgrassella communis (assembly GCF_914768045.1). Lineage (GTDB taxonomy): Bacteria > Pseudomonadota > Gammaproteobacteria > Burkholderiales > Neisseriaceae > Snodgrassella > Snodgrassella communis. The sequence continues at coordinate 148,959 of NZ_CAJZCD010000002.1, read as the reverse complement.
TTCACGTCAGGCAATGCGCGAAGCATTAAAACGCATTCAAAACGGCGATTATGCCAAATCCTTTATCGTGGAAGGTGCTACCAACTACCCGTCCATGACTGCCCGTCGTCGTCAGAATGCTGAGCATCCGATCGAAATCATCGGTAACCAGTTACGCAGCATGATGCCATGGATTGCCAAAAACAAACTGGTTGATCAGGATAAAAACTAGTTTAACTACCTAAGTTTGCTTGTACCAGAAAAGCTTGTGTATGCAACTTCATATACAAGCTTTTTCAACCACGAACTCAAAATAATTATGACAAACACACCCGCATCGCAGTCCGAATCTGCACCTCAAATCACCCAAAATTCCCCTACTAAAGTTGCCGTTGCCAGCTTGGTGGGTACAGCCGTAGAATTTTACGACTTCTATATATACGGCTTGGCCGCTGCACTGGTACTGGATACCCTGTTTTTTACAAACAAGGATCCGGCACTTGCCGTCATGCACTCATTTCTGACCTTCGGCATCGCCTTTATCGCCCGCCCCATTGGAGCAGCACTATTCGGCCATTTTGGCGATAAAGTCGGCCGCAAAACCACCCTGATTGCATCCTTACTGATAATGGGTATCAGCACTACCCTGATTGGCTTTCTGCCAACCTACCAACAAGCTGGTATCTTTGCACCAGTCTGTTTATGCATCCTGCGCTTCTGTCAGGGACTTGGGTTGGGTGGCGAATGGGGTGGTGCCGCCTTACTGGCTACCGAAAATGCACCCAAAGGCAAACGCGCCCTCTTCGCCATGTTTCCACAAATCGGACCTCCTATCGGCTTTATTACCGCGAGCCTGATATTTATTATCCTGTCTAAAAGCCTGAGCAACGAACAAATGATGGCTTGGGGCTGGCGTATTCCCTTTCTGCTGAGCATAGTACTAGTTGGCCTCGGCATGTATGTACGCATGTCCATCATTGAAAGCAATGCCTTTCGCAGCATGGTTGCCAAACAGAATGCAGTAAAAGTGCCACTGGCTGATACCGTCCGTAAGCATTACAAACAGCTTATCCTTGGTTCACTGGCGGCCATGTCATGCTTTACCCTGTTTTTTCTGTCTACAGTATTTTCCCTGCAATATGCCACCACACAGCATCCATGGCAAAGCGCACCATTGTTTAACAAAATTGATTACCTATTCATCCTGATGGGTGCCATAGTATTTATGGCTTTAGGCTCGCCTGTCTCAGCATGGCTTTCCGATAAAATCGGTCGCCGTCCAATATTTTTAATTGGTGGCATCCTAACCGTCACAATCGGTTATTTCTACGGTGATTTAATCAATTGTAACAGCACAACTGTCGCAGCCATCTTTCTGTCCTTTTCTTTATTCGTTATGGGCATTCTATGGACACCACTGGCAGCGTATTTACCGGAAATATTTCCTACCAACGTACGTTATACCGGTGCGGCCATATCATTCAGCTTTGGCGGCATCTTGGGCGGTTCACTCACACCCTTTACCGCCGCATGGCTAGTTAAAGAATACAGCTTACAAGGCACCGTGTACGTTGGCTGGTTTTTGATCGCCTCCTGCGTGCTCAGCATGCTAGCCGTCCTGCTATTGCCTGAAACCCACCGTCAGGAAATTGACAACTGAAGCAAATAAGAAACCGATTAATCCAATCGGTTTTTTATTTATTCGCCACATTCAACCGTAATCTGTCTCCATTACCCATTCTTTCTGCTAAAATAGACACAAAAATACAGCGTAGCAGAAAACTAATATGAGCATCATCAACAATAAAAAAGCCTTTCACGATTACTTTATAGAAGAACAGATAGAAGCCGGCATCGTGCTGGAAGGCTGGGAAGTCAAAGCCATTCGTGCTGGCCGGGTGCAAATCAAAGAAAGCTATATCCAGTGGAAAAAAGGTGCTTTCTACCTAGTTGGCAGCCACATCACCGCATTACCCACCGCTTCCAATCACGTTAAACCTGATCCAGTACGTCAGCGGAAACTTCTACTGAAACAGTCCGAAATCAACAAACTGATTGGTAAAGTAGAACGCAGTGGCTATACCCTCGTTCCCGTCAACATGCATTACAGCCATGGCTACGTCAAAATCGACATGGGCTTAGCCAAAGGGAAAAAACAGCACGACAAACGCCAGAGCAGCAAAGAAAAAGACTGGAACCGCGAAAAACAACGGCTAATGAAACAGGCTCGCTAACTCATGCCAAATCAAAAAATATTAAAAAGGGAAATTGATGTTTTTCAATTTCCTTTTTTAATAGAATTCAGATACCTGTTAATCCACCTATGCATAAAATAACAGCCACATAGAAAACATACCCAACTCAAAACAAAATTAAAAAGTACATCTTTTCAATATATAACTACACAAAACCTGTTAAAATATATTACACATAAAACTTAAAAGTACAACATAACCATTGTTTTCAAAAACAAAAAAGAGAAATTAGCGATGAAAAAAACTGCTTTTCTTTTAGGACTGCTAATATTAAACGGCTGCATAACAGTCAACGGAGATTACCGTCTCATTGCTCAGGATGAAAATGGTAAAGATTTATTACCTAAAATGAAATTGCTGGCACATGGCACAGGCATCTACACCGTTAAAAATTCCCTATGTGCATCCTTTCCCAAAGCCACTATTCGTATTTACGATCTTCACACCAACCAAGAACTAAAGGGCGAAAGTCCGCGTAAATGCCGATAAATCCGGCTTCATTAGCAATGCACTAGAGAAATATTTCCTCTTCAACAACTAATAGCGAGACTTTAATTGAAAAAATAACATCCAGCAAAAGCATAAGCTATCAACCAAAAAACTTAAAAATCATACAGAAATAGCAATGCAATTCTAAAGCATATGCAAAAAATTATCCGTTTTTGCCAGCGAGAGTGCCTTAACATCCCTACTTTGCAGACTACCAATCCCAATCAATGATAGTGATTGCAGCGTAGTAATTTTTTATTAGCAGCAATAGGTACCATCATATCCTTAAACTATATAAAAACAAACGGCGCAGCATCAAACCAATTCATTTCACGCCCAAGGCTATTTACGTAGAAACACCAAAATAAATATCTGCTATCTAGAATCAGTTACCTATATTCAAAAAATTCACAACAGGTATCGCAACACCATAGCCATTGAGTTCAGCACAAACTTTACCACCAACCCCATCATAAACCCAAAAGCTCACCCCTCTATCAATTTTGAAAAAAAATATTTGATACAAAATGTTACAACCATCATAGCCAGTTTATCAACATTCTGAAATCTCTGGCACAAAACCGAAAAGAGAAACTGATAAAAGCCATAATAGTATTCAACTCACAAAACAGCAAAACCGAATAACAGCATCTATAAAATAAACACATAAATCATATTAGCCAGCCAGACAACCTATTCTTCACAATACTAATCTTCCACATACAGAGCACTTGCAGAAATAAAAGCAGAAAAGTGTTAAAATAACTCGCTTCATACTCAAACACCTGTCAAGAGCCTAGCATGAATCAGGATAAAATTTTAATTCTCGATTTTGGTTCACAAGTAACCCAGCTTATCGCCCGGCGCGTACGTGAAGCTCATGTTTACTGTGAATTACATTCATTCGATATGCCCATTGCCGACATCAAGGCATTCGCCCCCAAAGGCATTATCCTGTCTGGTGGCCCCAATTCAGTATACGAATCAGACTATCAGGCCAATCCGGAAATCCTTAATCTGGGTATCCCCATTCTTGGCATCTGCTATGGCATGCAATGGCTGGCACACACCATGGGTGGTGAAGTCAGCGGTGGCGACCAGCGCGAATTCGGTTATGCTCAGGTGCATACAGAAGACAGCCAGTTTACCAATGGTATTTTCGACAACCAGCCCAACACACTGGATGTATGGATGAGCCACGGCGACAAAGTAAGCAAACTGCCAGCAGGCTTCAAAAGCATTGGCCACACCCCTAGCTGTCCTTACGCCATCATCGAAAACCCACAAAAACACTTCTATGGCGTACAGTTTCACCCCGAAGTTACCCATACCAAACAGGGACGCGAATTAATCAACCGCTTTGTACTGGACATCTGTCAGGCCAAACCAAGCTGGACAATGCCTAACTACATCGAAGAAGCCATTACCAAAATTCGCGAACAGGTTGGCACCGATGAAGTTATCCTCGGCCTTTCCGGTGGCGTGGATTCTTCCGTAGCCGCTGCCCTGATTCACCGCGCCATCGGTGACCAGCTCACCTGCGTTTTCGTTGATCATGGCCTGTTGCGCTATCAGGAAGCGCAAATGGTTATGGACATGTTCGGCAAAAACCTTGGCGTAAACGTAATTCACGTCGATGCTTCTGTCGATTTCCTCGAAAAACTCGCCGGCGAAACCGATCCCGAACGCAAACGCAAAATCATCGGTGCCGAATTTGTCGAAGTCTTCCAGCGTGAAGCCGGCAAACGGCAAAATGCCAAATGGCTGGCACAAGGCACCATCTACCCTGATGTAATTGAAAGCGCCGGTGCCAAAACCAAAAAAGCACATGCCATCAAAAGCCATCACAACGTAGGCGGCCTGCCGGAAACTCTAAACCTGCAACTACTGGAACCACTGCGCGACCTCTTCAAAGACGAAGTACGCGAACTAGGCGTCGCACTGGGACTACCACGAGACATGGTATATCGCCATCCCTTCCCCGGCCCCGGTCTGGGCGTGCGTATTCTGGGCGAAGTTAAACGCGAATATGCCGACTTACTGCGCCGTGCCGACCACATCTTTATCGAAGAACTGCGTAACACCTGTGATGAAGATGGCCTATCCTGGTACGACAAAACCAGTCAGGCATTTGCCGTTTTCCTGCCGGTAAAATCCGTAGGCGTTATGGGCGACGGACGCACCTATGAATATGTAGTGGCATTACGCGCCGTGATTACCAGCGATTTCATGACTGCCCACTGGGCACACCTGCCTTACGACTTACTCGGCCGCGTTTCCAACCGCATCATCAACGAAGTTCGCGGCATCAACCGCGTGGTTTACGATGTCAGCGGCAAACCACCCGCTACCATTGAGTGGGAATAACGCACCACACACAACATTAACGCAATTCAAAAAGCCTTGTTCATACAAGGCTTTTTCTTTTTCAGCATCCTATCGTCCCAAAACCCTGCTTATTCCAGCCACCAGCAATAAAAAACACATATTCAGAAAAATAACAGCAATATTTTCATTCTTAACCTTACTTCCAATCACAAACTGATTGAAACATCTTTCACACCTTCACTAACTTATCTTAGCCAGCTAACGCCAGCATTTACTCCTCTCTCCCAAGCAAATTTCAGTACAAATCATCCATAAAAAAATTATCTAACCATGCTTTTCAGGCATCAATAGCCATAAAATATAAGTATTTTACATAGTAATTCTAGCTACTTATACTGTTTAAAACAGCGTAAAAGTAGCAATCGTAGAATAAAACAGACAATAAAACAGCGTGAATGCCTACACAATTGCCAAAAAACCAATACCACATCAATTGCACAAAGCAAATAACGGAGATTGAGCAATAATGCAGCAGCAAACCCATCAGCCACCAGCAACAGCACACTGGTTTGCCGTTTTCTCATTATTTATGGGCGTTACCAGCCTCATCAGCGCCGAATTTGTCCCGATTAGCCTGCTTACACCAATAGCTAAATCTCTGAACATCACCGAAGGCATGGCTGGGCAAACAGTTAGCGCAGTAGGTATTTTTGCCGTAATAGCCAGCCTCTTCCTTTCATCCGTAGCCAAAACCACCAACAGACGCACAGTTTTATTAATCATGTCGGCCATGCTCATAGGAGCAAATACATTAATTGCCTTTGCCCCGAACTATATACTGCTGCTTATCGGACGCTGCATATTGGGATTATGTGTCGGCAGTTTCTGGTCATTAGCATCCGCCGTCACCATACAACTGGTACCGGAAAAGGATATTTCGCGCGCACTCAGCATTGTCTACGCCGGCGTATCCGTGGCCACCATCATTTCTCTGCCATTGGCCAGTTATCTGGGCAACATCATCGGCTGGAGAAGCATCTTCCTGCTCACCGCACTTCTAGGTGTTGCCGCATTTATCTGCCAACTCCTCACATTACCCGCCCTGCCGGCACAAGCAGATAGCAACTTCAAACAAATGCTCTTACTCTTAAAACAGCCATGGGTTGCCACCGGAATGCTGGCCACCATCTTCAGCTATGGCGGCTATCATATTTTCTTCACCTACCTAAGACCCTTTCTGCAACATACCCTAGCCCTGCCAGCTAATACCTTATCCATATTGTTACTGATTTTCGGAAGCGGCAATTTTGCCGGCACCATTGTCGCCGGATGGATAATGCATAAACACTTTAAACCGGCCATGATAATCAGCCACATCATTTTATTCATTCTGGCCGTTACATTACTGTTCAGCCACAACAATCCGGCTACCGAATCAGCACTTATCGTTGCATGGGGTTTCATGTTTGGTTTTCTACCTGTCGGCTGGTCAACATGGATAGCCATTACATTGGCCAACAAAGCCGAAATAATGGGTGGCCTGTCTGTGGCCGCCATACAATTTGCCATCGGTTTAGCTGCGGCCATAGGCGGCATCATCTATGACCATCAGAGCATACAAGGAATTTTCTTAAGTTCAGCACTAATTTTTATCGCAGCACTACTACTCATCAAAACCAGCTTTGCACAACATACCCGCACAACAGCCAAACCCTTTTCATAAATTATTTTTCACCCTATTCAACAAAGAAAGTTGCAAATCATGCAAAACATCAGCCTTTATCTCAAAAAGAAAATTTTCATAACCATATGTCTCAGTTTTTTCGGACTGTTTTCCCCACTATCAATCGGAGCCAATATGTCAAACCACGCAGATAACTTTTATCAAAGCAAACAAGTAACCATGCACAAAGTCAGCTTTCTCAATCAGTATAAAATGAAAGTGGCTGGCAACCTGTTTACACCGAAAACATTAGCAGCAAACACCAAATACCCGGCCATCATTGTCGGCCACCCCATGGGCGCAGTAAAAGAACAAAGCGCCAATTTATACGCCACCAAAATGGCCGAACAGGGCTTTGTCACACTGGCAATCGACTTATCATACTGGGGAGAAAGCGAAGGACAACCACGCAATGCCGTATTGCCCGACATGTACAGCGAGGATTTCAGTGCCGCCGTCGATTTTTTAAGTACCCAGCCTTTTGTTGACCGCAACAACATAGGCGTAATCGGCATTTGTGGCAGCGGCAGTTTTGCCATCAGCGCCGCCAAAATCGATCCACGTTTCAAAGCCATTGCCACAGTCAGCATGTACGACATGGGGGCCGCAAGTCGCAATGGCCTCAATCATTCACTCACCCTGCAACAAAGAAAACAAATCATACAGCAGGCAGCACAACAGCGTGACATAGAATTTACCGGCGGACAAACCTTATATACCGGCGGTACCATTAATAAAGGGCAAATTACCGCCAAAGACAGCCCGATTGCCCATGAATTTTATGATTTTTACCGCACCGCACGTGGTGAATTTACCCCGGCAGGCTCACAACCGGAATTAACCACCCATCCCACCCTGACCAGCAGCCCCAAATTCATGAACTTCTACCCCTTCAACGACATAGAAACCATCTCTCCGCGGCCATTATTATTTATCACCGGTGATAAAGCCCATTCCAAAGAATTCAGCGAAGATGCTTACCGCCGTGCAGCCGAGCCTAAAGAGCTTTACTATGTCAAAAATGCCGGCCATGTTGATCTGTACGACCGCGTTGACCTGATACCATTTAACAAACTTACCTCATTCTTCAAGGCAAATCTGCACTAAAACCACCTCATAAATATTTATAACCTGCACATTAAGCATCGCTTATAAGTGCAGGTATAGCCTTACAAAATACCTGCTTTCAAGCGTTGTAAAAACAGAGTAGAAACCCGCGAAAATAACTGATATCTTTTCCAGACAACATTCACATCAACTTCCAGTAGCGGCTCCAACGGTCTGAAACAGAGCCTACTTTCCCCACTAGTATTAACCAGCTTGTCCAGACACAGCGCATAGCCCACATTCTGCTCCACCAGCAACGCCGCATTAAAAATCAGATTATACGTAGCAACCACATCAAGCTTGTCATAATCCCTTTTGATCCATCTGGCGATACCGTCACTCACATACTTCTGTCTCGACATAATCAGTGGCAAATCCCATAAATCTTCCGGTCGGATAAAATCACGCTCAGCCAGCTCATCATCCTTTCTCATCAATACCCCCCATTTATCTTTCTGTGGCAAACACAAAGATTCATAATTCTCCAGATGAACAGGATCAATCAATACCCCGAAATCCAGTAAACCCTTATCAATCCGTTCCGTCACATCATTCGCATTACCACTATAAATATGAATACGAACATGCGGATAATCCAACTGCATCGCCTTAATCACCTTTACTACCGGCCTTAAAGCGTCTGTTTCACCACAGCCAATATAAATATCACCACTAAGCGTTTTATCAGACTGATGAAATTCAGCTTCAGTTTTGTGTACCAGATCAAGAATTTCCTCAGCACGCTGGCGCAAATGCATACCTTCTTCTGTCAGCATAATCTTCCGGCTGCCCCGGATAAACAGCTTACTTCCCAGCTTCTCTTCCAGCTCCATAAGCTGGCGCGACAGCGTTGGCTGAGTAATATGCAAATAATCGGCCGCAGCAGTCACACTTTCCTGTCTGGCCAGCGCCAGAAAATAACGTAAAACCTTAATATCCACCCGTTCACCCCTCCCAACCAGACAGCCAAAATATGCCGTCTGGACAAAATATCTAATTCAGCATAACTACTCAGTATTAACTTAATATTTAACCAGCAATCAATCTTATCTATCAAAAATCAGCCTACCACATAATCACATTGCAACCACATCAGCTTAAAATCAAACCCGACTATCCTGACAAAATGATTCAGCAAAGTCATTTCCCATTCTCAATCACCACTTTACAAAGAAAACCAGCCACAACCCTTATTCTTCGCCGATACAAGCCCGATTTTTAGCCAGAGCAATAAAATGCGCCCAACACCAGCTTTAACAGCACAACTAAGCGTAGACAGACTACTGGCGACTAAGCAGAATCATTTACAACAGTTTTTTCTAGCCATTGTATTGCCAGCAGGTACCGATGCGTTGCAGGCTAACTAATAAAATTCAGCCTCTATCAACTTAGCACCTTCCCTGCCCGCCAATTTGCCTTGCAGATGGCTTGCAACTGCATACAGACCAAACCCAAGTACGCCTAAGCACCAAATATTGATAATATCCCGTACAAAACATACAGCATACTTCTTAACTAAATCAGCAGCGCCATAGACCGATGCTTATTTTTTTACTACTGGGATTATTGGGTTTCATTGCTGCATTTATTCTGGCCTTTATCCCGCCCGCCATACGGCACTGCCTGATTGGGACAAAAGCAGTTTGCAACAATTATTCACCTTACACACTTAAAATTCGTACATATGATTGCTTCTGCGGCCATCATCGCCCATTTTGCAACCTTACTCATATAGAAGTTTTTTGGCCAAACAAATAGCCATCACTACCAACCAGATTGCCATTTATCGGTTGGCATTTACAGTCGTTGGTGTGATTGGCAATCTGTTAATCAATGCACACAAATTTCAAAATAAATCCCACTCTAAATCAATATAACCTTTGACAAAAAATAACTTCTTATTTTAAAGTTAAATCACGTAAACATAAATCAATCTCTAACTAAGCGTAAATTTGAAAATGGATATTATTTCAATAATCAAATCTTTAATATTTATATTTTCTTTGAGTTGTATCCGTGAATTTTTCTCACAACAATTTCTTCCGTCTGAAGACGATATGAAAAAAATTTCAGAGTACTTAAAAACAACCAGAAAAGAGCTTAATGATAAAAATGCCAGCCCCATGGAAAGAAAGCTGGCATTAATGTCAATACCCTATTTAAAGTATCTGGATTTAAGCCAAATAGATTTTTGGTAAGAAAATCATAGTGATGATATAGAGCTTTTATTCAATCTTTATGTGGCACAAGGAGTTCACCATAAAGGCCTCAGACGAGTTATATGGAATAAAAACGATTTAAATTATTGTTATCATAATCCCTTTTCACTGAAAAACAAAAGCAAAAAAAAAAATTACGGCTAAAAAGACTTATGAGCAGCACAGCATGGTCAATTATTTTTATATTCATTCTGGCCATATTGCTAACACTAATGCTATCTATTTTGAGTTCAAGTATCGGTCCATCAATATTTTCTTATGCTTTTGGTACTATGATTGGAATCGATCTGATTTTTATCAGCTTAATCCTGTATCGTAATCGAATTGTTATGGATGCCACTGAAAAAATCATTAATCAATATCCAGATTTAATAAAAGGATTAGATCTGGAGGAGCAGAAATAAATTGACGATAAACCATCAATTAAAATATTTAAGCCCATCACCAAAAAGCCGCTCTTATTGAGCGGCTTATTTATCATTTCAGATATTAATCCTGAAGTTTTTTCTTAATCGAATCAACAGCGCCATCTATCGCATTAGACATATCGTGAACGGCGTCTTTTACACCACCAACAGCCTTGTCTACCATACCCTCAGACTGAGTTTTAGTATCACCAACTACCTTACCAACGTTTTCTTTTACTTCGCCTTTAGCTTTATCAACGAATCCATTGTCACTCATAACCATCTCCATTCTGTTTGTTTACTGTTTACAACAGCATTAAATTAAACTACTGCTAAATTCTTATCCTTCAAAAACTTATCATAGAGAGACAATCAATCGCCTGCAATGGTTAAAGCCCACTTTTGCAGCTAATTACAAATATCATTGCAAAATAAGCAAATCATACAATTAATTAACCTAAACAAACACTTATCCATAACTACATATTAATAATCGCCGCGCTACAGTGCTTTTTCTCAGGCAAGATAAAACCTGCTACCTCAACAATAGTTATATGGAGTTTTATTTAAGACGGTTTTTAAATATAATTATTTGTTAAATTTAAACAAGATAAGTCAATAACCTAAAGTACAGTAACAAAAACCTGAAACCCGCTAAAACAGGATTAGTAATGGAAAATAATGATATTGATGCGTTAATTAAGCAATACCGTCAAATTACACGTAATGATGGGAATGAAAAATATGCAGATGCCCAATTTGGATTAGGGTTTATCTACGATGATATAAAACACGATTATGATCAGGCTGAAGCTTATTATTTAAACATCACCAGAGAAGATTGTCCCGAGGCTTATGCTAATGCCCAATTTAATTTAGGACTCCTTTATATAAAAATAAAATACGATTATGATAAGGCTGAAGCTTGTTACTTAAATATCATCAGAGAAAACTGTCCTGATGCTTATGCTCATGCGCAATTAAACTTAGGAAATATTTATAGTGAAATTAAAGGCCATTATGATAAGGCTGAAGCTTGTTATTCAAATATTATCAGAGAAGACAGTCCTGAAGCTTATGCTAAAGCTCAATTTAATTTAGGACTTCTTTTTGATGAAATAAAAGGCGATTACGATAAGGCTGAAGTCTGTTATTCAAACATCACTAGAGAAGATAGTTCTGAAATCTATGCTCGTGCTCAATTATGTTTAGGACTTCTTTATCATGAAATAAAACACGATTATGATAAGGCTGAAGTCTGTTATTTAAATATCACCAGAGAAGACTATCTTGATAGTTTTACTACAGCTCAACTTAATTTAGGATTTTTATATACTGATATAAAACCCGACTATGCTAAAGCCGAAGCCTGTTACTCAAATATCACCAGAGAAGACCATCCTGATAATTATGCTAATGCCCAGTTTAATTTAGGATTTTTTTACTATAATAAAAAACACGATTATGATAAGGCTGAAGCCTGCTGGATAAATATCATCAGAGAGGACAGTCCTGAAGCTTATGCTCGAGCTCAATTTAATTTGGGTTTTATTTATGAATATAAGAAAAATAATTTGGTTAAAGCCATTGAGTCTTATTCAAATATTTTAGAAAGTGACTATCAGGAAGCTTATTCTAAAGCTCAGTACCAGCTAGCTAATATTTATTTTTTTCATAAAAACGACAGCAATAAAGCCCGAGATTATTATAATAAAATCAAATATTGCAGTTCTACGTCTTATATTTATGTTTCCACCAGAGTAATATCAGAACTAATTGATACTAATTCCAACCTTATTTCAAATAAAGAGGATTTAAAAGAATCAATTCTTGCTAATATTAAAAATATTTGTACGTCAGTTAATGATATAAAAAATAGATTATTAGTTTCTTTCAATCTAAACAACTCACCTGATGCTGACACAGAGGTAAAGGAGCCGGAACGGCGCGTTGCCCATTATACCAAGCCGGCAGTCTTGTTTAATCTGCTTAAAGGAGACAATCCCAGTAAGTTTCGGATGAATATCGTCGATTTTATGAATGATCCCAGTGAAAATCAGGTATTAACCAACTGGCTGAATATCACTAATAATTCGGATAATGAAATCAAAAGTTTTTTAGCCAGTTTTTCTTTTAATCATAATTCTTTAAACCAGTTCCGTTTATATGGTAATGAAGATAATATCTCTGGCTCCGGCGTGAGTATTGCTTTTAATCAGAATTTTTTTGGTCTGGATACAGAACGCAGTATCAGTAATGAAATAGCACTAGTAGGCAGCATTAAGCCTATTATGTCCATCGACAATAAACAAATAAAACTTGAAACTATACAAACAGAAAATAAAAGTAACGATACACTTCATCCTCTGCCTTTATATCGTTGCCTGTATTTTGACCCAAAAACTGAATATATGGCTTTAGCCAAACGCAATAAACAATCGTTTTCTCTGGAAATGTATAGTGAAGAAAACAAAACTTTTGACATAGACGCCAAATGGGAAAATTATATTGAAAAATTAGAAGAAGAAAAAAGAATAAAAGAAATTCGCAAAGAGTTAAAAAACATAAAAGATTTAATGGAAGAGCTTTTAGAAAATGCAGTATTGCAAAAGATATCCAATCTGGAGCAATTGCTTAGTTTGGCCGTCTTACCCATTTCCTGTCTGATAAAGCATGCCGCCTTTGAAGACGAAGATGAATGCCGTATGATTTATATTACTCATATTGCAGATGATAAGATTGTAGAACCACAGGATTACCAGTATGCTAATAGTTTGTATGTTGAATACACTAATGTAGAAAATTATATTGATAATATTTATTTAGGCCCGCAGTGTAAATTACAGCATAAATTATGGCTGCAAAATCATTTCAAGAAAAAACTGCAAGGAAAACAAATCAAGCTGATTAAATCTGAAATGCCGCTGCGTTAAACTGCATAAATAATTAGAGATTGATGCAAAGATTCATTTTTAACACGCAGCAAAGGCAAGCTGCTTAGTTAAGCCATGTATAATCTAGCTTTATGAGAAAATGATTAGAGTGAATGGCTGAGCTGAGTTTCTGGCTCAGCTTGATTTCACTGATGTTTTAAGAATGCTGGATTATGCAAGAAAATAAACGGTTAAGCAGTACAGATGTTTCTGTGCAAGGTGGTGGTTGTCAGCCTGATAACAGCCCTCAGCCGAAAAGAACCTTGTCTGTGGCACCCATGCTGGACTTAACAGACAGGCACTACCGCTACATGGCCAGACTGATTACCAGAAACGCATGGCTGTATACGGAAATGATTAATGCCAATGCAATCATTCATGGTAATAGCGATAAATTACTGGCTTATCACCCGCAGGAGCAGCCTGTTGCTTTGCAGCTAGGCGGCAGTGATCCCGCAGCTTTGGCGCAGGCAGCAAAAATTGCCGCCGGTTATGCTTACAATGAAATCAATCTGAACTGTGGCTGCCCCAGCCCGCGGGTACAGCAAGGTGCTTTTGGTGCCTGTCTGATGCGCGAAGTCACACTGGTAGCGCAATGCCTGAATGCGATGCAGGATGCTGTATCCATTCCGGTAACCATCAAGCACCGCATCGGACTGGATAAGGAAACAGCCTACCAGCCGCTGGCCGATTTTGTGGGTACATTACGCGAGCAAACAGCCTGCCGTATTTTTATTGTGCATGCGCGCAATGCATGGCTGGAGGGTTTATCCCCCAAAGATAATCGTGATATTCCGCCGCTGCGTTATGATTACGTTTATCGTCTGAAACAGGAATTTCCTGATCTGGAAATTATTCTTAATGGTGGCGTTACCACCAATGAACAAATCAGCCAGCATCTGCAATATGTGGATGGTGTGATGGTTGGGCGCGAGGCTTATCATAATCCGATGCTGATGCGCAGTTGGGATGCTGAATTTTATGGCAGCAGGCAGCCTGCCATTGAATACGAGGCACTGGTTGAGCAGTTAATCAACTATACGCAACAGCAACTGACCAAGCCAGATCATTCTTTACGCCATATGGCACGGCATTATCTGGGGCTGATGCACGGGCTGCAAGGTGCACGCCAGTGGCGGCGCATGTTATCCGACGCTGCATTGTTAAAAAATAACAATGCCAGCCTGATTACCGCAGCATGGCAGGCGGTGAAAAACAGCAGCATCAGCCAGTCTGTATCAATTTAAGCTACAATTGCCCTATTTTGTATTGGATAATCCGCATGCAACAGTATCTTGATTTAATGCAACACGTGCTCGACCACGGTGTAGATAAGGCAGACCGTACCGGCACTGGTACCCGCTCGGTATTCGGCTATCAGATGCGCTTTAATCTGGCTGATGGCTTTCCTGTACTCACCACCAAAAAGCTGCACTTACGTTCCATTATTTACGAACTACTGTGGTTTTTACGTGGGGATACCAATATCCACTACTTGCATGAGCACAATGTTTCCATCTGGGATGAGTGGGCCGATGCCGATGGCAATCTGGGCCCAGTATATGGGTATCAGTGGCGTAGCTGGCCTGCGCCGGATGGCCGCCATATCGACCAGATAAGCAATCTGCTGCAACAGATTAAAACCAATCCGGACAGCCGCCGCCTGATTGTTTCGGCGTGGAATCCGGCATTAGTAGATGAAATGGCTTTGCCTCCCTGCCATGCACTGTTTCAGTTTTACGTCGCCGAAGGCAAACTGTCGTGCCAGCTTTATCAGCGTAGTGCGGATATTTTTCTGGGCGTACCATTTAATATTGCCAGCTATGCTTTGCTGACAATGATGATTGCTCAGGTATGTGATTTAAAGGTAGGTGAGTTCATTCATACACTGGGCGATGCTCATCTGTACAGCAATCACTTCGAACAGGCAAAGCTGCAATTAAGCCGCAGCCCGAAAAAACTGCCGCAAATGCACCTTAATCCCGAGATTAAAGACCTGTTTTCATTCCAGTTTGAAGATTTCACACTTTCTGATTATCATCCAGATGCCCATATTAAAGCCCCAGTAGCAGTATGAATAAACACAACAAAATTACCTTAGTTGCCGCACTGTCTGATAACAACTGTATCGGTGAAAACAACCGTATACCTTGGCACGTACCTGAAGATTTTGAATTTTTTAAAAATTACACCATGGGTAAGCCCGTGGTGATGGGGCGCAAAACCTGGGAGTCACTGCCGAAGAAACCGCTGCCGGGGCGGCCAAACTATGTTATTAGCCGGCAACAAGAGCAGCAATTCAGCGGGGCTATTTTGTGTCACAGTATCGAAGAGGCGATTCAGCAACTGGCGGATTGCCCGGAAATCATCATTATGGGCGGAGCGCAAATTTACGCTCAGGCAATGCCGCTGGCCACTGATTTGCGCTTAACCAGAATTCATGTGAGCGTTATGGGTGACACCTTTTTTCCAGCAATTAATGTCAATGAATGGCAGCAAACAGAAAGCAGCAGTCATATCAGCAGTAAAAATAATATTGCTTATGATTTGCAGCATTTTGTACGACGCTGAGCTTTTATCTAAAGATTTTTCTTGATAGCCAGTTTGATTCAGCCTGAATACAGCAATATCTGTAACAGCCATGCTGGCTGGTTGCATTAATTAACTTTGCTTATGCGCCGGCTTTTTAACAACTGTAATCAGCATAGATAAACTTTGACAGTTACCCGCCAATCGCCCACAATAAGCCTACACCTCATTAACCAGATTAAACATCAAAGGATACAATCATGAGTACAGTTACCCTGAAAGGTACACCCGTAGAAGTAGGCGGCCAGTTTCTACAAGCAGGCAGCACCGCTCCGGCATTCAGCCTTACCGATGCCAGCCTGAACGAAGTATCACTTGCAGATTTCGCCGGCAAACGCAAAGTGCTGAATATTTTCCCCAGCGTGGATACAGGTGTTTGTGCTGCGTCAGTACGCCATTTCAATGCAGCCGCAGCCAAGCTGTCCAATACTGTTGTATTGTGTATTTCTGCTGATTTACCTTTTGCTCAGGCACGTTTTTGTGGTGCTGAAGGGCTGGATCAGGTAAAAACTTTATCTACATTCCGCCATCCTGAATTTCAGGATCAATACGGTGTTAAGCTCAGTACTGGTCCTTTGGCTGGTTTATGTGCCCGCGCTGTCATTGTGCTGGATGAAAACAATCAGGTATTACATAGCCAGCTAGTGGCTGAAATCACCACTGAACCAGATTATGAGCAGGCATTAGCTGCGCTGTAAAACAGCCCTCTCATACAAGCGTTCAGATATCTGAACGCTTTTTTTCTTTCCGGCTATGTTGTTGTGCTGGCAGCTTTGTTAAAATCTCTTCAGAAAAATATCGAATAACAGGAAATCACATCAATGAATCCACAACCAGTTACCACAGCGGTACAGCGCCCCAAATTAACTCCTCCCAATGGCGCAAATAAGGTATTGCTACACTCATGCTGCGCCCCCTGCTCCGGTGAAGTCATGGAAGCCATGCTGGCCGCCGGTATTGATTACACCATTTATTTTTATAATCCTAATATTCATCCGAAAAAAGAGTATGAGATTCGCAAAGATGAAAACAAAGCCTTTGCCGAAAAATTCAATATTCCCTTTATCGATGCTGATTATGATATGGATAATTGGTTTGAACGCGCCAAGGGCATGGAGTTTGAACCTGAACGCGGTATCCGCTGCACTATGTGCTTTGATATGCGCTTCGAACGCACAGCTTTATATGCACACGAAAACGGCTTTCCGGTTATTACCAGCTCATTAGGTATTTCCCGCTGGAAAAATATGCAGCAGATTAACGACTGTGGCAAACGCGCAGCAGAAAAATATCCCGACCTTACATACTGGGACTATAACTGGCGTAAAGGTGGTGGCAGCCAGCGCATGATTGAAATCAGTAAACGTGAGCAGTTTTACCAGCAAGAGTATTGTGGCTGTGCCTACTCATTGCGTGATAGCAATGCATGGCGCCGTGAGCATGGCAGGGAAACAATTAAAATTGGTACCAAATACTACGGTGTTGAAGACGAAGCATAAGCGATCAGCCTGAATACAATAGTATACAACTGCTTGCGCCAACGGCTCATCAAAAACAGTTTAGCTTGCAAGCGGATTCTGGTATAAATCCGCTTTTTCTTTGGTAAAAAATAGCAGCACAGAAATGAAATTATCAGTAATCCATTGTTTGGGTGCTGATAATCGAATTTTCTATTATCGGGCAACGCTGTCAATATTTCAGCCTGATAACCACACTGACTAAACCACACTACAGCGCGCTATATACAATATGACTGAACAGTGGCTTTTTTAGCTATGTTCTGCCATGCTTAAGCGCATAAGCAGCAAAAAAGGATCACTATGAATCAATGGCTTTTTCTAGCAGTAGCCATACTGGCGGAAATATTTGCAACCAGTATGCTTAAACTTAGTAATGGTTTTACACGGCTAATGCCCAGCATCTGTTCAATTGTGGGTTATATAATTTCATTCTATTGTCTGGCACAAACTTTGAAAACCATGCCGGTGGGTATTGCCTATGCAGTATGGTCTGGCGTAGGCATTGTATGTGTATCTCTGATAGCCTGGGTGAAGTTCGGACAAAAGCTGGATATGCCTGCTATTTTGGGTATTGGCTTGATACTGGTTGGTGTAATAGTTATTAATCTTTTTTCTAAATCAATGACCCATTAGTCAAAAGCCGTGGTTTCCCACGGCTTTTGACTAAAACAAAATAACTACATTACTCTGCAGATGCAGGTTTTGGTTCATGCTGCAAACTTACTGCTCGTGCAGGCACAATTGTAGAAATTGCATGTTTATATACCATTTGTGTTACTGAAGTGTTACGCAATAACACAACATACTGGTCAAACGATTCCACCTGACCTTGTAGTTTGATACCGTTAACCAGATAAATGGATACTGGCACATACTCTTTCCGCAGTGCATTCAAGAAAGGATCTTGTAACATTTGTCCTTTGGCGCTCATTTGGATACTCCGTTTTTTTGATTATGTTGTCGCTAAGCTGCACCCGCGTACAGCGATTAGAAAAGCGTAGCCAATCCTATCACATTACAGGGCATTTGTTTTCTTTGAACTGACTTTATTTTTACGCTTTACCTGCTTTTTCGATTGTTTAACCTGTTCACGCTTGGCTATACGGTTACTCAGTTTTACCCGCCGCAGGGGTCTGGCAGGTTTATCGTCTTTTTCGTCATAGGGATTTTTATTTACATTGTATTGAATACGTAAAGGTGTCCCCTGTAAATGAAATGCTTTACGAAATGTTTGCGTCAGATAACGGGTATAAGCATCACTGATGTGTTGCAAGGCATTACCATGTATGACAATGACCGGCGGATTCATGCCACCCTGATGGGCATAGCGCATCTTGGGACGAATCAGCCCTGCACGGGGAGGTTGCTGCCGCTCCAGCGCAGTTTGTAGCACACGGGTTATTTTCGGGGTCGGTAACTTAATCATTGCCGCATCATAAGCAGCCTGAATGGAGCTGAACAATCCATCAATTCCTTTTTCTTTCAATGCGGAAATAAAATGGAATTTGGCAAAATCCAGAAAATATAATTTACGCGCAATGTCTCTTTTTACCTGCTGCTTGCGCTCATCACTCAGTCCATCCCATTTATTTACCGCCACTACCAGAGCGCGCCCTGCCTCTAAAGCAAAGCCCGCAATGGTGGCATCCTGATCAGCTATATCTTGCTGGGCATCCAGTACCAGTACAGCAACATTAGCGGCTTCAATTGCCTGCATCGCCTTAATAACAGAAAACTTTTCTATTGCATTATCAACCTTGCCGCGCCGGCGTACGCCGGCAGTATCAATAATGGTAAATGGCTTGTCACCTCGTTCAAAGTCAATATGAATTGAATCTCGGGTAGTACCGGCCATATCAAAAGCAATTACCCTTTCCTCGCCCAAAATGGCATTCACAAGAGTTGATTTGCCCACATTCGGCCGGCCAATGACTGCAAAAACCGGATGATGGTTTTCAGTTTCCTCTTCTTCATCAGGAAATGTTTCCAAAACAGTTTCTATCAGTTCATAGACGCCGTCACCATGCGCCCCAGAGATCACAACAGGTTCACCAAGACTCAGCTCATAAAATTCAGCTGCCAGAACCGGCCGGTTACTGCCTTCGCCTTTATTTACAGCCAGATACACCGGGCGTGTACTCTGGCGCAGACGATTAGCGATAATCTGATCTTGTGGTGTTAAACCAGTACGGCCATCCACCAGAAAAATAACAGCATCAGCCTCATCAATAGCCTGTAGTGTATGTCGAGCCATTTCATACAAAATGCCACTGTCTACGACTGGTTCAAAGCCCCCTGTGTCTACTACCAGATAAGGTTTACTGCCTACCCGGCCATGCCCATAATGACGGTCACGGGTTAAGCCGGGCAAATCAGCAACCAGTGCATCCTTGCTACGGGTCAAACGGTTAAATAATGTTGATTTGCCTACATTCGGGCGACCAACCAGAACAATCGTTGGTTTCATAATTGATTCTTTCAGATAATTTTGCCTTGCTGTAAAACAGCAACAGCCTGCCAGCGGCAAGCTTTCAGTACAACTATAAACCTGAAATTCCAGCCAGATTGATCTGGCCGAGATTTCAGGTTTAATTAAACAGATTAGCTCAAACTGCTGATTTTCATCTGAAGTACTTCACGTTGTACTGAGTCTTTTGATAACAGATTTAGTGCCTGCTGATAGGCGGCAACTGCCTCAGCATTTTTCTTCTGAGCCTGTAGAATATCACCCTTAGTTTCCAGTAAAACTGGCTTAAACTGACCGGTTACTTTGATATCCAGTGCCTGCAAAGCATCATTATATTTACCCTGTTGTAAATAAACGGTAGCCAGTCTTTGGGCAACGATTGCCTGCAACAAATCATTATGCTGCTTATTTTTAACCCATTGTAAGTGACGGATAGCCTCATCATATTTACCGTCATCAAAAGCCGATCCTGCCATCATCAATGTGGCCTGAGTTGCATTCATAGTATCGGGATATTCTTCCTGTAATTGCCGCAACGCTTTTTTACTTTCAGCTATATTATTGGTCTTTGCCTGCGTCACAAACGTCTCAAATACTGCTGCCGCTTTTTCATTATTACTGCGTATATGGCTTTGGTAGAGGACATAGCCCAGATAGGCCAAAGCTAAAACAACCAAAACCGCAAAAATCCAACGCCCCCAGCGACGCCAAAAATATTTGAAATTCGCTACTTCCTGTTCATCCTGAATATGTACAACCATTATGCCTTCTTCCATTGTTGGATTAACTGTAAGGCTGCGCTGGCAGCGACAGTTTGTTGTTCATGAGTACGCAGATTTTTAATTGTCAGCGTATTGTTTAATTGTTCTTCCTGCGCCACGATAACAGCGATTGCTGCACCGCTGGCATCAGCTTTCTTGAGTTGCGCTTTCAAGCTTTGTTCACCACAATGCAGGTAAACATTCAGTCCTTCAGCACGCAGTAATGCAGCATGCTGCATGGCTACCAGATTACTGCCTTCACCCTGATGTAAAATATATACATCGGGGGCATTATTAATAGCCAGCTGTCCGAATTCCTGTACCAGTAATAATAAACGTTCAATGCCCAGAGCAAAACCAATTGCTGAAGCAGGTTTACCGCCTAATTCTTCAATCAGCCCGTTATAGCGCCCACCACCACACACAGTAGCCTGCGCCCCGAGCTTGTCTGTTGTCCACTCAAATACTGTCAGATTATAGTAGTCCAGACCACGTACCAGACGCGGGTTTTCTACATAGCGAATGCCCAGACCATCCAGCATATTTTTCAGAGCATCATAATGTGCCAGAGATTCAGTTCCCAGATATTCTGTCAGACGTGGCGCAGCATTGGCCATTGCCTGCAAATCCGGATTTTTGGTATCAAGCACCCGCAGCGGATTGGTATGCATACGGCGCCGGCTGTCTTCGTCCAGTATAGCCTCATGCTGTTGCAGATAGGCAATCAGCGCCGTACGGTGAGCAGCCCGCTCCTGCTGATTACCCAGTGTATTTAGTTCCAGAGTCAGATGCTCTCGAATGCCCAGTCGCTCCCACAGATTGGCACTCATGGCAATCAGCTCAGCATCCACATCTGGCCCATTAAAGCCGAGTGCTTCAACACCTACCTGATGAAACTGGCGATACCGCCCTTTTTGTGGACGCTCCCGCCGGAACATCGGTCCCATATACCATAATTTCTGCGGATTATTATAAAGTAAATTATGCTCAACTACCGCACGCAGACAAGATGCCGTACCTTCCGGCCGCAGACTGAGACTTAGCTTATCGTTAGAATCAGCAAAAGTATACATCTCTTTGCCAATCACATCTGTTTCTTCACCAATTGAGCGCACAAACAGGCCAGTTTGCTCCACAATTGGTGTCCGAATCTGATGGTAGCCAAAACTACGTGTCCATGCGACAACCACATCTTCAAATGCCTGCCAGAGCGCAGAAGTCAGCTTGAAATCTTTCTGCGCCACTGGTAATAAATCATTCATGCCTTTAACGGCTTGGATTTTCTGACCCATATTAATTAAATTAATTGTCCATAAGAAACTGTATAGCGACTAATAGCCATCACAGTAATGCTAATTATAAAGCTGTAATCGGAATAACTTTTGCCGTTTGCCGTTTTTTTCCCTGCTCACCATAATTGGTATGGATATATTCTTCTACCAATGCCAGAAACTCTTCGGCCATATGCTCCCCTTTTAAAGTGGTTTTCCGTTCGCCATCCACATAGACAGGAGCCACTGGAGTTTCACCAGTTCCCGGCAAAGAAATACCAATATCAGCAAGTTTGCTTTCACCCGGACCGTTAACTACACAGCCCATAACGGCTACATTCAGATTTTCAACCCCCGGATATCGCAGCCGCCAGACGGGCATTTGCTTACGCAAATATTGCTGTATATCACGCGCCAGCTCCTGAAATACTGTACTAGTAGTACGTCCACAGCCCGGACAGGCCGTTACCAGAGGTGTAAAAGAGCGCAGTCCCATGGTTTGCAGGATTTCCTGCGCCACGACTACTTCCTGTGTGCGTGCACTGCCCGGTTCTGGTGTAAGCGATACCCGAATAGTATCACCAATGCCCTGTTGCAATAAAATCGCCAGAGCTGCAGTAGAAGCCACAATGCCTTTACTGCCCATACCTGCCTCAGTTAGACCAAGATGCAAGGGATACAAGCAACGTGCTGCCAGATTATGATAAACCTCAATTAAATCCTGCACATTGGATACTTTGCACGACAAGATTATTCGGTTAGCCGGCAAACCCAGATCTTCTGCCTTCTGTGCAGATTCCAGTGCAGAAACAATTAATGCTTCTTTCATGACTGCTTCAGCGGGCTGTGGATCTGATAAAGCCAGATTGCTGTCCATCATACGTTTGGCCAGAGCCTGATCCAGAGAGCCCCAGTTTACGCCAATACGAACAGCTTTATCATATTCAGCAGCAGTGTGAATCATATAGGCAAATTTTTCATCTCCCTTCACACCTTTACCCACATTGCCGGGGTTAATCCGATATTTGGATAGTGCCCGCGCACAATCCGGATAGTCCTTGAGCAGACGATCGCCATTAAAATGAAAATCCCCTACCAAAGGAACATTACAGCCGATATCATCAAGACGTTGTCGAATTTCCGGTACTTTGGCAGCAGCCTGTGGTGAATTTACTGTAATCCGTACCAGCTCTGAACCGGCATCAGCTAAAGCTTTAATCTGGCTGGCAGTCTGTTCAGCATCTGCCGTGTCGGTATTGGTCATTGACTGTACCAGTACTGGTTCATCAGAACCAATTACAACGTGGTCAATTTTTACCTGATGTGTTTTCCTGCGTGTTCCAGCCAGCGTCATTTCAATTTCCACCTACCGTTATTACAGCTGTTCTTTTTTTATTTTGTGGGATAGCAACATCTTTGCCTGCAAACTGGATACTGGCACCCAGTGTTTTACCCAGAATAATTTTATATGGTGCAGCACCACTAAACTGATGTGTACTCCCCGCGTCAACAGTCTCTTTGATTAACACTTTGCCACTTCTGTCACTTACTTGTAACCATGTGTTGTTTTCAAGTTTAATAACCAGTGCCTCTGTACTCTCTGCAAGAGATTGCGAAGCCTCTCTACCAGTACGGCCAGCATCAGTCTGGCTGGCATTTGCTCCAGAGGAAGCAGCGCGTGTACTGGTTTGCTCACTGGCTGTCATCGGTACAATCCGGATATTACTGGCTGCGATATCACCGATAGAAGTTGCTTGTGCTGATATTTCCTGACTAGCCGTCGCAGTCTGTCTGGCGTTTTCTGAGGTTGATTTATGTTGCCAAGCATAAACCACGGCACCAATTAAAATGACCACAAGTACAACAATTAGCCAGCGTGGAAAATGGCGACGCTGTAACTTGTTCTGAAAATCCAATTCTTCCGGTGTTACCTTACTAACCTCGGAAGTTAATTGCTGATTGCCTGCCGGAAATATTTGTTGCAGATATTGCTTTAATTCTTTCTCATCCAGTTCAAGTAATCGGGCATATGAACTCAGAAAACCTTTGATAAACACAGCTTCGGGCAAACCCTTATAGCGGCCACTTTCCATTGCCTCAACCTGTCTGGCTGGTAATTTCAAGCGCTCAGCCACCTCGCCGACAGATAAGCCCTTTTGCTTTCGTGTCTGTGAAAGTATTGTTCCTAAAGTGGCTGCGGCATTTGAACCGGATTCAGGATTTGTGCTTTGCTCATTCATCAGAATTTTCCTGTAGAAACCTGCTCTAATTCAGCAGAGTAAGGGAAATTATTACGCAGTTGAGCTTCATATTCATAGGCTGCCTGCGTATTACCTAATGATCTTTCAATTCTCCACCCCAATAATAAATCATCAGCAGATAATTTATTTATCTGACTTTGATACTGCTTAAACATATAATTGGCTTCTGATACACTGCCTGACTGCAAATTGTTACGCGCCATTTCTTTTTTGGCAGCAATAAAATTAGGATTGGCAGCCAAAGCGCGCTCAAAATAACTATTGGCCAATTGATATTGGCCCATACGGCTGCTGCAAATACCTTTATTAAACTGAGCAGTTTCTGGTGTAGGATACGTTGGATCTGTCAAAGCTTTATCAAAATAGGCTATTGAAGCATTTGGCTTCTTTAAAGCATCACATAAAAACCAACCATAATTATTATTTACTTCAGCACTATTAGGTGCGATCGACAGCGCGCGCTGAAAACTTTCTTCAGCTTTAGCCGGTTCTTTTAGATATTGCCATATCTGAGCTCGTATCAACCATGCATCAAATGAACTACTATTGTTTTTTAATGCTTCATCAATAGCTTCTACAGCCTGACGATAGTTTTTGGTTTTCATATACTCAATTGCCAGTTGAGTTTTAATCTGGGCAACATCACGAGCCCGCTGAGCGGCTGTTGGTTTTTTATTGATACTTTGATTCGCACAAGCAGATAATATCAGTGCAAATAATAAAGTTAACCCTATTTTTTTCATCAAATCATCCCTGAACAAGTTGCCATTTTTGTTGACGTTGTGTTTTGTCTTTCACTTTTCCGGCCAGCTGGCCACATGCTGCATCAATATCATCACCACGAGTTTTTCTAACCGTAACAACAAAACCGGCTTCCTGCAATATTTCACGAAATATACGAATACGCTCACTTGTTGAACGTTCAAAACCGGAATTGGGAAATGGATTAAACGGAATCAGATTAAATTTACACGGTACATCCTTAACCAGCTCGATTAACTCGCGCGCATGTTGCGCAGAGTCATTGACATCTTTAAGCATTATATACTCGAAAGTAATAAAATCGCGTGGTGCCTTAGCGAGATAACGCTGACAGGCTGCCATTAGCTGGCCAAGTGGGTATTTTTTATTCAATGGAATAAGTTTATCCCGTACCTTGTCATTAGATGCATGCAACGAAATAGCCAGAGCAACCGGCATGACTTCTTTTAGTCGATCCATTTGCGGTACCATGCCTGAAGTAGATACCGTTACGCGACGACGCGACAGACCGTAGCCATGATCATCCAGCATGATACTCAGTGCAGTTACCACGTTGTCAAAATTGGCCAGAGGTTCACCCATTCCCATCATGACCACATTTGAAATGACTCTTTCATCTTTAGGCGTTACACCAAGTGCTTTATTTGCCCACCATAACTGCCCAATAATTTCCGCAGTAGTCAGATTACGATTAAATCCCTGCCTTCCTGTAGAACAAAACAAACACTCCAATGCACAACCTATCTGAGAGGAAATACATAAAGTTCCGCGTGTATTTTCTGGAATAAAAACTGTTTCCACGCCATTACCCGTACCAACATCAAGTAACCATTTGCATGTCCCATCAACAGATTTTTGCTCAAACAGTAAATCCGGTACCTTTATTTCGGCATGATCCAGTAATTTATGGCGTAAAGATTTGGCCAGATCAGTCATATCAGTAAAATCGGCTACACCTCCCGGATGTATCCAGCGCATAACTTGTCTGGCACGAAAAGGTTTTTCTCCCATTTGAGCAAAAAGGGCAGTTAAACCGGGTAAATCAAAATTTAGCAAGTTGGTCTTCATCAGGGTAATACAATAATATTGGGAAAAAGCAGTAACAATTAGTTTTTACACATGTCATTATGCTGATAATTCAAATTTATTCAACAATTTATACAATAATTTAATTTATACCAGACTGGAAATACTATACATTTTTAAGTCTTCTCTCCGTTTTTTCCTTTTGGATAATAACGTTAAACCGGCACCATTAATCATTATCGGGTCTGTCCGAACTTTGGTAGCATACCAGCTATTATCTGTATTCTTAAATAAAAAATCATTGCCATCACGTATATCTAAGCTTTTACAGTTTCAGCATCACTAATATCTGAATTTGTTTTGGCTATTTATTTACAACTTAGTGCTAAATATAACACGCCCATTTAATTTTCCAATTAAGTGAAGTAATTAAAATAGAGAATATGCGTGCCAATTTTATCAAAACTGTTTCACTATGAGGTAAGATTTCAGAACCTGTTTTGCCAACAATCCGCTTCAAACAAATAATGTATTTGCCAAGATTTAAGTGCTAGTGAAAAATTTCCTTATAGAAATCAAACATTTGAATTTCACATGCAAAATCCAGCCATACTTTCCAATTATTCCATTTGCATTTTCATTTCAATTGTAAATTAGCCCACCTATCTTCAGGTGGACTAATTCTATAAACTTACCTTTGACTTAGCGTACACATAACTCATCAGCAGCAAAGAAATAGGCAATCTCTGTAGCGGCATTTTCAAGACTGTCTGAACCATGTACTGCATTAGCGTCAATAGAGTCAGCGAAATCAGCACGAATTGTACCTGCGGCAGCTTCTTTAGGATTAGTAGCACCCATCAGTTCACGGTTTTTTGCTACAGCACCTTCACCTTCGAGCACCTGAATCATCACAGGTCCGCTGATCATGAAATTAACCAGATCAGCAAAAAAAGGCCGTTCTTTATGTACAGCATAAAAGCCTTCTGCCTCTGCTTTGGAAAGATGTTTCATTTTAGCAGCAACAATTTTCAGACCATTGCTTTCAAAGCGGCTATAAATCTGTCCGATAACGTTTTTAGCCACGGCATCCGGTTTAACAATTGATAAAGTGCGTTCGATAGTCATATTCTTCCATTATGTTAAATATATAGGTTTTACATACTGACACAGAAAATTGCCAGAAAAACAGCTTTATCTATTTTAACAAAATTCAGCTTTATTTAATATCTTTTCCTGCATTACTGGTTTCTTCATCTAAATCCAATGTCTGATGTAATAAAGTCAAATATTCTTCCGAACCCATTTCAGTAAGTCGGCTGGCAGTACGCGTAAATTCATTTGCAAAATCACCATCGGTATAAATGTCATCTATAGCAACTTCACAACTAACACAAAGTTTGATACGGTAATCATATAGCACATCAATCAGCCACGTAAGCCGACGCGCTTCTGCCATTTGGCCACCATTCATTTTAGGTATACCAGATAAAATTAATACGCGAAATCGCTTCGCCAGTTCTAGATAGTCATTTTGGGAGCGCGGGCCGCAACATAATTCATTAAAGTCAAACCAGATTGTAGTTTCAGATAGAGCTTTATATACCAGCTTTCGTCCCAGTATTTCAATTTCACCGCCAACTATCTGCTGCTGATCATTAATCTTATGAAATAGTTGTTCAAGCTTCTTTTCGCTGGCTGTATCTGCCGGAATATAAAACACATCGGCAGGCTTTAGCACACGCATACGATAGTCCTGCCCACCATCCACATTCAGAATAGTCAATTGTTTTTCAATTAATGCAATAGTAGGTAGAAAACTGGATCGATTCTGACCTTGGGGATAAAGTTCGGCTGGGGCATAATTGGATGTAGCAACCATAACTACGCCTTGCTCAAATAAGCCATCAAGTAAGCGCCCCAGTATCATGGCATCTGCAATATCACTGACGTGGAATTCATCAAAACACAATACCCTGACTTCTTTTGCAATGTCTTGCGCCACTGCACTTAATGGATTGGTCTGACTATGATGATCTTTCAGGCGTTGTTGTACTTCTGCCATAAATGCATGGAAATGTACTCTGCGTTTGCGCTGGTAAGGCAAACAGCCAAAAAACACATCCATCAAAAAACTTTTGCCACGCCCCACTCCGCCATACATATATAGTCCTTTGGGTGCGCGTGGAGAGCGTAAGCTACGCCCTAAAAAGCGGTTTCGTTTACGCTTAAACATCATCAACTCAGTCCATAGCCTGTCCAGTTGTTTGATTGCACGTAACTGAGCCTCATCATGAATGAAACCGGGTTGCTGTTGTGCAGTTTGATACCAGATCAGAGGACTTTGATTATTAAATTCGGGAGCAGCAAAGGAAGTGGTGGTCATATTATAGAATTTCTTCCGGAAATCAAGATTGTATATAGCAAAAGTTAAAAAATGTAACCTTAGCACATTTGCTAGACTTTCGACCATCCTAAAATAAAAATACGCCGCAGAAACTGCGGCGTTAACGTCTATCTCAAAAAAACAATATTATTTATCCGCAGACGGCAGTGATTTATCAACGCGCTCGCGTAACTCCTTACCAGGTTTAAAGTGCGGTACATATTTTTCTGGTACCGATACTTTTTCCCCTGTTTTAGGATTACGGCCAATACGAGCTGGGCGATGATTCAAATCAAAGCTACCAAATCCACGAATTTCAATTCGCTGGCCTTTAGCTAAAGCACGAGTCATGGTATCAACGAGAATTTTGATACTTTGCTCAACATCTTTAGCGTTTAATACAGTACTATCATTATTAGCAGTATATAGTTCCGCCAAGCGAATCATTAACTCCGACTTCGTCATAACCGCTTATTCGCTTTCACCAGATAATTTTGCTTTTAACAAATCACCCAAGCTGGTAGTACCGGCAGAGGCATTGTTAGCAGATAATGAACGCAAAGCAGCACTGTTTTCCTGTGCATCTTTAGCTTTGATAGACAGATTGATATTCCGGTTTTTACGATCTACAGTTGTGATCACAGCTTCAACTTCATCGCCTTCTTTCAGGGCATTGCGAATGTCCTCAACACGATCATTTGAAACTTCAGATGCACGCAGATAACCTTCAACATCATCAGCCAATGCAATAACAGCACCTTTGGCATCCAATGATTTTACTTTACCAGTTACAATGCTGCCCTTGTCATTCACGCTGACATAATTGCTGAACGGATCACCAGCCAGCTGTTTCACGCCAAGAGAAATGCGTTCTTTATCAACATCAATGGCCAAGACTACGGCTTCAACCTCTTCACCTTTCTTGAACTGACGTACAGCTTCTTCACCGCCATCACTCCATGACAGATCAGACAGATGCACCAGACCATCAATACCACCAGGCAAGCCTACAAAGACACCAAAATCAGTGATAGATTTCACCACGCCTTTGATTTTTTCGCCTTTTTCATGATTGGATTCGAATTCCTGCCATGGATTGGCTTGACACTGTTTCATGCCCAGAGAAATGCGGCGACGATCCTCATCAATTTCCAGAATCATCACTTCTACTTCATCACCCATCTGAACTACTTTGCTTGGATGAACATTCTTGTTAGTCCAGTCCATTTCTGAAACGTGTACCAGACCTTCAATGCCCTGTTCGATTTCCACAAACGCACCGTAGTCAGTCAGATTGGTTACTTTACCAAACAGACGGGTACCTTGCGGATAACGACGAGCCAGACCATTCCATGGATCTTCGCCTAATTGTTTCAGACCTAAAGAAACACGGCTGCGTTCCTGATCAAATTTCAATACTTTGGCTTCTACTTCCTGGCCAACTTCCAGTACTTCACTTGGATGTTTAACGCGACGCCATGCCAGATCAGTGATGTGCAGTAAACCATCAATACCGCCCAGATCAACGAAGGCACCATAATCGGTAATGTTTTTCACAATACCTTTCACTACTGAACCTTCTTTCAGGTTTTCCAGCAATGCCTTACGTTCTTCGCCTAATGTTTCTTCCAGCACTGCACGGCGGGAAACCACAACATTATTACGACGCTTATCCAGTTTGATTACTTTGAATTCAATTTCCTTGCCTTCAAAGTGAGAGGTGTCTTTAACCGGACGTACATCTACCAGTGAACCAGGCAGGAATGCACGAATGCTGTTGATCATTACAGTCAGGCCGCCTTTAACCTTACCATTGATCACACCTGACAGAATTTCACCATTTTCCATGGCTTCTTCCAGCTTGATCCAGTCAGCTGCACGTTTGGCTTTTTCACGTGACAGTTTAGTTTCACCAAAACCATTTTCCACAGATTCAATAGTTACAGTGACAAAATCGCCAACTTTAACTTCAATCTCGCCCGCTGCATTTTTGAATTCGCTCACCTCAATCAGGGATTCTGATTTCAGACCGGCATTCACAGTGACGAAATTATTGTCTATGGCAACAACTTCTGCGGTAATGACTTCGCCGGGATTCATCTCTTGCAAGGTGAAGCTTTCTTCCAGCAACTGGGCAAAATTTTCCATAGTCATATATTTATATTCTCAAACAAGTATCGTCAGGGGATACGGAAGTTAGTTAATCAAAACCGGCACACCCTGACTGTGCCAGCAATACTAAAATCTACTGATGCAAATTACCAATACATCAGCATAAAAAAACATGAAAACAATTATTTGGCACAGGGTTCATATCCTTCAAACATAGCAAGAATACAGAACACCCATACACAAAAGTCCAGAATTGTAACCTATTTTTAGATTTTTCGATACCAATCAAGCACTTTTTCTACACTTTCTTTAATGTTAAGCGAAGAGGTATCGAGGATTATTGCATCATTGGCAGGTTTAAGAGGGGCTACCGCACGGGAGCGATCAGCCTGATCCCGTTTTTCAATATCAGTAAGTATCCGCTGATAATCTGCTCCATCAGTAGCTAAGCCCAGTTGTAAGGCACGTCGTTGAGCCCGTATTGGTGCACTGGCAGTAAGAAATATTTTGAGTTCTGCTTGCGGAAACACTACTGAAGCCATATCCCGCCCATCAGCTACCAACCCTCGTGGCGCTAAAAAATCTCTTTGGCGTTGTAATAGCGCCGTCCGCACCGCCGGTAAAGCAGCAATAGCCGAAGCGCCCATGCCAATGTTTTCCGTGCGAATAGCAGCTGTTACATCCATACCATTCAATAAAATGGAATCTGTGCTGAAAATCACTGGTAATTTATACGCTAGTGTAGCAATCTCATGTTCATTATCCCAGTCAATATTCTGTTGACTAGCATATAAGGCAGTTAATCGATAAAGTGCACCGGAATCCAGATAGTCCCTGTTCAAAATAGCGGCTACTTGTGCAGCCACTGTTCCTTTACCGGAAGCACTGGGGCCATCAATAGCAATTACTTTCATTCGTGGCTCAGATTGCGACACAGCCATATCTTACCTTTTCACAAAATTTTCTGCACATTATACTGAAATTTATCCTCAAGCAATAACTGACTGATATTTTTATATTTTAAAGCAGAAAATTTGCTCTAGTCATAATTAGTAAAATTAATAAACCACCAATCTCACTTTCAACATCAGAAGGCCAGAATTCCATTTTTAGCCAATACCGTAATTTAACGTGCTTCAACTTGCTTTAATAATTTTCCTATCCGAACCAATTATTGTTCGCCATTGCAACGCAGCTGATATAGTAAACAAAGCCAATATAAAGGGACATTCATATAATTCTTCCAGCATATCATCATAAATAGGATTATACAGAATAAAATGTGCAATCCAGCGGCCACGTTCTACTGCATCAGCCAATAAAAAGCCTGTAGCAGCCAGCAGGAAATTCCATGCAGGAAAAGGCTGGTGATAGTAATATTTGATGCCGGCACGCAAACGTGGCCACAACAACATTAATATCAGCCCCAGAATCAATACTGCCGCTATACCATGATAGAACGCGTGCGAATAACCAGAAAAAGTTTGTCTGCCCCAGTTTTGATCACGTCCCAGCAATACCAGCCACCATAATGATGCCCACAACCAGAATGCTCTTTCTTCGCCAGTTAATCTACTATATAAAGTTGATAAGAGGGTAAACACAAAGCAAAATAGTAAGAAAAAGGTTTGCCCCTGTTCAATAAATATCACCCAATCAGGATTGATATGTAATCTCTGCACCCAAGGTACAAACAATATCATTAATAGCCAGACTGTACTGAACTTAGACCAGCGCCAGTCAAGATTCATTTTCATAGCCATCACATTAAAATATTAATATATTGACTATTATACTTAAGGTTACAATTGATTACCTGATTTATATATACTTTATTTATAGTTTGTTTGCGCACTTTTCTGTTTATACATGTCAAAATCACTGCATATATAGATATCCTGTAGCACAATTAACTGATAAACTTCCAGCCAAATCTTTGAAATTAGCCAATATCAGCATGAATACCCTGCATTTAAAAGCCAGTATTTGTCATTCAGCCAGTATCAATTTACCCGGTTCAAAAAGCATCAGCAATCGTATTTTGCTCCTAGCAGCACTAGCTGAGAATACAAGTGAAATTCATGATTTACTTGATTCAGATGATACACATT
This sequence comes from Snodgrassella communis, assembly GCF_914768045.1. Taxonomy (GTDB): domain Bacteria; phylum Pseudomonadota; class Gammaproteobacteria; order Burkholderiales; family Neisseriaceae; genus Snodgrassella; species Snodgrassella communis. The sequence goes on along the minus strand of NZ_CAJZCD010000002.1, from coordinate 116,253 downwards.
ACATGCTGAAAGCATTAAAGAGCCTTGGCGTCAAATTTGAATATTTAGCTGCTGAAGATAAAAAATCGGGCTTACATATCAGAGTATACGGGTGCAAAGGTAAGTTCCCACAACAGCAGGCAGATTTATTCCTTGGTAATGCAGGCACAGCATTCAGGCCTTTAACTGCCGTACTGGCCATACTGGGAGGAGAATATTATTTACACGGCGTGGCACGTATGCATGAACGCCCTATTGGTGACCTCGTTGAAGCTCTGCAATTAGCCGGAGCAGTAATCGAATATAAGGGGCAGACCGGTTTTCCACCCTTACAAATTTATCCTACCCAGCAAAACAGAAATAACCATATCAACATTAAAGGTAATGTATCAAGCCAGTTTTTAACCGCACTGTTAATGGCTTTACCGTTAACCGGAAAAGCTTACACCATTGATGTCTGTGGCGAACTTATATCCAAACCCTACATTACTATTACCTTAAAGCTGCTTGAACAATTTGGTATTCAGGTTAAACACAAAGATTTTCAGACATTTCAGCTGCCTGCTGGGCAGCACTATCATGCGCCTGCACAAATTTTTGTAGAAGGTGATGCATCCAGTGCTTCATACTTCCTTGCTGCCGGACTAATATCTGGTAAATCTATTCGTGTTAATGGTATTGACGCCCACAGCATTCAGGGTGATATTGCCTTTATACACGAGTTGGAAAAAATTGGTGCACATGTACACTGGGGTGAACAGTTTATTGAGATATCACGTTGCTCTGATCAGCCTATTCAGCCCTTCGATATCGATGCCAATCATATTCCGGATGCAGCTATGACTCTTGCCATTGTGGCTCTGGCCTGTAAAGAAACGTGTCATATTCGCAATATTGCCAGCTGGCGCGTTAAAGAAACTGACCGCATCGAAGCCATGACTACTGAATTACGCAAACTTGGTGCTCATGTTATGGCCACTGAGGACAGTATCAGTATTACGCCTCCTGCAAAATTGCAGGCCGACGTCCACATCCATACCTATGACGATCATAGAATGGCCATGTGTTTTTCACTTGTCAGCCTGCTGGGCACTTCCGTCTATATAGATGATCCACAATGTGTCAATAAAACTTTCCCCGAATATTTCAAAGCTTTTACTGGCATGTGCACACCTATTTAAAATCAGAACTTTACCCAGTCTGTTTTCTATTTACTCTGACCTAAAGCCGTTATTGATATAATTTGTTTTTTTTATTTAGCCATGCTACAAACAGACCAACTTTCAGGTGCACAGCCACAACGTGTCATCAGCCCGCAAACTACCTCAGCACAGGAGGAACAGCTGGAACGCGCCTTGCGCCCGCGCGCGCTGACAGACTATATTGGACAGCATAAGACCAAAGAACAGCTTTCTATCTTTATTCAGGCTGCGAAAATACGGCGTGAAGCTCTGGATCATACCTTATTATTTGGCCCTCCTGGTCTGGGCAAGACTACTCTGGCTCATATCATTGCTCATGAACTTGGCGTTAATCTGCGCCAGACATCTGGGCCGGTACTCGAACGAGCTGGAGATCTGGCTGCACTGCTTACCAATCTTGAGCCACATGACGTTCTTTTTATAGATGAAATTCATCGCCTCAATCCGGTAGTAGAAGAAATATTGTACCCAGCTTTGGAAGATTACCAGTTAGATATCATGATTGGAGAAGGCCCCGCAGCGCGCTCGGTCAAAATCGATCTCCCGCCTTTTACTCTCGTCGGCGCTACCACTCGAGCAGGTATGCTAACCAATCCATTGCGAGACCGCTTTGGCATAGTCTCACGTCTGGAATTCTACAATAACACCGATTTAACTACTATTGTTGCCCGCTCCGCCCAACTGCTAAAATTACAAATTGACAACACCGGTGCAGCTGAAATTGCCAGACGCAGCCGGGGGACGCCACGTATCGCCAATCGCCTGTTACGACGTGTACGTGATTATGCCGAAGTAAAATACCAAGGTCAGATCAATGCCGAAGTAGCAGATGCGGCATTAAAAATGTTAGATATTGATCAATCCGGGCTAGATGTTATGGACTGCAAGTATCTGGAAGCCATTCTATATAAATTTGCAGGTGGTCCTGTTGGTCTGGATAACATTGCAGCAGCAATTGGCGAATCAACTGATACCATCGAAGATGTTATCGAACCCTATTTAATTCAGCAGGGTTTCTTACAGAGAACACCACGAGGACGAATGGCTACGGAATTAAGCTACAGCCATTTTGGCTTACCTGCTCCCAGCACTAAAGCCTAATTCATCTGTAAACAGATAGCCTTATCTTTAAAATTTAACCAAATACAAGAACAACCAAGGAAATTATTCATGACCTCAAAACAGATTGATGCCAGCATATTTAAAGCATATGATATCCGTGGCATTGTGGATGTTTCATTAAACAAAGATACAGCCGAGCTGATTGGCCGCGCCATTGCTACCGTAGCTCTCAGCAAGGGAATCGACCAGATTGCTATTGGCCGCGATGGCCGCCTGTCAGGCCCGATTCTGGCAACCAGTCTGATTCAGGGTATTAGCGCCTGTGGAATTAATGTAATTGATGTAGGTATGGTTGCTACACCAATGCTGTATTTTGCGGCGATTGAGCATTGTCAGGGTAGTGGTATCATGATTACAGGTAGCCATAATCCACCTGATTACAATGGCTTTAAAATGATGTTAGCTGGAACTACTCTTGCTGGTGACGATATTCAGACATTACGCAAAATTATCGAATCCGGTCAGTTGGCCTCCTCCGTCGAACATAGCGGAAGCGTGGTTTCCCTACCCATCGCATCTGAATACATTAATTATATTGCCAATCATGTTCAGCTTAAACGGCCAATGAAAATTGTAATAGATGCAGGCAATGGAGTAGCCGGCGCTTATGCTGGAGATTTATATCGTGCTTTGGACTGTGAAGTAACAGAATTATTTTGTGAAGTAGATGGCAATTTCCCCAATCACCACCCTGATCCGGCTAAGCCAGCCAATCTACAGGATTTAATTCAGGCCTTACAGAATAGTGATGCAGAAATCGGTATGGCTTTTGATGGCGATGGTGATCGTCTGGGCGTAGTAACCAAAGATGGGCAGATTATTTATCCCGACCGCCAGCTGATGCTATTTGCAGCAGATGTATTGGCACGCAATCCTAAAGCAAAAGTTATTTATGACGTTAAATCTACTCGATTACTCAAACCATGGATTGAGCAGCATGGTGGCGAATCCATCATGAGTAAAACCGGCCACAGTTTCATTAAAGCCGCAATCAAGGAACATGGTGCACTGCTGGCTGGTGAAATGAGCGGTCACGTATTTTTTAAAGAACGCTGGTTAGGTTTTGACGATGGCTTGTATGCCGGTGCCCGTTTACTGGAAATTTTGTCTGCAAGTGAAAATCCATCAGCAGTTTTAAATGATTTGCCTGAAGGCATATCTACACCTGAATTAAACATTGCCGTTCCTGCGGGACAATCAGGGCACGAAATTATCGCCAGTCTGGCACAAAATGCTCAGTTTAATGATGAAGTTGAACGCATCACCATTGATGGTCTAAGAGTGGAATTTAAAGATGGATTTGGGCTAATGCGCGCTTCTAATACTACCCCTGTGTTGGTATTACGATTTGAGGCAGACAACCAGCAAGCTTTAGACAATATCATAGCTCAATTCAAAGCTGTAATTTCACAAAATCCGGATTTAAGCTGGAATTAAATGTGTAAATTGAATTTGGCATCAGATGCAGTATCTGATTTGCACTAAAACCACAAACGGCTACTTAAAGTAGCCGTTTGGTTAATTTGCACACTGGTTAAAAAACCAGTTTAGACAATTTAAGCTTTAGCTTTACTACCCGTTTCGCGTACGAACATTGTCATAATAAAAGCCAGAATCAAACCACCAACAAAAACAAAGTCTGCAGTTTGGAAAATCTTCAGGCTTAGCTGGCCTCCTTCTGCGCTGGCTAAGTGCGCTATCAGTAAACTGAACAGATTGGTCATTATCGCACTGATCACAAACACAAAGAAGTTAATCACACCTGTAGCTGTACCCTTCACTTCATCAGGATTAACTTCTTTAATCATGGTGTAAGGAATCATTGCTGCTCCAGAGGCAACACCAAATAGTAAACCCATTATATAAGGTGGCATAACTTCAGGCAGATAAACAATAAAACCGCCAGTAATACCCATTGCAATTATACTGCCCATAACAACAGGCTTACGACGGCCAATCACATCGGATAAATAGCCCAGAATGGGACAGCCAATTACCCAGCCCAGTGGAACCATGGCCAAACGCAAAGCAGTATCAGTACCGGAACCCAAACCTTCCTGCAAAAACTGATTACCCCAGGCAATATTGCCGACATTAGTAGGCATAAACATCATGGCACCAATGAAAGCACAAATATAAGATTGCGGGTTTTTCAATACCACAAGATAAGGATGACTTAAACCAGTCCAATCAATTTTCCCTTCTCGAGTGCGTGGCGTGATGATTACAGAAGCAAAAAATATCACAGCCAAAACGCCGGCCGCCACCATCCAGAATGTTTGCCAGCCCATTATCTGATGTTTAATAATCGGTGATACTACAGCCTGTCCCATAAAACCACCGAGCATACCAAAGCACTGTGTCATGCCTACAGCAGTGGCCAACCATTTCTTTGGGAAACCACGAGTTGCCAGAAACACAGCACTAGTAAAGGCCAGCCCAGAACCAGCACCTTGCAAGAAACGGCCAGATTGAGCAGTGATAACAGTACCAGTACAGAAAAGTATACAGCCAGCAACTACCAGAATAATACCTAATGATGCTGTAAAACGTGGTCCGATCCGATCAAGCAAAACGCCTGAAACCAACGCAAAGAAAGCATAAGAATAGAAATACAGACCAATAATTGCAGCCATTTCCACTTTAGAAATCCTCAAAGTGGCGATCATTTCGCTCTGCATAATACTTGGTGCAGAACGCAATGCATATTGGACAAAATAGAAAATGGCGCAGATAAGCCAGGCAATTACAAATGTTTTATTCAATGCACTGGATTGATTGCCACCGGGAGTAGATACAGACAACTTGGATTCATGATTCATAGCGTACTCGCTTTCGTTTAATTCCGAATGAAATTTCACAAAATCATTCTAGCAAAACCGGAGAGACGTGTTCAATAAAGTCACTACTAACTCACATTTAACACAATACGCCTAAATTACAATATTTTAAACAACAAAATTAAAAAATATTTCAATTTCGGTACTATCAGAAATTTTTTATGACTTTAAAATACCATGCTAATAAATTTTTTTATTAATTTTACAAAAAAACTTTATTTTACTGAATATCTTATTTTTTGCTTACAATATATTTACATATAATCATAAGATTATATTATTACCAATAATATTATCCACTTAATTTATTATTATTAATAATAATTTCATTTAACTACCAGATTTACAATCAAAGCATCAACCAAGCAGAATTATAATTATTTATATTGTCGTCTGATGGCAATCAAAAGCAAGCTAGGATGAAAAATTATAAGAGTTAGCAGATCTCAATTTAGGTTACTTTAAGTCTATTTCGTAAACTGATACAAATCTTGAAATGTAAAATCTGTCTGAAAACGGTTTAGCATAATTAGGCAATATAGAAATACTCAGAGAGATTAGATTTTGATTATAATGAACAAACAATGCCCTCATAGCAGACAGCATAAATCATAAAATCTAAATTCAAAATTTTATAATCACTGCCAGCTTGAGGGCACTTATGAAATTGAGAAACTAATATTTATATTGAAGCATTAATAAACGCTTCTAATTGTCCTTTATTTAAGGCTCCTACTTTCGTAGCCACACTAGCACCATCCTTAAAAATCATCAGAGTAGGTATCCCACGAACATTGAATTTAGCCGGCGTTTCCTGATTTTCATCAACATTAAGCTTAACAATTTTCAGTTTGCCTTGATAAGCCGGGGCTAAATCATCCAGAATTGGCGCAATCATTTTACAAGGTCCGCACCAAGGAGCCCAGAAATCCAGCAATACTGGGGTATCTGCCTGTAAAACTTCTTGCTCAAAGTTGCCATCGCCAATATGAACAATTAAATCACTACTCATTATGATTTCCTTTTATTATCGGTTGTCTATATAAAATATAGCTAAATAGTCATTAATGCAACAGGAGTATCCAAAACTAAACAGCTGCAATAGTACACAGCAACTTAAAAATCAACTGTTACTGGCCATTACGGGCTACATCAATTCTTTAGAAATTTTCTTTACACCATATTAAACGTTGATCTGACTTAATGCATTGGATAAATCTGCTTTTAAGTCAGCAGCATGCTCCAATCCAATAGATAAACGAATCAACCCAGGCTGAATACCAGCATCAAGCTTCGCCTCCGGTGCCATCCGACCATGCGTGGTTGTCCATGGATGGGTAACCGTAGATTTCACATCGCCAAGATTAGCCGTTTTACTAAAGAGTGTTAATGTATCAATTACCTGCCACGCAGCCTGCTCTCCCCCCTTAATCTCAAAGGCCACCACAATACCACCACCTTGCTGCTGCTTATGTACCAGCGCTTTTTGCGGGTGGTTAGTCATTCCAGTATAGTGCACGGCAACAACCTGAGGTTGAGTAGAAAGAAACTGCGCTACTTCCAGAGCATTGGCGCTCTGCTTTTCCATACGGAGATACAAGGTTTCCACGCCACTCAACAGCACCCATGCATTAAAAGGAGACAATACCTCGCCAGTGGTGCGCACATGTAAAAAAATTTCATTAATTAATGCTGCACTGCCACAGATAACACCACCCATCACCCGCCCGTGACCATCAATTGCTTTAGTTGCTGACTGCACCGACAAATCGGCGCCCAGACGTAATGGCTGCTGTAATGCCGATGACAAAAAACTGTTGTCAACTACCAGCAAAGCCTGATGACGATGTGCCAGCTCTGCCAGCTGAGCAATATCAGCCAGCTCATTGAGTGGATTAGATGGCGTTTCCACAAACAGCATTCTGGTATTGGGTCGAATAGCAGCATGCCATTCAGCCATATCTGTCTGGCTAACCAGCGTTACCTCGATTCCGAATCGGGGCAATATATTATTTAACAAACCGATAGTCGTACCAAACAGGCTTTTACTGGCTACCAGATGATCACCGGTTTTTAATAAAGCCAGAAAAACTGCGCTGATTGCAGCCATACCCGTGGCAGTGGCTAAGCCTGCCTCACCCTGCTCCAGTTGTGCCACCCGTGCCTGAAATGCTGCCACAGTTGGATTATTAGTGCGTGTATAGGTAAAGCCCTGAGTGGAACCATCAAACAAGGCTGCACCGGTTTTTGCATCGTCAAACATAAAGCTACTGGTTAAAAACAGTGCTGAATTATGTTCATTGTATGAGGTTTGTTCCTTAACACCGCGGATAGCAATGGTTTCCGGATGCAATCGTAAAGTAGACATGGTTGTTTAATTTATCTATAAATATGAGTAAAGAATTGTGCCGTTTTTTTTATGATTATGCAAATAACCAGCTTACCTATAATAAAGATTATAGTATTCTTGAATTGCAAACCCTATATATATTAACCGCAATCTATTCTAAGCATATCGTTTTGCCGAGCATAAGTAGTACATGCAAAAGAGCAACAGTCAAATATCAAGGAAAAAAATGTATTTTGTTATATCACCCGCTAAAAAACTCAATGAAGAAGCAACAATCACAACCAAACAGTGCACACAGCCTCAATTAATGCAACAGGCGCAGCAGCTAGTGCCTTTACTACAGCAATTGGCGCCACACGAAATTGCAACCTTAATGAGTATTTCTGACAAGCTTGCTCTACAGAATGCCGAACGCTATCACCACTGGCAACCTCCCTTTACCTTGGACAATGCTAAGCAGGCTGTCTATCTTTTTAATGGCGATGTTTATGAAGGATTGGATGCCAACCATTTATCTGAAACAGGATTAAACTATCTACAGCAGCATCTGGCCATTCTCTCCGGTTTATACGGTGTACTCAAACCACTGGATTTGATACAACCATATCGTCTGGAGATGGGCACCAAACTTGCTAATCCTTACGGCAAGGATTTATATGCATTCTGGGGGGATATCATTACCAGCACCATTGAACAGAATATGCAGGCAGTACAAGATCAGGTATTAATCAACCTCGCCTCACAGGAGTATTTCAAAGCGATAAAGCCCTCAAAGCTTTCTGCTCAAGTGATTACTCCCGTATTCAAAGACCAAAAAAATGGCGAATATAAAATTATTAGCTTTTATGCCAAGCGTGCACGTGGTTTATTTATGCGCTATGCAGCCGAGAAGCAGTTAACTGAGCCAGAAGAGTTAAAAGATTTCGATTACGAAGGCTATTATTATGATAAAGCCTCATCCAGCGACAAACAGTGGGTATTTCTGCGTGATGAAAATATGCACTATTAAAATTTAATCAAAAATAAAATGAATGATTTAGCCTCATACCCTAAATTCACCTAAATAAAACACTTGGCAAATGTGCATTTATCGTCTATTATGCGCATCTTCAAAGACGGAAGCGTGGCAGAGCGGTTTAATGCAACGGTCTTGAAAACCGTCGTGGGTTGATAGCCCACCGTGAGTTCGAATCTCACCGCTTCCGCCAAGATATAATTCAGATGCTTTTACTTTTTTAAAAGCCCAAATATGACCTAAATAATAATATTTAGGTCTTTATTTTATTCGAAACTTTTTCAGCTACTTTCATACACATCTAAATCTTTGTGGTATTTTGGAGTATTCAAACTAAGTATGTTGTGACAATATGCCCGAAATAGTCATTCTACTCACTATGTTTGAATAAAATTCAAGGTTTCTAATAATAAGCCATACAAAAGCAATATCCAGAATTTCCACTTTTTGAAACACACAAAGACTACCAAAATATTGAAGATCTACTCTAAAAATATCGATACCTAAGCTAGTGTCTGCTAATATGTTACTTACTTATCAGCATTATTGATTTCAGCAATCAAACTAATTCAATAACTTAAGTTAATAATTGTTGATAATACTGCAATTTCTAAAACTATATACAATATAATTCATACTGATATCCGCTCAACATAGTTTACGAATGTACGTATTATTTATACTCATTAAAAAACAAAAGTTTCACCATTTACTTTAGCAAACTTTCGTTTTAATAACCGATTACACATCTAAGAAATGATTCATATTTAAAATTATTGAATTCAATCCGATAAAATAATCAGTTATCACCAAAATGATGAGACTGAATTCGATGGTAGTTGTACCAGTTTTTTTGGTTTGCCATTAAACTGTTTTGATTGTTTTGATTAAGTTGCAACTGATTATAGTTTTGCACGCCGTCTTTTGTACTAATACCTTCTTGATGATTTTCTGTGGCAGATATATTAGTCTGTACTTGCTGCTGAAATTCCATTCTGCGTGCTTTTTTATCTAACATGGAAATATGAATTTCAGTATCGTAAATGCTTTTCAATTCGAGCAGCTTTTGATAAGCAGCTATTAATTCTTTGTTGTCAGGCGTACGCATGATTTGCCCTTCAAGAAATTCACGACACTTATTAAATTCTTCGGTTCTCATGGTTATCTTAGAAAATATTCAAAACAAAAGCTAATTTTACACCATTACAAAAACTAACGCTAAAAAAAATAAGGTTTTAATCAGTTGATTTAACAATTGGTGGCATGATTACACATCGGTGTATATGTGATTTGTAGCACACACTATACTTTTTCAGCAGCACATTTTTAGCAACAATGAACAAGAAAAATTGCCCAAATTTTAATCACCATAAGACTGAGTTGATTCACCTTGTTTTTTTATAGTTATCCACAGATATACTCACAAAATTTGTGAAATTCTGCCGCCTGCAATCAGCTGATATCCTGTTATTAATTTGCCATTATCAGCAATTTATATATATGATTTTATTTTATTTTCTACAAAATCCGTATATGACATGAAATCAGTTAAATTTGACAAATAAATAAAATTATCTGTCTTAATTAATATAAGTTATTGAGTCAAAATTTTGCATTGGTTTTCAAAAGAATTTGTTATGACTTTAGCTGAGTAAAGATTATTTCTATATTTCGAATACAAATATTTTACATCAGAATTCTGTTAGCAAATAATCTGATAAATCTGTCGTATAAATTGACCCCAACATCTGTAATACTTATTAGTTAGAGAAGATGATATACAGCGGCACACAGATTAATATTTTTATATATAAAACAATAATTTTCTTCTAAAATGAGTTTTTAGCAATATTAACCCTTGACATTAATTTCCTAATACCAATATTTCCATTAATGGAAAATTAAATGAAAGAAATCAGATGCGATTCGATAAGCTTACAGCAAAATTTCAGCAGGCTTTACAGGATGCACAAAGTCTGGCGCTTGGACAAGATGCTGGTTATCTTGAGGCAGTTTTCATATTGAAAGCTTTAGTTGATGATACCGATAGTGGCAGTGCCGCCCTGTTAACTCAGGCTGGTGTTAATGTTGCACAAGTGAAACAACAAATAGAAATTACCATTGATGCTTTGCCCAAGGTTTCTGGTCAGGGCGGAGAGATTCTGCCCAGTACCGAGTTGCAGCATATTTTAAATCTAATGGATAAGGCTGCTATTAAACGCGGTGACGCTTATATTGCCAGTGAATTATTTCTGCTGGCTGCTGTACAGGAAAATGGGCAATGCGGCCGTATCCTGAAACAGGCTGGTGCTACTGAAGATAAACTGAATATTGCCATTGATGCTGTTCGTGGAGGGGCAAGTGTGGATAATCCAAATGCAGAAGACCAACGTGAGGCACTGAAAAAATATACAACCGACCTGACAGAAAAGGCTCGCGCCGGCAAGCTGGATCCAGTCATTGGACGCGATGATGAAATACGGCGTACGATTCTAGTGCTGGAACGGCGTACTAAGAATAATCCAGTGCTGATTGGTGAACCCGGCGTTGGTAAAACGGCGATTGTTGAGGGTTTGGCGCAGCGGATTGTCAATAATGAAGTTCCGGACTCTTTGCGCAATAAACGTTTACTGATGCTTGATTTGGCCAGCCTGATTGCTGGCGCCAAATTCCGTGGAGAATTTGAAGAGCGTTTGAAAGCGGTACTCAATGATCTGGCCAAAGATGAAGGTAATACGATTATTTTTATTGATGAGATTCATACCTTAGTGGGCGCAGGCAAGGCAGATGGTGCCATGGATGCCGGCAACATGCTCAAGCCGGCACTGGCACGCGGTGAATTGCACTGTATCGGTGCTACTACACTGGATGAATATCGCCAGTACATTGAAAAAGACCCTGCTCTGGAGCGGCGTTTTCAGAAAGTACTGGTTAAAGAACCTACGGTAGAAGACACTATTGCGATTTTACGCGGTTTACAGGAACGCTATGAAATTTATCATGGTGTAGAAATTACTGATCCTGCAATTGTAGCCGCAGCTGAATTATCCAATCGTTATATTACTGACCGCTTTCTGCCGGATAAAGCCATCGATTTAATTGATGAGGCGGCTTCGCTGATTAAGGTTGAAAGCCAGTCTATGCCGGAAAGCATGGATAAGCTTAAACGCCGCGAAATCCAGCTTGAAATTGAGCGAGCCTCTCTGGTTAAAGAAAGTGACGAAGCCAGTAAAAAGCGTTTGGCTTTGCTGGAAGAGGAGCTAGATAATGTTAAACGCGAATTTGCCAATCTGGATGAAATCTGGAAAGCTGAGCGTGCCAAAGCTCAAGGTAGTGTGACCATTAAAGAGCAAATTGACCAGCTCAAGATTAAGATGGATGCGCTCAAACGTGATGGTAAATGGGAGGAAGTGGCTAAACTACAATATGAGGAGTTGCCACGGCTGGAAGCGCAGTTGCAGGCAGCAGACAGTGGCAGGCAGGATAACCAACCCAACAAACTATTGCGTACTAAAGTCGGTTCGGAAGAAATTGCTGAAATTGTTTCACGCATGACTGGTATTCCAGTAACAAAAATGATGGCTGGTGAACGGGAAAAATTACTGAAAATCGAAGAAGTGCTACATGAGCGTGTAGTTGGACAGGATGAAGCGGTTCGGGCGGTAGCAGATGCCATTCGTCGTTCACGATCCGGTCTGGCTGATCCGAACAAACCTTATGGCAGTTTTTTGTTTCTCGGTCCTACCGGTGTTGGCAAAACGGAACTTTGCAAAACACTGGCAAGCTTTCTGTTCGACAGCGAAACCCATCTGATTCGGGTGGATATGTCTGAATATATGGAAAAACATTCTGTAGCTCGCTTAATTGGTGCGCCTCCCGGCTATGTTGGTTATGAAGAAGGCGGTTTTCTGACTGAGCAGGTACGGCGTAATCCATATAGTGTAGTCCTGCTAGATGAGGTGGAAAAAGCTCATCCAGACGTTTTCAATATCTTGTTACAAGTGCTGGACGATGGTCGTCTGACTGATGGTCAAGGACGAACAGTGGATTTTAAAAATACCGTTATTGTGATGACATCTAATATCGGTAGTCAGGAAATCCAGAAGATGGTAAGTGATGATTATGAAGCCATCAAAGCGGTGGTAATGGAAGATGTAAAACAATACTTCCGTCCTGAGCTGATTAATCGTATTGATGAGGTAGTGGTATTCCACAGTCTCAATCAGTCAAATATCCGTGCTATTGCCAATATTCAATTGGCAGGCCTACGTCAGCGTCTTGAAAAAATGGATTTGCATTTACAGGTTGATGATGCGGCTCTGGATGTACTGGCTAAAGTGGGCTTTGACCCAGTTTATGGTGCCCGCCCCTTGAAACGCGCTATCCAGACTGAAATAGAAAATCCGCTGGCTAAAGAACTACTGGCAGGCAATTATGCACCAGACAGTACGATTATGCTGACTGCAGAAAATGGTACACTGACTTTTGCCTGATAAATGATTAAAGAAACCTGCATCCATGCAGGTTTCTTTTTAACTGCAAAACAGCTTTGAGATTAATTTACGCTGATATCAGCGATAGCCTATAGCACAAGCATTATCAGGCATGGTATCCATCAATGTATAATTAGCTGATGCGGATACTCCCTATTCTGTTTTCGATTTTATTTTGCTGAAACAGAAATTAGGAAATTTATTTGCCAGTAGTCTTCTACTGTTTCAAAATCATGTTTTGAAAAGATAAAACTGGCTAATAGCAACTTTTAGCCTACACTGACACCTAAAAAATTGAATTTATAAATATATAAATATAAATTTTGGTTGTACATTTTAACTAAATACATTTTCCAGACATATATATATCTAAATATTCTCCAGCAAAAGAAAATAATATTATTGGTATATATTAATGAATGCTTACTTAGTTGTTTAAGTTCAAATTGGAGATATTTAATGTATTCCTCACATATGAAAATAAAAACGGTTTTACTGGCTTTTTGTCTAACCACAGCCTTTAATATTCAGGCCAGCCCAGCACTGAATAGCTGTAAATCATTGCATTTGAACAACTGTCCTACTCCAGTTGACACCAAACTGCCAGATGTTAAAAACATGCTCACTTGGAATCAGTAACAGCGTGCCATTGGTTTCCGTAATGATTACCGCTCTTATGATGCTGATGTATTTTATGCAGCCAATGGTCAGCCACTACCACGAGCACTGCACAATCTCTCTAAACTAGGTTATCAGTTAAATGGAAAGTTATATCTACTGAAAGACTATTTAAAGCGCAACAATGTCAATGGAATGATGGTTATCAAAGATAGTAAGGTGGTATGGGATTACTACGCCAATGGTAACAACCCTACTACATTGTGGACATCTCGCTCTGTAGGCAAATCGGTTGTTTCTACCTTGATTGGTGTTGCGCTGAAAGAAGGTAAAATCAAATCACTGGATGATGAAGTGGTGAAATACAATCACGATGTACGCGGCACGGCATGGGAACATGTTACCATTCGCCAACTGCTTCAGCACACTTCAGGTGTGAGCTGGAATGAAGATTACACCAACCCGCAATCAGATTTCTCTCAGCTTACCCAGTGTGAGGCTCATCCGAATACTTATGCCTGTGTTAACAATCTGGTCAAAGATCCGAAACGCAAAGCTTATGCCAAACCGGGAAAAGCTTGGTCGTATTCTTCAGGCGGAGCATGGTTACTGGGCGATACATTGGAAAAAGCCACAGGTGTAAGTATTGCCAAATATCTTCAGGACAAAATCTGGCAGCCATATGGCATGAACCGAGACGGTGTATGGCACAGCTATGCAGTGGGCAAACATGATGTTGGTGCTCATGGTTTTAATGCCACGCTTGAGGATTGGGGTAAATTCGGCCTGTTTGTGATGAATAACGGTATATTGCCCAATGGTAAACAAATTTTGCCCCAAAACTGGGTGAAAGATGCACGCAACTGGAATAAAGCTAAAAATTCTGTCAGCAAACTACATCCTGAAGGTACTTATGGTTATGAATGGTGGAATAACAGCATTCCAGCCACAGCAACTAATGTTGCGCCCAAAACAGGTTTGAACAATCAAGACAGTATGTGGGCATTAGGTATTTACGGGCAGATTATTATGGTTAATCAGGCACAGAAACTGGTTATCGTACAATGGTCAACATGGCCTAAAGCTGAGCCATCCATGCTGGAGCAGCCATTGGAAGCATCGCTAATGTTTAATGCTATTGCTAATAAACTGGCTTTGTAACTGTTATTATTAAGCTTAATATATATCTGCACCAGATAACTGTCAGGCAGTTTCTGGTGCTTTTCATTCAACACATGACTTAATGGCAAATACTGATTATGGCGGAAGAAATTGAACGTAAATTTCTGGTAGAAGGTAATGGCTGGCGGGGATTGGCACCTGCTATATATTTTTGTCAGGGCTATCTGTCTACTATCAAGGAGCGAACTGTACGTGTCCGTGTCTGTGATACTCAAGCCTGGCTCACCATTAAAAGTACTAATCAAGGCATTACGCGAACTGAATTTGAATATTCGATACCTGTTGAAGACGCTCAGCATATGCTACGTTATATGGTTGAACAGCCAGTAATTGAAAAATACCGTTATCACATACGCTTAAATAATCTTGTATGGGAAGTAGATGAATTTTTAGGTGCCAATCAGGGGCTGATTGTGGCTGAAGTTGAATTGAGTCACGCGAATCAGCAGATTGTTTTACCTGACTGGATTGGACAGGAAGTTTCAGATGATCCTCGCTATTACAATAGCAATCTGGTCAGTCTGCCGTTTACATTATGGTAAATACACCATAATTGTACGGTGAGGCAAACTGATCAGATGAGCAACAATTTATACTTCACCCAATAACTGTTCTCGAGTTAGCAGGAACACAAAACCATCACCACCACTGGTGGACATCCATGTAAATGGTAGTTCGGGAAATGCCTGCTCCAGTACTTCGCGGTTATGACCAATTTCAACCAGTAATACACCATGCGGATTCAGGTATTTGGCTGCCTGCTGGATAATCTGTCTGGTCGCATCCAGCCCATCAGTACCACTGCCTAGCGCCAGCTCCGGTTCATGTAGGTATTCATCTGGTAATTGCGCCACGGATTCAGCATCGACATAGGGGGGATTAGACACGATTAAATCATAGCTAGTATCGATACCTGTGAATAAATCGGTATGAATCAGGCTAATGCGTTCCTGCAAACCGTAGGACTCAACATTGATGCCAGCCACTTCAAGTGCATCCAGACTAATATCAACAGCATCTATTAGCGCATCCGGATAACAATGTGCCAACTGAATTGCCAGCGCGCCACTACCTGTACATAAATCCAGTGCCCTGTGTACCAGCTCATCGTATTCAATCCATGGCTGCAAAGGTTCACCTAAAAGCTCATAGATGAATGAACGCGGCACAATCACCCGTTCATCCACGTAAAATTCGTATTCACCCTGCCAGGCTTGATTAGTAAGATAAGCAACTGGAATTCGTTCGCTAATACGGCGCTGTATCAATTTCAGCAAGACTGATTTTTCTGTTTCCAGCAGGCGTGCATCTAAAAATGGTTCTAGTGTATCCAGTGGTAAATGTAAGGTATGCAGAATCAGATAGGCCGCCTCATCATAGGCACTATCATTACCATGACCATAAAACAGCCCAGCTTCTTCAAATTGGCTTACAGCAAAGCGTAAAAAATCACGTACACTATGCAGTTGCTGCGCTGCTACCTCAAATACAGACATGAATTACTCCGGCAAGAAAATTAAGCGCTGATTATAACAGTTTAACCGGATAACCCAAGATAGTTGACCAATACAGCTGAATGTTTAGTAATGTGGCAGTAAACGACGATTATCGGGATGGCGGATTAACGGCTTAAGCAGGCGACGAAAATGCACCAAAAAAGGCTGGTGGCGCTTATCTCCGACGAGTGCCAGAAAATAATCCTGCACCAACTGAGCCTGCTGCTCCATATTTAGCCGTCCAAGGCTTTTAATGGTGCTTAAAGGCGGATAGCGGTAGGCACGTGCCTGATAATAACCCGCTTTCAGTGTCAGACAGACACCAGCAAGTATAATTGGGAAACCATGCTGACATTGCCAAACATGCATTAATTCATGTATGAGCCACGCCTGTCGGCTCAAACTGGTCTGTGTAAAATCATCTGCATAGTAAGCTACTGGAAAAATAATATGATTGCCACAGGTAATGGCTGCATGCGGATGTAGCAGCCACCACGCACCGCAGACAATTTGCACCCGTGACCAGTCTGCGGCATTACCCAGAATTTTTCTAACCAGATTCAGTTCATTGCATGTTAGGGGACGTTGCATAATATTATTTCTGACCGCCGGTGTTTGTATGCCTGCTGGTAAACCATTGCCAACCATTCCAAACCAGAATATAACCGACAACAGCCAGTATTACACCCAGCACAGGCACCCCCAAGAGCAAAGGCTTGCCAAAGCAAATTAGCCACTGCCACAGCTCAACGCCCAGATGCCCCATAGTGAAATCGGGAAAAGCTGGCATTTGATGTCCCCACTGGCCATACATTAATCTGGCACCAATCTGATAGGCACAATAATATAATGGCACATAAGTTAGTGGATTGGTATAAAGTGTAGTTAGCAATGCCAGAGGTAAGTTCGTGCGCACAACATAGGCAACCAGCAAAGCACTGAGCATTTGCGTAGGTCCGGGCATTAAGCCGCAAAACATCCCTACTGCTACAGCCGAAGCTGCACGCTCACGATTCAATTGCCAGTAATACGGGCGATCAAACCAGCGTGCAAAAGGTTTAAACCACGCTGAAGCAAATATTGAGGCCTGAGTAGGCATTTTTTGTCTTAGAGACTGCAACCATTTGGCTATACAACTAAACATCATAATCGCTCAGATAGATCTAAATACCATTTTTCATACCGATTTAAATTTTAAAATAACTTATTTGTTTATCGTCTGCATCAGCTATTAGAGTTTGTGCCCTGATAGATTAGTACACATAGACATCTGTTTTGGCTCAAGTTGAGATTCTATTTGTTTTGTCTTAGTTTTAACATGTGAATACTGTTTATTTGAAAATAAATCACTCCCAATTCTTTGTACGGTGTTTCTTTTTAACCAATACATAGACAGCACCATCATTGCGTTCATTTGGCTGCGCATAGGCCAGCACCTCCGGATGAGCCATCAGCCAGCGTCGTACCAGCGTTTTTAAAACCGGCTGAAAATCTCTCGACCCCAACCCGCTGCCATGAACTATCTCGCCCACTACACCATATTGCTGGATATAATCAATAAATTCATTCAGCACTTGCTGTGCTTCTTCCTGACGATAGCCATGTAAATCAACATAAGCCACAATCGGCCAATGTTTGGACTGTAGACGCTGGATATCAGCCTTTCCACGACCATTTTTACTGAACACTGCCGGTGCTGCATCCTGCTGATTTTCACCAATGTAAAAATAGCTGGCATGGTTAAGTGATTCTTCCTGTTGCGATCGCGGTTTAATCGGAGCATTGTCACGCGGATGCTGAAACTGATTTCTAGCCTTTAATGGAATGACATCCTTACCCATCGCTTCAGTAAAGCTAATATCTGTCTGTTGCTTTTGTGCAGCTTTTATCTGCTTTTGCTGCTCTTGGGCTAAGCGATTAGCTTTAGCCTGTTTACCCAGTTGCTGCAATTGATCCTGAAAAGAGTGTTTAGCCATACGAGTAACCATTTATATATAAATACCATTTCCATGATTTTAACAGAGCCGCAAACTGTATACTAAGCTTGACTTTTATTAACTTTTTGACCAAAGAAGATAGGATTCATGCCGATTTTCAGTTATCCTAACACGGTATTGGATATATTCATTCGGGAATAGATTTTATGACAGCAAATAATGTGTCTTTATGTTCAGGCCAAGAAACTGATGTCATTATTGTTGGAGCCGGTCCTGCCGGACTAAGTCTGGCGCGCGCGCTGGCTCCTTCAGGACTGTCAATTACTGTGGTAGAAAAACAGGAACTGACTACGCTGGCACAACCACCTTTTGATGGCAGAGAAATAGCTCTGACACATTATTCAAAGGAATTGATGCAACAGTTGGATATGTGGGAAAAAATTCCAGCCAATGAAATTTATCCCCTGCGCGATGCCAAAGTAATAAATGGCAGCTCGAATTATCAGCTACATTTTGAGCAGCCGACCATGGCTCGCGGCAAACCCGCCAACTCACTAGGTTTTCTCATCAGTAATCATCATATACGACGTGCTGCATATGAAGCTGTACAATCATTTCACAATGTCAATTTCATAACCGGACACAGTATTGTTGACGTAAGAAATGAAGCTGCCAATCAGATCGAAGCCACTCTTGATAATGGCCAGACTATCTGCGCAAAGCTACTGATTGCTGCCGACAGCCGTTTTTCCAATACACGCCGCCAGCTAGGTATTTCTGCTCAGATTCATGATTTCGGGCGTACAGTTATTGTTTTCCGCATGCGCCATACCTTGAGTAATCAGCATACTGCTTTGGAATGTTTCCACTACGGCCGTACTCTTGCCTTGCTACCATTGGAAGAAAACCTCACAAACTGTGTGGTAACGATTAACAATGAACATGCGGGTGAAATTCTGGATATGTCTCCCTTGCAGCTGGCAGCAGATATTACCAAACAGCTAAAAGGAAAACTTGGTGAAATGCATCTTGTCAGTACCATTCATCACTATCCGCTTGTCGGCGTTCATGCCAACGCATTTTACGCTCAGCGCAGCGCTTTAATTGGTGATGTTGCTGTTGGCATGCATCCGGTAACAGCACACGGTTTTAATCTGGGATTAAGTGGCGTGAACATATTAGCCAAACTAATTAATGAAGCTGTAGACAAAGGCAAAGATATTGCCAGTCAATCCTTACTAGCACAGTACCAGAGACAACATATGCCACATACCCGTATACTGTATCATGGTACAAATGCGATGGTATCTTTGTTTACCAATGACAGCCAACCAGCGCGCCTGATTCGCTCATTGGTATTACGTATCAGCAATAATATGCCGCCAGTAAAAAAACTGATTAGCAAACAGTTAACCGGCTAATCAATATTAATAACTAATGGATTAAATGCCTGCTTTCAGCATACGCTAGCAGGCATTTTTACGTTGATGTTATACCGACCTAAATCAGACCGTTATTGATTTGTTGCAGTACCTCAGCTGGATTTTCACTTCGAGTAATCGGCCGCCCCATTACTAGATAGCTGCTACCAGCAGCCAGAGCTGCTTTAGGCGCCATAATCCGACGCTGATCGTCCTCAATTGCATCGTGCAAGCGTATACCGGGTGTAATCAGTAAAAATTCTTCTCCCAATTGCTGGCGTAACAAGGAGGCTTCCTGAGCAGAACAAACCACCCCATCCAGTCCTGATTGGCGAGTGAGTTCTGCCAGACGCATTACCACTTCCTCTATTGGCGAACTCAAACCTGTTTCAGCCAATTCAGCCTGCGTCATGCTGGTTAAAACCGTCACCGCAATCAATAATGGTGGCTGGCTGCAATTGCTCACAGCTTCGGCAGCAGCCTCCATCATTCTGCGCCCTCCCGAAGCATGCATGTCTACCATCCATACCCCCATATCAGCAGCCACTTTACAGGCGGAAGCAACGGTGTTAGGAATATCATGATATTTTAAATCCAGAAAAACCCGATAGCCTTGTAATACCAGTTGTTCTACCAGATAGCGCCCAGTGGCAGTGAATAACTCCTTGCCGATTTTAAGTTGGCACAAATTCGGATTCAGCTGCTGTACAAAGTCCAGTGTTGATTCGGCATTGGCAAAATCAAGTGCCACAATCACTGGTTTTGCTGGCTGATTAATCAGTGTGGTATCAAGCATTAATGGATTCATATTATTCGGAAATAGCAAGTAAATAAAAGAGGCAGCTACTCAAATTTATAAAATATCAATTGTAATTTAAGTAGTGAATTTCATTGATCAATGCAGGATGCAGCCAGAGCTGACTGGCCGATCCAAAGCTTATTAGAAGATTTAAACATCAATACGATTAGGCGTAAATGTTTCCCATTTATTACAGGCCGGACAGTGCCAGAAATAAACCTGTGACTTAAAATGGCAATGGCGGCAGCGGTACATCACAGATTTCTGCATCTGCATGCCCACTACCGAACGCATCATATCAACATCAACTTTCCATTTCGGATTAATATTGCTCTGCAATACCCCTAATAAACGGTACGTTCCGGTAAGAGTAGGCCTGCGTCGCACCAAATCAATAACGATTTCTCTGGCTCTGTCTTCACCAAAGACAGGCAGAGATTTTTCATAAATCACGCCAGACAAATCCAGCTGCGGGAAAGTCTGTGCAAAGCCAATCAAGACCTCAATTCCATCAGCCGCTTTCTGTAAACCATCATAAGCATCATACAAGCGTTCACCTACCAGACTCAGATACTCATAATTCTGCTTTTCGATAGCACTATAGGCATCTATTGCAGCCTGATAATTCTGCTGTTTCAGTTCAACATCACCCATAATCATATTGGCACGACTGCATTTGCGGTTTACAGCCAGCGCCTGAAAAATATATTCACGCGCTTTATTGTATTCAGACTGGTACAAAGCCAGTTGTGCCAGCTCACAATAAAACTGAGCAATCTCAAATTGATAAGTCTGGTCACCGGTGCTGAGTTCCTCCGCCAGCTTAATGGCTTTTTCCCAATCACGATCCTGCTGATAAATATTCAGCAGAATCTGCCGCGCCTGTTTGGCTTTACTGCCATTAAGTAAGCCAACCAGGATCTGTTCTGCACGATCGACCAGACCGGCAGCCTGATAATCCTGACCAAGCTCAAAGGCTACTGTATCACGACGTTCTGCAATGGTTTCTGGCAATTGCAACAAACTCTGGTGCAGGGCAATGGCTTTATCGTTTTCACCGCGTTGGCGATATAGCTTGCCCAAAGTCAAATGCAGCTCGTAAGTGCTTTGGCGAGCATCATTCTGCTGATCTACCACTTCTGCCAGCTCCCGCACTGCTACCGCACTTTTACGCTCCACTAGAGCATCCAGACTTTTATAAAATCCATCCGGAATGGCTTTCGCCTGCTTCAGCACTGCACGCATATCCACACGTGCAGCAAACCACCCCATAGCGAAAAATACCGGTAACAGAATAACTGGTGCCAGCCACATCCAGAAATCATTACTATCCATACTAATTGCTTGCCTTCATCTGCTTAGTATTATTGGTTTCTGCCGCTGTGGTGGTAACGACAATATTATCTGTTGGCACAGACTGGCTGGCAGCTTTAGCCTGTTTATTAAGTTGATTCTGCAACTGATTAACCTGACTGCGCAGGTGCAGCAGACGACCAAACATAGCAAAAACACCGAAAACCGCACCGATAATAAAAAATATCAGCAACAGTACAATTAACGGTAAATTCACCATCTGCCCAGGCAGATAATTAAATGCAATCAATTGGGTGTTGCTAACAGTCAGTAATAATAACGCCAGCAATACCACTATTTTTATTAATGTATAAATAATCTTCATGCTTATCCACCCTGTAATATACTGTTTTATGAAAAAACAATTATATGCCAGATACCATCCTGTTTATCCAAGAAGCAACACAGTTTAAACGATTTCACTACTTTTTAGCAAAAACTGTCCTTGTTTTCAGCATTGGCAAGTAAAATAGGCAGTGTATAATATTTATGTTTACATAAAGTAACAGCAGCCACTGGCTAAAACTAAGACCATAGGCTGCTTTTACCATTTTTTTGTACTGCCCAAGTCATCAGCTCTGCCTCGCCCTATCCATTGCAAGACAGAGTTCCGGCCACGCAGCTTAATGTCTTATTTTGGAGAAGTTTTACTATGTCTATGGCCGATCGCGACGGTTTTATCTGGTTTAACGGCAATCTTGTTGACTGGCGCAATGCCAAAACCCATGTATTAACCCACACATTACATTATGGCATGGGTGTTTTTGAAGGCGTACGTGCTTATGAAGCTCAGCAAGGAACTGCCATTTTTCGTTTACAGGATCACACCAAACGCTTGTTTAATTCAGCTAAAATTACCGGCATGAACCTGCCCTTCTCGCCGGAACAGATTAATCAGGCGCATATTGAAGTAGTTAAAGCCAACAAACTGAATTCATGCTATTTTCGTCCAATGGCTTTTTACGGTTCGAACAAACTAGGCGTGGGTCCAGATCTGAATGACGTACAGGTAATTGTTGCTGCCTGGCCGTGGGGTGCCTATCTGGGTGAAGAAGGCATGCAGCGTGGGATTCGCGTACAAGTCAGCTCATTTACCCGTCATCATCCAAATATCACCATGATTAAGGCCAAAGCCAATGGCAATTACATGAATTCCATCATGGCGAATACTGAGGCAACACGCAATGGTTACGATGAAGCCATCATGCTGGATGCAAATGGTTTTGTAGCCGAGGGTTCGGGCGAAAATATCTTTATTGTCAATGATGGCAAACTCTATACTCCGGCACTGGATGCTGCTCTAGACGGAATTACCCGCCGTACTGTAATGGCAATTGCCGCCGATATGCAGTTATCTGTCACTGAAAAACGCATTACCCGTGATGAAGTCTATTGCGCTGATGAAGTATTTTTCACAGGCACGGCTGCTGAAGTCACGCCAATCCGTGAAATGGATGGTCGTGTTATCGGCTGTGGCGCCCGAGGTTCGTTAACCACTGAAATTCAGCAACGTTATTTTGAAATTGTACATGGCAAAAATGCCAAGTATGAATCTTGGTTAACTTATATCGACTAAGCAGCAAGCAGCAGGCCTGATTAACAAAATATTAATTGTAATCAGGCCTGTTTCGCATAATAGTTCTGAACATATCCAAGGAAATATAATGAATACTACTGCCCAGCCCGTTACCACCATCACTCCACATGATTTACCCCTGATCTGTACCGGCCCAGAAAACGAAACATGGAACGGTCATCCACGGGTGTTTTTACCAATTCAATCAAACAGCAGCATCGAATGTCCTTATTGTGGCAAGCAATATCATCTGCATGGCATTGCTGAAAATCATCATTAAAATTTACCATTTGACAGCACTGTAGACAAAATACCTTCTTGTCGAGTCAATGCCGGAAGATTTAATCATCTGCGGGTATTGTGGTACAGTTACTACTATCGTTTCATCCCAGCATTGCTACAATAATAAGGAATTGTCATGACAGAACTCACACACAGCCGCTTAATTATTCTTGGTTCCGGGCCGGCAGGATATACCGCTGCCGTTTATGCTGCCCGTGCCGGCTTAAAACCTACTCTGATTACCGGCATGGCACAGGGTGGTCAATTAATGACAACAACCGAAGTAGATAACTGGCCGGCTGATGTCAATGGTGTACAGGGGCCTGAGCTGATGCAACGTTTTCTCGAACACGCTCAACGCTTTGGCACCAACATGATTTTCGATCACATCAATCAGGTGGATTTACAGCATCGCCCGTTCACCCTTACCGGAGATATGGGCAGCTATAGCTGTGATGCTCTTATCATCGCCACAGGTGCGTCAGCCAAATATCTAGGCTTACCCAGCGAAGAAGCTTTTGCAGGACGGGGAGTTTCAGCCTGTGCCACCTGTGATGGTTTTTTCTATAAAGATCAGGATGTAGCTGTAGTTGGCGGAGGCAATACTGCAATTGAGGAAGCTCTGTATCTGGCCAATATCGCGCGTACTGTTACCATTATTCATCGGCGAGACAGCTTCCGAGCCGAAAAAATTATGATAGATAAACTGCTGGAACGGGTAAAAGAAGGCAAAATCATTCTTAAGCTCAATGCCACCGTAGATGAAATTCTCGGTGACGACAGCGGTGTCAATGCTGTACGTATTAATTACGCCGGAAATGAAAGCGAAGTTCTTGCCATAACCGGCATCTTCATTGCTATCGGTCATCAACCAAATACACAGATATTCAAAGGGCAGCTGGATATGGATGCTACCGGCTATCTGATTACCAAAGGTGGTAATGAAGGCAATGTGGGTGCAACCAATATCCCGGGTGTATTTGCCGCCGGTGATGTTAAAGACCACATATACCGTCAAGCCATTACCAGCGCAGCATCTGGGTGTCAGGCGGCACTGGATGCCGATCATTACCTCTCTGGATTATACAGCTGATTATTTTAATTATCAGAAAACCAGCCAGCTGAGTATCTTTCAGCTGGCCGGTTTTAAAGCTTTTACTTTATCCAAGCATTTCGCGTAAAATTAAATATTAGTTATAATGCGCCCTTTAAGCTAAACACAAAT
Organism: Snodgrassella communis; assembly: GCF_914768045.1. Taxonomy (GTDB): domain Bacteria; phylum Pseudomonadota; class Gammaproteobacteria; order Burkholderiales; family Neisseriaceae; genus Snodgrassella; species Snodgrassella communis. The sequence goes on along the minus strand of NZ_CAJZCD010000002.1, from coordinate 91,363 downwards.
CACGTTCAAGGATAATAATTATGGGCTTTTTGCAAGGCAAAAAAATCCTCATCACTGGTATGATTTCTGAACGCTCTATTGCCTATGGTATTGCCAAAGCCTGCCATGAACAGGGGGCAGAACTGGCCTTTACCTATGTAGTGGACAAACTAGAAGAGCGGGTTCGCAAAATGGCAGCCGAACTTGGTTCTGAACTGGTGTATCGTTGTGATGTACAAAGTGATGAAGAAATCAACCAGTTGTTTGCTGATTTAGGTCAAAGCTGGTCACAACTAGACGGACTGGTACACGCCATTGCTTTTGCTCCTAAAGAAGCTCTGAATGGGGATTTTCTGGACAGCATCACACGTGAAGCATTTATGACAGCTCACGAAGTATCTGCTTATAGCCTGCCTGCACTGGCTAAGGCTGCACGACCATTAATGAGCGGACATAACAGCTCTATTCTGGCACTTACCTATCTGGGGGCTGTACGCGCTATTCCTAATTACAATGTGATGGGTATGGCCAAAGCTTCACTTGAAGCCGGTATTCGCTTTACTGCGGCCTGTCTGGGACAGGAAGGTATTCGCTGCAATGGCATCTCAGCCGGCCCGATTAAAACACTGGCTGCCTCAGGCATTGCTAATTTCAGCCGTCTGCTGGCGCATGTTTCAGCACAAAATCCGATTCGCCGCAATATCACCATTGAAGAAGTCGGCAATACCGCTGCCTTCCTATTGTCAGATCTGGCTTCTGGCATCACCGGCGAAATCACCTATGTTGATGGTGGCTACAGCATTAATGCTTTGGGTGTACCAGAAGATTTAGTGAGTACGCATAACAGCTAATGCATAACATCCATTTAAGCTGTCTGAATATTCTTTCAGGCAGCTTTTATTATTTTTACATTACATAACTCTGCTCATGTTTGCCTGCCTATTTAATCGCGCTACCATGAAAAAACTAGATATTTTATTTGAAGCCAGCCAAGGAGGCTGATATGAAATTTTTTGAACAGTTCAAAGCTTTTTTATTGCGTGGCAATGTAATTGATCTGGCTGTCGGTATGGTAGTAGGTACTGCATTTACCAATATGGTCAAATCACTGGTAGACAATGTCATTATGCCACCAATCGGATTATTGATTGGCGGAGTGGATTTTTCCAATCTGTTTTTTACTTTGCGCAATGGTTCAAAATCGCCCGGCCCTTATGAAACGCTTGGTGCCGCACAGGCTGCCGGAGCCGTAACCCTGAATATTGGCTTATTTATTAACACCGTTATCAGCCTGATTATTGTAGGCTTCGCCATTTTTATGGTTGTTAAAGCAATTAATAAGCTGCATAAAAATCCCCCGCCCAAAACCACGACTAAACAGTGCCCACAATGCTGTACCGAAATTCCGCTTGAGGCCAAGCGCTGCCCGAACTGCACATCTGAGCTAAGTTAATCCAGATCATTATTTTGCTTTAAAACGTCGTGTACACTTCACATCAGCTAAAATTTATTTTGTTTAGAATATTCAAAAGCTACATATTGCCGTAGCTTTTTTTATGCCCGAAGACATGGTGTATGCTCCAATGAATTATGTACAGAAAGCTAGATGTAACTAATCAACCTGATTACTACACATTACAGCCTAACGGACATAATCAAACAAAGAAAAATTAAACCAGATTATCAGGATAATAATGCAAACTAACCTAACTCCGTTTTACAACCCTGCATTAAGCTACGAAGAGAACTATCAGCATGGCCCGTTTGGTGATTTTAGTAGTGCAGCACCGTCCATAGAGCACAATAAGCAAACTGAGAACTTTCTCAATCTGCAAGTTAACCTGCCTTTTGGCATTCCTGCCGGACCATTACTGAATGCCAACTTTGTCAAAGCTGCATTCAATCATGGTTTTGATTTGTGTGTTTATAAAACCGTGCGCACCCGTGCTCAAGCCAGCCATCCTTTACCCAATGTGCTTTCTGTTCATCCTACAGGTCGATTGTCAGCCAATACCGATACAGTGCTGGCCGATACCAACTACACAACTCCATTGTCTATCACCAATTCTTTTGGCGTCCCTTCATTTAATCCCGATATCTGGCAACCCGATATGGCCGAAGCTGTTAATGCTGCGCAAAAAGGGCAATATATTATTGGCAGCTTTCAGGGTACTGCCGGCAATGAAGCCAGCATAGAAAAAGATTATGCCTGTGCTGCACACTTAGTAGACGAAACTGCTGCACCGATTTTGGAGGCCAATTTAAGCTGTCCAAACGAAGGCGTAAACAAATTATTGTGTTTTGATTTTGATAAAGTAGAACGGATAGCCAAAGAAATCAAAAACGCTGTACCTGATAAGCCGCTGTTTCTGAAACTGGCCTACTTTGCCGATGACGATGTTATCTTTCCGCTTTTAAGTAGGCTGGATGGCACTGTTGATGGTTATAGTACGATTAATACCTTATCAGCCAGACCAGTTACAGCAAATGGTGAACCTGCGCTGGGGCTTGATCGTCCTACTGGTGGCGTCTGCGGTGAGGCCATTCGCTGGGCGGGGCTGGAAATGGTAGAACGTCTGGCCAGATTAAGAACACGCCTGAATAATCATTTTGCGATTATTGGTGTTGGCGGAGTAAGTAGTGCAGCACATTATCAGGCTTACCGCTTAGTCGGAGCCGATGCGGTAATGAGTGCCACCGGCGCCATGTGGAATCCGCAACTGGCTTTGGAAATTAAAAGCAGCCTGAATGGATAAAATTCCTGCTGGTGGCCTGAGCTGAATCAGGCTACCAGCACCACTCTTCACTATTATCAGAACATGATGTTTCAGCGTGCAATACGATAAGGTTCATCCATAGCAATGAAATCTTTTTCTTCAAGTGCCTGAGCAATCCATGCTGCTACAGCATCAGTAGAACATAGAGTATTAATATAATTGGCCAGTATTTCTGAAGTCTGAATCTGGAAGCCTTTTAACCTTAAACACATCGGGGCATAAAAGGCATCAGCAATACTGAACTCTCCAAACAGGTATTTTCCCGCCGATGCAGCAAGCAGTGACGACAAATGCTGATCGAGAAAATCGATTTCCTGTTTTACGGCAGGAAAATCACGCAGCACAATCTGGCCAATCTCTGGTAGCACCGCCTCAATATTCATTGGAAAATGCCTGCGTATATGATTAAACCCATTATGCATTTTGGCTACCACACTTCTGGCTTTGGCACGTGCTTTGTAATCTTGTGGCCATAAAGGTAATGGTGGATGGCGTTCAGCCAGATACTCACAGATTGCCAGAGAATCGCTCACCACCAAATCGCCATCGGTTAAAACCGGCACGGTACCATAGGGATTCAGTGGCAATATGGTTTGCTTAAAAACTGAATCAGCAGCAAAGCCATCAAAACGCACCAGTTGTTCAGTAAAGTCAATTTGAAAATGCTTCATCACCAGCCACGGCCGCATAGACCAAGTGGAATAATTTTTATTACCAATATAAAGCGTGTAACTCATAGCCTTTATCTTTCCTATTGTATTTATTTCAGTACATCTTAACTCATTTACGCCTTGTTCTCTGTACAAAATTGGCATCAGATTCAGTAATTGCTATTGATATTGATTTTTTTGCCCGTGCACATAAATTCTGTACAATAATAGTTTCAGTTCATAGTTTCTTACAGCAGCCACTCACTCATGCTCAGCTATCGTCATGCATTTCACGCCGGTAACCACGCCGACATCCTTAAACATTACTGCCTGATGGCAGTACTGGAATATTTCAAACTGAAAGATAAGCCGTATTGCTATATAGATACTCATGCTGGAGCCGGTCTGTATAATCTGATTAGCGATGAAGCCCAGAAAGTAGGCGAATATCGTGAAGGGATTGGCCGTATTCTGGCTGCAACAGATCTGGATAGCAGCCTGATACCTTTTCGTCATGCAGTAACAGCTTGTCTGCCTGACGCTGAAAACCATTATTGTGGTTCCCCGTGGCTGGCTCAGGCTCTGGCACGTGAGCAGGATCGCCTGCGACTGTTTGAATTACATCCGGCCGATGCAGAGTTATTGCGTAATAACATGCGCAACATTAAACAACCTAATCGCGCACAAGTATTCTGTGACGATGGTTTTAAAGGTCTGTTATCAATGCTGCCACCTCCCAGCCGGCGCGCAGTCGTATTAATAGATCCACCCTATGAATTAAAACAAGATTATCAGCAGGTAGTGGATACACTTAAGGCTGCCCTGAAAAAATTTTCCAGTGGTTGCTATATCGTCTGGTATCCATGTCTGAGTCGAGCAGAAAGCCAAAAACTGCCACAAAACCTGCAAAAACTGGTTCCAGATAATTTCGTTCAGGCAGAACTTTATGTCCATGCACCGCGCCCAGATGGCTTTGGTATGCACGGCAGTGGTATATTCATCATCAATCCACCCTACACTTTACCGCAGCTACTGGCTGAAGCGTTACCGCCGATGACTCGACTACTGGCTCAGGATGACAGCGCACATTTTGTTTTGCATTCAGAGATTAATTAAATTCATACAACCAACACAGATCAGCCCGATTGACTGCACCGGAGCTTTAGTCTGGCTGACAAGGCTATTGTATAATGGTACTCAATTTTAAAAGGGAGTATTTGCATGTCCGTTTTACTGTCTGATTATCTGCAACAACAGCAACAAAAGTATACTGTCACACCATTTTTACCTGAGGTCATCATCAGCATCAGTCAGGCATGTCTGCACATCAACTGCGAAGTCCGTCTGGGTGCGCTGGATAACATTCTGGGCAGTGCACATACAGGTAACATTCAGGGTGAAGAGCAGAAAAAACTGGATGTACTTTCCAATCAGATTATGATTGATACCTTATCAGCCAATCCGGCCATTGCCGGCCTTGCCAGCGAAGAAGAAGACTCATTTGTAACAGCCAATGACAACGGGCAATTTCTGGTTTTATTCGACCCTCTGGATGGTAGCTCCAATATTGATGTCAATATTTCCATCGGCACCATTTTTTCAATATTAGCCAAACCAGATGGCACACTTACTACTGAAAGCTTTTTACAGCCTGGCCGGCAGCAGCTGGCCAGTGGCTATGTTCTGTATGGTCCACAAACGATTCTGGTACTGACTTTAAAGCACGGCATCGCCATGTTTACCCTTAATGAACAAAATCAGTTTCAGCTCACTCAAGAAAATCCGCAGATACCTGCCGCCACTGCTGAATTTGCCATCAATATGTCCAACCAGCGCCATTGGCAACCAGCGATGCAAAACTATATTGCCCAGTTACTGGCCGGCAAAACCGGCTGTCGTGGTAAAGACTATAATATGCGCTGGGTAGCTTCTATGGTAGCTGAGGTGCATCGTATTCTCATTCGTGGCGGTATTTTCACCTATCCGCAGGATCAGCGTAATCCCGATAAACCGGGCAAGCTGCGTTTAATGTATGAAGCCAATCCGATGAGTCTGTTAATTGAACAGGCACAGGGTGCCGCTACCAATGCCCAGCAGAACATTCTGGATATTCAGCCAGAAGGCTTACACCAACGCATAGCCGTTGTGCTTGGCAGTAAAGAAGAAGTTGACTATGTTACCGCTATGCATAATGCAAGCTAATTATTGCAGCTAACACTGCAATCTTTTTTGTTTCACTCCCATCAGGAGATACCAATGATTAAATTAACTACCAATTTTGGCGTTATCGGCATCGAACTTGACCATGAGAAAGCACCGAAAACAGCTGCAAACTTCGAACGTTATGTGCATGAGGGCTTTTATGATGGCACAATTTTTCATCGTGTTATCGATAATTTCATGATACAGGGCGGTGGCTTTGACAAAGACATGCAACAGAAACCAACACATGAACCAATTGAGAACGAAGCCAATAATGGCCTGAAAAATGATCGCTATACCATTGCCATGGCTCGTACCATGCAGCCTCATTCAGCCAGTGCGCAGTTTTTTATTAATGTGAAAGACAATGACTTTCTCAATCACACCAAACCGGATTTACACGGCTGGGGTTATGCTGTATTCGGTAAAGTAGTTGAAGGACAGGATGTAGTTGATAAAATCAAAGGCGTAAAAACCGGTAATCATGGCGGCCATCAGGACGTGCCGGTTGAAAATGTTGTTATTGAAAAGGCTGAAATCGTTTAACCAGCATTTCACAACAGGCAACCAGTTACAGGTTGCCTGTTTTTTAGCTGTGAGTAACAGTCAACCATTTTAGACACAAAAGAATTTGATTCAAAAATACCCTGTCAACTTTAACAGACAGGGTATTTCTATATACAAAATCATTGTAACGGCTTCATATTCATCACTTCCAGCAGGAAGTTGGTAAATGCAGGATTAGCCGGTTTAGAACTCATTACCGGCCAGCGCTGCTGCCAGCCTGCCAGAGCTGTCTGAATATAAGCCTTGGATTGAGCAGTATCAATTGAACCTTGTTGGCTTTCTACAGCACTACGCAAATAAATAGCATACACATCGTCATCTACTACGTTATGCCCTACTTGAGCTATGCGAAACTGATCCAGCAACTGCGCAGCCTGAACTTTAGTAATACTTCCCTGAGAAACCTGAAAACTTAAGCGGGTAGCCTCATCACGAATTTTAGCGACATCAGACCAGTGGCTACTAGCTAAACGGTATTCAGCACTTGCCGCAGCCCCATTTACAACCTGTACCGGCTTTGTTTGCTTACCGCCATGTCTAGTCAATAAAGGTTTATCCATAGATGAACAACCACCTAAAAAGGCTGCTATGACACATAATACTAATGTTTTTTTCATCATTTGTTTACTCAACGTATATTGCTTAAAACAAAATAAAAGCCAGTTAGCTTGAGCGTATGGCTGAACATGTATTCATAATAATTGTACCACAGCTATGACTGCAAGAAAAAACCGAACCAGTTGACTGATTCGGTATTAATCGTAAAAAGTAGGATTTACGCCAGATCAGCAAATAATGGTGTAGAGAGATAACGTTCACCATAAGAAGGAATCAGAACGACAATCAATTTGTCCTTATTTTCCGGTTTCGCTGCCAACTGCAAACCCGCCCAAACTGCCGCACCAGAAGAAATACCCACCAAAATACCCTCTTTGGATGCCATAGCACGGGCTGTATCAAAACTTGCATCATTAGATACCTGAATAATCCCATCATAAACATGAGTATTCAGAATTTTAGGTACAAAACCTGCGCCAATACCCTGTATCGGATGCGGTCCTTTACACCCACCAGACAATACTGCTGAAGCCTCAGGTTCTACGGCATAAACCTGCACCCCAGGTTTCTTTTCCTTCAGCACCTCACCAACTCCGGTAACCGTACCACCTGTGCCTACCCCAGCGACAAAGATATCAACTTTACCATCAGTATCATGCCATATTTCCTGCGCAGTAGTTTCACGATGAATTTCAGGGTTAGCCGGATTTTCAAACTGCTGCGGCATAAAATATTTCTGTGGGTCAGAATCCACAAAAGCCTGTGCACGGCTGATGGCGCCAGCCATACCTTCTGCACCGGGTGTCAAAACCAGTTCAGCGCCAAATGCACGTAATAACATGCGCCGTTCCTTACTCATCGTTTCCGGCATGGTGATAATCAGTTTATATCCCCGGGCTGCACACACCATAGCCAGCCCTATACCAGTATTACCGCTAGTTGGTTCTACAATAACAGTACCAGAATGGATTTTACCCGCCTTTTCCGCTGCATCTATCATGCTGGCAGCAATTCTGTCTTTAACACTATTGCCTGGATTAAAAAATTCCAGTTTAACCACCAGCTTACCAGGCAACCCGGCACTCAAACGATTAAGCTGCACCAATGGCGTATTACCAATTAAATCAGTGATGCTAGAGGCGATATTCATTTTCTATCCTTTGTCATGAGAAGCAATCTTTATTATCATAGATTAAAACCAGAACTAACCAAAATAATTTATCAGCAGGTTAATACAATTAATATTTATAAAGGCTTTGAACAGGTTTTGGAATTGGTTTTAAACACCTAATTTAGTTCAGGTTATTAATACCAACAATCATGATTCATTATAGCAGTAATACGAAAATTTATTCACACAATCTAATACTTAATTTTATAAAAAATGCTAAAAGCATTTATTAATACCGACTATTATATGCATCATCAGATTCTACTCATACAAAAAAGACTACCTTCCGGTAGTCTTTCTATCATAATACTAAAAATGTCTTGCTCTAAACGTTAACTTTGGCGGCCACATCTACATAATCCTGAATTTCATTGAAGTTCATATAGCGATAAATTTCAATACCCTTATCATTGATAATGGCAATATTTTCGCGATACTCCTCAATGCTGGGAATATGTCCCAGCTTGGAACAAATTGCCGCCAGTTCAGCTGAGCTCAAATATACATTAGTATTTTTGCCCAAACGGTTTGGGAAATTACGGGTGGAAGTAGACACCACAGTTGAGCCTTCACGCGCCTGCGCCTGATTGCCCATACATAAAGAACAGCCCGGCATTTCCATCCGCGCACCCGCGCGTCCAAGAATACTGTAATAGCCTTCATCCGAAAGTTCTTTAGCATCCATTTTAGTTGGTGGTGCTACCCACAGGCGCACTGGTAAATCGCTTTTACCATCAAGCAAGGCAGAAGCAGCGCGATAATGACCAATATTAGTCATACAGGATCCGATGAATACTTCATCAATATGCGTACCGGCAACATCAGACAAGATTTTCACATCATCAGGGTCGTTCGGGCAGGCCAGAATAGGCTCTTTGATTTCGTCCATGTTGATATCAATTATGGCAGCGTATTCGGCATCGGCATCAGCCTCAAGCAATTTTGGTTCTGCAAGCCATTGTTCCATTTTCTGAATACGGCGTTTCAGGGTACGGGCATCCTGATAGCCATCTGCAATCATATTTTTCAACAACACAATATTGGATTTCAGGTATTCTTCAATTGGTTCTTTATGCAGCTTCACAGTACAGCCAGCAGCGGAACGTTCAGCAGACGCATCAGTCAACTCGAAAGCCTGCTCTACTTTCAAATCCGGCAAACCTTCGATTTCCAGAATACGGCCAGAGAAAATATTTTTTTTGCCAGCTTTGGCCACAGTCAGCAGGCCTTCCTTAATGGCCTGCAAGGGAATGGCATTAACCAGATCACGCAAAGTAATACCCGGCTGCATGGTACCGGAAAAGCGTACCAATACAGATTCAGGCATATCCAGCGGCATTACACCAGTAGCAGCAGCAAAAGCCACCAGACCTGAACCGGCTGGAAATGAAATACCCAGCGGGAAACGGGTGTGCGAATCACCGCCTGTACCCACCATATCCGGTAACAGCATGCGATTGAGCCACGAGTGAATAATACCGTCGCCCGGACGCAGAGAAACACCACCACGTGAAGACATAAACAGCGGCAATTCCTTATGGGTTTTTACGTCCACAGGTTTCGGATAGGCTGCCGTATGGCAGAAAGACTGCATCACCAGATCAGCACTGAAACCCAGACAGGCAAGATCTTTCAGTTCATCCCGAGTCATCGGTCCTGTCGTATCCTGAGAACCGACTGTAGTCATACGGGGTTCACAATAAGTACCCGGCCGGATACCTTGTCCTTCCGGCAAACCGCAGGCGCGACCAACCATTTTTTGCGCCAGTGTAAAACCGGCAGTGCTCGACGCAGGAGCCTGTGGTAAGCGGAAAACTTCTGAATGTCCCAGATTCAGTGCTTCGCGTGCTTTCGCAGTCAGGCCGCGACCAATAATCAGATTAATACGCCCCCCTGCCTGAACTTCATCAAGAATAACCTGAGATTTCAGTTCAAATTCGGCAACAGTTGCGCCATTTTTAATAATTTTGCCTTCATATGGCAAAATATCAACGACATCACCCATTTCCAGTTTAGAGACATCAACCTCAATGGGTAACGCTCCTGAATCTTCCTGAGTATTAAAAAAGATCGGCGCGATTTTGCCACCCAGACAAACACCACCAAAGCGTTTATTCGGTACATAAGGAATATCATGCCCAGTATGCCAGATTACCGAATTGGTAGCCGATTTACGTGAAGAACCGGTACCAACTACATCACCTACATACGCTACCAAATTGCCTTTGGCTTTCAGTTCAGCCAATTGTTTAATTGGACCTACTTCGCCCGGTTTATCCGGCTGAATACCTTCACGCGGATTTTTAAGCATAGCCAATGCATGTAAAGGAATATCCGGGCGGCTCCATGCATCTGGTGCTGGTGATAAGTCATCAGTATTGGTTTCACCCGCCACCTTAAATACAGTAACGGTAATCTTTTCCGGTACTTTTTCACGTGCGGTAAACCATTCTGCATTTGCCCAGGATTCAATCACTTCGCGCGCATATTGATTACCGGCACGCATTTTTTCTTCTACATCATGAAAAGCATCAAACATCAGCAAAGTATGTTTTAAGGCATTGGCAGCGGTAGCAGCCAGCTCCTCATTGTCCAGAAATTCTATCAGTGGCTGAACGTTGTAGCCTCCCAACATCGTACCAAGCAGTTCCACTGCAAATGTGGGGGTAATTAAAGGACTGCTAACAGTTTTTTCGGCAATGGCACCCAAAAAAGATGCTTTGACCTTAGAAGCATCATCTACGCCTGGTGGCACACGATGCGACAGTAAATCAACAAGAAATGTTTCCTCCCCTTTAGGAGGATTCTTTAGCAATTCAACTAATTCCTCTGTTTGCTTTGCTGTCAATGGCAAAGGTGGAATACCCAGCGCTTCACGTTCAATGGCGGCTGTACGATAGGCTTCTAACATCTTGGACGTCCTTAATGTAATGGTTTTTAAATTTTTCTTGTCATTTTATTATGCAGTTTTAATGCAATAGTATGAATGATAACCGAAAACATGGTCGATTGAAATAATTTGTAGTCAGATGTAGTGAACATCAGAAAATGTAAAAATTAAAATAAAAGCAGCCTGTTTCAGGCTGCCATACAATTATCGTCCAACTGAATTTAACATGCAGAATTAAGCTTTAGAATAACCAGTTGCATAAAATGCTACTGATTCCGTTTATTTCACTGATTTCAGTCAGTCTCAGGAACGATTTTTCTTTTTGCCAGTATTCTTGCGAACGTTATTGGCTCCTGAATATCTTTCTGTGACATTTGGTTTTTGCCGTGTAATATTGTTTTGTCTGGCCTGCTCATAAACAGGTAGTACTTCAGGCAACATTTTTTTCAATGCCGTAATGCGCGCATCGTTACTTGGATGGGTAGTTAACAGGCTCGTACCACTATTCTTGCCAAAAACCTTATTCATTTTTTCCCATACTGTAATGGCTCCATGCGGGTCATATCCTGCCTGAGCCATTAATTGCAAGCCGCCGGCATCAGCCTGATTTTCCCGATGACGTGAATAGGGCAGTGTCAGGCCATACTGATTTAATATATCTTTATAGAGCCCCACACGGTCAGCACTGACACCTGTTTTTGACTGCAACGCAGCACTGCCTACTGCAAGAGCAGTACTGGTGAGGATTTGCTGTCCTGCTGCTTTTTTACTGTGTTCTTGCAGAGCATGAGTCATTTCATGACCAACAATAGCTGCAATTTCATCATCGCTAAGATTCAAACGGCTTACAATACCGGTATAAACTACCATCTTGCCCCCGGGCATGGCAAAAGCATTGGGCTCATCGCTGCGAATAACATTAAGCTGCCAGTCAAATGGCACACCTGTCTGATTAGCAGCATTGGCATACGGTACCAGACGCTGAAATACAGCACGTACACGTCTGGCCACAGGTGTATTAGTTTCAATCACCCCTTCAGACTTTGCTTGGCTCATCATTTGGCTATAGCTTTTAGCCGCGCTGGCATTTAATGTCTGTGTATCATACCCCATGACATCGGCTACCTGAGCACAACCGCCCAATCCCATAAAAACTGCTGCCAGAGTAATTAATTTAGGTTGCCACCTGATTGAATACATAATTTGTCCATTAGTAAGTAACTGGTTGAAAAATTATAACTTCTTATTGTTTTACATTCAGTTATACATGTAAAACGCTATTTTATTATATTGTATTAATTTAATTAATACACACAATTATTAACAAATCTAAATATTTTAGAAAGTATGTATTCTTCCCTGTCAAATCAACATGGCACACACCTTTTAAAATCATAATAAATTTCAAATATTTAAATTATCTAGCACCAACCAGAGCGGGCATATCAATGACATATCCCATAATAGAGTCAGTTTACAGCTGTGTAGCAGTTTTGCACCAATATTTGCACCCGAGAATACAAAGGCTACAATGCTGATGATTACCACTAAAGTCATATAAATAACGTGAAAATATTGATTCTTGGCTGTGGACAGGTAGGTTCGACCATCGCCAGTAATTTAGCCAGAATGAACAATAATGATGTTACCATTATTGATATCAATGAGAACGCCCTGCAAAAAATCAATCAGCGTCTGGATGTGCAAACTATCGTAGGTAATGGTGCATGGCCTTCTGTATTGTCTGCCGCCGGTGCTCAGGATGCGGATATGATTCTGGCTTTAACCCAGAGCGATGAAACCAATATGGCGGCCTGCAGAATTGCTTATGAGCTATTCAATACTCCCAACCGCATTGCCCGGGTACGCTACAGTGATTTTGTTGAATTTGAAACCGGTAGCAACAATTACAAAACCAGTCTGGACTTATTCAATATTACCGAGGCAATCAGCCCAGAACAGCTGGTAACCGAGCAAATTGCCAATCTATTGCTGCACTCAAGTGCCCTGCAAATCCTGCGGTTTGCTCAGGATAAAATCCGTTTGCTGGTCATTCGTGCCCAGAATGGAGGCATGCTGATTAATAAGCCCATCAGCGCACTGAAACAGCATCTGGATGAAGACGTGGATTGCCAAATCTGTGCCATTTACCGTAATAATCGCCTACTCGTGCCAACAGGCAGTACCATATTACAGGTAGATGATGAAGTTTTTGTTCTGACACCCACGGCATATCTTGAAAATATCATGCGCGAGCTGCGGCCGATTAACAAACGTACCCGCCGGATTATGATTGCCGGCGGTGGCAATATCGGCTATCGGGTGGCCAGACAACTGGAAACTAGTCTGGATATCAAAATTATTGAGCGCAGACAAAACCGGGCAGAATGGCTGGCAGAAAACCTCAACAATACACTTGTACTAATGGGAAATGCATCGGATGAGAGCCTGCTAGAAAGCGAATATATTGATGAAATTGATGTTTTTTGTGCACTTACCAATGATGATGAAAATAATATCATGTCGGCAATGCTGGCTAAAAATCTTGGTGCCAAACGAGTAATGGCAATTATTAATCGCTCAAGTTACGTTGACTTATTGCAGGGAAGTGCCATTGATATTGTGATATCTCCGCATCTGATAACAATTGGCTCAATTTTGACGCATGTGCATCTGGGCGATATTATGGCGGTATATCCTTTGCGCCGTGGTTCAGCGGAAGCGATTGAAGTAGTGCTGCATGGTGACCGTCATACCTCCAAACTAATAGGTAGAACCATGTCGCAGTTACGTTTGCCAAGTGGCTGTTATTTCGGTGCAGTAGTGCGCAAGGAAAAAATTATTATGTATCATCATGATACAGTTCTTGAAGATGGAGACCATGTTATATTTTTTGTGGCTCGACGCAAGGCTGTACAGGATTTGGAAAAAATGATTCAGGTCAAACTGGGCTTTTTTGCCTGAGGCAGCATTCTTATGAGCCGCTTTACCAACCATTTTGTCTTGCACCACAAAGAATCAAGTTTTATCAACAAAATCGCGCCGACAGCGCATATTGTGGCTAAAACCGGTTTTTTGTTTTCCTTATTGCTGCTGGCACCAGCCATTGTTTCCTTACTATACATGGATCATGTATTCCCCGCTTTTGCCTTTACAGCAGGTATCAGCATGAGCGTATGCGCAGTAACCTGGTTACTAACTATGCGTTATAACCGTGAACTGCGTCCGCGTGATGGCTACACACTGGTATTCATGTTGTGGATTGGCTTTGCCCTGATAGCCAGTCTGCCATTTTACATTTACTTGCCCGGGCTGGGCTTTACTAATGCTTATTTTGAAGCCATTTCCGGCCTGACAACTACCGGGGCGACTATTCTCACCAGTCTGGATACGCTGGCACCGTCATTAAACTTTTGGCGCCATATGCTGAACTGGTTGGGTGGTATGGGTATTATTGTACTGGCAGTGGCGGTAATGCCGATGCTGGGTGTGGGTGGAACGCAATTATTCAAAGCCGAAATACCGGGGGTAAATAAAGACAGTAAAATGGCTCCCCGTATTTCAGAGACAGCCAAACGCCTATGGAGTGTTTATGTACTCTTTACCATCATTACACTTCTGGCGTTACGTCTGGCCGGCATGAGCTGGTTTGATGCAGTTTGTCATGCAATGGCCGCTTTTTCACTCGGCGGCTTTTCTACTCACGACAATAGCATATCCTATTTTAATTCCATTCCGATTGAGATTATTCTCAGCATGGCCACACTTCTGGGGGCAATCAATTTCACTAATCACTTTAATGCCTTACAAAAAAGATCATTGCGCTATTACTGGCGCGACGAAGAAGTAAGAGTATTGATGTGCGTACTGTTTTTCAGTATTCTTGGCATCAGCCTGTATTTGTGGTGGCACAGCTTTTATTCGTTTGCCGAAGCATTCCGCTACACCAGTTTTAATCTGATATCAATCGGGCTAGCCAATGGTTATTCTAATACCGATTTTGCCAAATGGCCTTTAATAGCCTCACTATGGATGTTTTTTCTGTCTAACATTCTTGCAAACGGGGGCTCTGCCGGTGGCGGTATCAAAACTGTACGCGCTATTGTGCTGTTTAAATTCAGCCTGCGTGAAATGTTGCTGATGTTGCACCCCAATGCAGTCAGCATGGTAAAAATCAATGGCAGCAATATTCCCGATAGGCGGGCGCTGACGGTAATGGCCTTTGTTTTTGTATACGTGATTACCATCATTTTATTCAGCTTTGCCCTGATGATCAGCGGACTGGATTTTCTGTCTGCACTTACAGCGGCGATCAGCTGTATTACCAATGCAGGTCCCGGGTTGGGTGCAGTTGGACCAGCAAACAGTTTTGCTTTTCTTTCAGATATACAAAAATGGTTATGCATCGTCATCATGCTGCTTGGGCGTCTGGAAATTTTTACTGTTTTTATCCTCTTTACACCAGCCTATTGGAAAAAATAAATTATATTATGAGAAAAATTGAAGGAAAAAAATTGATTAAGCACTTAATGACTCTGAAATCAAAATTGTCCGTTCAACCGCACTATCTGATTTCAGGCACCCTACTTCTGATGGCTGCATGCAGTAATCAGCATGAAGTGGTTCTTCAGCCAATTAACAAGAATACAGGTAATGCCATTCTCCCGGGCACTCAGGCTATAGAAACACCGGATAAAATCATCGGTAGCTTCCAGCAGTATCAGAATGCGCTTAAAGCGGCGAAAAACGGTGATGACGTTTTGCCAGCACAATTTCTGGCGCGGCAGCCAGCCAGTGCCATGAGCAACAGTCTGCGCAACATCTGGTTACAGCAATTAGGAAAACGCGAGAACTGGAATATATTTCAGCAGCAATATACGCAACTGGATAAAAACTTTCGCGAACAGGAAACACGCTGCTACGCTGCATTGGCTGGAATAGAGAATGATGCGGATTTACTTGCCAGCCTGAGCACAGAAACAGGTAATCTACCACAAGGGTGCAACCGCTGGCTGGAACAGGCGGCTGCTCGTCAGCAAATCAGTACACAGGCTGGCTGGCGCCGAGTACGATATCTATTGGCACTGAATCAAATTACCAATGCCCGTAATCTGGCGCAGGCATTGGGCAGTCCCTTGCCCGATCCACTCAGCAGCAGAACAGGTGGCAGTCAGGGTGCACAGGAAGCACTGCTCTATCAGGTAATTAACAAAGAAAATCGCAGTAAAGTAAGCGCAGCAATCACCTTACAACAGTTATCAGCCAGCTTGACCAAAGAGCAAACCGGTTTCGGCTGGGCGCAACTGGGGCTGGCTCAGGCTTATAACCAAAATGCCAGTAACGCACTGAACTATTTTGATCGTGCCGATCCGTCACAAATGAGTAATGATATGTGGGAATGGTATGCCCGTTCCGCACTACGTTTACAACGCTGGCAAAAACTGAACAACATAATCCTTAGTATGCCACAAGCACTCCAACAACAGGTTACGTGGCAATACTGGCTAGCACGCAGTTATCGTGCATTAGGACAAAACAGCCAGGCACAAGAGATATTCGAACAGACAGCACAACGCGGACGCAACTTTTATTCCCTGCTGGCAACAGAAGCCTTAGGCAGAAAAGCAAATACCCAAAGTACTGTAGCTAAAAGCAGTCATCAGGTTCAAAGCAAAATAGCAGCAGATGGCAATATCCATCGCGCCCTAACCTTGTTTAAAACCGCACAGTCAGAAAACAACTGGCCAATGCGTCGTCAGGCACAACAGGAATGGCGCTATGCCACACGCAACTACAATGATGAAACACAAATTGCCGCCTCAACACTGGCTGAAAATACTGGTTTTTATGAAATGAGTATTTATAGCGCAGACAAAGCCGATGGCCAATTGAACTATGAATTACGCTATCCTGCTCCATTCCGAGAACTGACAGTCCCTTATGCTCAGCAAGCTGGCATCGATCCGGCATGGGTTTATGGTTTAATCCGGCAAGAAAGCCGCTTCATGATAGGCGCCCGTTCAAGTGTGGGTGCTACCGGCCTGATGCAGGTTATGCCCGCTACAGCCCGTGATATAGCAAAACGACTGGGCATGGATAGCAGCGAACTGTATACCATGCGCGGCAACATTCGCATGGGTACATGGTATATGAGCAATGTACGCAACCAGTTTGCTGATGAAGTGCTGGCTACCGCCGGCTACAATGCTGGCCCGGGTCGGGCTCGGCGCTGGCAAGCAAATATTCCGCTGGAAGGCGCAATTTACGCCGAAACCATTCCCTTTGATGAGACCCGTACCTATGTCAAAAACGTAATGGCAAATGCCACTTACTATGCCAATCTTTTTGGTGAATCCCGTACCACACTGACAGAACGCATGGGCACAGTGCCAGCACGCTAATATGCCTGCCTGAGTTAACTTCAGCCAAACTCAGCTCCATATAAATAAAGCATAATTGACATGCAGATTACCCAACCATTGGTGAAAGCAAACTATGTTAATAGACAGTAAACGCTCCGCAGTATTAATGATTGATTTACAGACACGCCTGTTACCCGCCTTGAATAATACAGATGAAGTGCTGGCCAATAATATATGGCTGGCAGGATTGGCACATGATATGGCTATTCCCACCCTAATCAGCGAACACTGTGTTGACAAAATCGGCGCAACCCATGAAGAAATCATGACCGCTGCACCACAAGCCAAACTTGTACAAAAACAGAGTTTTTCAGTGTTCTCCGCCGGAGTGTTGACTAAAGATAACCTGCAACAAGCCAACCAGATTATTATTTCTGGTATAGAAGCCCATATCTGTGTACTACAGACTGCTTTAGACTTGCGCGCACATGGTTACGAAGTTTTTGTGGTTGCAGATGCAGTCAGCTCACGCCAGCAACGTGATGTTGAACTGGGTCTGGCACGTATGCAGGCAAGCGGCTGTCAAATCGTTAGTCGTGAGATGATTGCCTTTGAATGGCTGGGTAGTGCCAACAACCCACAATTCAAAGAGATTCACAAAAAATATATCCGTTAACCCGCCAATGTATCCGGCAAAATAACTACATCTTTATTAAATCATAAGTACAGTTTTATTGAATAACCAGTTCAACATCTAAGGTAATATCAGTTAAAAAGCTGAATCTGCTTAAATACGGATTCAGCTTTTATCTATATAAAACCTGTGGTAATGCCCAAAATTTTAACTACTAGCAATTTACTCTTTCAGGTTTATTGGTCTGTTTAACCTTCATCTGCGGCTGTACTGCGAATAACTAATAGTGGCAGATTTGTCTCACGCATAACAGTTTCAGCAAAACTACCCATTAGTAAATGCATCAAACCGCTACGACCGTGCGTACCCAGAATAATCAAATCACTGCCATTACCATCAGCATAATCAACCAACATTTGCGCCATTTCCTTTGCTCCCTTGTTGGCAATCAACAAATGACGATGCACTTTGTCCGCCGGCAAGGCCGCTTTGGCTTTTTCCACCGCAGCATCCAGTACCGTATTACCTTCTGATAAGGCAGCAGCTTCATAGCTTTCATGTTGCAGAAACTCAGGAGCCAGAGCCATATATTCAGTCGGATTGGCCACATTGACAACAGTTAATTCTGCATCTTCAACCTTGGCCAGACCAATAGCATGAGCTAAAGCATTTTCCGAAGTATGGCTGCCATCTACTGCCACCAGTAAATGTTTATACATGAAACTCTCCTTATCTTTTTTAACAATTCGAATCATTTAGCAGATACAGTATAATACCACTACCTGCTTAAAACAGCTTTCTGGATTTTATTACGTGTCGCAGATATTCCATTCCTCAGCAAATTATCACCGTCGTTTCGGCGGCATCGCAAGATTGTATGGCGAGGACTGCCTACAACGTTTTGCTTCAGCACACGTCTGTGTAGTCGGTGTAGGTGGCGTCGGTTCATGGGCAATAGAAGCGCTGGCACGCAGTGGCATCGGTGCACTGACATTGATTGATCTGGATAATGTGGCAGAATCGAATATCAACCGCCAGCTGCCAGCTTTAATCAGCCTGATTGGCAAGCCCAAAGTCGAAGCGCTGGCAGAACGTATTGCAGACATTAATCCTGAGTGTCAGGTAAACTGTATAGAAGATTTTGTAGATACAGAGAATCTCAGCCAGATATTCAGCCAGCGCTTTGATTTTGTGATTGATGCCATCGATCAGGTGCGCGTAAAAGCAGCAATGGCTGCATTCTTTATCGCCCAGCAACAACCATTTATTGTTTCAGGAGGTGCTGGCGGACAAAAAAATGCCGCATTGATTCAATGTGCCGATTTAAGCCAAGTAACCAATGATCGCATGCTGGCCAATATGCGTTATACATTACGCAGACAGCATGGATTCAGTCGTCAGCCTACTGATAAAATGTACATACCCTGTATCTATTCTCGTGAAAATATTACACCACCGCAAACTGGTATTTGCCATACCGAACAAGCTGCTCCGCAAGGCCTTTCCTGTGCTGGATATGGTGCAGCCATGGTTGTTACAGCCAGCTTTGGCTTGCGTTGTGCACAGGCATGTCTGGAACACCTGTGCAAAGATTGAATACGGGTATGAGTACAGTAAATACTGAAGAAAAAACTGTTGCTGTTCTTTTCGGACAGCCTGTCACTGAAATTCCGCGAGATTTATTCATTCCACCAGATGCACTGCAAGTCGTTTTACAGAGCTTTGAAGGTCCATTGGATTTATTACTGTACCTGATTCGCAAACAGAATATTGATGTACTGGATATTCCTATGCTCACTGTAACAGAGCAGTATCTGTCCTATATTCATCAAATGCAACAGCATGAGCTGGACTTAACAGCCGAATACCTGTTGATGGCAGCAGTACTGATTGAAATTAAAACCCGTTTACTCCTACCTACACCACCCGCCAGCGAGGAAGAAGTAGCCGATCCGCGTGCCGAACTGGTACGCCGCCTGCTTGCCTATGAGCAGATGAAACTAGCGGCTACCGAACTAGACACTTTACCCCGTGCCGGACGTGATTTTGCCTGGGCTTGGCTACCCGTAGAACTGGTTGCCGTAACCCAGCCACCACAAGTACAGATAGCTGATTTAACTCGTGCATGGCTAACAATTCTGGCACGTTCGCAGCACAACCGCAGCCATAATGTCGTCAAAGAAACCTTATCAGTACGCGCACAGATGACTGCTGTTTTACGCCATCTGCAAACCCATCAGCACTGTTACTTTACTGAACTTTTTGGCCGTAACGACAGTCTGGCACTGGTTGTTACTACTTTTATCGCATTGCTGGAGCTGGCTAAAGAAGGATTGATCTACATTACCCAGCACAGCACCGAAGACCGGATTGCTATTCAAACTGCCGGTATACAAACTAAGGACGACTTAACCGCAGTTAATAATCCAGCTTCGTAGTGACAAGCACCGTGAAAAACCCTAATATAACAATTACTATTTACATCAGGATGTCCTCATGCCTGCCCAGCCCGAATTATTTAAAGCCCTCTTTAATCATTATCTGAATCTACCGCATTGTCGCTGGCTAAAAATTTATGGAGATTGTAGTACCAATGAACCTGTTATCTCTATTAACTGGCGCGATGAGCTGCTTGAAAATACTGATAGTGGCAATATTCATGGCGGTGTAATCACTACGCTCGTTGATATGGCTTCTGCCTGCTCACTAGCCGCATTATTTCAGCAGTTTGAAACCACTGCCACACTGGATATGCGCATAGATTACTTAAAACAGCCCACAGCCCATCAATCCATTCATGTTCGTGCGCATTGTTACAAACATGAAAGGCAGATTGCATTTATCCGCAGCCATTGTTTTCAGGAAGATGAAAATCAGCCCTTTGCTCTGGGTATGGCTACCTTTATCCATACCCCGTTATCTGAAACAGAAAAGCAAGCATTGCAGAAATACCTGCAACAGGAGCAGGCCAAATGAATCCAACCATTTTCCAGCTGGATGAACAATTAACCAGCAAGGCTTATCAATCTATGCCCTATAGTGCCGCAATTAATCTGAAAATCGGCACAGACAGCCAGAACAACCGGCTCTACTGCTTACCTTTTGCCCAACAAAACATTGGAAATATTTTTCTGCCTGCACTTCATGGTGGCCTGATTGGCGGCTTTTTACAAAGCTGTATCAATTTATATTTGCAAGAACAGCAAAACCTTGCTGAACCGGCTCGAATAATCGACTACACAACAGATTATTTACTCAGTGGCAAGGCACTCGATAGTTATGCCCAATGTCAGATTCTGCATGCCGGCAAGCGCATTTCACACCTTACCGTCACAATGTGGCAAAACCAGCGAGATAAACCTATTGCTTTTGCACGTGCACAATTACAGATGCCTGGGCAATAAATAGCCGGATAAAAAAGTAAACTGCTAGCCTATACCAGAAGTCTGAAGATATATTTTCTGGAATAGCATTATCACTTCACTTAAGAGTTAAACCTGCGATATGGCCATAGATACCAACCGTCCGCCGATTATTCAGTCATTATTGGATACAGATTTATACAAATTCACCATGCTTCAAGTTGTCCTACATCAATTTCCACAGGCAACTGGTGTCTATGAATTTCGCTGCCGTAATAACAATGAGACTGAATATCCGCTGGGCGATATTCTGGCAGAACTCGACTGGGAACTGGATCGTCTTTGCCAAATGAGATTCACCGCAGACGAATTGCAATACTTGCGCAGCTTACGCTTCATTAAAAGTGACTTTGTCGATTACATGGAACTGTTCCAGCTGAAACGCCGCTTCATCAGAACATCCGTAGACAACAACCAGTACCTGAATATTCGTATCGAAGGCCCCATCATACAGGCAATGTTTTTTGAAATATTCGTTCTTTCAATTGTCAACGAACTGTATTTTCATCGACTGGAAACCCCCGAGATACTAGCCGAAGGCGAACGCCGCTTACAAGCGAAAGCCGAATTAATACACCGATACGAATCAGAACAACAACGTTATAGCTCACCATTCATCGTTTCCGATTTTGGTACCCGGCGCCGATATCGTTATTCATGGCAAAAACATGTCGTAAAAACTCTTCATCAAGCTGCCCCCAGCGTTTTTCGCGGAACCAGTAACGTTCATATAGCCAAAGAACTCGGACTGACTCCCATTGGTACAATGGCACACGAATTCTTACAGGCTTTTCAAGCCTTAGACGTGCGCTTACGTGATTTTCAGAAAGCAGCATTGGAGGCATGGGTACATGAGTATCGTGGCGATTTAGGCATAGCCTTAACTGATGTAGTCGGCATGGATGCTTTCCTGCGCGATTTCGACCTATATTTCGCCAAATTGTTTGACGGACTGCGCCACGACAGTGGGGATCCCTATATATGGGGAGAGAAAGCATATACCCATTATCAAAAACTTAAAATAGACTCTCGTACCAAAATGCTGACTTTCAGTGACGGACTGGACTTACAACGTGCATGGGATCTATATATCCACTTTAACAGCCGATTCAAAACCAGTTTCGGAATTGGCACCAATTTTACTTGTGATATGGGCTTAACCCCCTTGAATATCGTATTAAAACTGGTCGAATGCAACGGGCAGTCTGTAGCCAAAATATCTGATTCTCCCGGTAAAACCATGACAGACAACAACACATTTCTGGCTTATCTGCGGCAAATTTTCGACATACCAGAAAGCACAACCGTAAAACCGAATTAAAGCAGGGTAACAAGCGCAAATTTCTGCCTTAAATTTGCAAAATAATTTAGCTTACCATTTATAAGCATTTAAGATAAATCTAAGCAACCATTAGGATGAGCATAAATTAATGAGTAAAAACAGCAATATCAACACCACGAGTATGCGACTGGATAAATGGCTATGGGCCGCACGATTTTTTAAAACCCGCGCTTTGGCGCAAAAACATATCGAATTAGGACGCGTTCAGGTCAATGGAGCCAAAGTCAAAAACAGCAAAAATATCCAGATTGGCGACATTATTGATTTAACGCTCAACTCCCTGCCCTACAAAATTCAGGTACAGCAACTTAATCAAATGCGCCGCCCGGCACCGGAAGCGCGCTTACTTTATAGTGAAGACAGCAGCATTGCTGCCAAACGGGAACAAATGAAAGCCCTCAATCAGGCCAGCCAGATAAGTGCTGCCTATCCTGATGGCAGACCCACCAAACGTGACCGTAGAGCACTTGATAAAGTAAAAAGGCAATGGGAAGAATAAAATTCAACGCGCTTAATCTGGGCAAATGCCCTTTTCAGCCACGAAAATTTCCTTAAAAGCTTAAAACAAATATGAGTAAACATTTCCATTATCTATATCAGATAACATCATATTTACTGATAAAGCCAAATACAATCAAGCCGTCAACATATAATTATTTGGTTTGAAATCGTTACCTTTGACAAAATTATTCTTTTTCAGCGCCTTGGCAACCATTTCTTTATTGTATGGCACATGCAAAACCGGAACCTGCGATTTTAAATTTTTGAATATGGGTAATTTATTCCAGAAGTGATGTAACTTAAAATTTATATTGTTTTTTCCATTAATCAGCATATCATTTTTTTGACGCAATTCAGCATAAATCACAATCACTGGTAACTTAAGATATTCAATACCAAATTCAATCTCCTCTTTCAAACTTCGCGATTGAATAGTATTCTCACTCAAAATTAATATTAAATTATCAGCATCATTTAAACGCTTATGAATGCGTGGTTTTAAAACATTTTCCCAATCACTACCATCACGAACATCATACCTTTTATCATGAACATCATTAAATGGAAAAAGTGCATTCTGAATTTTCCAGCTTCTCAACTGATTATAATAAAAATAATCTTTCCGAGTTAATGCATCAGCAACAAATTCATTAAACGGTTCATCTACATGAAAAGCACAGTAATTGGTAGGCATAGATTTCTCTGACGTATTTATTACATGAAAAAACACAAAATTAACATATACTACCCTAAATAAAAACAAAATGCCACATAAAAGCTTTAATATACAAACACATATATGCAAACATACTAATATATAAAAAACCCGTATCTTCAGGATACGGGTTAAACTCATTTAACAAACAGCTTTATTTAACAGAAGAAGCTGCCTCATGCATTGCTTCAGATAATGTCGGATGAGCGTGAACAATACGAGTAATGTCTTCACTAGATGCTTTAAAGTCCATAGCCATCACAGCTTCAGCAATCAACTCAGAAGCAACTGGTCCGATGATATGTACACCTAAAACACGATCTGTATCTGCGTCTGCCAGAACCTTAACAAATCCTTTTGCCTGCCCCATACCAAGAGCACGACCATTAGCAGCAAAGCTAGACTGACCTTTCTTATACTTCACACCAGCAGCTTTTAACTGCTCCTCAGTCTGTCCTACCCACGCAATTTCCGGATGAGTATACATTACTGCCGGAATGGTATTCATATCCACAATAGGTTTCTGTCCTGCAATACGCTCAGCCACAGCCACACCCTCAGCAGAAGCTTTATGTGCCAGCATCGGCCCCCGAACCACATCGCCAATTGCCCAAACATTTGGCAGACTGGTACGACATTCATCATCAACTACGATAAAACCGCGCTCATCTTTTTGCAGGCCAACACCTTCGGCATTCAGACCATTAGTATTAGGAATACGGCCAATTGCTATAACCAGCTTATCAAAAGTTTCTGTTTTTTCTTCACCGGCAACAGTGTACTTAACCGTTACACTGTTATCCCCTTTAACAATTTCATTAACCGTTACACCAAGATGAATATTCAAACCCTGTTCTTTAGTGAAAACCTTAAATGCCTCCTTAGCTACCTGCTGATCAGCAGCAGCTAGGAAAGTAGGCATGGCTTCAAGAATAGTAACTTCTGCACCTAGACGGTTCCAAACAGAACCCATTTCCAGACCGATCACACCAGAACCAATCATACCCAGTTTGGCTGGCACAGCTTCAAGATTCAGAGCACCTTCATTATCCAGCACATTAACATTATCAATTTCAGTTAAAGGTAGCGGACGTGGCAGCGAACCAGTAGCGACTATCACATGCTTGGCAGTAACCAGCTGTTTCGTCCCATTAGTATCCACCTCAATCTGCCACAGACCATCAACCTGACCTTGCAGAGAACCTTTACCAAAAATACTTTCTACTTTTTCTTTTTTAAATAGAAAGCCAATACCATTAGTCAATTTACTAACAATGGCATCTTTACGTTCAATCATCTTCTTGGCATCAAAGCCTTTAACCTGAACATCAATACCATGTTCAGCAAATTCAGTTTGCGCTGCATGATAATTTTCGCTAGTTTGCAACAAAGCTTTGGAAGGAATACAACCTACATTCAGACATGTGCCGCCCAATGCAGGGCCATCACCCTTTTTATTTAAGCCAGCATCAATACAAGCTGTTTTAAAACCCAGCTCAGCAGCACGAATAGCAGCAACATAGCCACCAGGACCAGCACCAATTACCACAACGTCAAATTGAGACATCAAAATTCCTTTCAATCACGAATATTTCTGACTGATTAAATAAAACCGTAATGTGGCACAAACGCCCTTTTATTCGCTGTGACCATCATTACGGTTGTCATCATCAGGCTGATGCATCTTACGGAGTGATTACAGCAGCCTGCTCATTTACTTACAGCTCCAGTAGCAAGCGTGCAGGATCTTCCAGAGCATCTTTAATGGCTACCAGAGTCAATACCGCTTCACGGCCATCAATCAGACGATGGTCATAAGACAGAGCCAGATACATCATCGGACGAACCACAACCTGACCATTCTCTACCACAGCACGCTCTTTGGTAGCATGCATGCCCAAAATGGCTGATTGAGGCGGATTAATAATTGGCGTAGACATCATTGAACCGAAAGTACCGCCATTAGTAATACTGAAAGTACCACCAGTCAGATCTTCCAATGCCAGCTTACCATCTTTGGCTTTCACCGCATAATTATGAATAGCCTGTTCGATGTCAGCAATACTCATCTGATCAGCATCGCGCAGAATCGGTACCACCAGACCACGAGGGCTGCCAATAGCAATACCAATATCAAAGTAGCCATGATATACAACATCAGTACCATCAATAGACGCATTAACAACAGGGTATTTCTTCAAAGCAGCAACCGCAGCTTTAACGAAGAAAGACATAAAGCCCAGTTTAACGCCATACTCTTTCTGGAACTGTTCTTTATAACGGTTACGTAAATCCATAACCGGTTTCATATTCACTTCATTAAAAGTAGTCAGAATGGCATTTTCATGCTGAGACTGCAACAAACGCTCAGCAACACGAGAACGCAGGCGTGACATTGGTACACGTTGCTCTACACGATCACCAGTTGTGGCAGGCGCAGCAGCCTTGCTGGTAGCCATTGTAGGAGCAGCAGCCAAGGCAGATGCAGCAGCGGCAACGTCTTCTTTCAGTACACGACCATCACGGCCTGAGCCCTGAATAGTAGCTGTATTCACACCTTTTTCTGCCGCCAGTTTGGCAGCAGCAGGCATGGCAACACCAGCCTGAGACTGATTAGCCGGTGCAGCACTTGCAGCAGGAGCAGCAGGAGCCGCTTCCTGAGCAGTTGCAGTCTCAGATGCTGCTTCAGCAGTTGCTGAAGTATCAATTTTGGCCAGCAACTGGCCTGCTGTCACAGTTGCACCATCAGCTTCAATAATTTCTACCAGTTTACCGGCCTGCTGGGCTGGTAATTCCAATACAACTTTATCCGTTTCCAAATCAATCAGATTTTCGTCACGTTGTACGAAATCTCCCACTTTTTTATTCCAGGACATCAGAGTGGCTTCAGTCACACTTTCCGGAAGCATAGGAACGGTTACATCAATAATCATGGATTACTCCTAAAAAAGGCCAAAGGCCACCACCTAGGTGGCCAAATATTCAGAATGGATTCGTATTATTTTAATTCCAGAGCATCATCAACCAATTGTTTCAGCTGAGCGACATGTTTACTCATATAGCCCACTGCTGGTGAAGCACTGGCCGGACGACCGGCAAAAATAACTTTTTGCTGGCTGCCTGCAATTTTTTCAATACGATGACGAATCTGGAACCAAGCACCCTGATTTTTTGGCTCTTCCTGAGCCCACAGGATTTCAGTTGCATTAGGATAGCGGCTCAATTCAGCAGCCAGCTGTTCATATGGGAACGGATATAGCTGTTCCACACGTACAATCGCAATATCTTTGCCCAGATCACGTTCCAAACGCGCTTTATTAATATCGTAGTACACCTGACCGGCACACAGAATCACGCGTTTAACACTGTTTTCATTGCCTTCAACCTGATCACCAATTACCGGACGGAAAGCATGGCCTTCAGTGAAATCACTTAGTGGACTCATGGATTCATTGAAACGCAACAAGCGTTTGGACATGAAAATAACCAGTGGCTTGCGATATGGACGCAATACCTGACGGCGCAACACATGGAACATCTGAGATGCTTCTGATGGCATCACAACCTGAATATTCTCTTCAGAACACAATTGCAACCAGCGCTCCAGACGACCAGAAGAATGTTCAGGTCCTTGACCATCGTAGCCGTGAGGTAAAATCACAGTTAAACCACACAAACGACCCCATTTGGTTTCACCAGAAGTAATAAACTGGTCGATTGCAACCTGAGCACCATTGGCAAAGTCACCAAACTGCGCTTCCCAGATAACCAGCTGATCAGGCGCACTGCATGCAAAGCCGTATTCATAGGCCAGCACAGCTTCTTCATTCAGAATTGAATCAATTACCAAGAAAGAAGCCTGATTTTCGCTTAGATTGCGTAGCGGCACATAAGCACCAGCATCGCTTTTTTCGCGTTTCTGGTCGTGAAGTACAGCATGACGATGAGAGAAAGTACCACGACCGGAATCTTCACCTGAAATGCGCACACCATTGCCATTGCTTACCAGACTGGCATAAGCCAGTGTTTCAGCCATACCCCAGTCAACAGGCTGTGTACCCTCAGCCATAGCAACACGATTGGCCAGCATTCTCTTCACCGTATTATGTGGTGTAAAACCTTCCGGAAGCACAGTGAATTTTGCAGTTAAGCGTTGAATATCTGCGGCAGGAATACCCGTTTCAACCGGATGATTCCAGTGTGTACCCATATAAGGTGTCCAGTCTACTGCATACTTATGGTTGTAATCAGTCAGCGTAGTCTGCTCAACATGTTCACCTTTATCCAGCGCATCGCGGTAAGCCTGAATCAGCCCATCCGCCTGTTCTTTAGTAATCACATTTTCACTTACCAGACGGTCTGAATACAGCGCACGTGTTCCCGGATGCTGATGAATTTTGTTATACATCATTGGCTGTGTCAGCATTGGATCATCACCTTCGTTATGACCCAGTTTGCGGAAGCAAACAATATCTACTACCACATCTTTGCCGAATGACTTGCGATAGTCCATGGCCAGACTTACCACATAGCTCACAGCCTCAGGATCATCACCATTCACATGGAAAATCGGTGCATCAACCATTTTAGCCAGATCGGTACAATACACAGTTGAACGTGTATCGCGCAAATCAGAAGTAGTAAAGCCAATCTGATTATTGATCACAATATGAATAGTGCCACCAGTGGTGTAGCCACGGGTTTGAGACAGATTGAAATTAGCCTGATTCACACCCAGACCAATAAAGGCAGAATCGCCATGAATCAATACCGGCAGCACAGCTTGGCGACCAGATTCACCGCGACGTTTTTGACGTGCACGAACAGCACCTTCCACTACCGGATTAACAATTTCCAGATGAGAAGGGTTGAAAGCCAGCGAAACGTGCAACGGACCATTGCCAGTAGCCAGATCGGAAGTAAAGCCCATATGGTATTTCACGTCACCGCTTGGCAGAGTGGTAGTATATTTACCCTCAAATTCGCTGAATAAATCGCGTGGTTCCTTACCAAGGATATTTACCAGCACATTCAGACGGCCACGGTGAGCCATACCAATCATGACTTCTTCTACACCCTGTTCACCACAATGCTGCGTCAGATAATCCAGTGCAACAATCGTACTTTCACCGCCTTCCAGTGAAAAACGTTTCTGGCCAACATAGCGGGTATGCAAATAACGTTCCAGAGTTTCAGCAGCAGTCAATTGTTTCAGAATGCGACGTTTATGTTCAGGAGTGAAGCTACCTGCTGATAAATCTTTTTCTACCCGTTCCTGAACCCAATTGCGTTCATCCGGACGAGTAATGTGCATAAACTCCACACCTACCGTACCGCAGTAAGTCTGATCTAGTTTATTAATAATTTCAGATAAAGGGAGCTTCGGACTGCGTGAAAAATCACTACCAGTATAGAAACTAATAGACATATCGGCAGCCGTCAAACCATATTGTGCCGGATCCAATTCAGCCAGATACTCTTTAGAGCGGCGTTTTAACGGATCCAGATTGGCATTGCGACTACCCAGAATACGGTAAGCATTCATCAGATTTAATACTGACACCTGCTTTTGTAATATATTTAAATCAACACTACCTTGAGCAGCAGTTCCATGCTGTCTGGACAGATTGACAAAAGATTCCTGAATTGGTAATTGCGGTATATCTTTGGCAACGTAACCCGGCATTGCAGCTACTTTGTCAAAATAATCTTTCCAGTATTCATCAACTGAATTTCGATCTTTTAGGTAGCTCTCATAAAGCTCCTCAATGTAAGGAGCATTGGCACCATATAAATAAGAAAGACTGGTTTTTTCTTCCATCATGGTAAAAACCCTTTTTTACCTTAAACTAATAAAACAGGAATATCACTATCCCCTACCAATATTCAATTCGAGAATCGAATGCCGATTCCAGATTACCGCATATCAACATACCGATTCCAGATCACCACGCGCATACATGGGGATGAAGCATCAGTATGTTTCAGGCAGCTATAAAGCTGCCTGAACTCATAAAATGATTAGCGTTTATCTACAGATAGATAATCGCGTCGACCTGAACCAGTGTATAGCTGTCGTGGACGGCCAATTTTCTGATTCGGATCAGCTATCATTTCATGCCAGTGTGAAACCCAGCCTACCGTACGAGCCAAAGCAAAAAGTACAGTAAACATCGCAACAGGGATGCCCAATGCACTCAAAACAATACCCGAATAAAAATCGACATTCGGATAAAGCTTGCGTTCAACGAAATAAGGGTCTTCCAAAGCAATTTTTTCCAGAGCCATTGCTAATTTGAATTTGGGACTATCTTGCAATCCCAGCTCATTCAATACTTCATCGCAAGTCTGTTTCATAATTTTGGCACGTGGATCCATGTTTTTGTATACACGATGCCCGAAGCCCATCAAACGATAACGTTTTTCTTTAACCCCCTGCATAAATTCTTCAACGCGGGAAACATCACCAATTTCATCCAGCATTTTTAAAACTGCCTCATTGGCACCACCATGAGCCGGCCCCCACAAGCAGGCAATACCCGCAGCAATACAGGCAAAAGGATTAGCACCTGAAGAACCAGCCAAACGTACAGTTGATGTAGAAGCATTTTGCTCATGATCAGCATGCAAAATGAAAATCCTATCCAAAGCACGTTCCAACACAGGATTAACTACATAGTCCTCAGTTGGCTTAGCAAACATCATATGCATAAAATTGCCAGTATAAGACAGACTATTACGCGGATAATTAAATGGCAAACCTTTTGAGTAGCGGTAACACATGGCTGCCAGAGTGGGCATCTTGGCAATCATGCGGTATTCAGCAATTCGGCGATGATCAGGATTATTGATATCCAAACTATCCTGATAGAACGCTGCCAGGGCACCTACTACCCCTACCATCATTGACATCGGATGAGCATCACGACGAAATCCTCGGAAGAACCAGGTTAACTGCTCATGCACCATATTATGACGCAAGACACCCAGTTCAAACTTCTGCTTTTCGACTGCATCAGGTAACTCACCATAAATCAGTAAATAGCAGGTTTCCAGATAATCACTGTATTCTGCCAACTGCTCAATAGGATATCCCCGATAATATAACTGCCCCTTTTCACCATCAATGAAAGTGATTTTTGATTCACAGGATGCGGTTGAAGTAAATCCCGGATCAAACATAAACATATTAGTACCAGCATACAATTTATGAATATCAATCACATCTGGTCCCAAACTACCGGACAATACCGGCATCTCAAAAGGTTCTTGCCCTTCGATGGTAAGTATAGCGTTCTTAATCATCTCCAACTCCTTAATTTTCACTTTTTCTATTTAAATTAA
Source organism: Snodgrassella communis (assembly GCF_914768045.1). Lineage (GTDB taxonomy): Bacteria > Pseudomonadota > Gammaproteobacteria > Burkholderiales > Neisseriaceae > Snodgrassella > Snodgrassella communis. The sequence goes on along the minus strand of NZ_CAJZCD010000002.1, from coordinate 60,249 downwards.
ATAATTTTAATAACATTAACAAAAAAAGGCGGTTTATAGAAATTGAGCCTGCCTGATTTTTTCAAGAACAGGCTCAAACTGCGGATACATATAGCTTTCAGACTGATCGGACTGATTGATCAATGCCAGAATTTCTGGATCCGGCAGATCCATTAACGCCACAAACGCATTTAAATCATCATCAGATAACTGGTCAAAGGCACAAGACATAAAGCGGCCTAAAATAATATCCAGTTCCAGCAAACCACGACGAGTTAACCAGCGTATGCGACGTTTAGCAACATCATCAAAATACTGCATCAGATCGCTCTTCTTAACATTAAATCTTTAATCTTACCAATAGCCTGCGTTGGATTTAAATGTTTTGGACAAACATCAACACAATTCATAATCGTGTGACAACGAAACAGCCGGTATGGATCATTCAGATTATCCAGACGTTCATTAGTGCGCGTATCACGAGTGTCTGCAATAAAACGATATGCATTCAGCAAACCGGACGGACCCACAAACTTATCCGGATTCCACCAGAATGAAGGACATGCCGTAGAACAGCAGGCACATAAAATGCACTCATACAAACCGTCCAGCTCCTTGCGTTCCGCCTGTGACTGTAAACGCTCCCCTGTCGGTGCCGCCGTATCATTAATCAAATAGGGTTTAACCGAATGATATTGATTAAAGAACTGCGTAAAATCAACAATTAAATCACGGATAACAGGCAAAGCAGGCAGTGGTTTCAAAACAATTGGCTGCTTCAAACTGCGAATATCAGTCAAACAGGCCAAGCCATTCTTACCATTAATATTCATCCCATCAGAACCACAAATGCCTTCACGGCAGGAGCGGCGAAAAGACAAGCTGTCATCCTGTGCCTTAAGCTTAATCAGCGCATCCAACAGCTTCACATCTGTAGGTTCGATTTCGAGTTCATAATCTTTCATGTACGGCTTGGCATCCACATCAGGATTGTAGCGGTACACTTGAAAGCGGATTTTTTCCATCTTGATAGTTCCTTAGTAAACGCGTTCAGCCGGCTTTATATATTCCACACTCAAAGGTTTGGTATGTACCGGTTTATATTCCAGATGCTGGTCTTCTGCGTAATATAGTGTGTGTTTCATCCAGTTTTCGTCATCACGGTTTGGATGGTCATCTGAAGCATGGGCGCCACGTGACTCTTTACGTGCAGCAGCGGAAACCAGCGTAGCCTGAGCAACCTCAATCAGATTATCCAGTTCCAGCGCTTCAAGCCGTGCTGTATTCCACACTTTACTCTTGTCATGAATCTGCGTTTTGGCTACGCGTTCAGCAATCGCATTAATTTTCTCAATGCCATCCTGTAGCAAAGCATCGGTACGGAACACACCTGCATGTGACTGAACACAGCGCTGCAAGTCATTGCGTACTTCAGATACTTCTTCACCATTAGTCTGATTTTCCAGACGGCTGAGACGAGCAAGTGTTTTCTCGCCCACATCAGCAGGCAACTCACGATGCGCACCCTGCTTCTTAATATAATCAATCATATGATCACCAGCCGCCTTACCAAACACCACCAGATCAAGTAATGAATTGGTACCCAGACGGTTAGCACCATGCACCGAAGCACAGGCACATTCACCTGCTGCATAAAAACCAGGCACTGGAGCTTCCAGATCATCCCCTTTGGCCATCACCACCTGACCATGATAATTAGTAGGAATACCGCCCATCATATAGTGACAAGTTGGTACCACCGGAATCGGATCTTTAATCGGATCCACACCAGCAAACTGAATGGAAATTTCGCGAATACCGGGCAATTTTTCCATAATTTTTTCTGCACCAAGATGATCGACTTTCAGCAGAACATGATCCTTATTCTTACCAACACCACGCCCTTCGTGGATTTCAATGGACATAGCGCGCGAAACCACATCACGGCAAGCCAAATCTTTCACAGTAGGTGCATAGCGCTCCATAAAACGCTCACCATCACTGTTTAGCAGAATCCCGCCTTCGCCACGTACACCCTCAGTAATCAAAACCCCGGCACCTGCCACACCAGTAGGATGAAATTGCCAGAATTCCATATCTTCCAGAGGAATACCTGCACGTGCAGCCATACCCAGTCCATCACCGGTATTCATATAAGCATTAGTAGAAGAAGCATAAATACGACCCGCACCACCTGTAGCAAACAACACCGCTTTAGCATGCAGAACGAAAACATCACCCGTTTCCATTTCCATGGCGATCACACCAATCACCACACCCTCGGAATCACGAATCAGATCAAGAGCAGCCCACTCAACAAAAAACTGAGTTTCCGCATGTACATTTTGCTGATACAGAGTATGCAGCATTGCGTGGCCGGTACGGTCTGCCACAGCACAGGCACGTTCTACTGCACGCTTACCGAATTCGGCAGTATGTCCGCCAAACGGGCGCTGGTAAATCTTGCCGGATTCAACACGGTCAAACGGCATACCCATATGCTCCAGCTCCACAACAGCATCAGGTGCGCGGCGCGTCATAAACTCAATCGCATCTTGGTCACCCAGCCAGTCCGAACCTTTAACCGTATCGTACATATGCCAGTTCCAGTGATCTTCCTGCACATTGCCAAGAGAGGCAGAAATACCCCCCTGCGCAGCAACCGTATGAGAACGGGTTGGAAAAACCTTAGACAGCACCACTGTATTCAAACCTGCTTTTGAAAGTTGCAAAGCTGCGCGAAGCCCTGCACCGCCGCCACCAACAATTACAGCGTCAAAACGACGTACCGGTAAACTCTTGGGCATACTCATGCTAACCCCCAAATCACATTAACAGAATAAATCAGACAGCCAACCAGCCATAAAATCGTGGCAGCATGTAAAAACAGACGTAAACCTACAGGTTTAATATAGTCCATCCACAAATCACGAATACCAACCCAAGCATGTAATATCAGCGCCAGCACAAAAATTTGTGTAACCAGACGTACCCAGGTTTGAGCAAAAAAACACTGCCATTGCTCATAACTGTGCGGTAAACAAATAATCATGATTAAAAAGAGTACTGAATACACCAGCATGAATACCGCAGTGATACGCTGCATAATCCAGTCGCGCAGACCATAGTGCGCGCCGGCCAATTTACGATCAATCATAATAACCAGCACGCTCCATAAATAATAACGGTCAAGACAATTGCGCACACAACCACGGCTTTAGCAGAAGTTCGAGCTGTATTCAGTTCTGTGCCTTTATGAATATCCAAAAGCAGAAAACGAACACCCGCCAGACTGTGATACACATATGCCAGCAACAAAACAAAAAGAATGCACCTTACCAACGGATGTTGCATAAGCGCATGATAAGTATTGAACGCAGATTCATGGGACAGCGTACCTGAAAACAGCCATAACAACAGCGGAATACAGATAAATAGCACCACACCACTAAAGCGATGAAAAATAGATACAATACCCGGAATAGGTAATCGTATCTTATGTATATCCAGATACACTGGCCTTTCATTTTGCATCGATAACTCCTCTTGATTATTAAATAATTTAAAACTCAAAAACCAGCGACCTAAGCCGCTACAACCGAAATTTACAGCAATTGACCTCGTTTTTAGCAAATATGCAAAAACACAACACAAAATTTATTTACAATTAGCATATCAAGCCAGCAGACATACATACCGCTTAACTGCAAAGATTGATTAACCAACCATAAATAATGTCAGTGCCACTCATAATGTACACCGTACTCTGGCTTAAAATACACCTGACGAAATTGCCGGCAAAAACATGTCCGTTCCTCAACAGCCTGACTGTTTCTAACTGCAATAAAGCCTGATGACACCATTGCTAAGCAGTATCCGGCAAAACAATTTGTTTAATCAACAAAAAGCATAAAAACTGTAGCAACAAAGTACAAACAACCCATTTAAATCTGGCAAGAATGCAACAACTAAATTAATTCACCGATTACTTTAGTAAAACCAACACACCTTACCAACATAACTGCTAAAACCAGTTCTTCATTTTTTAAACCTGCCAGTAGGACTGCATCCCACCAGCGGCCACCACCAGACTAGGTTTATTCAATACCGATCAAACCTGCTTTTTTACCTTATCGTTATACAGATATATTGATAGCAAATTGATTCAAACTTCATATATGACATACCAAACTCATATAAACAAATCCTTATAAAATTTTTATACAAACATTAAAACAACATAGAAAAACTATTTCAGCATGTTCAACATTCTCAAAAAGCATCAATGTATTTACGCCAATTAATTTAACCTTAAATAGAATTTTGTTATCATACGCGCCAAATTTTTGTAGGACTGCCTAATCCCCCATCCTAAAGACAAGAAAAAATCCTAGTAGTTATTTTTTATCATTTAATAAGAGGATAAGTTATGAAAAAACCTGTACGCATTGCCGTAACGGGTGCTACCGGCCAGATTGGTTATGCTTTACTGTTTCGTATTGCCAGTGGCGACATGCTTGGCAAGGACACACCAGTGATTCTGCAACTTCTTGATTTACCCCAATCACAAACCGCGGCTCAGGGCGTAATGATGGAATTAGAGGATTGTGCATTCCCACTGCTGGTTGACATGTTTGCCACGCATGACCCAGAGGTAGCATTCAAAGATGCGGACATAGCTATCCTCGTCGGAGCCCGACCGCGTAGCAAAGGGATGGAGCGCAGTGACCTACTACAGGCAAACGCAGAAATATTTGCAGCACAAGGCGCAGCTTTAAATAAAGTTGCCAACCGCGATGTAAAAGTACTAGTAGTTGGTAATCCAGCCAATACCAATGCCTATATCGCCATGAAATCTGCCCCAGATTTACCGGCAAAAAACTTCACTGCACTAATGCGACTGGATCAAAACCGCGCACTTAGCCAGCTAGCTGAAAAAACCGGCAAACCAGTGAGTAAAATCAAAAAACTGTGCATATGGGGAAACCACAGCCCTACCATGTACACCGATTACCGTTTTGCCACCGTAGAAAATGAAAACGTAGCTGAAATAATCAACGATCAGGACTGGTATATAAACGAATACCTACCTAAAGTTGGTAAACGCGGTTCGGCCATTATAGAAGCCCGTGGACTATCTTCAGCTGCAAGTGCCGCAAACGCCATTATTGATCAGATTCATGACTGGGTAATCGGCAGTGACGATGAATGGGTTACCATGGGAGTACCATCCGATGGTTCTTACGGCATTCCGGAGGGAATTGTATTTGGCTTCCCCATGACCTGTAAAAATGGTGAATATACTATCATCAAAGATTTGCCAGTTGACGAATTCAGCCAAGAGCGTATCAACCAAACTCTAGCAGAACTTGAAGAAGAAAAAGCAGAAATTAGCAGTTTACTGTAAAAAAGCAAACTCAATATCCGGCCGGCCAGAATAGCTGGCCGGATATCTTATCAGGAAAACACCAACAATCCCGTTTTACCAGAAAACCGTTTTCAGTGCATATAACAGCCACATCAATAAAGTAACCAGCAGCAAAATCAGCGCCAGACAATTAACCCAATAACCAAAAGTTTGCTGTTGCTGTTTTCCAAGTACATACCTTAACACCACCCCCAACAACATTATCACAATAAACAGACGCAGCAATCGTCCTAACATATCTCCCTCAAAACACGTTAAATCTGTGCAAATCAGACAAAGTCGCTATAATGCCAGTTTTCTATTCTTTTACCTATACTCATGAAAGAAATAGACAGCATTGGCATTGTTACCCCGCAGAAATGGTCTTTTAGCAGCCCATTAACCTTGCAAAACGGCTGTGTATTACCACAATTTGAATTGATGGTTGAAACATATGGCACCCTTAACGCAGACAAAACTAATGCCGTACTAATCTGCCATGCACTGTCTGGAAATCATCACATTGCCGGCTACCACAGCAGTAACGACAAACACCCTGGCTGGTGGGATAACATGGTTGGCCCCGGAAAACCAGTTGATACCAATAGATTTTTTGTCGTTGGCCTCAATAATCTGGGCGGCTGCCATGGTAGTACCGGACCACTGAGCATCAATCCGGCTACCGGTAAAGCATATGGTGCTGATTTCCCCATGGTTACAGTAAAAGACTGGGTTAAAAGTCAGACCATGCTTGCCGACCGGCTCGGTATCCAGCAGTGGGCAGCAGTAATGGGTGGCAGTTTGGGCGGAATGCAGGCATTACAATGGGCTATTGATCAGCCACAACGTTTACGTCATGCACTGATCATTGCCTCTGCACCTCGTTTATCGACACAAAATATTGCTTTTAATGACGTGGCTCGACAAGCCATACTTACCGACCCCGACTATTGTCAGGGACATTATGCACAACAACAACGGATTCCCCGCCGCGGCTTACGTATAGCGCGCATGATGGGACACATCACCTATCTGGCGGAAGACGGACTGGGCAAAAAATTTGGTCGTCAGATGCGTCAACAAAACTTTCAGTATGATTACAACGTTGAATTTGAAGTTGAATCATACCTGCATTATCAGGGTGACAAATTTGCCGACGTATTCGATGCCAATAGCTATTTACTGATGACAAAAGCACTGGATTACTTTGATCCGGCACGTGACTATGCCGGTGATTTAATTACCGCAGTATCAGCAATTCAGGCAAAAATACTTATTGCCAGCTTCAGCAGTGACTGGCGCTTCTCACCCAGACGTTCACAAGAATTGCTTGACGCACTAGTTGCTGCCAACAAACCCGTGCAATATATTGCACTCCAGTCTGCCCACGGTCATGATGCATTTCTAATGGAAGATCCCGACTATCAGGCCGCCATCCGTATTTATTTTAATAATATTGCTACTGAGCTAACACAATGAATACATCATCAACGTCACTGCGTGGTGACTTAAAAATGATTTTTGACTGGATTACCCCCAATAGCCGAGTGCTCGACTTAGGCTGTGGAGATGGTGAACTACTCGCCGCCCTGATCAAACACAAAAATTGTCAAGGCTATGGGCTGGAAATTGCTACCGGCAGTGTTTTAGCTGCCATGCAGCGTGGTATCAACGTCATACAGGCCGATCTGGAAGCCGGATTACAACACTTTAACGATAATAGCTTTGATACCATTGTATTGAGCCAAACCATTCAAGCCATGAAAAACACCGAAAATATTTTGCAGGAAATGAAACGCGTCGCCAGAGAAGCCATTGTAACCTTTCCCAACTTTGGCTACTGGCGCAATCGCCTGCAAATCGCCCTTGGTGGACATATGCCAGTATCAGAACGCATGCCTTATCAATGGTATAACACCCCCAACATTCACTGGTGTACACTTCAGGATTTCGACAGATTATGCAGCAAAAATCATTTAAAAATTCTACAACGTGCCGTAATGAGTGGCAATAAGCGCGTATCCTTCTTGCCAAACCTGCTGGGTAGCCTGGCCTTTTATCGCGTCGGCTGAGTGCACAGACAAAGATAGCCAGCTAGAACCCTGCCCTAGACTCATTTACAGGTACATATAATGCTGAATATTTTTTCAAAATTGTACGCATGACATATCATTGATATACCATCATCAGCTACCGCAGAACACACTTATCTTTAGCCACTAACCGATAAAAAACAATCTAGCCTGAATAATATTATTCAAAAAAGCATCGCCTACTTAAAACAGAGATAAGAAAAAACCTAACTGCGAATTTAAAAAGATCAAAAATACAGATTAACCTTAATCAACTGCGCACCACCTGATACCTTTCTTGTCCTGTCATACCCCGTAATACAAGCATTGGCGTAGACGTATTCAGGCGTGATGATATGAAATTTAAGCGTACTGGCCGCCAATGTTTCAATCTGGCCAATCAATGTGCTACACATTCATGCCCCCGACTGCTCCTTTGAATGCTACACAGTAGCCTTATACGAGCTAGCTATTTTGTTGTAACAGGCAAAGAAGCTTTTTTCGACAAATGCCTTGCTATATTGAGCATATTATTGTTTTTCATGGAAATGACGTTATCGACTAAGCGTATTATTGCAAATAACATTAAGTTCCTTGAAATTCGGTACATTCAGAATACCCCCAACTAGCAGCATCATTTACCTCAATAAAAAAGCCAGCACTAAACCAGCTTGAATCTGCAACATAATCAAGATTAAATTTTATAACCCTCAAGCTCCTTGGTTTTAGCTTTTACCAGCTTTATTCTACAAATGTATCGGTTGATATCTGTCTGCACCTGTGTATCAGCCGGCTTTGCAGAATCGCATTCATTATCCGCACTCTTAGTCCAGTTTTTAAAGTTTGTACTCAGCTGATCCTTAATCGGTTCCGGTATGGAATCCCATGTTGACTGTAGTACTTCCAATGAATCATTTGCCTCTTGCCTTAGCTTTTGTAGCTTCGCCTCCTTTACTTCCGCATATAGCTGATTCTGTAGTATTTCCAGTTCAGATATGCGTGTGTGTGTTAGGCTTGTCTCACAGTTTAAATGCTCAATTTGATTCTGCTCCGGCGTAGGGTATTGGTTTGACTGGCACTGCCTCTTCTTTTGCTGGTTCCATGCAAGCTGCTGAGACTTTAAATGGTTGCGCACATCCGCATCCATATCAGTCCATAACGCATTTATTTCATTATTTACTGCTGTATTCTCCTGCTTCGCAGTTTGTAATGCAGCCTGCATATTTTCCTGAGCAGCCTCCTGATTAACTGCATTAGCAACAATCTGAGCAGCCGGTTCTGATGCAGGCGTACTTGATACTGTTTTTTCGTCACTAGAACAAGCTTTCAGAATTGCACCAATTACAACCAGAAAACCAATTGCAGCTAAAACACTTTTTAAACAACCGCCATTTTTGGCTACAGCAGTTGCACTGGCTGACGCGGCAACTGATGAGCTTTGATTGATGATAATTTGTGGTACTTCACTTGCTGGTTTAGCCTGTGCCGGACTACTACTGTAGCCATCATTCTGTGAAGATGCACCGCGGGCTTGGTTTAATAATAAAGCCTTATGTTCCTCATACTCCTCCTGTGTAATCGCCCCTTTCTCCAGCAATTCATACAAGCGAGTAAGCTCATTTGTCAAAGATGGCTTAGACATAAAAATTCCTTTTGCAGTATCAAAGTTTTATCTAAGTTGCTACGGATAAGTCAAGATGAACAATACCAATCTGCAATTACTGAGAACATCGTATCTGCCTTAATTTTTTTATATGCATTCTCTTTAACATCATTATCCGTCTCGATAACTTTGTTATTTTTTAAATAAGCAGTATCAGCCATCTTCATTAAATTTTTTTGACAATTTATATGAACTTTTAGCATTGTGGAATCGGCAGAATTACCTTTTGGCGTTTCAAAGGGTTTAGGCTCCTTGATTATGATCCACGCAAAATCCTGACCTTCATAAAAATTATTATCTGCATATAAAATAAAGCCATCTGGAGTGTGGGCGATTTGTTCCCAGTTGAAATCTTTTGCAGACGCAGACGTTGCGGCAATTAAACATGTTGCAGTCGTTAAAATTAACTTCTTCATATCATTGACGTTCCTAATTGATTAAATAGATAGTTCTACGCCTCTTTCATTGCAGCCACGGTATTACCCCTCACCGTGCTTGAGGTAGTTTTAACTTCAACCTTATGTATATTAACATGCTTTTTATTGTCGTTTTTACCCTGTTATTGGTTGCCTGCAATTACTGGTTCTGGTTTAACATTCACTTGTCTTGATCAGCATTTCTGACCAGCAGTGATTGAGCAGTTTTATTAAACACTGATATACCCCACAGACAGCTCATACGCCATCATTTACATAACTAGGATTGCCTGTTGCGTACCTTGTCTCTTTGAGTTTTGAAAAAATTTCATTTGAGCTTTTAGAACCAATGACATTTTTAAACCTCTTGCGTATACCAACCTTAATATAGACTTCTGCGAAACCTCCTGCCGCATCATCTATCGCTTCATCTGTTACCCAAAAGATATAATGAACCAAGCTCACAATAATCGCCAACAGACATCGCATCAACTAACCATAAAAAGAAAAAAATCGTTGCCACTGGTTTTATCAAGTAAGAGCGATAAGATAATAGCTACCCCACTTTATGCATATTCCCACAAAAAAATTATTAAGGTTCATACTGCTAATTAACAGAATGAATACTGCATAAATAAAATACAAAGAGACTATTTTGTAGTCTAAAGTTACCCTAGCAACATTACCTTTAGCTAAACCAATAATGCGATTTACACATATTTATGCGAAAATGAACCATTTGCTTAATCATTAAACCAACATGAAATTATATCAACAAGTTGCCACTGAAGTTGAAAAGGCATTCAGCGCAGCCGGATTAACCGAACACCCAATTATCCTGCAACCAGCCAAAAACAGAGACTTTGGTGATTATCAAATCAATGGCGTCATGGGTGCAGCCAAAAAAACCAGACAAAACCCACGCGAACTGGCTCAGAAAGTCGCCGATGCCCTACAAGAGAACCCCTTAATTGCCACAGCAGAAGTTGCTGGCCCTGGCTTTATCAACCTGCATCTGCGACCGGAAAAACTGGCTCAATATATCAAGAGCGCTTTACAGGATGATCATTTAGGCATTACTCACAGCAGCGAACCACAAACCATAGTGATCGACTATTCTTCTCCCAACCTTGCCAAAGAAATGCACGTAGGGCATTTACGCTCCAGCATTATTGGAGACAGCCTAAACCGAGTATTGTCTTTTCTGGGGCACAAAGTTATTGCACAGAACCACGTAGGAGACTGGGGTACCCAATTCGGCATGCTGGTAGCTTATCTGACAGAACAGCAACAAAACGGTCGTGCCGATCTGGAACTAGCCGATTTGGAACAATTTTACCGTAACGCCAAAATACGCTTTGACGAAGACGAAAATTTTGCCAATACCGCCCGCGAATATGTAGTCAAATTACAAAGCGGAGAAGCCAGCGTACTGGCTTTATGGCAACAATTTGTACAAACATCACTACAACATGCTCAGGCTGTTTACCAAAAACTGGGGTTAAAACTATTACCTACAGATGTAACCGGCGAATCATTCTATAACGATCAGCTACAACCAACCGTAAACGAACTGCTGGCCAAAGGCATCGCTGTAGACAGCGATGGAACTAAAGTAGTTTTTCTTGAAGAATTTAAAAATCAGGATGATGAACCAATGCCATTCATTATCCAGAAGAAAGATGGCGGTTTCCTTTACGCCAGTACCGATTTAGCCTGTGTACGCTATCGCATTAATACCCTGCATGGCGATCGCCTCTTATATGTTGTAGATGCACGCCAAAGCCTGCATTTTCAAGAATTATTTACCGTAGCCCGCAAAGCCGGCTGGCTACCGGAAAGCGTACTCGCAGAACATGTCTCCTTTGGCACCATGATGGGTAAAGATGGCAAACCCTTTAAAACCCGCAGCGGTGACACCGTAAAATTACTGGACTTACTCAACGAAGCCGTAACTCGTGCATCTGCCTTAGTCGCCAGCAAAAACCCCGACCTGTCCCCCGCCGAAATAGCACATATTGGACACGCAGTAGGTATCGGCGCAGTAAAATATGCTGATTTAAGTAAAAACCGCACCAGCGATTACATATTTGACTGGGACAGCATGTTATCATTTGAAGGCAATACAGCTCCCTATTTACAGTATGCCTACACCCGCGTACAAAGCGTATTCCGCAAAGCAGAGACATGGGATAAAAATAGCGAAATTAGCCTCAATGAACCATTGGAACAACAACTGGCTGTAGAATTGCTTAAATTTGAAGACATACTTAATAGCGTTGCCGATACCGCCTATCCACATTATCTGGCAGCTTACCTGTATCAAATTGCTACCCTATTCAGTCGATTCTATGAAGCCTGCCCAATACTGAAAACAGATGAGGCCACACGCAATAGTCGCTTGCAGCTAGCCAGCCTTACCGGCAAAACCCTGCAACAAGGTTTAGCTTTATTAGGTATAGATACCTTAGATACCATGTAGCCTTAATAATCAATTTTCAGAATCATAAACTGCACTGCCTGCATCAGCTTTATGCCAGACAGTGCAGTTTTTTATTGAAATAAATCGGAATATTCATCTATGGGAATCAATATATCCAGCAAATAAACTTATAACCAAATTCTAAATAAATGCTTTAATATTCAAATCTAAAAACAATTATTCAATCAAACATTCAGCTATTTTCACTAAAAGCAATAAAATAATCCTGAAAGCTTATTTACATAAGCATAAAACCGAATAAAATATAAAATAAACCGGCTTTGATTCAGATAAAACTTATTTCAACCCGTAAAATAAATCAATAAACAAATAAACGATTTTTGAAAAACTGTAGCAGATATAAGCTTAAATAAAGCTTAAAGAGAATAAACAAAACGGAATAACAAAATAAAAAAGATATCTTAATTTCTAAGATATCTTTTAAAATCTGTGGTGCGGATAAAGAGACTCGAACTCTTACACCTTTCGGCGCCAGAACCTAAATCTGGTGCGTCTACCAATTTCGCCATATCCGCACAAACAATCAAAACTGACTGAGCATAGAATTATAAAATAATTTATAATTTATGCCAAGCAAAAAATATCAATTATATACAAACAGATGCATATCAGCTTATTCAGAGATTCATAGCAATGTTTAAGCACTTATTTGTACAAACACAGCAATAACAAAATAACAATAGTTCAAAAACCTAATAGAAATTTGGAAATTTAAACTGAAATTAAGAATGAGATAGTATGAAAGATTTGGTGGGTGATGACGGAGTCGAACCGCCGACATTCTGCTTGTAAGGCAGACGCTCTACCAACTGAGCTAATCACCCATAAAAGAAAACAGCGAAACCATAAATTGGCGCGGCGGACGGGGCTCGAACCCGCGACCCCCGGCGTGACAGGCCGGTACTCTAACCAACTGAGCTACCACCGCGCAAGTTTTATGCTAAGCATAAACAACAAAAACTGGTGGGTGATGACGGAGTCGAACCGCCGACATTCTGCTTGTAAGGCAGACGCTCTACCAACTGAGCTAATCACCCTGCACTGTTGAGGCGCGTATTAAATCATAGAGTAAGAAACACAGCAAGCTATTTTTAATCACATCAAACAATTATTTTATAATATACTGTTTTAAAATATAAAATATACAAACGCAACGCCTCATATTTTCAGCCATTCCTTTCAATGTGCGTAAAGAACTATTCTTGCTAGCCTAACTCCTCTTCATAAAGATTCAAAAAATTATTATTAAGTCGAAATAAAATGCCTTGCATAACAAAACTATTTAGACATAAATCAAAAGCACAAAATTACCCCAAAAGATTTAAACATAGATAACATCAACCAGATTTACTTCTGATGATATTCAGTAGTCTGCTGACTGAATTCATGCATAAGCACAAAACACTCTCCCTATTACATTACCAAAAGCATCCTCAAGCAAACCTGATACCTTAATCGTACCTATACAGAGCACCAGCCAAATGAATAGTTAATCAAATTGCCTAAAAGCTGTATCTATCGTCACCAAAATGCCATTACCAGCGATAATACAAAGAAAATCCTGCCGGATATTAATGAAAGTGCATTAAATTAATTGGCAATATCATAAGCAAAGCTATTCGTTACATAATCGTCGCCAACTGTAACCGAAACCTATAGATAAACTTCAGTATAGTCATAGCAGACTAGTTACCTCTCTTTGACATTGTCACCGCCACTTTACTAATAAATAGCGTATAAACGTTGCGGGATGTCGGTTAGATAACTTAAGCACACGCAAAGCAGTTGCATATCATCAACAGTATTAAGTGGGTAATCCAGCTAAATAGCACAACAAAATCGGTATCCCAAGCCTTGCTGGTCTAACTCCAAGCGGACTGAGTACCATTTCTTAATAGCCATAGTGATCATTAACTAATCATACTTATTTATATTTACTAAATTTTTTTATCCAGCTTTATCTAAGTAAAAAGCTCACCCGATAAACCATCACCAGCTTCAGCAATTTTTTTCATTTTTACCATCTCACAATATTAATAATATTATTTTTTTTATTTTGTTATTGCGTATTTAATATATAGTAAATAACACAATCAATAGCATTCAGAATCACTTTCCTTAAAATTTTAACCTGATTCTTATCAAATAATTTTAATTTATAATTTGATTTAATTACAAAAAACCAAGTTTAAGAGCTTTATTTTTCTCCCCTCCCCAAGGATCATCAATAAGATATTGAGCCTCTATGGGGATTTCTGTAGGTACAAAAGTAAATTTATAAAAAACCTCATCACTTTCACAGATTTCGTAGTAAAGAGAATATAAAGGCGAATCTAACTTTATGTTAATTTTAAAATTCTCAGTTGCAGAGGCAACTTCAACATGACTACTACTATTAACATAAAACGGTGTAACAATACAACGTTGTGCTTTTTTATCGATGACAAACTTGTCTGTTAATTTTAAAAGAACATTAGCGCCAAAAGCATCTGCAAATAAAGGATCAAAAATAACATAATTATTATGAATTACAGCATCTTGCTTAATATTTACTTTGCCCCACTGCGATAATTGCTCAGAGTAAGATCTTGCTCGAACTAAAATTTGATTATATGATATCAATAAATCTACTACTTGGTTTTTATCATTTTCCATTTATAAACCTTTATTTTAATCTTGGTTCCGTCGAGCAAATTTAACACAATATTTCCTATACTTGACTCAACGCCACTATGATTACCAAATCAATACCTAACGCGGCACCTTTCCCATCTTCTTTAAATACCGCCTTTGGCCATTCATCTCAATCATAACCTGATTTCGTTATCATTCCTTCCAAGCAATTTTTTCTATTCACTTTGGCACCAGCATGGTTAATCGTCACTATCGATGCAGCCATTTGATATGGCATCTTTGACATATCCAAATACCGATGAATATTATGTATATCCTCGATTTAAGCTTGTAATCATAAGCTTTTAACTGAACTTTAATTGATGAATATATTCACCACTAATCAATCCAAAGCATTCAGAAAGATTCATACTGATTGTTGTGACATGCATACCTAAATTATAAATCTCGCTTAGTGATTTAATATCAACTTTATTGTCATCTAAATCAAAGTATACCTTACGATATGAATCAAACAGATTTTTTATCTGAATCTATCAATTCTTGTCATGGTGTATTATGTAAATACCAGTAATCGTACTAACAATTTTTCCTTAAAGAATAAAGTAAATTAAGTGTTATCATAACAAGAAAGCACAAATATAGAATTTTGAATTTACAAACAAAAGACACATGATACTCTAATACATTTTTTCCTAGCCCCCACGGCACCACCTAAGTAAACAAGGTACAATATTATCTAATTTAGAAATTACTCTAATAATAAACAAGCATAATGTCAAAGAATCAGTTAATACCTCAGGATTGGAAAATCCAAATGTAAAACATTCAATGATTCATTAATTACTACAATTGCGTTAAAAACTATTAAATAATTTCGGCCAAACCGCTTTATAAGTTTCAGACGATTCTTTTATCATTTTAAGATAAAGTGTAACCAACCCTACATTCCCATACATTATTATTTTAAGCAGATTACCTATCATGCAACAAATTTGAACTTAAATTTATTCAATTTAATTTTTAATTCATAAAAATATGTAAATTAATTAACCAATTATAACATCTTCATATGAATTAATAATATTTTACAAGAAAATTTTAACCTTTTATTTGAATAATTATGTCTTGTAGATAATAATATGATCTATTTTAACTTTATAAGTTGCATTCAACTTATAGAGCTTGATACTGCTTGTACACTTAGTGGAGAGTAAATGTATATGGATCACAAGGATGCTAATTCCAAGGCTGGCATTGGTAAAAAAATCCTTTCAAAAGCAATTGCCAGTATTTTTGGTGTATTTATATTTCAGGCACAGGCCGCAAACAATATATTTGCTGATATACCTTTACATCTGCAAAGTAAATCAACTACTACAACAGCTTTTAATATCAAGCCAAACATTACTTTTTATATTGATGATTCTGGCAGTATGATTGATCCTATGGGCTGGAGTTGTCGATATTATACTTACACTTGCAAAAGCCTAGATTCACGTACAAAAAAATGTAATAACTGGGGCGTTCCTTCGCCTTGGAGTGATGAAAATGACAGAATAGACGTGCCTGATCTGGGATGGTTAATGGACGACTACGATGATCCTGATCATCCGGTAGAACAGCATAAGCGAGTTTATTACGGTTTTTGTAAAGCGAACACGGAAGCTGACGGCATAACACCATTAAGAAAAATTAAGATGGTTCAAACCGTATTATCAAAGATTGTAAACGATTACAGAAATGATTTCTATTATAGCCTTCAGCCGATGAACAACTGGTTGACTTCAGAGCGAGATCGAAAAACCAACAATTTGGTATATGCAAATTATAACCATTTCTATGATACTTCAACTAAAGAAGGATATGATTGGATCATGGATCATATTAATGGGAATACAAAATATAATATTGCTGGACTGATAGCTGCTGGCGGCACCCCTACCACACTTCGCCTGAATGGCGTAGTGAGAAATACAATGATTAATAAGCTGCAATATCGTTGCCAGAAATCCTACCTGATTCTGCTAACTGACGGTCTTGATGCAGGCACCCTTCCAATAACAGATTCTACCAAGTATGCAGCAAATCTGACATGGGGATATGATGGCTATTTTGATGGGGATGACTACAGACCGACAAATGTTGGTGTAGTGGATCACACCCATTTATTAGAGTATTACACAAAAACTTTAGCCACTAAAAGTTTTGGTAAATATAGCTATACAAAAGATTTTACTGATGGTTGGGGCGGTGCTTACAATGTTAATACAAATAAATTTAAAGATAGAAGACTTACCGATGATGCTGGTCAGCCATGGGATGGCCCTGATCCGCTAGCGGGCAACCCGGGGCACTCTGATACATTCACGCAGACTGCACAGACATTTACCATAGGTGTGGGTCTTGGCTATAAAGGACTGACAAACCTGCAAAAAACTGCTCATAGCTATCTGCGCAATGGCGCTTCACCCAGACCGGATTACGATCCAATAACCAATCCAGATGCAAAATACTTTTTTAATGCAAATTCACAACAGCAAATTCTTAACGCATTTCAAGAGATATTTGAGGAAATCAAAGGAGCAACAACAACTTCAATAACCGATGTGACAACTTCCGTACCTACTGTTGCGGTAACAGGTGGTACGTCTGCTGATTCTGTTGTTACGGCAATAGTAGATACCGGCCCTTGGAGCAGTAAAATCTGTATTCATGCCAAGAATGATACAAGTAAAACCTCATGCGACAGGCAGCCAACTTATGGCAATCGTCAGCTATTGCTAAACGATGGGCAAGATACTTATCTGTACTCCAGTTCATTGAAAAAATTTGATAATAATTATTTTAAGATACCAAATAATAATTATCAAAATAATTCAGAGTGGCTGGAAGGATTATTGAGCTGGTATGCCCGCTCGAAAGCTGATAGTGCAATTAAAAAAAATGATTTTGTACTGGATTATCGCCAGCGCGACAAAATAGATGAAAAAACTAGAGATGAAAGCCGTCGTAATATTGGCGACATTCTGGATAATCCGATTCGGTCTATCGGCGATAAGGTATCCGTGGGCACTGATAAAACCAACTATCAGAAATATATGATTACCTCTGCAAATGATGGTATGGTTTATGTGTTCCGCGCAACTAATAATGCAGACCATCCCTATGATCTGAAGTTTAATTATATGCCAATGGCTATTGAGCGCCAGAGTAATAATGGTAGTGATCTGGTGGCTCATTACTATAAAGATCTGACTAATAATCAGTATGGCAGAGATTCCGATCATCCTCACCGCTATTTATTGAATGGTGGATTCTCGGTGTATGAAACTGAAAAAAGAAAAGATGCACCAAGCGTAATCTATATGATTTCCAATATGGGGCAAGCCGGACGTGGTGCTTTCGCTATTAATATTGGTGGGAATGATTTGATTTCCGGTGCGCCTATAGCAGCCGACAATATGAGTAGCGGTGACTGGTATAAGGATGTATTCTTGTTTCAGACACCTTCCGGTGCTAATAATCAATTTGGTTATACGATAGGCACACCAATAGCTTCGCGCATCCGGGTGAACAAAGATGTAAAAGCTTCATGGACATCCGTTACCGATCATATTAGAGAGGCTGCCTTTATTAATAATGGCTATAACTATTCTGACAATATGGCTCAACCGGTGCAACAATCTCCTGAATCTGCTTTATTTGTTTATGATGCATTAGGTATCGATGTTGGCACTGCGGGATATGCGAAAGTGGGCATGAAAGCTGGTGAGCAAATTGCCAAACTGGTAGGTCCTGGCGGTTCGGGCGGCCTCTCCAGCCCAGTTGCTTATGATCTGGACAGCGATGGCGTTGCTGATCTGGTTTACGCAGGCGATTATGGCGGCAATTTATTCAGATTTGATCTGCGCAATCCAGATCCGGCCAAATGGACTGCCACTAAAATATTCTCGGCAGGAGCGCCAATAACTGCTACTCCTGCTATATACGAGGTTGAAAACGAAACGGCTCAGAATAATTCAAGTGACCATAAAAAACTGGTTATTGTATTCGGTACGGGCAGTAATATTTACCAGTCTGATTTGAATAATAATGATGAACAAGCTATTTATGGTATCTATGATGATCCGGATGAAACCAATAATGCTTTAATTGATAAGAGTTCACTCTTAGAGCAAGTCATGACATACAATGGCAGCAAAGGTCAATTAAGTAATTTGCCGTTTTCTCAACAAAGATATAAGGGATGGTATTTTAAATTAAATAATGATGGTGAGCGTGTGGTAACACCTGTACAACAGCTTTTATACGCAGGCATCGTGGTAACTCGCTCATATTCGGTATCCGGTGATACTAAACCGAAAGATCCTTGTGATACAACGATTGTCAATGAAAGTACAAATGTCTATAGCCGCACAACTCAGTTTAATGCGCTGACTGGTAGCGCATTGACTCGGAATGATCCCCATATTAGCAATGATCCTGAGTTATCAAGCAGTGTTGGCGTACAAGGTACGATAGCATATTCGTTTATTGGCGGGGGGAATCAAAAGATTACTTCTCAATCAGGCTTACGCAGCCCGCTTATACCCGGTGGTGGTGACCGTAAACAACCTACTAGTTGCTTCCGTTCACTAATCGGAGGATTCGATAATCAGGGTAACAGCATTGATTTTGAAGGGGTTAATATGTGTCCCATTTCCTTTAAACGCCTGTCATGGAGGGAAATTAAAACTAATTATATGTAAATCAGGTGGCACTTGATTTCTATTTAAAAATTGAAGCAGCCGGTTCTTTCTGAATTTAATTTACAGTTTGAACCGGCTGCTTCAATTTTAATACTCAGGTGAACACTCTTCTATTTCACTCTGCTGTACTGTGTTAAGTGTATAAAATTATTCTGTAATTGATTAATTCTCTGTAACTACTCAGTTGAGGGGACTGTAAATTAAAAATACAGCATTGGTGAAAAGATGATGAATGTGGTATTCAATGCAGTCTGCAAGTAGTTACTGTGAAATGCGAGCAGACTGGATAGGTAATTTAGTCGGTAAAGTGTTTTAATTTTTCAATTTTGGTATGCAAGTAATGCTGATTTTCAGGATTCTGTCCAACATGCAGGGGTATGCGATTAACTACGTTGATACCATGCGCCTGGAGTGTGGCCACTTTTTGCGGGTTGTTGGTCATTAGCTGTACTGAGTGTATACCGAGATAATCAAGTATATCTTTAGCCAGAGAAAAATCGCGGGCGTCTACGGGTAGCCCTAAGGCCAGATTAGCATCTACTGTATCCAGACCTTCATCCTGTAGTTTGTAGGCTCTGATTTTGTTTAATAAACCAATGCCACGCCCTTCCTGACGTAAGTAAACGATTACGCCGCATCCTGCCTGCTGCACGGCTTTCATGGCAGCTTCAAGCTGCGGGCCACAATCGCAACGCTTGGAAAATAAGGCATCGCCGGTAAGACATTCCGAATGAATTCGTCCCAGTACTGCTTCGCCACTGGCAATGTCGCCTACGGTGAGTGCTACGTGCTCCTGCCGGTTGCGTATGTCTTCAAACCCGTACATGGTAAATTCACCCCACTGTGTTGGTAAACGGCAGGAGGCAATAAAGCGTACTGGGCTATGATCTTTAATCTGGTTTTGATGTGTTGTTGTCATGATATTTATCCCTTGATAAGTGCTGTACTGGCGTTATGCAGATTTTGCAGTAATGGTGTGATCGCTATGGCCAGTGCTGTCCAGTCGATTAATTCGGCGTCGGTAATGGCATTATTATGCTGATGGGTGGTGTGCAATACGCCGAGTATCTGCCCCTGCTCTCCGGTTATGGGCGCTGCTAGCTGGGAGGCACCGGTCTGTTCACCGCTCAGGTTGCCATCTGCAAGCCATTGCTGAACGTCATTTACTTGATTCAGCCAGCCGGTTGTCGCTGTTCGGGCAAATAGATACTGTTGCACCTGTTGCTGCCCGCATTCAATTCTGGCCGGCAATTTACTGCCCTGAGCCAATAATCGATATAACTGCCCTGCTTTGTCATCTGTTTCGTATAAATATACAGCAAAGGTATCGTTATGATGCCGGCTTGCTATTGAGTCGAAAGCAAGATACATCTGGCGCAAGGTATAAGCGCTGTTATTATTGGCGGTAAACAGATCAACTGGCTGTATCTGACGCAATGCTGCCTGATCCAAGCCAAATTTTTGTGCCAGTCTGAATCCGTTTTCTTCATACCACAATACAGACATATCGATTTCTGCCTGAGCCAGCTCTAATACAGATTGTATCGCCAATATGGCCATCTGTACTTCTTCTGCCGGTACTTTTAATCCTTGCGTTTGCAGGTAATCACGCACCTGAGCGCATATCATATTTGTCCTTACTTTTTTCTTGGCAAGCGATTATTGTAACCGAAAATCGCCCGGATACCTGATACAAGCTACATGGGCGATTAAAAACTTCTTTATTGTTTATTATGGTATTTTGGATGCTGAGAATCAGCAACTATGATTAAATCATTTCTATCAGTTATTTATAAATGATTATTTTGCTGTTTGTTGCCAACAATGAGTTTATTTGTTGATTAATGACTAGCTGAATCAATATATTCTGCTATTAATTAGCCGTATCTAAAGATGCCGTAGTTTACTTTAAACTCTTGTAGCTGTTAATTTAATCTCAGCAAGTTAAATTAAGGTTAAGTTCTTGTATTATTTAAAATTACAATCAATAATAAGTCTACCGTAGCTTCACGGTAGATATTGTAAAAAAGGAGTGGTATATGAGTAATCTGAAACCCGGTGATAATTCTGGTACTAATGGCGGAATTTATCAGGAAGTTGATCAGCATGGTCATGGTGTGGAAAATTATATTACGCTGAAAGACCATGAAAAAGCACCTCCAACTCAGCATGCAGGTAATAGCTGGAAGTTGAAGGAACGCACACCAGACAGTAAGCACTGATTATATTTGTTGCAAGCTATCTGGCTGGCTGTCATGCATGTTGTTAAACGGTAATTTGTTATTGTGGTAACTGCTGCATGATAACAGGCAACCAGATAGCTTTTGTTTGTTATTGATTATATTAATGCTGTATTAGTACTATGAATGTTTACTATTGGCTGTGTTTTATGTAGTCATCTTCTTCTCTCTTTTATACTGTTTGGTTTTATGCTAATTTTCTACCAATATACTAATTAATATGTTGGTTATGATTTTTTATTAAAGAAGTGAACTAAGGAGTTATTGCAATCACTTTAATGATTGTTTAGGTATTGATTATATATTATTAATTCACAAGATTAGTATCCAAAGATGAGGGTGGAGTAATTCTTTGATTAGCCTTAACCACTAGATAAGTTAAAAGATTCTTGATTTTTCCATTAATGGGATTGAGAAATTTTTAATACAAGATTCTGGGTTAATATTTTATGTTTTTGCCTTTGATTGCAACTGTGAATACGGCGAAATTAATTGATGCTTTAATACGGAACAGGTTTTTGCTAAGGTTTTAAACAGTTATTAAAACGGGGGTTTTGCTGAGAATTACTGTACGACAGAGGCAATTTATCACCTCAGATACAGTATCGGTGATTGGGAGTATCAATGTTTGGATACGCTATACGTTTTTAGTGAGGATGAGCTCAATAACTATTTTAATCAGCTTTATCCTAATGGCGTTGATGATTATGGTGTATGGAAAGCTTTCGTTAATAGTTTGTTTGATTTATTCACAAACCAATTAGTTGAATTTTCAAAAACAGAAATTTTTAAAAAATTCCTAAAACGAATGATTTTAAATTTTTTTTGTATAGACCATGATGAAGATATTGAAGAAGCCATAGAGCGCATGAATCTGGTTTTGTCTGATTAAAATATTTTTGGCTATAAGCATTTATCTTTATGGCTTGAAAGATATTTATTTCAATGCTGGTTTTCAGCAGCATAACATTGGTATATGCATGTTTCGAATGCCGGATGAAAATTTGCGCATTATGGTTACTAACCAGCTAATTCTGTTATCTTTTCTATCTAAATGATGTGAAATCGTCTGTTATTGGGTTGATTGGTCAGATAAAGCGGTTAATTTTATGATTTTGGATCTTCCGGTATTTATGGCTGATTATGCTGGAATGCCCTCTGGTGTTGTTGTCTAACATATTGATATAACGATCGTGCTGATAGTCGTGATGCGATTGAGGAAAGCAGCTAATTTCAGCATCTGTTGATAATTGCTTTTTAGCTTTCCCGATTATTTCGGGCCCAGCTTTGTTTGCTGCAACAATGATGTGGTAAGTTTGTGCTCATCGCCAAATTTAATAATACTTTACATATATTCTGTATGTGTATGGTAATCAATGGTTTTGATAAGTGCATTTTGTTTTTCCGGAGAACAAAATGTCATTAATTAAAATTTTTTCTTTTATCTTACATAAGTATATTTTGTAAGTTTGTTTTAAATCAGTTTTTTTTCTAAGAGGGTTTGCTATTGCAAATATATCCATTAGGTTAATTTTAGTTTGTTAGAATCTATTAAATACGCTATAAATGATAAATGATGCATTCACTCAATTTTGACGAAGGAGAATACGACTAAGGTCAAATTAGCATAAATTCCGTTTGATTATTTTACGATTTTCTGCGTAATTTTTTTTCAGAACGATAACAAATCAGGACAATCTATGAACTTACTACAAGTATTATCGCTCGTATTATTAGTTGTGATTTTGATTCTGGCTGTCTGGCGACATGTCAATATTGGTTTGCTGGGGTTTAGTGCTACAGCAGTGTTGGTTATGGTATCTGTGCTCATTGCAGATAGTTCTGCCACAGGGATGGTGCTAAGTAGTAAGGATGTTCTCCATCATTTTCCCGGCGCTATTGTGACGTTGTTAATTGGTGTGTCTATATTATTTGCTCATCTGGAAAAAAGCGGCGGATTGAGCTGGTTTACTGATAAGGTATACGCTAAGTTGGGGCATCATACGCATGTTGTACCTTGGATTGGCTATTTTATTGGATTTACTATTTCTACAGCCGGTGCCTTTTCTACTGCTTCGATTACGTTGCTGGTACCTGTAATTGCAGCTTTGGGCAGAAAACATCCCAGACTGTTTTTTATCTGTGAGATGGCAGCAATTATTGGGGCTAATACGGGGGCATTGTCGCCGATTAATCCCACTGGTCAGGTAATTCTTGATGCAGCTAAAAAGGCGCAAGTTATGTATAACCCGTGGCTGGTATGGCTGCTGGGAATGTTAATCAGTTTTATTTTTGTCATTGCTTTACAGATTGTGTTTCATGAAAAAAGAGTAGTTGATAAAGATGATGTTAATGCATCCAAAAAGGGCTTTTTGCTGCTTAAACCAATCAAGCAGGAAAACGGTGACAATCATCAGTTACAACCATTTTATGCTATATGCTCTACTGTTGCAGTTTTGATTTTTCTTCTGCTGGTGGTCTTTGCTAAAGCCAATGTGGGCTTAACTGCTTTGACGCTGGCTGTGGTGCTGATGCTGTTTTTCCCTAAAAACAGTAAGGATTTTGTGAAAAAGATTCCGTGGAATGCTGTGGTGGTTATCAGTGGTTTGCTGGTTCTCATTGGTACGATGATGCAGATAGATACAATGAAAGCAGTTGAGCATGGGCTGTTAAGTCTGACCAGCAGTAAAATTGCTTTGCTATTTATGCTGGCTTACCTGATTACTTTCCTGAGTAATGTTGAGTCGTCTACTTTAGGCGTAATCAGTCTGATGATTCCGATGGTATTTACTATTTTTGGTGACTCACCGCAAATTTCGCTGATTCTGACAGCCTGTGCAGCTCCGGCGATGCTCAGTGTGGTTAATCCGATTCATATTGCCGGTACGCTGGTGGTGAGTGTTACGGATGAAAAGCAGCAGGAGACAATGTTTAAACGTCTGCTGATTATTGCTTTTTCTACGGTGCCGATTTTCCCGGGCTTGGCTATGATTGTGCCCGTGCTAATGATGTAATTACCGTGCGATGTAAGTGCTCTGCCTGTAAGCAGAGCTTTTTATTATCTATGCTGTAATTGTCTGGAGCTGGCTGATGTTTGAATTGTGTTTTTCTATTGGTTTTGGGTTTATCTGCTGGAAAAATCAGTTAACAGCTGCTCTGGACTACGGCACAATGATATTCTGTTTTTGATTGATACGTTTGATATGCAAATTTATTTAGTTGGTGGGGCGGTAAGGGATAAGTATTTGCAACGTCCGGTAGCTGACCGCGATTGGGTAGTTGTAGGTGCCAGCGCTGAAGATATGTTACAGGCTGGCTATCAGCCGGTGGGCAAAGACTTTCCGGTTTTTCTGCACCCGCAGACACATGAGGAATATGCGCTGGCGCGCACGGAACGCAAGGTAGCGGCAGGTTATGCTGGCTTTACTTTTCATGCAGCAGCTGATGTTACGCTGGAGCAGGATTTGCAGCGACGAGATTTAACGATAAATGCGATGGCAGAAGATGCAGCGGGCAATCTGATCGATCCATATAATGGTCTGTCTGATTTACGCCGTGGTATTTTGCGCCATGTCAGCCCGGCATTTGCGGAAGATCCTGTGCGGATTTTGCGTATCGCCCGATTTGCAGCCCGTTACGGGTTTCAGGTTGCGGATGAAACGATGGTATTAATGCGCCAGATGGTGGACAATGGTGAGGTAAATGCGCTGGTTGCTGAGCGGGTGTGGCAGGAGCTGGCGAAAGGGCTGATGGAAAAGCAACCCCGTTTGATGATTGAGGTTTTACGTATCTGTGGTGCACTGAAGATTATTCTGCCGGAAGTAGATGCTTTATTCGGTGTACCGCAACGGGCTGATTATCATCCGGAAATAGATGCTGGTGAGCATACGCTACTTTGTTTGCAGTATGCAGCCGAACATGATTATTCGCTGGAAGAACGCTACGCTACGCTTACCCATGATCTGGGTAAGGCGCTGACACCAGTTGATAAATTACCTAGCCATCCCGGACACGATCATGCCGGTATTCTGCCTGTGGAGGCAGTTAACCAGCGCTGGCAGGTGCCTAAGGTGTGCGCACAGCTGGCAAGGCTTGTCTGTGAATATCATATCAGGCTGCACAGTGTGAGCCAGTTCAAACCGAAAACGGTTCTGGACATTCTGAAAAAAACCGATGCTTTTCGCCGCCCGCAACGCTTTGCCCAGATTTTACGGGTATGTATGGCGGATATACGCGGGCGGCTAGGATTTGAACAACAGCAATACCCACAACAGCAGCACTGGCTGGCCATGCAATCTGCGGCAATGGATATTGATGCAGCTTCAATCGCCCGTACTACGGCTGATTCGCAGCAGATTGCTCAGGCTATAGATCAGGCAAGATTGAATCAGATCCGCCCGTTACAGAATGCTTATCGTCAATCTCAATCTAACGGCTATTAATTATGTCTGTCTCTGCGCTTGTCACTCAATTATCGGATAAATTATCACTGCATAAACAACTGGCCGCAGAGATGTTCCGGCAACGCCAGCATCCATTTGGATATTTTCGCCAGCATACTCAGGTTGTTACTGAGGTGTTACTTACGCTGTGGCAGGAATTTTTTGCAGGAAAGCAGTTATGTTTACTGGCTATAGGTGGTTTCGGGCGTGGGGAGATGTATCCGTATTCTGACACGGATATGGCTATTATCAGTAAAAATGTGATTGATGATGATCTGCAACAGCAGATTGCTGCATTTGTGCAAATATTATGGGATTTGCAATTACAGCCAGCATTAAAGGTGGGCACGATTGGGGAATTATGTGAAAGTGCACGGCAGGATTTAACGGGTGATTCTGCTTTATTGGAAAGTCGCTTTCTGTGCGGTGAACAGCAACTGGCAACAGAATTTATCCATCAGCTTGATTTGCAGCGTGATGTAGCCGCTTTTATTGAAGGGAAAATACTGGAGCAATGGCAACGCTATGCCAAAGCTTCAGGTGAAGCCAGTCTGCTGGAAGCGAATGTAAAAACTACTCAGGGCGGTTTACGTGATATTCATACGCTGCTGTGGCTGGCTAAGGTGCAGGGATTACCGCCGCAGATTCATGAGCTGATGAAAAAGGCGATTCTGAACCGCACTGAAGCCAGACTGTTACTTAGCTGCCAAAAACAGTTAGCAAAAATTCGCATTGAGCTGCATTTAACTGCCAAACGGGCAGAAGACAGGCTGATTTTTGATCTGCAAACGCTGGTGGCACAGAATCTGGGCTATGCAGATGATGGCACTTCGCGTGCCAGTGAAAAGCTGATGCATGATTTTTACCGTGCTCTTAAAGGGGTAAAACAGCTCAGTGGCATTCTGGTGCCAATGCTGCGCGACCGTGTCTATGCTACTCTACCGCGTGTGATTGCGGAACTTGATGAGTATTACTATCAGGTTGGCAATATGCTGGCAGTACACGATCTTGAGCTTTTCCGGAAAAAGCCAGAACATATTTTTACTATTCTGCGCATTGCTCAGGAACACAGCGATATTGTTGGTCTCGCGCCGAAAACCTTGCGTGTCTGGTGGGCAGCAGCTCATGAGCTGGTTAATGAGGAGTTTTATCAGAATCCGGTTAACCGCAAGTGTTTTGCCAGTTTTTTCAGGCATGGCGACGGGCTGACTCATTTACTGCGGTTTATCAATCTGTATGGGGTGCTGGGACGCTACCTGCCTGCATGGGGAAAAATCGTTGGTTTGCTGCAACACGATTTAATTCATATTTATCCGGTAGACGATCATATTTTAATGGTGGTGCGCAATATGCGGCGCATGGCTATGGAGCAGCACAGCCATGAATTGCCTTTTGCATCTACTCTGATGCATTCCTTTGCGCATAAGCATGTTTTATATATGGCGGCACTGTTTCATGATATTGCTAAGGGGCGTGGCGGCAACCATGCGCAAAAGGGTGTGCCTGATGCACGGCGTTTTGCTGAAGATCATTTTCTGGATGCGGAAGAAAGTGATTTACTCACGTGGCTGGTAGAACAGCATTTGCTGATGTCGATGACTGCACAAAAAGAAGATATTCAGGATCCGGAAGTAGTTGCCCGATTCAGTAAACAGGTAAAAACGGTTGAACGCCTGACTGCGCTGTATTTGCTTACAGTGGCTGATATTCGTGGCACCAATCCTAAAATCTGGAGTTCTTGGAAAGCCAGTCTGCTGGAAAGATTATATAAAGCCACGCTGCACCATTTAAGTGGTAAACAAAGTAACCGGCAGGCAGCTATTCTTGACCGCCGGCAGCAGGCAATGCATGAGTTAAGTCATTATCATATTAGCAAAACTCAGCAACGGGAGTTGTGGCACATTCTGGGAGAGGCTTATTTTGCCCGCCATGAGTGGCAGGATATTCTCTGGCATTTGTCGAAAATTATCAATTATGAACAACAGGCACAGGCGCATACTCGGCTGCTACCGGATACTGATACGTTAAAGGTAATGGTGTACATGCCTAATCGTCCGAAATTGTTTACTGAGCTGGCCTCGGTTTTCAGTGAGGCCGGTATGAATATTCTGACTGCCCGTGCTTATATTACTGAGCACAATTTTATTCTGGACACTTTTATTTTGCAGTTTCCCCCAGGGCTCAGCACTGGCGATTATCTGGCTATTCAGAATAAAACAGAACTGGCGCTGAATCAGTTTGTCAACGGTCATTTGCCGATGTCTGCCAGCAATCCGGCCAATCTGAGCCGGCGTAGCCGCCATATACCAGTTGCACCGCGTATCAGCATTGACGATGAGGAAGATGCTGGCTGGTATAATCTGCACATTATTACGGCTAACCGGCGGTTTTTACTTGCTAATATTGCCGCGGTTTTATCTGAGCTGAACATCAGTATTCGCTTTGCTAAAATCACAACTTTAGATGAGCGTGTGGAAGACAGTTTTTTGATATATGCCCCTCAGCTAGCCGATACGCGGCAGCAATTACGGCTTAAAAATGCTTTGCTTGATCAGCTTCTGCTGTAAGTGAAGATGATACGCATCTACTGAGATATACTTTACAATGGCAGCAGGCGGTAATGACAGGGAGCGGATAATGAACGGGTTTCAGATTGATAATGAACTTCTGAGGCAATGGCGGCGACTGGCGCTTATTCACTTTCCAGCTCTGTGCCAGCCTCGCTCTGCGCACAGCCACAAAGGGACATTTGGCACGCTGGGCATTGTGGGTGGTGCTGAAGGGATGGCCGGTTCGATTACGCTGGCGGGCATGGCTGCTTTGCATTGTGGTTGCGGTAAAGTCTGGCTTGGCTTTCACCAGTCTGCTTTACCAATACCGTTATTGTTTCAGCAGCCTGAAATTATGCTGAGTACTGCAAATCGGCTGCTACAACGCTCAGATATTACTGCATGGGTGATTGGCTGCGGTCTGGGAACAGAAACATCTGCTTTAACTAAGCTGACTGAATGTCTGCAACAGAAAAGCGTTGTCCCTATGCTACTGGATGCCGACGCGCTTAATTTGGTGGCACAACAGCCGGCTTTGCTGAGCAGCAGACAAAATCAACAAGACATTATTTTAACGCCGCATTTGGGCGAAGCAGCACGTCTGTTACATTGTACGATCGGCGAGATACAGAATAACCATTATCAGGCTGTGCGCTGTCTGGCCGAAAAATATGATGCATGGGTGGTATTGAAAGGTCACCAGAGTCTGATAGCGTCGCCCAACGGGCAGGTACAGCAAAATGAAACGGGTAATTCAGGGCTGGCAACTGCCGGTAGTGGTGATGTGCTGGCTGGAATTATTGGCAGTTTACTGGCTCAACGCATACCGCCACAACAGGCTGTTTATGCTGGTGTATGGTTACATGGTGCTGCCGCAGACATTCTTGCAGCCAGTGAAATCGGCCCCATAGGTTTATGTGCCAGTGAAATAGCAGCAGCTGTACGCTGGCTGCGTAACCGCCTGACTGAACCAGTCTGAATACGATAAAAAACTGATGGCGATGAGCAGATAATGACCATCAGTTTTGGTTTTGTGTTAGTTTATATATTAGCGTTTTTACGATATCGGAAAGATGCTGCGCATTTATTGCTCATCTGCCAAAGCCCAGTCTACGGCGGCAGTTGCATGGATAGCAGTAGTATCAAATACCGGAACAGGACTATCAGCCTGCGACACCAGTAGCATAATTTCGGTACAGCCCAGAATAATCGCTTGTGCACCTGCATCTACCAGACGCTGGATAATTTGCCGGTACTGCTGGCGCGATTCTTCTCGGATAATACCTGATACCAGTTCGTTATAAATGATTTTGTGTACGGTCTGGCAATCTGTGTCATTCGGAATCACTACTTCCAAACCAAATTTATCTGTAAGCCGCCCTTTATAAAAATCTTGTTTCATGGTGAATTCTGTACCTAGCAAACCCACTTTGTGCAGTTTTTGGCGACAAATCTGCTGTGCAGTTGCATCGGCAATATGCAGCAGTGGAATGCGCACGGTGTTCTGTACCTGTTCGGCCATGCGATGCATGGTATTGGTACAAATTACGATGCATTGTGCTCCGCCCTGCTCCAGTTGGCGCGCAGCCGTACACATGTTTTCTGCCAATTCATCCCAGCATCCCTGATGCTGCAATGCTTCAATTTCTGCAAAGTCTACGGATAACATGACGCTTCGGGCAGAATGCGGGCTACCCAAACGGTCACGTACTTGTTCATTAATCATGCGGTAATATTCGGCAGAGCTTTCCCAGCTCATGCCACCCAGTAAACCGATGGTTTTCATGATATGCCTTTTGCTAGTTAAACAGCTATTTTGTCAGCAATCTGAGAATTTCTTTTGGCTGTTCAATAATATAATCTGCCGGCCAGCTTGCTGTGTTATCTTGTGCACTGATATAACCCCAGTTTGCTAGTACTGTTGTCATGCCGGCATTGCGTCCAGCCTGCATATCACGTTCCGCATCACCGATATACAGGCAGTTTTCAGGCATCACGTTGATTTGCCGGCAAGCATAATACATTGGTTCGGTACTCGGCTTGGGTGCACTGGTGGTATCACCACTGACGACAACTGCCGGCGCGATACTG
This sequence comes from Snodgrassella communis, assembly GCF_914768045.1. GTDB lineage: Bacteria > Pseudomonadota > Gammaproteobacteria > Burkholderiales > Neisseriaceae > Snodgrassella > Snodgrassella communis. The sequence goes on along the minus strand of NZ_CAJZCD010000002.1, from coordinate 29,502 downwards.
CAACCTAGTTTCGGTATCAGGCGTTCGGTGAATATATGTGATTTATTGGTGATAATACCCCAGACTATACCTTGCTGATCGAGCTTCTGTAAGACTTCATTTATACCGCCAAAGAGTACTGTTTGTTCGGTAAAGTGCTGTTCATACTCTGCCATGAATGCCTGTCTTAAAGCGTTAAATTTAGGGTTGTCAGGCTGTATCCCTGTACCTAGTTTAATCAATTCTGCGGCGCCATGACTGGCTACAGGACGAATTTCGGTCATATTTTTGGGCGGTAATTGCTGCTGCTCCAATACGCGATTAAGGGCTGTACCTAAATCCGGCGCGGTATCTGCAAGTGTACCATCCAAATCAAATAATACTGCTTTAATCATGTTTTCTATCCAGTCAAATATCATTAATCATTCAGCATGTATTGTATTAATGTGCATGCCGATGGGCAACCGATGGAATGCAGCACAGCAGATTATTGCTGTGGGTATGGGCAGTGCTTTCTGTCTGTACGGTTACATGGTGGATGTTATGTGTCAGTAGTGTTTCTGCCAGTGCATTCACTAATTTTTCTGCTTCTGTCACTGTTAATGCGCCATCAACCACAATATGGCAGGATAAGGCATTCATGTTGCTGGTGATGGTCCATGCATGTAAATCATGTACTGCTTCAATTCCGGGCATGGCCAGAATAATGTTACTCAATTGTTCCAGTTCAATGGTATCTGGTGTACTTTCCATCAGAATGCGCAGGGTTGTTTTCAGAATTCCTAGGCCACTGTAGGCAATCAGACAGGCAACTACGATACTGGTGAGCGGATCAGCCCAGCGCCAGCCAAACAGCATCATGAGTACGGCAGCAGCAATTGCCCCCACAGAACCCAGTAAGTCGCCCAGCACATGTAAAAAAGCGCCACGCATGTTGACGTTATGCTTGGTCTCGCTACTCCGATGCATATACCAAGCGATAATGATATTCACCAGCAAGCCAAGAATGCTGATAATCAACATGCCACGGGTAGCGATATCGGGCGGATTGATAAAACGGCCGATTGCTTCATACACGATCATCACTGCAATCACAATCAGTGCCATGCCATTCACCGCAGCAGCAATAATTTCAAAACGCTTATAGCCAAAAGTCTGGCGCTGATTAACTGGGCGTTCACTCAGATGAAATGCTATTAGGGATAATGCCAGTGCGAGTGTGTCCGAAAACATATGGCCTGCATCCGACAGCAACGCAAGGCTATTGGTTAACCAGCCACCTATAATTTCTACTACCATGTATGCGCCGATCACCAGCAGGGATATGCGTAGAACCTGCTTATCTGTACTGTGTGAACCTAGATGGTGATGATGTGCAGCACCATTATGGTGGTGTTCATGGGTATGGTTGTGTTCGTGCATATAATGCCTTTTTCAATTGTCTGCTACTGCTACGGGTTAAACCCTGATAGGAGGTGAAATTCAAATTTTTACGCCTGTTGTGATCATTCCGAGACATGTTGCTGATACAAATATACTCTCAAATGGTGAATACCTGATTCTATTTGATATTAACAGAAAAAAGAGAAAATCTGCTGTTGTTTAATTAAGTAAGACATCAATAGTACTTGTGGCAGAGAGTCGAGATATTGCTTTATGGGTATTGCGCGCGCGGTTAATAGTCGTTTACTAAAATTAAATTTGTTCTGATAACAAAATTTTGTATCTGAATTTTGTTACAATTCTTCACATTTACAGGTAAAATATTGTTTCCCGTCATTAATTCAATTAATTTAGCATAGCAGTATCGGATTATGGGAATTACCGCCAATTCAGATTAACTGAAAAGAATGCAAATTCAGCAATGTTACACTGTAAGCTTGACTTTATCTGTGTAAGCGGGTTTGTGTTCATAGTGTATGAATATTAATTCTTAGCGTATTAACGGCATCTGAATAATATCACTATTCGATTGCAACCCTGCTAGAGGAGCAGCAGGTGCGTAGTTTCAGTTTGTACGCACAAACATGAATTAACAGGTTTCAATAGGTACTTTTCTGCTTAGTTTTATTTGGCACGGTTTAACAATCACTATTTTTTGACTGTTCATCTGCTTCATGTTTAGCTTTATTTCCATTGAATTCGGCCTGTCATTTATCGCTTTTTTCTGTCTGTACTGGCTTTTGGGAGCCAGACCGCAGCTGCAAAATTTGCTTTTACTGTGTACTAGCTACTTAATTGTTTATTTGAGCGGGAAAGCACAGGCATTATTTGCTTTAGTGATATTCACTGTATTTATTTATGTTATTTCCATCCGGATTAATGTCAGCAGTAAACCCAAAATCTGGCTGATAAGCGGGTACATGTTTACGCTGCTGAATCTGATGGTGTGGAAGTATTTCGATTTTTTCCGCACTCAGTTGGGCGATGGTCTGGATACATTCGGCCACAATTCTGACTGGCTGGCGGACATTATATTACCGCTGGGCATATCTTATTATTCATTTCAGGCAATCAGTTATCTGGTTTCTCTTTATCAGTTGCGCAGCAATGCACAACCGGCTGACAGGCAGTTTTCTCTGCCCGGGCTGGCTTTGTATCTGAGTTTTTTTCCTACTATTACGGCAGGCCCGATTGCACGTGCCTATGATGCGCGCGGGCTGACAGATATTTCCAGTAAGCCCTGTGGCATGCTAACGCAAATACACATGCCAGAACGCCGCCGGATTCTGGCGCCCGCTGTAGCTTTATGTCTGATTGTAATAGCACTGATGAAGAACTGGTGGTTATCAGGCTGGATTGCCGATAACTGGGTTGATCCGGTATTTGCGAATCCTATGCAGTATCACAGTCTGGAAATTCTGGCTGCTATTTATGGCTATACAATACAGCTTTTTTTCAATTTTTCCGGTTATAGTGATTTAGTAGTAGCTATGGGGCTACTGCTGGGATTTCGTTTGCCCGTGAATTTTCTCGCGCCACTACTGGCTCATAATATCCGGGAATTCTGGCAGCGCTGGCACATCAGTTTGTCCACGTGGATACGCGATTATATCTATATTCCATTAGGTGGTAACCGGCACGGTATGGTGCGAACCCAACTCAATCTGCTGATTGCCATGGTTTTATCTGGTATCTGGCATGGCAATGGCTGGCACTTTTTTATTTGGGGATTACTACACGGTGCCGGCATGATTGCGCTGAATCTAGGCGATTTACTGTACTCCCGTCTGCGCCACTGTACTTTGGAACAGGCACGCAATGGTCTGAGTAAAAGCAATAAGGCTGGCAATATTATCAGCATTGTGTTTACGGTACATTTTGTGTGTTTCTGTTTTGTCTTTTTCCGTGCGCCAACTGTTAATGATGCCTTTCTCCTGTTACATGCTCTGCTATACAACCATGTTAATGTACCACTGACTACCAATCCATTTTACTTTTTCAGCCTGTTATTGCTGGCATGGATGCTGTATCCGTTGCTGGCAAAATTCATTGCTTCGTTATATGAGCGTGCTGATACTTTGCCTCGCTACAGCCTGATTCTCCCTCTATTGCTGTTGCTGATTCTGGTATTAATCTGCGCGCCGGCTGGTATTCCGGGATTTATCTATGCCAACTTCTAAATATCGCCGTCTGCCTTCATATCAAAATTACAATCAGCAAAAAAAATATAGTCAGTTTAATCAAATACCGGTGGTGACGCTGAAAACAGTAACCACTTTGCCGATGGTGGTGGCCAGTGAAGAACCGAAAACTGAAATACAGGTAGAGAAAAATAATAAGCAGCAATTTCGTTTTGTTTTGCTGACTTTGATGATTACTGCGGGCATTTCATTATGGCTGATGCAAGATTCGGTGACAGCTTATTATCAACAAACCTACCATCAAAACAGCATTTTACTAAAACTGAAACAACAGATATGGTGGCAAAAAGGAGCACAGATTGGCATGATGCTTAATGATGGTGTTGTTCGGCTTAATCAGAATATTGCCACGGTTAACCACGATATTATTACGGCTTTTAATAAGCATTATGTCTATGCACACAGGGATAATTTAAGGTTACAGCAACAGGCGAATCTGGCTGAACAGCAACGCCAGCAGAAGCTGCAAAAGACTGCAAGAGAAAATAGTATTAAAACAGCCTTTACACTCAGTTCTAACGATGTGGTATTTTTTGCTGGTGATTCACTGATGCAAGCTGTAGCACCACATGTGCAAAAATGGCTTAGTGATGACTATGGCATTAAAACTATCAATCTGAGTAAGCAGAGTACTGGGTTGACCTATTCCAGTTTCTTTAATTGGCCGCAAACTATTGAGCGTACTTTGGATAATAATCCGCATATCAAGATAATGGTGATGTTTCTAGGTCCGAATGATCCGTGGGATGTTCCCGATCCGCGAAATGGCAGCAGGTTCATCAGCTTTGCATCTGCACAATGGGAAAGTATGTACCGCAGCCGAATTAAAACCATTATGGATACTGCCCGGCAACATCAGGTAACTGTTTTATGGCTTACACCGCCGGATATGCGTCGCAATAAGCTTAATGAACAAATGGTTTACCTGCGCGAGCTCACTACAGATGAAGTAAGTAAAAATCACGGCTATATAATGGATACGCGGGCTATGCTTGGTAGCAATGGTGGTAAATTCAATGATACGCTAACAGAAGCTGACGGAAAGAAAATCAAAACCCGTAGTCCGGATGGTATTCATTTCACAGTTTCAGGACAGAAAATAATTGCCAGAAACATTTTTAACCGCTTTAATCTACCGCCTCAGTCTGTTAAAAACGATACGTCAAATGGACACTAAAAAACATTTTGCCATTCTGGGCTGCTGCCTGTGGATAATGGCCTGTTCAGCTGATCCAACTCCGGCACAATCCAACCATTATCATGCCCTTTTATCCGCACAGGCTGAACATGCTGCACAGCTTACTGAAGCTTTACAGAAAAAAAGTCTTAATATTGTGCAACTGGGCGATTCCCATACTGCGGCAGATTACCTTACTAACGCCGCGCGTGTGCGTCTGCAACAGCAACTGGGCAATGGGGGTCCGGGTTGGGCGATGCCCGTTCATTTTTCCGGTATGCGGCTGGCACGCTTTACTTATGAGAATCAAGGCTGGCAGGCTATTTCCAGCCGTACGCAAGCCAGCCAGAATTATGCTCTCGGCGGTTTGATTGCTACTCCGTCTATTGGTTCGCTGATGACTATCAGAACCCGTGAACCTGAAGCTGAGCAAACGGTTATTGTCAGTATCCGGCAGGGACAGAATGATGAAGACTTGTTCGTTACGGATGGTAATGGTGAGGAAATTTTGCTTTCAGCACAGCCTAAGGATAATCAGTGGCATTTCAGTACGTTTAATGCACGTTTTCCGCTAACAATCAAAGCTGGCATGAATTTTCAGACTGCTATAGGCGGATGGTGGATGCGAAATAAAAACCAACAGGGAGTAGTATTTTCTGCTTTGGGAATTAATGGTTTCCAGCTCAATCAGTGGAATCGCTGGAATACTCAGGCATGGCAGCAGGAGCTGAATGTGATTGCACCAGACCTGATTATTCTGGCCTTTGGCACAAATGAAGCCTATAACGGGGTAGAAGTTGAAACGGTTAAGCAGAATTTGCTGGAGACGATTACCCGGATTCGCACGGCTTCACCTAAAAGTGCCATTATGCTTCTGGGAGCACCAGAAAGCCTGAAAAGTACTGCTGGTTCCTGTGGTGTGCGCCCTGAAAAGCTAACTGAGCTGCAAGCGATGCAAAAAGAAGTGGCATTAAGCCAGCATACTTTCTACTGGGACTGGCAAGCGGTAATGGGGGGCGAATGCAGTATGAAATCATGGATAAATCAGGGACTGGCGCGCAGTGATGGCGTCCACTTTACAGCCAGTGGTTATCAGCGCCTTGGTGAAGCATTGGCAGACAGTATTCTTTCACTGCGTCGATAAGATTAGCCCTACTTCAATTCAATCATACCAGTTCTGCACGAGGCAGAACTGGTAAATTTTTACCAAATTTATTTAGCGTTTGGCTAAACCCTGCTGGTGCAGAAATGGCAGAATCTGTGGACGTACCGGCTGAGCAAAATTATTGGCTACTGCCTTACTCCAGTTCAGTTCCAGTCCGCTGCGTTCACGGTAATATACGTTGAGCTGTTCATCATAAGCAGCCAGTTTGGCCGGGTCGAGCGGACGATAGCGGTTTTCGCTCACTAATGTATCCAGCGGCAAGCGCGGGCGATACATTGGGTCTTGCGCCGGATACCCAAGGCACAGCCCAAACAGAGGAAAAGTTAATTGTGGCAACTCCAGTAGTTCGGCTGCCCGTTGTACATCATTACGCAGGGAACCAATATACACTCCGCCTAATCCAAGCGACTCTGCAGCCAGCAGACAGTTTTGCGCCATGATACCCGCATCGACAGCACCGATAATCATGCCTTCCGTCCAGTCTAGCTGTGCTTCGGGAAAAGCAAGCTTGTGTTTGGTGTAATCAACGCAGAATACCCAGAATTCAGCTGCGGTGCGCACATATTTCTGATTAGCGGCAACTTCAGACAAGGCAGCACGTTTTTCCATATCTGTTACACGAATAATGTGCACAATTTGCATAAAACTGGATGAAGAAGCGGCACGGCCTGCTTCCCAGATAGCCTCACGCTGCTCATCTGTTAACGCTTCGTCGGTAAATTTTCGAATGGAGCGGTGGCGATAAATAGTGGGCAGGGTAGCCGCACTGCTTAAATTGGAGTGGTAACTCATGATAATTCCTAAAGTTGTTTCAGCGCGCTAGACGCAATGCCAGTTCTGCTAGTCGTTTGCCTTGCGCAAATGCCAGTGCTTCTTCTGCATCACTCAGTATGGAGCAATTTTCGTGTCCTGCAACATGGCTGGCACCATAAGGGGTTCCTCCGCTTTGTGTCTGATTCAATTGCGGTTCACTGAATGGTATACCGCACACCAGCATACCATGATGCAATAAAGGAGTCATCATACTTAAAAGTGTACTTTCCTGTCCGCCATGCAGGCTGGTGGTACTGGTAAACACACAGGCGGGCTTACCAATCAGACTACCGGCCAACCACAAGCTGCTGGTACTATCCAGAAAATATTTCACAGGTGCTGCACAATTACCAAAGCGGGTTGGGCTGCCAAGTGCCAGTGCGGCACAGCTTTGCAGTTCTTCCAAGGTAACATAGGGCGCACCCTCGTCTGGAATTTCCTGCTCTGTCGCTTCACACACAGCTGACACTTTGGGCACAGTTCGCAATAATGCTTCACAACCGGCCACACTGTCTACTCCGCGTGCCAGTGCCAGTGCCAGATTACGCGTACTGCCAGACAGGCTGTAATAAACCACCAGAATAGGTAAATCTGCCATACAGCACTCCTTTAATAGTGTTTGAATGTTTGTATTGTGCCGTAACTATGATTACTTGACCAGTAAGCATGGAAAGTCTGCACAGTATGCGCTTTTTAGTTACAATCAGCTAGCCACTTGTCAGGAGTAGCCATGGATACACATGCAAATAAAAGCAAATATTTAATGCAGCGTCTGCCTCAATTTTTACTGTTTGTTGGACATAATTATCAGCGCTGTAATCTGCCATTGATTGCTGCCAGTCTAACTTTCACTACTTTACTGGCACTGGTACCATTTTTTACCATTACTGTGATTGTGGTAAATGCCTTTCCCATGTTTGCGGATATGGCAACACGCTTTAACCAGTTTCTGACACATATTATTGTACCGGCAGCCGGTGCCGACTCTGTCGGTGATTATCTGTATGCCTTTCGCGATAAAGCCAGCGGGCTCACCGCAGTAGGCATCAGCTTTATGATTATCACTTCATTGATGCTGATTCAGACTATAGAACAAGCGTTCAATCAGATCTGGCAGGCACGTGACCAGCGTCCGTTATGGATTCGGATTCTGATTTACTGGGCATTACTTACTCTTGGACCAGTGGCACTGGGCATGAGCCTTTCAGTTATTGGCTTATTATCCAATCCGGCCAATATGGCTAGCCAGATTCCGTTTTACAGTACATTATTTGGTATTATCACTAATCTGGCGCTGTTTACTCTGTTACTGTTTCTGCTATACAAGCTGGTACCATTTTGTTTTGTTCAGTGGCAGCATGCTTTATTGGGTGCAGTTGTCACTGCTGTTGCGCTGGATTTACTGCGACGCGGATTTGCTATTTTCGTAATCTATTTTGGCAATTACCAGAAAGTATACGGTGCCTTTGCTGCTATACCGGTATTTTTAATCTGGCTAAATTTATTATGGCTGTTGTTACTCACCGGTGCAGTATTCACTTCTTCGCTGCGCTATTGGCATCAGGAGAGATTTCGCTATCTGCATCAGTATCAGCCTTTTGAAAATGTGCTGAATTTACTGTACCAGCTAGTACAGGCTCAGCAACATGGAGGAGCAGTTAAATCCGGCCAGCTGCAACAACAACTTAGTATCAGTGATAAGCATTTAGACCAAATTCTTACCCAGCTCCAACAGCAGCATTATATTGCTTACAGCAGCAATGGCTGGCTATTGCAGACAGATCCAAACAAAATCATACTGGCTGATTTGTATAAGCTATTTATTTATCAGCCAAACTCCAATTCAGCGGTGTCCAGTTCAATTCAGTCGCTGTTACAACCCTGTCTACAGCAACTTGATATCAGCCTATATCAATGGGTAAAACAATTACCACCGCAGGTTTCAGAGTAGTAACCACTGAATTAAGTATAAAATAACTTTGCCACTGGTATTTTCTGGTAAATAGTTTTACATTTACCGGTTTTGGTTTTGCACTTTCAACAAAATACTAATCATGACCATGTTTACCCACTCAGCAGCACTACTCCGACGCCTCAGGCAGAAAATAGCCAGCAAACCTAGGCTATGGTTTGGCTTTGCCGTAGTCGCTTTATTGCTACTGAGCATAGCTTGTGTGTGTATTTTCAGCCGCAAGCACACTCCAGAGCGCTATCAGGCAAAACACTTAAATCTTAAACTGGCACCGGTAAGCATCAAAGCTCATGCAACCAATCTGAATTTCTGGCGAGATGAAATTGTTCAGCCGGGAGATAACATCAGTATGGTATTGAGTCGCTTTAATATCAGCTCCGAAGAAATTCAGCAGATAATCGGTCTTAAAATTATTAAAGACAAAGTCAAGCATCTACAGGTTAATCAGGTATTCAGTATACGTATGGATAACGATGGCCACCTGACTAATATCCAGTTTTTTAATGACGACGACAATGGTGAAAAAAATCTGGTAGCACTAAAAAAAGTGGGTAACAGCTGGAATGCTGATGTTAGTGCGGTTGATACTGAAACACTGACAACATTCAAGGCTGTGGTCGTCAAAACCTCTGCCCGCGGCGCACTGGCACAGGCAAGCATACCTGTGGAAATCCGCGAATCACTACGCGAAATCTTTAAGGATAAAATAGACGTCAATACGTTGCAAAGCGGCGATACTATCCGTCTGATTTACGACAGCCTGTATTATCGAGGGCAGGAACTTTCAACCGGTGATATCCGTGCTGCTGAATTCAGCCATAATGGCAAGCTGTATCAAGCCTACTATTACGATACCGGCAATGATGGCAATGGCCAGTATTATGATGCCCACGGTAAACCGCTGCGCAAAGGCTTTTCCAGCGTACCGGTTGAAGGTGCGCGAATATCCTCACCATTCGGTACCCGTTTTCATCCGATACTGCAAACACTGCGCATGCACAGCGGCATTGATTATGCCGTTGCCAGTGGCACGCCCATCCATGCTCCGTCTGACGGCACAGTTGAAAGCTTTGGTATCAAAGGCGGTTATGGTAATGCCGTCGTATTGCGCCACAACGATAGCATGCAAACCCTGTACGGGCATATGAGTGCCTTTGCCAACCTCAGTATCGGCCAGCATGTACGGGCAGGAGAAATCATTGGTTATGTAGGCAGCACTGGTGTCTCTACGGGCCCGCACCTGCATTATGAAGTGCGGATTAATGGCCAGCCGGTAAACCCAACCAGTGTTGCCCTGCCCACCCGTACGTTAAATACACGCGAACTAGCCGATTTCAGGCAGAAACAGCAGCACTGGAATGAGCAACTGGCTAGCATTCGTAACCTGAGCGTAACCATTGCCCAGTTGGATTAGAAGATAGCCATCCTCAGTCTGGAACTCGTCACGCTTTACGCATACAATAACCGCTTTGCTGTTACAGAATTTATCATGAAAATCGCTACATGGAATGTTAACTCACTGAATGTGCGTCTGCCTCATACTTTGCGCTGGCTGCAAGAAAATCAGCCGGATATTCTGGCCTTACAGGAACTGAAGCTTGAGCAGGACAAATTTCCAGAGACCGAATTTACTCGGATTGGTTATCATGCAGCATGGAATGGCCAGAAAACTTACAACGGTGTTGCCATACTCAGTCGCCAGCCTCTTGAGCAGGTCACCATTGATATTCCAGAATTAAATGAACCACAAAAGCGTATTATTGCTGCCAGCATCAACGATATCAGAATTATCTGTGCTTACTGTGTGAACGGCGAAGCAGTGAGTAGTGAAAAATTTGCTTATAAAGAGCGCTGGTTTGCCGCACTGAATGCCTATATGCGCAGTGAACTGGCACAGCATCCGAAAACCATCCTGCTGGGTGATTTCAATATTGCACCGCACGATATAGATGTTTACGACCCAAAAAAATGGCAGGATAAAGTATTGTGTTCTCCACAAGAACGCAGTTGGTTTCAGCAACTGCTGCAACTGGGATTAACTGATAGCCTGCATCACCTATATCCTGACAGTGCCCATTACACCTGGTGGGATTACCGCATGAATATGTTCAAACGCAAGCTCGGATTACGCATCGACCATATCCTGCTGAGCCAGCCATTATTGCCGGCATTACGTGAAGTACAGGTTGATAGCACCGCCCGTGGCTGGGAACGCCCCAGTGACCATGCACCAGTTATGGCTACACTTGCCTGATGAACAGCATGCAATCTTTCCAATACTATATTGGTCTGATGTCAGGCACCAGCATGGATGGTATTGATGCAGTACTGGCCAGAATAGCAGGTACGCAATGGCTTGACGTGTGTGCGCAGGCATTTATTGCCTATCCTGAACCACTGAAACAACAGCTGCTGGCACTGCAAACTCCGGCGCATAATGAGCTGGCGCAGGCTGCCGTACTGGCACAGGAACTGGCTCATCTCAATGCACAGGCAGTCAGTGCCGTACTCAGCGAAGCCAGAATCGAAACTCAGGCGGTTACGGCTTTAGGTTGTCATGGGCAAACCATTCGACATGCACCAAAACAGCATTACAGTATTCAATTAATGGACTGGGCATTACTGGCTGAGCTTACCGGCATTACCACCATAGGAGACTTTCGCAGTCGCGATCTGGCCGCAGGTGGTCAGGGAGCACCATTAGTGCCGGCTTTTCATCAGGCTGTTTTTGCCAGTGAAAAGTATTGTCGCGTGGTATTGAATCTGGGGGGCATTGCCAATATCAGCGTACTCCAGCCACAACAGCCGGCTTTCGGTTTTGATACCGGACCGGCCAATATGCTTATGGATGCATGGGTACAGCATAACTGGCAGCAGGAATTTGATTACCATGGTACGCTAGCCAGTAAGGGGCAGATAATTGAGCCACTGTTACAAGCCATGCTCAGCCATAGCTATTTCAGCCAGCCCTATCCCAAAAGTACCGGTCGTGATTTGTTCAGCCTCACTTGGCTCAACCAATATCTCACCGGACAGGAAAATCCTGCTGATGTTCTACGTACCCTACTCGAACTAACCGCACAAACGGCAGTAAACGCCATCATAAATGCTGCGCCTGCTACCCATAGCGTCTATGTCTGCGGTGGCGGAAGTCAAAACCGGCTCTTAATGCAAACAATGGCGCAACTGCTCGAAAAGTACAGAATTACTCTGCACCGTACGGACACACTACAACTACCGGCACAGCAGGTTGAAGCCGCAGCCTTTGCTTGGCTGGCCGCATGCTGGTATCAGCGCCAGCCAGTAGCTACCCATCATGCTACAGGAGCAGCCGGTGCACGCATTCTCGGCTGTGGTTACTGGGCTTGACTATCCGCAAAAAACCGTTAAATTCTGTTATCAATATCAGCCATAACGCCCAACAGACCTTATAATAACCGGTTAATTTCAGATAAGAATACCAATTCAGCCGCAAGATTTATGACCACCACACGAAAAAAATCTGTCCCCCGTAAACAGTCGCCACAAAAAATCAAGTCGCAGAAAGTCAGCAAACCAAAACAGCCATGGTTAATGAACCTGATTAACGACATTTTCTGGCTTCTGGCGCTCATGATTACCCTGTTTACCATATTGTCTCTCGTTAGCTTCAATATGGCAGACCCAGCTTGGTCTCGTGGCATTATCCAGATTAACAAACCGCATAATCTGGCTGGCTTAACCGGTGCTTGGTTAGCTGATATTGGTTATTACATTTTCGGCCTATCCGTCTGGTGGAGCATAATCGCTGCCGGCATTGCCCTGTATCAGAGTTTTCGCCCGCTTAATGCCCGCTCACTGAATACCAGTGATGACAGCAAACCCTACAGCAGCTGGTTAGCGTTAACCGGTTTATTTATCCTGCTGGTTTTCAGCCCCATTCTGGAAAATTTGGTATTTGCCAGCATGCTTCATAATGCCCTGCCGATTGGTGCTGGTGGCTTGATTGGGCAAGCAGTGGGTAGCCTGCTGCAACAGCTTTTCGGCCTTAGCGGCAGCCTAATCTTCAGCGTTTTCCTAATACTGATTGGCTTATCACTGTTATTACAGGTTTCATGGTTAACATTAATCGAAAAACTTGGTGCTCAGTGTGAATGGTTCTGGTGCAAACTGCTACGCCGCCCGCAACGCCTGATAACCAAACTGCCCAATAACAAAACTGTCCGGCACATGGTCAAACAGGCTAAAACCATTACTGCCAAAAATATCGACCCTCCACCACTTGCTACCAGCAATCGTAAAACGGTAGCCGTACGCACCGAACCCACCATCGCACAGAATCTAACCGAATCGTCATCGGTACCTAACCAGACAGCCACAAAAAGTGAAAATGGTCTTATCCATTTACCAAATGTCGAACTGCTGAGTAAGCCAACCGAGCAACCAACCGTCATCAACAGTGAGCTTCTACAGCAAACCGCTGCACAAATCGAATCCAGATTAAAAGAATTCGGTGTAGAAGTCGAAGTGACCAGTGCCACTACCGGCCCCGTTATTACCCGCTATGAAATTGAACCAGCACAAGGTGTCAAAGGCAGCCAGATTGTTAACCTCAATAAAGATCTGGCTCGCTCACTTTCAGTCCAGAGTGTACGCGTGGTCGAAACCATCGCCGGTAAAACCACCATGGGAATTGAGCTCCCCAATAATGAACGTCAGAGCGTTCTGCTAGCGGAGATTCTGGGCGCAAAAATCTTCCATGAGGCGACTGATCAATTAACTATGGCAATGGGTAAAGACATTGCCGGTGCACCTGTTATTGCCAGTCTGGCCAAAATGCCGCATTTACTGGTTGCCGGCACTACCGGTTCCGGTAAATCGGTTGGCGTCAACTGCATGATTCTGTCAATTTTATACAAAGCGCAACCAGATGAAGTACGCTTTATCATGGTAGACCCGAAAATGCTTGAATTAAGCGTATATGACGGCATTCCGCATCTACTGGCGCCAGTAGTCACCGACATGAAAGAAGCCGCACAGGCACTCAACTGGTGCGTTACCGAAATGGAAAAACGCTACCGCTTGCTGGCGCATGTAGGCGTGCGCAACATTAACGGCTTCAACGACAAAGTAGCAGCCGCCAAAGCTGCTTCCACCCCACTGGTCAACCCATTTAGTAACAATCCGGATGAACCGGAGCCGCTGGATAAACTGCCTTACATAGTAGTAGTCATTGACGAATTGGCAGACCTAATGATGGTTGAGGGCAAAAAAGTAGAACAACAGATTGCCCGTTTGGCACAAAAAGCCCGCGCTGCCGGCATTCACCTGATACTGGCCACCCAGCGCCCCAGTGTCGACGTCATTACCGGCCTGATTAAAGCCAACATCCCCACGCGGCTTTCCTTTCAGGTATCCAGCAAAATCGATAGCCGCACTATTCTCGACCAGATGGGTGCAGAAAATTTGCTTGGCAAAGGAGATATGCTGTTTTTACCGCCCGGTCAAGCCGAACCAACCCGTCTGCATGGTGCATTTGTATCAGATGAAGAAGTCCACGCAGTGGTTAATTTCATCAAACAGCAGGCGCCCACCCAGTATGTGGATGGTTTACTGTCTGGAGAAGCTGCCCAAACCAACGTCAATCAAGTTAACCCGAATGCCAACAGCGATGAATTATTCGATCAGGCAGTGGCTTTCGTACTGGAAACGCGTAAAACTTCCATTTCCTCATTACAGCGCCATTTGCGCATTGGCTACAACCGTGCCGCCAACCTAATGGAAGCACTCGAAGCTGCCGGCATCGTCTCTGCGGCCGAACTAGGCGGCAGCCGGCGGATTCTGGCGCAAAAAGACAATCTGTAATACCCAGCAATTTTGAAGCAGCCCATATAATAATGCCGCAATAAAAACATATTTATTGCGGCATTAACCATACCTCCAGCCTCGCTTACTTTGCTTTTCTGCCGGCGTAAATAAAACCAATCATACCAATCACAATCATCGGCAGACTGAGCCATTGTCCCATCGACATATGCATCGCCAGCAAACCAAGAAAATCATCAGGTTCACGCGCAAACTCAACAATAAACCGAAATACCCCATAGCCCAGCAAAAACAACATTGATGCCTGCCCCAGCGGACGTGGCTTTTTAGTAAACAGCCACATAATCACAAACAACACAACCCCCTCGAGCATAAATTCATACAGCTGAGAAGGATGGCGCGGCAACATCTGAAACTTTTCCCATACTGGCAACCATTTGTTCGGTTCCTGCATCACCAGCGCAATATCATTTTCTCGTGCATGAGGAAAACCCATAGCCCAGAAAGCATCTGGATTGGTCACCCGCCCCCATAATTCACCATTAATAAAATTACCAATACGGCCACATGCCAGACCAAGCGGTACCAATGGCGCCACAAAATCGGCTACTGCCCAAAACTTAATCCCGTGTTTGCGCGCAAATAACCACATTGCCACCAGCACACCAATAAAACCGCCATGAAAAGACATACCGCCTTGCCAGACTTTCAGAATTTCCAGCGGGTGGTTCAGATAAAAAGCCAGTTGATAAAACAATACATAACCCAGACGTCCGCCAAGAATCACCCCCAGCACACCCCAAGTAATAAAATCATCCAGCGTTTCATTGGTAAAAACCGTCTGTCCGCTCTTAATCCGCTTGCGTCCCAGCCAGATAAACAAACAGAAACCAACAATATAACTCAATGCATACCAGCGAATCGCCAGCGGTCCCAAATGCACCAGCACCGGATCAAAATTCGGATGAATCATCATAAACTTATCATTCCTCAAATATTTTAATTATCTTATCTACCGCAGCAATATGCGTCAGATAACAGCCAGCACAGCCATAAACACTACAGCCAAAACAGCTCACAGTTTAACCCATATTAGCCGAACTATGCGCCCCTTTCAGCACCCCTGCTGTTCCAAAGACATACTAGAGTAAAATTAATTCTCACAAACAGACCTATACACATTGACAGCCAGTAGCAGGCAGTCTAATATCAAATATGTATTTTATATACATATTAAATTATTCGGGAGAACCAACCATGCAATTAACAGCCAGACAAATCGAACTGGTTCAGGCAACCATACCCACACTACAGCAACATGGCGTTGAACTAACCCGTTACTTCTATAACAGAATGCTTAGCAACAACCCAGAGCTGAAAGAAATATTCAACCTCGGCAACCAACGCAACGATGCTCAGCCACAGGCACTGGCCAGTGCCGTACTTGCTTACGCACAAAACATCACGACATTACAGAATCTGGGCAACGCCATCACTCAGATAGCACACCGCCATGTCAGCCTGAATATACAGCCAGAGCAATATCCAATAGTTGGCACCAACCTGCTCCATTCCATCAGCGAAGTATTAAACGTACCAATGGACAGCGAACTGATAGCAGCATGGCGCGCCGCCTACCAGCAACTGGCCGATATTCTCATACAGGCCGAAGCAAACCTTTATCAGCAACAAGACAGCACCAAAGGCGGCTGGAAAGGCTGGAAGAAATTCAAAATTGTTGATAAACGAGAAGAAAGCAGCGAAATTACCTCATTCTATCTGCAACCGGTAGACAACAGTCCATTGCCCGAATATCAGCCCGGCCAGTACATTTCCGTACGCGTTTTGGTGCCACAACTAGGTATCAGACAACCGCGCCAATACTCCCTGTCCGATAGCAATCATGTCGACCATTTCCGCATCAGTGTCAAAAAAGAAGCTGCTGATCAGCAGCATGATGCAGGTTATGTTTCTACCACCCTGCATGAACATTACCACATTGGCGACGAAATAGAAGTCACCAACCCAACCGGCACCTTCTTATTACATAATCCGGATAAAAATACCGTACTGATTAGCGCAGGTGTAGGCATCACCCCCATGATCGCCATCCTCAATACCCTCGCAGCAGAAAACAATCCATACCAACAGATTAGTTTCATTCATGCCTGCCGCAACAGCAATGTACTGGCCATGCACCAGCACATCATCACATTACAGCAGACCATGCCTAATCTGCGCAGCTATCTGGCCTGCGAAAATCCGGATACACAATTAGCCCCAGACAAAATCGGCCGGCTAGAACTCACCGAGCTGGATAGCACCTTATTACCAGCAGATGCCGATTATTATATTTGTGGCCCCAAACAATTTATGCATAGCCAGTATCAGGCATTGCTTAACCTGTCTATACCGAAAAATCAAATCTTCATGGAACTGTTTGGTACAGGCACATTCTGCCAGCTTGCAGCCTGAACAATCAGCAGCAATTGATACATAAAACTTTTCATGGCAGCTGAAAACGGGCAGAATTGTCCTATCAACTGCCCGACAGACTGCCATGCAAATAAACCGCTTTACCGATCTTGGCTTACGCGTATTAATATCACTACAATACCTGCCAGAGTCCAAACTTTCTACAGTAGAAGAGCTCGCCAAACAGCTCAATGTATCCAGAAACCATCTGGTAAAAATTGTTTATTTTATGGCACAATCAGGCTGGATTAATTCATTCAAAGGCCGAAACGGCGGTATCAGACTGGCCTCCACCAGCTATCAGCTCAAACTGGGCGATATCGTTCAGGCACTGGAACAAGCTTCATCCGAAACATCCGCCTTAGTCAACTGCCAGCAGCCACCCTGCTCCATAAAAGAATTCTGCTATCTGCCACAAGCCTTCAGCGAGGCACAGCAGGCTTTTTATCACTCACTAAACCGCTACACCATCAGGCAGCTACAGGCGCCGGCCACCAAACAAACTGTCTTAAAATGGCTGGTGCAGCAGGAATAACCCGGGCTGCTATACCACCACCCCTGCTGAACGGAGCACACTACATCACATCTTCTGTTTCTGACGACGAATTCTCACTAGCTGGCGCACCCATTACACCATTAAGCAAACCTTCAACAGCCGGAGGCTGCGGAAGCAAAGTATTTAAAGCCAGTGCAGAAGCATTCAGCACCGGATAACCACTGAAATCAATTTGATAACCGCCATCACTGGTCGAATGCAAACTAGCGCGGGCACCAAGCGGGAAAGTTACCTTATCCGCAACATGACCAAAAGGAAATCCGGTTAATACCGGCACCTTCGTCAACCGAGCCATAGTCTGTACCACAGAATTGAATGTATAACTACTGTCATACACATCCCGAATCGACCCCATACGGAAATTACCCAGCACAATCGCCTGCTGACGTGCGAGAATACCACTCAGATACAAAGTCTGAAGCATACGTTCAATCCGATATGGCTGCTCACCCACGTCTTCAATAAACAAAATACCGCCATTTACCTGCGGCATATAAGGTGACCCCACTAACGCAGACAGCACACTCAGATTACCGCCCCATAAAACCCCTTCGGCTCGAATCTGATAATTCTGCATAGCAGCAACCCTAACCACCATGGCCGGATTGCAACTATTATCAATAAAAGAACGAGTAGTAAATTCACTCATCTGCGGCTTGCCAAATTCACTATACAACATAGGTCCGGCAAAACTGCACATCTGCCCCTGTGCCAGCAAAGCCAGTTGCACCGCAGTCACATCACTATAACCAAACAGTAAAGTACCCTGCTCGCGCATCCGCGCCCCCAGAGCCGACCAGTTAACCAGCGGCAAAATACGCATCGCGCCATAGCCACCGCGCAGCCCCATCAGCACCTTTGGCACAGGTACACGACCAGCGGCCACATCCTGCAAATCAGCAGCCCGCTCAGCATCACTGCCGGCAAAACGCTGATAGCGGCGTACACACGCCTGCTGGTTACTGACTGCAAAACCAGCCACAGCCAAACGTTGTGCCGCCAGCTCACTGCGACTGCTACTTTCTCCAAAACCAGAACAGGCAAAAATGCGCATAGTATTCAGATTATTCTTTGATTGTACAGGTACTTTTGGGGAAGACGTTGTCGGTACAGTTTGCTTCTGGGTGTTACCACACGCTTGCAACAAACCAGCTCCTGCGAAAGCAGCACTGGCTCGTAAAAAACCACGACGGCTTTGTTGTTGGGCATCCATAAAAACTCACTTCCTGATTCAGTGGGTTATCTGACAGAAAAATACCGACTATAGTAACAAAAGACTGTTCATACCAATTAACAGCCAGAACCAGAACACCAAAGCCGATACAAACCAGCCATATCTTACTATAGCCCAGCCTTTCACCACCAGCAGCAAAAATAACAAAAGCATGGAATCACCATGCTTTTCAGAACCCAACCACCTATAACTAGCGCGAGGGCATTGATTTCAGCAAATCCAGCAAAACAGCCCAGCATTCAGCTACAGCAGCAATCTCTACCCGCTCTTCGGGCGAATGAGCCGCACGAATAGTCGGCCCGAAAGAAACCATATCCAGATGTGGTGCCTTACCACTGAGAATACCGCATTCCAGACCAGCATGAATAATCTGTAATGGTGGCTGTTTACCATAGTGTCTGGCAAACATATCACTGGTTAGCTTAAGCAATGGCGAATCTGCGTTCGGTGCCCAACCCGGAAAATCTGCTGTTAAATCCAGATGTGCACCAGCCAAACGAGCCAGCGCAGCCAGACGCAGACTGAATTCATCTTTTGGCGTTTCCAGAAGAGAGCGCATCAGACAATTTATCTGCAAACCTTCTGCACTGGTTGTCACCTCACCTATATTGGATGAAGTTTCCACAATACCAGTGAACTCTGCACTCATGCGCATCACACCATTAGGGACAGCAGCAAGTAAATCCAGTGCTTTCCGTGTACATGCCAGTGTAGCAGCCTGCAACAAACTTTCTGCCGGTAACACCTCAATGCATAGTTGCGTTTCTTCAGCCCATTCTGCTGCAATCACAGCTGCAATCGGTTTGACCGCTGCACGGGCTGCTGCCTCATCCATCACAATCACAGCCTGAGCCTCACGCGTAATCACATTACGTAACTCACCGCCCTGCCATGAACCCAGCGCAAACGGCTTCTGTGCATACAGACTGGACAACACCCGCGCCAGCAACACATTAGCATTAGCATGATTCTTATCAATATCAATCCCGGAATGTCCCCCGCGCAGGCCTGATACCCGAATCGTACAGGCTGGTGCCTGATTAGACTGCCAGTCCAGCGGCAAAGTCAGACTGGCGTCACGACCACCGGCACAACCGATAAAAATTTCACCTGCTTCTTCCGTATCCAGATTAATCAGATACGGCATCTGTAACCAGTCTGCGCTCAATGCCTCAGCACCGCCCATACCGATTTCCTCTTCCACCGTAATAATCAGCGTTAATTCCGGATGAGCCACATCATCAGCAAACAGCACCGCCAGCCCCATGGCCAAGCCGATACCATTATCAGCACCCAGCGTTGTATCGTTAGCCCAAACCCAGCCGTCCTCAATTCTGGTCTGAATTGGATCATGCAGAAAATCATGCAGCGAATCAGCACCTTTCTGCGCCACCATATCCATATGTGCCTGAATGGCCACCGGTACACAGTTCTCCATACCCGGCGTAGCAGGCTTACAGATGCGCAGATTACCTTTCGCATCAACATCCGTTTTCAGACCACGCTGCTGCGCTGCTTGCACCAGCATTTCCCGCACAGCCTGCTCATGAAAAGTCGGGCGTGGTACAGCACATAAACGCGCGAACCACTGCCATACCGGCTGTGGCTGTAATTGTTCAATTTTACTCATATTCCTGATACTCAATCACAAGTCAAAACAAATCAGGCCACCATATGGCAGCCTGAACACAGTGTCAACCAGCAAACTAAAACTTTACCCCTTTATGCAACGCTACTACCCCAGCAGTTAAATTGTGATAACTAACACTGTCAAAACCCACTTCCAGCATCATCTGTTTTAACGTTTCCTGATCCGGATGCATGCGGATCGATTCCGCCAGATACTGATAACTGTCTGCATCCTTAGCAATCAGCTTGCCCATCAGCGGCAGCATCTTAAAAGAATACAAATCATAAATTGGCTTGAGCGGCTTAAACACATGAGAAAATTCCAGCACTAGCAACGTACCACCGGGTTGCAACACCCGATACATCTCAGCCAGTGCCACCTCCTTATGCGTCATATTACGCAAACCAAACGACACCGATACCAGATTAAAATAATTATCCGCAAACGGCAGTTTCTCCGCATCACACAACGCCACAGGCAGCGCCAGCCCCTCGTTCAGCAAACGGTCACGCCCCACAGTCAGCATGGATGAATTAATATCCGTTAACCACACCTCACCGGAACGCCCTACCCGCTTAGCCCAGCCGCGTGACAAATCACCAGAACCACCAGCAATATCCAACACCCTGTCACCCTTGCGTAACGGTGCTGTAGTAATCGTAAAGTGCTTCCAGACCCGATGCAAACCGCCAGACATCACATCATTCATCACATCATAGTTCTTGGCTACCGAATGAAACACCCCGGCAACACGACCCGCTTTTTCATCTTCATCAACAGTTTGATAACCAAAATGAGTTTTGTGATCGCTCATACCACACTTTCAGAATTAAATATTGCCCAAATAAACATATCCAGCAACCAGTACCATTATCAATACAGCATTAGCCCGGTTCTCGGCTGGCACCAGCCAGAAGTAACTGTTGTTCATAACCCGCCCAGTGTTCAGCCTGCCGCATAGCCAGATCATACAAATAATCCCAGTCATATAAACCAGTATCATGCCCATCAGAAAAAGCAATGCGCAAAGCATAATTACCCACCTGCGACAAACCAGCAATCGTCACATCACGCTTACCTGTCTGCAATACCTCCTGCCCCGCACCATGCCCGCGCACCTCAGCGCTGGGAGAAAACACCCGCAGATACTCAGCGGCAAGCTCATATGTCTGTGATGCATACACCAGCCTTAACACCTGCCGGTTCTGGCTCAAACGGATTTCAGCTGGCACCCTATCCCGCATACAAACTACTTCCTCATCACAAGCCATGAATAAACACAACCTATTCTAACCCAATATACCACTTACTGCCCACACAGAAACAGACTACCACCTGTACAACCCCCTTGCAGATACTTTGCAAGTCTACCTGCAAAGAAGTATATTAACCCCATTATACAATCAGCCAAAGGATGCATCACATGCAAGCAGCAGCCATCATCGAACACATCGTTAACTGGCTACGCGATTACGCCACCCATTCCAATTGCAAGGGCTTTGTCGTTGGCGTTTCCGGCGGTATCGATTCCGCCGTCGCCTCCACCCTAGCCGCCCAAACCGGTCTGCCTACACTGGTACTGGAACTACCTATTCACCAGAAAGTGAACCAAATAGCACGTGCACAAGAACATATCCGCCAGCTGAAAAGCCGCTTTAGCAACATCCAAAGTAACTCAATAGACCTTACCAGCACCTTTGACTCATTTACCATCGCAGTAGATGTTGCAGACAAAAACGAACAACAAACCCAGCTGGCGCTGGCCAATGCCCGTAGCCGGCTACGCATGATTACACTGTATTACTATGCCCAGCAAAATGGCCTGCTTGTCGTAGGCACCGGCAATAAAATAGAAGACTTCGGTGTCGGCTTCTTCACCAAATACGGCGACGGTGGCGTCGATCTCAGCCCGATTGCCGACCTGCTCAAAAGTCAGGTTTATGCCTTGGCCAAAGAACTGAATATCGACCAGAAAATCATCGACGCCCCGCCTACCGACGGCCTGTGGGATGCAGACAAAACCGACGAAGAACAGATTGGCGCCACCTATCCCGAGCTGGAATGGGCAATGAGCATCTACGACACACATAAAATCGACGACTTCACCGGCCGCCAACGCGAAGTATATGCCATCTACGACCGCTACCACCGCGCCATGCAGCATAAAATCAACCCCATTCCAGTATGCAAAATTCCGCCTGAATTACTTAACTGACACCACAACCAGATTGCAAAATCTGGTTTTTTATTCCACACAGAAACCTTATGCCAAAATCAAAAAAATCAGGCAAAAATCATATTAATTTCCTCGTCATAACAAACAAATCTAAATCAAATAACCCTAACGTCACCCAGACATAAATCTACACAAAGAAATCATACCTTAAACAAAATTGTAAAAAAATATTAATTCATTCATACTTACCTAAAACAACTCAGAACCATAGCATTATGCAAACTACAATCCAGCAGCAATTACAACAAATAGAGCAACAGCATAACATCCAGATTATTTATGCATGTGAATCCGGCAGCCGTGCTTGGGGGTTTGCCTCTCCCAACAGTGACTATGATGTGCGTTTTATATACCTGCATCCAATGGAAAAATATCTAGCCATAGAACCCATAAAAAATCAGCTCACCTTTCCTATTACCAGCGACCTTGACATTCATGGCTGGGATTTAAAAAAAACCCTGCAACTCATCCACAAATCCAACGCCACACCATTTGAATGGCTACAATCGCCAATCATCTATCAGCAACAAACAGACCTCGCCCAGCAGCTATGGCGTCTATGTGCCCATTACTTTAATCCCAGAGGCAACGTCCATCATTATCTGGGCATAGCTTCCAGTGCACTGAAAAACCTCAGTGGGCGGCAAATTAAAATCAAACAACTGTTTTATATACTCAGACCATTACTCAGTGCCTGCTGGTGTATACAGCATAAACAGATTGCACCAATGACAATCACCCCTCTATTACAATTACTACCAGCAGATCTACACAAACAGATTCTGGAACTCATTGATTTTAAAAATACAGTTATCGAATCCCATATAATCGAAATCAGTAGTAATCTACATGATTACATTACAACTACCACCAACCACATCAAATCACAAATACCGCAATTACCAGAACTAAATTTCACCACCACACAACTGGATACTTTTTTTATCAACACATTAAAAAACCATGCCAGCCATGAACATCACTGATTTAAAAGCACAAAACCTAATTTTACTGGAAGTAATCAGTGGCAGCCGTGCATTCGGTCTGGCCACCGAAACTTCAGACACAGATATCAAAGGCGTATTCTACTTACCCAAAGACAAATTCTATGGTCTACATTACATTCCACAAATAAGCAACGCCAGCAACGATATTGTTTACTACGAAATAGGCCGGTTTACAGAATTATTACTGAAAAACAACCCGAATATCATCGAAGTACTGGCTTCTGCTCCTGAATGTATTCTTTATCAGCATCCGTTGATGCGGCAATTTTCACTAAAACAGTTCTTATCCAAGCAAATCCAACAGACCTTTATCAATTATGCCTGCTCACAAATAAAAAAAGCCAAAGGACTAAACAAAAAAATCAATAATCCAGTAGATAGCAAACGTAAAACCGTTTTCGATTTCTGCCATATCATTGACCAGCAGCATACCTACCCACTAAACAACTGGCTGCAACAGCGCCAATGGCAACAACATCAATGTGGGCTAGTCAACATTCCTCATGCAACCGACTTATATGCTCTGTACTATGACGAAAACGGCAACAAAGGATATCGTGGCATCATGCAGCATGAAAATGCCAATGATATTTGCTTATCATCAATCAGCCCCACTGACCCCTTTATTGCCTACCTGAGTTTCAACCGTAACGGATACTCTACCTACTGCCGCGAATACAAAAGCTACTGGCAATGGGTAGAAAAGCGAAATGAACAACGTTATCTTACCAATAGCCAAAGCGGGCAGGATTATGATACCAAAAACATGATGCATACCATCCGCCTGCTCCAAGTGGCATTAGAAATCATCTCACATGGCACCGTCACCAACAAACGCCCTAACCGACAAGAATTACTGGATATCAAACATGGCAAATTTTCATATACAGAAAACCTGCACAAAGTCAACTCACTGCTTAGCCAGATTACAGAAACCAGCAAAACCAGCAGCCTGCCAGAGGAGCCAGCTACAGCAGAAGTGATGCGCACCTTAATCAATATACGCCAAACCCTGTATAACAATCACCAAACAGGCAGCACCCCATTTACCGGTAATCAACCAGATTAAAAATATCAAATAAACCAAACCGCCCACAAAAAAACCAGACCTTAAAAGTCTGGTTTTGCACAACTACCTACCTGTTAGCATTTGAGTAACGCACAAACATGAGCCACCACCTCATCAATAGCCAGCTCAGTTGCCGCAGCATCCTTACGCGCCTGATATTCAACCTTACCTGCTTTCAAACCACGGTCACCAATAACAATACGGTGCGGAATACCAATCAACTCCGAATCATGCAATAGCACACCAGAGCGCTCATCACGGTCATCCAGCAGCACATCCACACCCGCCTGCTGCAATTGCGCATACAAATCATCCGCCGCCGCTTTCACAGCAGCAGATTTCTTATAATTCATCGGCACAATCACCACCGTAAACGGCGCCATCGCTTCTGTCCAGATGATACCGCGCTCATCATTATTCTGCTCAATTGCCGCAGCAATCACACGAGTAATGCCAATTCCGTAACAGCCCATTTCCAGCACCACATTCTTGCCATTCTGATCAAGTACCGTAGCCTGCATCGCCTCAGAATACTTCGTGCGCAACTGGAACACATGGCCAACCTCAATCCCGCGCGCCAGCTTCAGACTACCCGTACCACATGGACTAGGATCGCCAGCAACCACCTCGCGTAAATCAACAAATTCCGGCTCAGCAGCATCACGGCCAAAATTAAAGCCAGTATAGTGATGATCATCCTCATTAGCCCCAATCACCCAGTCTGCACCTTTAGCCGTAGCAAAATCAGCATACATCTTACCATCAAACCCCACAGGACCAAGTGAACCACCATGCGCACCATTAAAAGCAGCCTCAATCGCAGCCTCCGAAGCCATGGTTAACGGTGCTTTCACCCCTGCCAGCTTCTCAGCCTTAATTTCATTCAAATGATGGTCACCCCGTACCAGCAACAGTACCACCGTACCCTCTTCCTCGCCCTCAACCACCAGCGATTTCAGCGTTTGTTCTACCGGCACCTGTAAAAAAGCCACCAGCTCATCAATACTGCGTACGTTCGGCGTATGAATCTTACTTAAATCCTGCCCGGCATACTGGCGTTCACCAGCCAGCGGCAAAGTAGCAGCTAGCTCAACATTAGCTGCATAATCAGAAGCATCACTGTAAGCAATAACATCTTCCCCGCTTTCAGCCAGAACCTGAAATTCATGCGACCCAGTGCCACCGATACTGCCGGTATCCGCGGCCACCGGACGGTAGTCCAGCCCCAGTCGATCAAACACACGGCAATAAGCATCAAACATATCCTGATAAGACTGTTGCAGCGATTCAAATGTCGTATGGAAAGAATACGCATCTTTCATCACAAATTCACGCGCACGCATCACCCCAAAGCGCGGCCGCACCTCATCACGGAATTTAGTCTGAATATGATAAAAATTCAGTGGCAACTGCTTGTAACTGCGAATCTCACTGCGCACAATATCAGTAATCACCTCTTCACAGGTTGGTCCCATACAGAAATCGCGCTCATGACGGTCAGTAATGCGCAACAATTCCTTACCATAAAACGACCAGCGGCCACTTTCCTGCCATAATTCTGCGGGCTGCACCACCGGCATCAGCAACTCAATCGAACCGGCACGATTCATCTCTTCCCGAACAATATGCTCAACCTTACGCAACACCCGCAAACCCATCGGCATCCAAGTGTACAATCCGCTGGCCAAACGACGAATCATTCCCGTACGCAACATAAGCTTATGACTGGCCAACTCTGCTTCAGCAGGCGCTTCTTTCAATGTTGAAATATAAAACTGACTGGCTTTCATATATATCTCCAAAAACAGCCGCCATTGTACCAGCCTCCGGCCAGTAAAAAAGCCAAAATCCCATACCAGAATAAACAAAATTTGCACACAATAATTACTCCTAGCCAAACCTAATAAGCGTGGTATGATTCATATTATTTAACCACAACTACCTTGCCATGAATTATCTGCTTGTATACAGCAGCCGTTTTGGCTACACCCATAAAATTGCCCAGACACTGGAAGCACAATGGACTGCTGCCGGTAACACAGTTCACATGGTTAATCTGGCAGACGCACCAGTTATCCAGCAGGGTGAATACGATAAAATCATCATCGGCGCATCCATACGCTACGGCCACTATGCTGCCGCACTGGCACCCTGGATAGAACGCCATCAACACATCCTCAGCAACACCCCAAGTGCCTTTTTCAGCGTCAGCATACTGGCCAACAAACCTCACCGCAGCACCCCGCAAACCCATACCTACACCCGCAAATTCTTTGCCAAAAGCCCGTGGCAGCCACAAATTATCGGCATCTTTGCCGGAGAATTGCATTACGCAAAATATAACCTGCTCGACCGCTACATGATGCGTTTAGTAATGAAACTAAACAAAGGCGAAACCAATCTGAATGCACATATTGAATACACCAACTGGCAAAAGGTACGCGAATTTGGTGAACAAGTGCAGAAATTAAACACCTAAGCCACCATATACTCAACTCATCGAATAAATATAATACTTAAAAACAGAGCTAAAAATAATCTACTTATCAACAAATAGATACCAGTATTTTTTTTAAATTAGCATCAGATAAAATTACCATAGACGAAACCTAAACAGCTCTACCTCATTTCTTGAATATAAAACCCCTATATCAGCAGAACCTGTTATCTGCATTCAAAATCAGCTTGTAAAATACAAAAGAAATAACAACTAATTAAATACCAAAATCCATTAAAAACAAAAATACAATTTAATATTTAAATAAAATTAAAAAACAATAAATTACAAAAATAAAAGAAACTGGCAATCATCCAATTTCAAAAATTGATTGATATAATTCAAACCATAGTATAAAATAATTATATACTTACATAATTGTATTTTTAAAAATCATAGCGTAATATATTAATAAATCAAGCATGCATCCAACAAACCGGTGCAAATGCAGAGAATTTTAAACACCGATAATCAGTTAAATAAAACACTGATTAAATTAATAGTAACTACAGCAACCTATCCTGATTTAGTATTTATTACTAAACAGAATATTTTTAACTAAACTTAAACACTTAAAGCCCCAATTACACCATTACCAAAAATTTATTTTGAGTTTATTTTACCAAGCAAATAGAGAATTGCAGCTTAAACCCAGTATATATTCGTGTATTCAGCATATTTGAATTAGCAAAACTAACCAAATTAGCTCTTAATGATTAAGAAAAAATTATCAACTTTCTTACTCAACTACACCTTATTATACCCCCAATGAAAGGAAAATTTTATCCAAAACAACATTCCAAAAGCATACTTAAAATTAAACCAAAATAATCATTTAAATCAAAATATTATCTTAGATTTAAACAACAGAATACATTCAATATTACTTTAATTTTAAGCATATATTAATTATGATAAAAATATAAATCTGATTAAATCAACCTTTTAATAATAACCAAAACAAATTTATTCATTTAAAAAATCTTATTTTAATCTACTCAAAGGACTTAATAATGATACAAACAGATAACAATATTCCAAATAGGAGTAATGAAAAACCATATCGTTATGTATTTCAGGCAGGACATGGTGAAGATATTATCAATAGTAAAACCAGCAACAATAAGAACAACCAAAACATCGAAATTGTATTCGAAAAAGCCCAAGCAGATAATGCTATTTTCTTACATGCAGGTAATAATCTAGTAATTCAGGCATTTAATAATCAGGACTCGGTAACCCTGACAGATTTTCTAAATCCCGACAAAACCAATATTTGTACTGTTACATTTATCTTTGATGATAAAACCTTAAGCTCAGAAGATATTGCCGATACAACAACAACCTTGAACAATACCAGCAAAAACGATGAGCGCACAGATTCAGATAGCAACAATAACATCAACAAAAAAACAAGTGACGACAGGCAGTATAGCGATAATAGTAATGATAGCCTCAATGATATGGCCAGTTACAGTACACTTAATCGTGACAGCGGTAATGATATCCTTAAAGGCAGTGACTGGCACAAAGACCGCTATGAATTTGAAGCAGGACACGGGCAGGATGTCATTTATGACCAGGGAAATACTAGTTACCAAAGTCATTTCAATGATGTCGTCTTTAAAGGTGCTAATCTGGCTGATGCTCAATTCGCCCGTTCCGGTACTGATCTGGTTATTCGCGCTTATGGTGAAGATGATTCTCTTACCCTGCCTGATTATTTCAACAATTCTTATCGCAGGGCATTTAATCTTGTCTTTGATGATCAAACCATTAGTATTAATGAAATAAAGAACAACTATACATTTACTATCACTGGGGACGATGATGATAACGTTATCGTCGGCTGGTATGGTAAAGACATTCTGAATGGTGGTACCGGTAATGACACCTTATCAGGTGGCGATGGTGATGACATTCTCAATGGCGATGACGGCGATGATATTCTCAATGGCGGCAACGGTAACGATATCCTTAATGGGGGGGCTGGTAACGATACCTTAAATGGAGGAGACGGATACGATATCTTAAATGGCGGTACCGGTAACGATACTCTCAAAGGTGGTGACTGGCACAAAGACCGCTATGAATTTGAAGCAGGACACGGGCAGGATGTCATTTATGACCAGGGAAATACTAGTTACCAAAGTCATTTCAATGATGTTGTCTTTAAAGGTGCTAATCTGGCTGATGCTCAGTTTACCCGTTCCGGTACTGATCTGGTTATTTGCGCTTATGGT
>NZ_CAJZCD010000001.1 GCF_914768045.1 Snodgrassella communis | reverse complement strand
CCAGCGGTCTAAAGCGGAAGGTGTCAAATCGTATTGCTTGACCAATTCACTGCGCGATTTTCCTTGCTGATAAAGTTTAACCATTTGTGCTTTGAAATCAGCACTAAAAGATCGTCGTACGCGTTTTTGTTAATTCATCATTTTTCCTTTTTAAGTTAAGTTTACCTTACTCCCTAAAAAGGTTGTATGAATTAGTGTAGCCTATCCAAAGTATACGATTAAACGTTATTGAGGGCGCCAGACGGCAAGCAATAGTGCAGCCATAGCTAATCGTTTACAACGCCAGTTTGATGTAGGCGCCAAACAGCAGATTATCGTGGCAGATTTAAGCTATATTGGTGTTAACCAGCACAGGAATTACTTATGTATACTGCTGAATTTATTTAACTGACAGATTGCCGGCTATGGTGTCGAATAATATAAAACAGCAGATTGATTGATGTCTATTAAGCCAGATTAAACAATCACTGTTATCATTCCATTTATTTCATTCAGATGGGGGCGCGAAGTTTGATAAACAGTTACGAGGTAAGTGTTTTAATTCATTTAATATTCAGTATTCGCTGATTAAAAATGGATGCTGTTATGATAATGAAGTATATGAAACTACGTTCAAAAGCACTAAAACTCAATTTGTTACAGGGGAAATTTTAATGACATTAAAATATTGACAACAAGCCTTTGTGGCTTTTGCTTATTGGTACAATTAAAAATGGTTATATTTATCCATCGTTAGGCTATTTGCCTGAGGTAGAGTTTTACAAACAGTTACTCTTTAATTTTGTTGTTTGAATAGGTATTGCTATTCTTATAGGTGGATACTGAAAATTAATATTAATAATTTCAGGGTTTGTATTAATTTATTTTGTTTATCAATGACGCTGTTGTTTGGTAAGCTATAGTTTTTTCTTTTAATAGAATTTATCAGGATATGTTTATGAAAGAAGTCAGAGAATTGGTTGAGGCTGAGCTAGGTACTTTTGTTCAGTTGCGGCATGATATTCATCAACACCCTGAGTTGGCTTTTGCTGAAAATCGCACCAGTGATTTGGTTGCTGGTTTGCTGGAGCAATGGGGTTATACGGTTGAGCGGGGCATTGGTGGTACTGGCTTGGTGGCTCAGCTTCGGGTGGGAAATGGTTCGAGGTGTGTTGGTATCCGCGCAGATATGGATGCGCTGCCGATTACAGAAGAAAGTGGTGTAGCTCATACGAGTAAACATACAGGTAAGATGCATGCTTGTGGACATGATGGGCATACTACGATGTTATTGGCTGCAGCTAAGGTATTGGCGGCTAGAAAGTCGTTTAATGGTACGCTGAATCTAATTTTTCAGCCAGCAGAGGAATATGGCAAATCAGGTAGTGGTGCAATGCGGATGATTGCAGATGGCCTATTTGAGAAATATCCGTGTGATGCGGTATATGGTATGCATAATATGCCGGGTTACCCACAGGGGCAGTTACATTTTTATGATGGATGGATGATGGCTTCTTCTGATGTGGTTACGATTACAGTGAAGGGGGTAGGTGGTCATGGTGCGAAACCGCATAATACACATGATCCGATTGTGGCTGCTTCTTCTATTGTGATGGCATTGCAGACTGTTGTGTCACGTAATGTGAATCCACTGGATTCTGCTGTGGTGACTGTTGGTATGTTCCATGCTGGTGTGGCCAATAATGTGATTCCTGAACAGGCAGAGTTGAAGTTGACTGTTCGTTGCTTTAAACCGGAAGTACGCAAGCTACTTGAGGAGCGTATTGTGGCGATAGTTCAGGCTCAGGCACAAAGTTTTGATGTGGAGGCTGAGGTGGATTATCAGCATGGCTATGCACCTGTATTTAATACTACTAAGGAAACGCAGTTTGCGCGCCAGATTGCGCGCGAAGTGGTGGCTGAGGAAAATATTGTCGACCAGACTGAACCGATGGCCGGTAGTGAAGATTTTGCATTTATGCTGGAAAAATGCCCGGGAAGCTATTTGTTTATTGGTAATGGTTTAAAGGAAGTGGACGCTGCTTCTGGGTTTGATTTGCATAATCCTTATTATGATTTCAATGATAAGAATATTGCTATTGGTGCGACTTACTGGGTAGCGCTGGCAGAACGTTTTCTGCAATAAATCCGATTTTGAATTTTTATAGAATAAAGGGGGTACTGATATGAGTACGGGACAAGTGGCGGTTAAACATAACAAACCGCCGGCGAAGGCGATTGCGGCGGCGGTGGCTGGGAATGCACTGGAATTTTATGATTTTATTATTTATTCATTTTTTGCAGTGTATATTGCGCAATCATTTTTTCCCATCGGTGATAGATATACCAGTTTGCTGGCCTCGGTAGCTGTATTTGGGGTAGGTTTCTTTACGCGGCCGTTGGGTGGTTTGCTTATTGGTGCTTATGCTGACAGGAAAGGGCGTCGGGCAGCGATGGTGCTGACGGTGACATTGATAACCTTAGGTACGCTGGGGCTGGCTGCTACGCCTAGTTATGAAAAGATTGGGATTGCTGCGCCGATTATTGTGGTTATTGCACGCATGATTCAGGGGCTGGCTTTGGGCGGAGAGGTTGGACCGGCTTCTGCGATGCTGATTGAATCTGCACCACCTAATAAACGTGCTTTTTATGCTAGTTGGCAAATGGCCAGTCAAGGTATTGCCGTTGTGGTTGGTGGTCTTGTTGGTTATGTTGTTTCCAGTATTTTAACGCCGGAGCAGTTGGGTGCATGGGGCTGGAGGATCCCTTTTCTGGTGAGTCTGGCTCTGATACCGATTGCGCTGTATATTCGCCGCGCTTTGCCGGAAACTTTGGAGGAACCAATACACCATAGTGGTTCTCAGATGATAGAGATAATATTTTCTCGCTACTACAAAGAGGTAGTGTTGGGAGTTATGGTGCTGATGGCAACTGCTATTACCGCTCAGGTAGGCAATTATATGACTACTTTTGCTATCAATACTTTGAATTTTGATCCAAAAATTGCACAGATTTGTACTATTCTGGGCGGTTTGATGATGTTTTTGTTTTCACTGTTGGCTGGTTGTCTGGCCGATAAATATGGCCGTAAAAGCATTATGCTATGGCCGCGAGTGGCTTTGATGCTGTTGATTGTACCGATGTTTTATTTGCTGGTGAAAACGGAAAGTGTGACTATGCTGTTACTGGTGACGATGATGATAACATTGTTAACCGGTATGAGTGGTGCCAGTAGTCTGGTGGCGATTCCGGAAATGATGCCGATTGCGCTGCGTGCTACGGGGGTATCACTGATTTATGCTATCGGTGTAACTTTATTTGGTGGTACTGCGCAATTTGTAATGACTTGGCTGATTAAACATTTCGGAGCGGTATCACCGGCTTATTATGTGGTTGGCACTAGCATCTTGTCTATCATGGCGATTTTGATGATGCCGGAAACACGTCATGTTAATGTTAAAGATTGAATTAGCTGTAAGCTGATATAAAAAAGCCAGCAAATTTTGCTGGCTTTTTTGTGGCTGGGGTTAAATAACGCTTTTAACCACTTCGACAACTTGATCAACTGTGAAGCCGAATTCCTGAAACAGCTGCTCTGCTGGTGCGGATTCGCCAAAACGGTTGATGCCGATAATAGCACCATTGCTACCAACATATTTGTACCATGAATCACTTACGCCGGCTTCTATGGCAATACGCGGTAAACCGACAGGCAGTACGCTGTCTCGGTAGGTTTTGTCCTGCTGATCGAAGATATGGGTATTGGGCATGGATACGACGTGAGTGGCGATACCTTGTTCGGCCAGTTTGGTTTGGGCATTGATGGCCAGCTCAACTTCGGAGCCTGTGGCAATGAGTACTGCCTGTGCAGATTTTTCGGAAGCTGCTTTCAGGACATAGCCGCCACGGCGGATATTGGCCAGTTGTTGGCTATCACGCGGTATAAATGGCAATCCCTGACGGCTAAATATAAGACAGCTAGGGTGGTTTTCTGCGGCTACGGCATCAGCCCATGCCACTAGTGATTCGGCGCTGTCGCAAGGACGCCATACGCTCATATTGGGAATTAGGCGCAGGGTGGCAATTTGCTCAACTGGCTGGTGTGTTGGACCGTCTTCACCTAGGCCGATTGAGTCGTGCGTGAACACAAATATTGGGTTTATTTGCATTAGTGCAGCCATGCGCAGGGCATTGCGTGCATATTCGCTGAACATCAGGAAGGTGGCGCCGAATGGTTTGATACCGCCGTGCAGGCTCAGGCCGTTCATAATGGCGGCCATACCAAATTCGCGTACGCCATAATGGATGTAGTTGCCGCCACCTGTGGCTGTGACTGCGGTACTGCCTGACCAGTCGGTCAGGTTGGAGGGGGTAAGGTCGGCTGAACCACCGACAAACTCTGGCAGGATTTGTGCCAGTATTTCGATGCTGTTCTGACTGGCTTTGCGGGTAGCCAATTTTTCTGCTTTGCTGCAAACGTCGTTTAGTGCGTTTTGGACGTGTGCGGTAAAATTTTCTGGTAGTTTACCATCCATACGGCGGATAAATTCCGCAGCCTCGGCAGGGTATTGTTGCTGGTAACGGTTGAATAAATCCTGCCACCGTTGCTCCAGTTCTGCTCCGTTTGCTGTTGCATTCCATTCGTCATAAATTTCTTGTGGAATGGTGAATGGTTCATGTGCCCAGTTTAAGGCTTTGCGGGTAGCTGTGATTTCTTCGGTACCTAATGGGGCACCATGGGTTTTGTGGCTGCCTTCTTTGTTGGCGGCGCCTTTACCAATTTTGGTTTTGCAGCAGATAATTGACGGTTTATCGGTTTCAGCTTTGGCCGCGGTAATGGCTGCACGGATAGCAGTTTCGTTGTGGCCGTCTACGTTGGCAATGGTATGCCAGCCGTAAGCAGCAAAACGTTCGGGAATATTTTCGCTGAACCAGTTATCTACTTTGCCATCGATGGAGATGTTGTTGTCGTCATACAGGACAATCAGTTTACCTAGTTTCAGGGTGCCGGCCAGTGAGCACACTTCGTGAGATATGCCTTCCATCAGGCATCCATCGCCAACGAAAACATAGGTATGGTGATCGACGATGTTAAAACCGGGTTTGTTAAATTGGGCGGCGAGGATTTTTTCTGCTAGCGCCAGACCAACGGCATTGCCGATTCCCTGTCCCAAGGGGCCGGTGGTGGTTTCTACGCCATCGGTATAGCCGTATTCTGGGTGTCCGGGCGTTTTGCTGTGCAACTGACGGAAGTTTTTTAAGTCTTCGATGCTGAGGTTGTAGCCGCTTAGGTGCAGTAAGCTATATAGCAGCATGGAGGCGTGACCGTTGGAAAGTATGAAGCGGTCGCGATTGTAGAATTTTGGGTTGGATGGGTTATGTTGCAGGAATTCGCGCCACAATACTGTAGCCATTTCAGCCATACCCATCGGTGCGCCGGGGTGGCCGGAGTTGGCTTGTTGAATTGCGTCCATTGCTAGGAAGCGAATTGCATTAGCAAGATGTGATGCCATGAAGTTGCCTTTTGATTAAGGGAAATAGCTGGTTGCAATAGCTATGTAAAGTAATGTGTTGAACCTTGCTGTTGAGACAGGGTTTATCCGGTGTGAATTATCCTGAATCTGTACAAACCTATCAAGGAAAGTGTGCTTTTGTTTGTATGCTGGTTGTAGGTAGCGGGGCATTTTTTGATAATAAAGGTAATAATTGAATAATTATTGTTTATGGTTTATGCTTTTTGGGAAATTTTTAGTGTGGCTATGTGAAGTTGGCTTTCTTGAATCAGGTAGAGTAAAGGATTGAAATGCAAAAAATTTTTATGATTCTGATATTGTTGTTTGGTATGGCTTCGGCTTGGGCTGCTGTGAATATCAATACGGCATCAATACAACAACTGCAATCGTTACCTTATATTGGTGCAATAAAGGCTCAGGCAATTGTTGATTATCGCAATACACATGGTTCTTTCCATTCTACAAAGGACATTATGCGCGTAAAGGGTATTGGTAAGGCTACTTATGAGAAGTTGCAAAATGATATTAGTGTGAGTGGTGAATCGGTTAATCCTGCTGTTTCTGCTTCTAAATACCGGCGTGCATTACCGGCTACTGCTGCCAGATAATAGCTTGTGATATGCCGGCTGTTAATTGCTAAAAATATTGGCTTTGATGTGGTGATAGAAGTTCTCTGCCTGTGCTGATAATTTGCGCTCTTTATGTTTAATTAGGTAGATAGAGCGCTCCAGATTCATGTCTGTGACATCTTTAACCACAAGATTTCTGTGCTCAAATTGAAATAGTGTCAGTCTGGGCACAAGACCGATGCCGTAGTTGGCAGCTACTAATCCCATCATGGTAGTGAGCTGACTAACTTCTACTACATAGTTAATTCCAAATAAATCAACAATTTTATCTACATAATGACGGATGCTGGTGCCTTTGGTAAAGCCTATCATGTCATATTCAAGCAAATCTTTTAATTCAATGTTTTCTTTGTTGACTAAGGGATGATTAATATGACAAATGAGATAAAATTTATCTGAAAAAAGAAATTCGGAAGAAATTTCAGTCAGGGACGGGGATTTCGCGGTTAAAGCCAATTCTGCGTGTCCCTGTAATAAGGCTTGCAGACACGAATCCCATTGTGTGTCGAGCAATTCAACTTTGATATTGGTATGCTGGTGATGAAAAGTGGCTAAAAGCTGTGAAACCCATTGTACGACGATGGATGGCATAACAGCCACGACCAGTTTTTCCTGATGATTATTGGCATGCGAACGTATTTCTTTGGTGGTACGCTCGTAGGCAAACATGAGTTCGCGTGCTAGTTTGATGAAGTGGATACCGTTTTCATTCAGTTGAACTTTACGCGTATCACGGTCAAACAGGCGATAGCCGATTTCCTGTTCTAGATTGGCGATAAGGCTGCTGAATGCAGGCTGAGATAGATGGATCTTTTGGGCTGCACGGGTGAAGTTGTCTTCTTCTACCAGTGCCAGAAAGGCTTTTATCTGTTTGATTGATATATTCATATAACATTATTAGCCAATATTTTAATCCAAGAACCATTCACAATAGCATATTAATTGTAAAGAAAATTTGAAGTTTATCAAATTTTCCATAAGTTGCCGGATTAATTGGTTTTGCTTATTAATTCATCTTTATTATCGATTAGACAGGCAGGGACGTTATGGTGAGAATGCTGGGGCTTTCTTAGATATTTTTTTCTTTATTTATAACGACCCAAAAAGGGGGGCATTTATGCTTGCATTAATAGGCATATTGACTATTGCTACTCTGCTTTTTTGTATTATGAGTAAGCGGCTTTCTCCGATAGTCTCTTTGATTATTATTCCTATTCTGGGTGCTATAGTTGCACTTTATATCGTACCTGTTTTTCAAGGTAGTGTTGAGGCTTTACCGGCTTATTCAACTATTCCTAAGATGGCAGTTAAGGGGATCTCTAAGCTTGCGCCAATGGCAGCGATGTTTGTGTTTGCTATCATTTTCTTTGGCGTAGTCAGCGATGCAGGTATGTTTGATCCGATTATTGCCAAGATACTGAAAGTGGTAGGAACTAGCCCGAAGAAGATTATTATTGGTACTGGTGTTTTGGCTTTGATTGCGCACTTGGATGGTAATGGTGCGGTCACCTTTCTGATTACTGTACCGGCAATGATTCCATTGTATGACAAACTGGGCATTGATAAGAGAATTCTGGCTGGTATTACTGCACTTAGTGCTGGGGTGAATTTTTTACCGTGGACTGGTCCGATGATCCGTGCCGCTTCAGCGTTAGACGTATCTACACATGATTTATTTACTCCACTGATTCCAGCACAGATTACTGGTCTGGCGTTTATGGTTTTCATGGGATGGTATTGGGGACGTAAGGAAGAAAAACGTCTAGGGCTAGTTAGTGGTGCTGGTGGTGTCGTTGGTACTAGTGAGGAGTCTGAAGGTGTGACTCACTTCAAACCGAAAGAGCTGTCCGAAGAGGAGTTGAAATTACGTCGTCCGCATTTATTCTGGCCGAATCTTATTCTGGTGATTATAGTTATTTCTCTGATGGTATCAACCAAAATAGCACCAACTATTATTTTTATGGTTGCCTGCTGTATCGCTCTCACTCTGAATTATCGTAAACCGGCTGATCAATCTGCACGTATTAATGCCCATGCTAAAGGTGCGTTGATGATGGCTACAATTCTGTTTGCTGCAGGGGTATTTACCGGCATTATGAGCGAATCTGGCATGCTAAAGGCGATGGCCGTTTCAACTGGTGAATTTATTCCGGATGGTTTGGCCTCACATATCCCTTTCATTGTTAGTCTGATTGCGATGCCATTGAGTCTGATCTTTGATCCTGATTCTTATTATTTTGGCATTATGCCGGTGGTGGCAAATATTGGTGGATTTCCACCAATTCAGGTTGCACAGGCTTCTCTATTAGGTCAAATGACAACAGGTTTCCCAGTGAGTCCGCTTACACCTGCAACTTTTCTGTTGTGCAGTTTGAGTGGAGTGGATTTGGCCGATCATCAGAAATTCAGTATTCCAGTTTTGTGGGCAGCATCTATTGTTATGGCGATTGGAGCCATGCTGACAGGGGTGTTCCCGTTGTAAGAATGCAGTCGGTTTTTCTTTAATTGCAATAATAAGGTGTATGTTATGAAAAAAATCAGAATTGGTTGTGGTGCCGGTTATGGTGGTGATCGTATTGAACCAGCAGTTGAGCTGGCTGAAAAAGGGGATATTCAGTATTTGGTGTTTGAATGTCTAGCAGAGCGGACGATTGCGATTGGCCAACGGCAGAAAAAACACAATCCGGAAGCAGGCTTTAATGAATTGTTGGCTGCACGTATGCGGGCAGTATTACCGGCCTGTCTGGAAAAGGGTATCAAAATTGTTACCAATATGGGTTCAGCCAATCCGCGTGCGGCTGCTAAGGTAACTGCTGATATTGCTCGTTCACTTGGTGCTAAGAATCTGAAAATTGCCATTATCGAGGGCGATGATGTTTATGAACAGGTAATGCAACAGGATTTGCCACTGGATGAGCTGCAAAAACCGGTTTCGCAATGTGGTAAGAAAATTGTTTCTGCCAATGCTTATATTGGTGCGGAGCCTATGGTTCAGGCTCTGGATAATGGAGCTGACATTGTGATTGCCGGCCGTGTTTCTGACCCATCTTTGTTCCTGTCAATCATGATGCATGAGTTCAAATGGGGTGCAGAGGACTGGGTTCATCTGGGTAAGGGTACTATCCTCGGGCATTTGCTTGAATGTGCCGGCCAGATTACGGGTGGTTATTTTGCTGATCCGGGCTATCGTGATGTGCCTGATCTGGCACGTTTGGGCTTTCCGATTGCTGAAATCAGTGCCGATGGTGATGCGGTGATTACTAAGGTTGAAGGTTCTGGCGGTATGGTGACGCCTGATACCTGCAAGCAACAGATGTTATATGAAATTCATCGCCCGGATGAATATAAAACACCAGATGTGATTGCTGATTTCTCTAATATTACTTTCACTCAGGAAGGTAAAGACCGTGTTGCGGTTACAGGTGGTACTGGCCGAGCCCGTCCTGAAACACTGAAAGTATCTGTAGGCTATGAAGATGGCTTTATTGGTGAAGGGGAAATGAGCTATGCCGGTCCGGGCGCTGTGGAACGCGGCAAACTGGCTCTGGATATTGTTAAAGAACGCTTTGCCATTTCGAGTGTTACACCACAGGAAGTGCGCTATGACCTGATTGGGGTTAATTCTTTGCATGGTGCCACTTTATCCTGCAACAGTCAGCCTTATGAAGTGCGTGTCCGTGTTGCTGGCCGTTTTGCTACTAAAGCTGAAGCTGCAGTTGTCGGTAATGAGGTGGAAACCTTGTATACCAATGGGCCGGCTGGTGGCGGCGGCGCTATGAAATCTGTTAAGGAAATTGTAGCGATGGACTCAACTTATATTTCCCGCGATCTGGTTAAAACCAATATTGACTATCTGGAGGTTTGATAATGAAGTTACGTGAAATTGCACATTCCCGTACTGGTGATAAGGGTAATACCTCAAATATTTCGGTAATTGCTTATCGGCCTGAAGACTATGAGCGTCTCAGAACGGCAGTCACGGCAGAAAAAGTAAAAGCATTTTTTGCGGATATTGTGACCAGTGATGTGGTTCGTTACGAGTTGCCAAATATCGGTGCGCTGAATTTTGTGATGTATGGTGCTTTGGGTGGTGGAGTAACCCGTACACTGGCTCATGATATGCATGGCAAGGGATTGAGCGCAGCGATTCTGGATATGGACATTGAGTAATTGCTGAACTGCCGACAGTGCTTTTCCGGCACTGCCGGTAGGCAAGGCGATGTGCCATGATGTGTTCGTTGACTGGATAGGTGGTTACTTATTCTGTTCGGTTTTTTTGTTTATCTCAGGTTAGAAGAGTATGAAAACGAAACAGCTCAGTTTGGCAGATGTGAAAAATCATCTGTGGGATGGCATGACTGTTATGTTTGGCGGTTTTATGGGAGTCGGTACTCCTGCCAGACTGGTACAGGCAATTCTGGATGCAGGGGTTAAGGATTTAACGATTATTGGCAATGATACTGCGTTTGTAGAAACCGGTGTTGGCCCATTGATTACGCATAATCGAGTTAAAAAGGTTATCACTTCACATATTGGTACTAATCCGGAAACCGGTAAGAAAATGATTGCTGGCGAGATTGAGGTGGAATTGGTACCGCAGGGAACACTGGCGGAGCGGATTCGTGCGGCTGGTGCCGGTTTGGGCGGGGTGCTAACGCCAACCGGGCTGGGTACGGTTGTTGAGGAGGGTAAACAGAAAATTGTTGTAGACGGGCGGGAGTTTTTGCTTGAGTTGCCGTTGCACGCTGATCTGGCCATTGTAGAGGCAAAAACGGCAGATAAGCTGGGTAATCTGGTGTATGAACTGTCGGCGCAGAATTTTAATCCGCTGGTGGCATTGGCTGCGAAAACAGTGATTGTCGAAGCCAATAATGTGGTTGAAGTGGGTGAGATTACGCCAGATGCAGCCGTTACACCAGCAGCACTGGTTGATTATATTATTTATCCGGAATAGGGGAAGAATCACCATGAATGCAAAAGAATTAATCGCCCGCAGAATTGCGATGGAATTTAATGATGGGGATGTGGTGAATCTGGGCATTGGTTTGCCCACTCAGGTGGCCAATTATGTGCCAGAAGATATTCATATTACTCTACAGTCTGAAAATGGTTTTCTGGGACTAGCGGCGCTCAATCCGGATGTGGCCAATCCTAATCTGGTGAATGCCGGCGGGCAGCCGTGCGGGATTGCTGCCGGTGGCTGTACTTTTGATAGTGCGTTTTCATTTGCACTGATCCGTGGTGGTCATATTGATGCGTGTGTGCTGGGCGGTTTGGAAGTTGATCAGGAAGCCAATCTGGCAAACTGGATGGTACCCGGTAAAATGGTGCCGGGTATGGGTGGTGCAATGGATCTGGTAACTGGTTCACGTCGGGTAATTATCGGTATGGAGCACTGTACTAAACATGGTGAATCCAAAATCCTGAAGCAATGTACGCTGCCGCTGACGGCAAAAAACAAGGTTAATCTGATTGTCACTGAACTGGCGGTGTTTGCTTTTGTAGATGGGCAACTGGTTTTGCAGGAACATGCACCGGGTGTTGATCTGGATACGATTAGGGCTAAAACGCAGGCTGAGTTTGTGGTAGCTGAAGATTTCTGTGAAATGGCAATCAGTCAGCGTGGTTTGTAAACCAGAAAACAGTCAGGTTGAGGAGTGGATATGGAAAGTGCAGTTATTGTCAGTGCGGCGCGTACGCCGGTAGGCAGTTTTAATGGTTCATTAGCCAGTGTGGGTACCGTAGACTTGGGCAAGCTAGTGATTGCAGAAGCAATCAACCGTGCCGGTGTTGAGGGTGCGCTAGTTGATGAAGTGATGATGGGCAATGTGTTGCAGGCAGGTCTGGGACAGAATCCAGCACGGCAGGCAGCGCTGGCGGCAGGACTGGCTGATACAGTGCCAGCTTATACAGTCAATAAGGTATGTGGTTCTGGATTGAAAACGGTGGCACTGGCAGCGCAGGCCATTGCTGCCAGAGATGCTGAAGTTGTGGTGGCTGGTGGCATGGAAAATATGAGCCGAGCACCGTATCTGCTTGATAGCCGTGCACGCTGGGGCTATCGCATGGGCAATCAACAGGTTATTGATACTATGGTACATGATGGGCTGACTTGTGCTACCAATCATTATCATATGGGGATTACGGCGGAAAATATTGCGCAGAAATACCAGATTAGCCGTCAGGAGCAGGATGAACTAGCTTTGCGTTCGCAGCAACTGGCCGCACAGGCAGTGGCTGCTGGTGTGTTTGATGCCGAAATTGTGCCGGTGACGATTAAGTCGCGCAAAGGTGATGTTGTGTTTGCGCGCGATGAGTATCCGCGTGCTGAGGCAACTGCTGAGGCGCTGGCTAAATTAAAGCCGGCTTTCAGTACCGATGGTACGGTTACTGCGGGTAATTCTTCCGGTATTAATGATGGGGCGGCCGCTGTGGTGGTCATGTCTGAAAGCAAAGCCAAAGAACTAGGGTTGCAACCTTTGGCACGTATTCGCAGCTATGCCAGTGCTGGTGTGAGCCCGGCACTGATGGGGCTGGGGCCGGTACCGGCTACGCAGAAAGCATTACAGAAAGCTGGCCTGACTTTGGCGGATATTGATCTGATTGAAGCAAATGAAGCTTTTGCTGCCCAGTTCCTCGGGGTAGGCCGTGAGCTGCACTTTGATATGGATAAAACCAATGTTCATGGCGGAGCGATTGCCATCGGCCATCCGATTGGTGCCAGTGGCACGCGCATTCTGGTGAGTCTGCTGTATGGTATGCAGGCCAGAGATGCGCAGCTTGGTTTGGCTACGCTGTGTATCGGCGGTGGTCAGGGCATTGCTATGATTGTTGAACGGATGTAATGCTGTAGATTCAATGTGATACTATATTAATAGCAGACCATATAACAAAAGTGTTATATGGTCTGTTTTTGCGTCTGGACGGGCATCAGCTAACTATTTACCAGTTGGAAAATTTGGTTGGTAAGGGTTATTTTTTGTTGGCTATCATTTGTGGGATATTAGCTTCACTCATGTTATGAGTTTAATTGGTTAAGGTATATTTAGTTTTATTATCTATATAGTTACAGGTTACAATCCAGTTGGAGGGGTTGTTCAAAAATCTATGCTGCTATGAAATATTGATTGTTGTTTTTGAGGAGATAACACAAATGAAATTTCTAGTACTTACTACAGCGTTAGTTATTTTGTTTTTTACAAGTCAGTTTTCGGAAGCCAGATCAAATACACAGACAGATGATGCTATCAAGCAAAAAATAATTGATGCATCAATACAGCAGTATCCTAGTGTTTGCGCTTGTCCCTACAATACTGCCAGAAATGGTAGTTCTTGTGGAAAAAGAAGCGCATGGAGTAGACCGGGTGGATATTCGCCTATTTGCTATAAAAATGAAGTAACTCCTGAAATGATTGATGCATGGAAAAAATCAAATCAATAATTATGTGTGGTAGGAATCAGTCTGTATCAGATTTTGTGGAAATAGTTTTTCTATAAATAATCTGACGCGACTATCGAAATTAATCATAAATCCATTCATAGCCTATCTCTAGCTATGAATGGATATTGTCTGTTATTGCGAAGTATCTATGTGTATGGTATTTAAAAATACTTTTTTGCCTTCTCAGATGAGTGGTAGTGTTTAATCAGCTATTTGTTCTCAAAGTAAATTTCGCCATATGTAAGCTGCTCATTAACAGGCCGGTACTTTATTTGCCGCAGGTAAGACTGTGACAGGCACTCAGTGACAGGTTATTCAGTTCTGGTCAAGTTTAACCTTACCGCAAAGACAGTAATCGGTTTGTGTGGACATAAATTATCTTCCTATGGCTGAAAAGCCCGTAACATACCTCTGCTGACTGTTTTTTATATCAGCCGCTGTTTATATTCAGATTGCGGCGATATACAGGGCGATGATACACACAACGCCGAATCCCCAGATGCAGGAGCGGGCAAAGGATTTGTCGTTGATATAGCAGTAAAAATAACCTAAACGGCTGAGGATAAACAGGACGCTCCAGAAATTGATGGTGAACTGGGCAGCATTTTCGGTGGCATGAGCTATGATGACGGCGGCAGCAAAAGGGGCAAATATTTCGTAACTATTTTGCTGGGCAGCGTTAGCTCGTGCGGCTTTGCCTTCAGCTTTCGCCAGAAATTCACGTGGCTGATGATTGTCGTTGGAGCCAAAGCCACCGCTTTTTTTAGCATAAGAGGCGGCAATCCACGGTAGGAACATAGCAATTAAAATACACCAGTAAGCAAGAGTCATAATATTTTCCTTGTTTGTGTATGCAGTTGTGCTGCAATGAGATGAGTTATACAGGTGAGGGAACAGAAGCTGCAATGCTTTTATCCTGAATCTGACTTTACCCTATGGGTAAATTATAAGATAATTCAAGGTTTTTCAAGTATTTTGTAGCTTATAATTATTTTATTATTTTATGCGCTGATGATGTGGCTATCTGGATGGTATGGAGCTGTATGACGATTTTATCGGCGTGTTTTGTTTCGGGATTTTGATTATGTTGTTTAAAAAGTTGGCTGATCAGGATGTGTCTGGTAAGACTGTCGTGATTCGGGTGGACATGAATGTACCTATTAAAGATGGTGTCATTGTTGATGATACGCGCATTCGTGCTTCGTTGGCCTCTATTCGTTATTGTTTACAGCAGGGCGCAGCGGTGGTGGTGCTGACGCATCTGGGGCGGCCGAAAGCAGGCGCGCCCAAACCGGAAGACAGTGTGGTGCCAGTTGCTCAGCGTCTGGGCGAATTGCTGGGGCAGAGTGTTCGGGTGGTGGAAGACTGGCGTGAGCATAAACCGCAGTTGCAAGCGGCTGAGGTGGTGATGCTGCCTAATGTGCGTCTGAATGTCGGCGAAA
Organism: Snodgrassella communis; assembly: GCF_914768045.1. Taxonomy (GTDB): domain Bacteria; phylum Pseudomonadota; class Gammaproteobacteria; order Burkholderiales; family Neisseriaceae; genus Snodgrassella; species Snodgrassella communis. Next base: position 451,955 of record NZ_CAJZCD010000001.1, on the reverse strand, counting down.
AGGAAAATGACCATGCTCTGGCTGCTGCTTATGCAGCACTGGGTGATGTGTATGTTAATGATGCTTTTGGTACGGCACATCGTGCAGAAGCTTCCACTGCTGCTGTGGCTGCTGTGGCTCCGTTGGCCTGTGCTGGTATGCTGTTAACGGCTGAGCTGGAAGCGTTGAGCCATGCTGTACAGAATCCGCAGGCACCTGTAGTGGCGATTGTGGGAGGAAGTAAGGTTTCTACTAAGCTGACTATTTTGGAGAGTCTGGCCGATAAGGTTGATTATTTGATTGTTGGTGGCGGAATTGCCAATACATTTTTGTTGGCGCAGGGGGTGTCGGTTGGGCAGTCTCTGGCTGAGGCTGATCTGGTTGAAAATGCACGACAAATTATGGCTAAGATGGCAGCTAAGGGTGGTGATATTCCTTTGCCAACTGATGTTGTGGTGGCTAAACGTTTTGCTGCAGATGAGCCTGCTGAAATCAAGAATGTGGCGGATGTGGCTACAGATGACATGATTCTGGATATTGGACCTCAATCGGCACAGAGACTGGCACAGATGATGAAGGCGGCAAAAACTATTGTATGGAATGGACCTGTGGGGGTATTTGAATTTGCGTCATTTGCACAAGGTACTGAGGTGTTGGCTGAGGCGATTGCTCAGAGTGAGGCGTATTCGATTGCAGGTGGCGGGGATACGCTGGCAGCCATTTCTCAGTTTGGTGTTACTGATGATATCAGTTATATCAGTACGGGTGGCGGGGCATTTCTGGAATTCCTTGAAGGTAAGACTTTGCCGGCTGTAGCGGCATTAACTGCTCGTGCCTGATTGCTGATAAGAATCTGCTGGCATTGGTGGTGTCATTTGTTCTGGCGAAATCGTTGTTATGCGGCGATTTCGCTTTTTTCATGCCTGTTAGTTTGGTTTGTACGAGATGGCAGGTTGTAGCGTACGCTTTGTGGTGGAGGGGGGGTAATATTGGTGGTTAATGATGCTATGGGGAGGCAGCTTTGTATTTAGGTTATGTCTATCTGGCTTGGCTGCTCTTGCTGATTGTGGTGTGGTTCTCTTAAGGCAGATTGGCAGTTATGTATCTATAAATCGACAGGTGTATAACTGGAATTGTTTATGTGTTGTTGGATAATAAGTAGATCAGGCTAACTGGATGAAATTGGTGTTGTTAGTAGATGCTGTTTTACTTTTTAAATGACTGGAGTTAATGATGTTGTTTACTAATTTATTTCATTTACATTCCTGTTTTTACATTGCTTTATGGAATACTGATGGGTAAGGGTGTAATGTGTTAATGACTTAAATGATAAGGAGTTGTGCTATGAAAACTATTGTTCGTGTAGTATCGCTTGCTACTTTGGTTTCCATGAGTATGGGGACTTTTGCTGCTGTAACGGCAACAGCACAACCGACAGCGGTGATGACTGAAACGGTAGTGGTACAGGAACACACGCCGGTTAATGGTTTGGTAAACACTCACTCAATTCTGCCACAGTTGAATCTGAGTACTCAGCAGAAAGCGCTGGTGCAGAAAATTGATCATCAGTATGCCAGTCAGCGTCCGCTTATGAGCAATGAAAATCGCCAGACTCTGGCTAATCTGCATCAGGAGCGTAAAAATCTGGTGGTGGGTAAGCAGTTTGATGATGCTAAGGCTAAGAATATGATTGCGCAGGAACAGCATATCTGGGCACAGCAGCAACAGGCACGTGCTGATTATGATTTTTTACAGTTGAAACGTGAGCACGATATTTATCAGATTTTAACGCCCAAACAACAACAGCAGTATTGGCGTTTGCGTCAGCAGCAAAGGCTGATGCGTTAATTCTATTGCTGTAATTTTGATTTGAAATTTCTAACCCCGGCTTCCGGGGTTTTTGTTTGTAGGGAGACGGTGCTTGATCAGAAGTGTGCCTGTTGCCTATGCTTACAGCTACGGTATGAATGGTTAGTTTATTATTCCTATGCGAAGTTGATTTGGTGGAATTAAGGGTAGTTTTGTTTAGGATTTGGCATAGGTTTTGTTGAGACATGGTTGGTATGGATTGACATCGGTGTGTTGTTTGATTTTCTAGTCTGCATTGAATGTCTATTTGCTAAAGCAGTTGCTCTGATTTTAGTCTATATCAGTGTATTGCTCTGATTGCTGGTATTGAGGTGCTGATAGGTAACTACGCGTTACTGATTGATGGGATGGTGTGGTTTGTTAGGTGAAAATTAGTTTAAATAACTGTTTAAATTAGGTTGTATATGAAAATGAATTTATGTATTTGCTATGCTGAGGTGGTTAGCCACTGAGAGACGATATAAATAATCAGGCCGATAGAACCGCCTACCAGTGTGCCGTTGATGCGGATAAACTGTAAATCGCGACCAACACTCAGTTCGAGTTTGTCGACCATTTGTTTACTGTCCCAGCTTTTGATTTTTTCAGCGATAAACTGGCTGACGCGATTTTTATTTTGGCGGATGGTAAACCGTGCACACAGGGTAATGCGGGTATCCAATCGGCGCATAAATTGCGGATACTGGCTGGCCTGCTGCTGTATATGGGTGCACAGGCGCGTAAGTTGTTGCTGCCACCATGAGTTGCTCTGGCTGGTGTCATATTCGCTCCAGCCAACAAAACTATCCCATAAATCCATGATGCTTTGCTGCAATGCGGTTGATTGTAGCATTTGCTCACGCCCGTCTGCGAGCCGCTGGTGCCAGTGTGGGTTGCGACGTAATTGGCGTTCGGTGACCAGAAGCTGTTTGCGACAGGAGCGCCAGAATGTATGTTGTGGATTGGCCAGTACAGCATCTATGTATGAGTCTGCCCAGTTGAGTGCTTTGCTGGCTACCCAGTCGTCAATTTGGGCAGTAAGGGTAGTTTTTAGTGATGCTTTGAGCTTATCCCATGTGTTGGGGTCGTTTTTTTCGATTTTACCCACCCACGACAGCAGGCTTTTTTCAAGCTGGGCACGTGTCTGTTCGTTTTGCAGCCATTGGCGCACTTGCAGTAACAGGGTGCGTAACAGTAGTGTGTCGATACCCTGTTTCTGGGCTAATACTAGGATATTGGCCAGTGTTCTGCCCAGACGGGCGCCGCTGTACTGGTGGTTGAGGAGTTGGTTGCAGAATCTGGCGACATCGCTGGCGGTGGCTGTATGCAATAACAATGGAATCTGGCGGGTGATGACAGGCAGCCATTGTTGCTGATTGTGTGGTTCAATCAGCCATTGCAGTGCTTTACTGGCCGGATGTATACGGTAGATGCGGCTGGCAATGGCTTTATCCTGCAAAAAATTATTTTCGATAAATCGTCCGAATTCATCAGCGATTTTTTCCTGCTTCTGAGGCAGAATAGCGGTATGAGGAATAGGCAGACCGAGAGGATGACGAAACAAGGCAGTGACTGCGAACCAGTCGGCCAGTGCACCTACCATGGCTGCTTCGGTAAATGCTTTAAGATAAGCTATTGCCGGATATTGTTTTTGCAACAGACAGCTTAAAACAAATAAAACACAGGCAATGATCAGCATGCTGGTAGCCAGTAGTCGCATACGCCGCAGACGCTGGCTTTGTATAAGGCTGGTGACGGTGGCTGTGTTCATCATATTATTTTGTTTCGGCTATATGGAAAAAATTTCTGTACATAAGCTTACTGGTTAATTGGTCTGATTGCTGTTATGGTTTGCTGAGTTTTACTCAAATAAAGGAATGTATCAATATTAATAAGGGGTGTAGCCGGTAGTTAAATATTAACTATCTCTAGTTGTGTTTGATTTTATTATCATTTTTTACGAAGATACTTATGTAATGCAATGCGTAATTATATTTTTAGGCATAATTTTCGGTACGCAAGTCTAATTTTAGCAATATGATGGATGAGGATATTAATCTTTTCATTTATTGGTATATGATGCTGTAGCTTTTATGAATGCTTTTACCATCAGTATGATGAGCACACCAATATAGTTTAAAATAATATATAGTGAATAGTTAACAATGAATATGAGTCCAAATTTTTCTCCGTCTGTTGGCTGGCAGAAACTGCCTATTAGTGGAAATAAAACAGTGATTGCCAGTAAATAATAAGCTGAACTGAAAGTTAAGTAATTAATTAAGCCGGACGATGTGATATTTTTTTGTGTAAATCTGTCTTTGATAGCGAGAGCAAACGCCAGTAATATATATCTCCAATAAAGTACAAAGCATAGTAACATGACTATGGACAGTAATATGTCAATTAGGTTATCTGTAAAATAAGGAATCATTAATCCTTTATTAATTAAGCTGTTACTGCAAGTCAGCACAAATAGATAAACTGCTGCTATGCTGAGCAATTTTTTAATGTTTAACTTACTAGTGCTGGTTTCTGTTATAGGTAATGGGGTACAGGAATTAAAATTAGGATTGAAGGTAGCTCTGTTGCGTTTAGGTATTAAAGCTTGGCAGATAAGTTTAAATATTAAAATTATAATAGCACCAATGCTATTAACACAGGCATAAGCAAGAACAGGTAAGCTGTTAAAGATAAAGAAAAAGGGATGTGCTGTTTTTCCTAAATGATAAGATAAAATAGAAATCAGCAAATAACTGATTGAATAACACGATAAGGTTATAGTTGATGGTGGCTTACATGGATTATGTGTGCCGCTTGTGTATGATAAAGCAATTTGTTTTATTATTTTCCCGAATGCCCATATTAATAAAAAGCAGCATGTGTATAAGCAGCCATCAATCAACAATGCTCCAATAAAGATTATTAAGCCATTCTCTAAAGTAGGATACCAGAAAGGTGGAGGTAGTATTTTCCAGAACAGGTGAAAAATAGTTAAACAAATTACTGAAGTTTTTAGAGAATTTTTTGTGTTAAAAAATTCAGTAATTTGCTTTCTAATACTCAATTTATTCGATCCTTACTGAGCAACTTCAATTTAATGGTACTCTGATCCGGCACTTTTCATTATTTGTCTTCTTATGAAGGCTGGCTAAAATATCTCAGGCACTCGGGAAGGTGTTAAACTGGTTGCTGTGGTTTGCGGCGTTTATGCTGCCACCATTTGAATCCGTAACCGGCAATTAGCGGAATCAGTGCGTAAATAATAAGGGCTGTCCAGCTGCCATACCAGTGTACAAGTGTGGAGGTGCTGTTATCATTGTTAAGGATGATTTCAGTGGAAGAATAGTAAATTGCACGCCACCAGCACATAACCAGAAGGCCAAGAAAAACCGGCCAAATATTGCTTGTGCGCCCGCGCTGCCATAACAGGAAAAATACCAGAGCCCATATTAGTGTCAGAGTAGTGACTAATAAACCCGTATCAGTGGGCAGTTGCAGATAGCGGCAGATGATAAAGGTGATAGCGACCCAGATGCCGGCAAGTACGGCCATGATAAATTCTTCGGGTTTGTTTAGCATGCTGTTGCTTCCTTAGCGAAAATACGGCAATGGCTGTCAATATACCGCAGCTATTATGTTTTGTCATGTTCTACCAGCCATGGCATCAGGCTGTCGGTTTTTATATCCCATTGCCAGATACCATGCTGGTTGTGTGGATTAAGGCCGCGCAGAAAAAGATAACGTACGCTGATATAGTCCGGCAGTTGCTGCCGGCTGTACAAAAAGCGTGCGCAGGCAATGCTGTAAATCAGTGCCTGAAGGTAGTAGTGATGTTTGGCAATGGCTATGTCCATGTTTTCTGGTGCATAGTCGGCCAGACGATTACCCAGATGGTTGGATTTGTAATCAATCACATATACTTGTCCGTGAATGTCTTCGCCCAGAAGGTCGATGGCACCGTTGATAAAGCCGTTAACGGTGGCAAAATCCAGCTCCTGTGCAGCCTGAATGCAGCACTCAGGCAATCCGGGTGCACAGGCAAACCATTGTTGTAAATCTGCGATATTGAAGTCGGCAATATGCAACATGAAGTTCATTTCTGCTACTCGTTGCTTTACGGGCAGGCTGGCGATGGTGGTGCGTGCGGACAGTGAACATTGACGCACGGCATCGGTAAGTGTCTGCATGGTGGTGCTGTGCTGGCAGTCAAAGCCGTAACGCGTCAGACAATCTTGTATATGTTCCTGTTCGGCTGCGCTGGCTGGCTGGCTGAATTCGGTCTGCTCCAGTATGGCATGCAGACACAGGCCGGCGTTGATACCGCGTTCAAAGGCCAGTAGGGCTGTTTCGGCTTCAGTGCTGGTATCCAATGGTTGTACTTGTACTTCGGCCTGATCCAGTGCCGGTGCCAGTTTTTCTTCTTCGAGGCTGTGTTCGTGATGGCGGTAATCATGCCTGCTCAGGCTGGTAAAGCTGGTATACCGTATGGTATGAAATGGGCGTGTAGTGAGGGTTAAGGCATGATAGGGCTGGTTGGGGGTGCTCTGGGGATGGACGCTGGAGGGCGCCACGCTGCCTTCGCACCAGTGAAATAGTGCCGGGCTGCTATTAGCCAGACAGGTTTGCCATGCTGCGCGCAGGGTACTGGGCAGGTGTTTTTTATGGGTTTGCTGCCAGTATATCTGTGATTCTTCCAGTGTATTGTCTGGCTGGCCGTCCAACAGCCATGCCATCGGATTGGTGGCGGTGCTGTTACAGGCGGCCGTATATAAAATCAGTTGTTCGCGCGCACGAGTAAAGGCTACATAATATAGACGCAGGCTCTCGGCCATGCTTTCGCGTGCCAGTTCTTCGCGGTCGCTATCGCTCAGCAGGTCATTGGCAATCAGTTCGACATTATCTTTTTGATGCAGCAGTTGCCAGTGTTCCTGATTTCTGACAGCTTGTCTGCCATCCCATGCGAATGGACAGAATACGACTGGATATTCCAGTCCTTTGGACGCGTGCATGGTTACAATTTTTACCAGTGCTTCGTCACTTTCCAGTCGCAGCAGGTAGTTTTCATTGGCCGGACGTTCATTGCTGATGGCACTGGCCAGCCAGCCCAGCAGGGCGTTGGCAGTAGGCAGGGTCTGCTCTGCGTCGGCCAGTAGTTCGGCCAGTTGCCACAGGTTGGTCAGGCTGCGTTCATTGCGCTGGCTGAGCAGTCTGGTTTCCATGCCGGTCTGGCTGGCAAACCATTGCATGGCTGTATAAATGCCATACTGGTACCATTGTTCACGTGTTTGCAGTGCCAGCTGAATCCATTTGCTCAGGGTATTTTCATTCTGATTCAGTTCGGCCAGTTGTGCCGCAGTCCAGCCAAACAGTACGCCACCGAGGATAAAGCGCAGGGTCTCGGTGCGCTGTGGTTGCAGCCAGAAGCGTAATAGTGCCATTACGGCCTGTGCTTCGGTACTGGCAAAAACTGACTGGTTGCCAAGGGAGACGCTGATGATGCCACAACGTTTCAGGGCACTGGCAATCATGCTGCCTTCATTGTGTGAGTGCACCAGTACGGCAATATCACCGGCCTGTAATGACCGATTACCCAGTTGCAGCTCGCCGCGTTTGCCCTGATTAATCATGTCCGCAATTTCATAAGCGCAACATTCGGCCGCGCGTATCCGTAGGCTATCCTTGTTGGGGATAATTTCTTCGCCTTTGTCGTTAACCTCAATCTGTTCAGGCAGCCAGCGCACTACCACTGCAGGCACGACTATGTTGTTCTGGCTGGTATGCAGATGGTTGTCTGTTTCTTGTGCCTGTACTGGTGGATAATCGATGCCTTTGAGAATGAATGGCAGCTGTTTGCCACTGAATAAATGACCAATTGCCTGTACCAGCGCCTGATGGCTGCGGTAATTGGTGGTGAGGGTATAACGTTGTTCAGCTGGCGTATCGGCGGCGGCACGCAGATAGGCGTGAATATCGGCACCTCGAAAGCGATAAATAGCTTGTTTCGGGTCGCCTACCATGATGAGAGGCCGGTTCTGTGTGGCAAAAGCGGTTTTGAAAATCCGGTATTGCAGCGGGTCGGTGTCCTGACATTCATCCACCAGCGCGATCTGCCAGGTTTGTGCCAGCGCAGCGGCCAGCGTTTCAGCCATCGGGTTATCCGCAGACAATGCCATGCCTACATCAGCGAGTAAATCGTCATAACTGCGTTGGTGACTGTTACGCCGGTGTTCTTGCAGACACTGGCGCACATAGTTAAAGCAGTCTAGCTGTAATTGCAATACGATGCTGTTATCCGCTGCCTGCATGGCACTAACCGCGGTGGCCAGTTCCGCCAGTGTGGCAACTTTAGCTACCAGCTCATCATTGAGAATTTGATTTTTTTTGGTTTTTTCGTATAGCTGGGCTGCGGCCAGTTTGGCACATCTTTCCAATGTGGTTGCTGAAAAGACCTGGTAGCTGGCCGAGTTGTCCATTGCCTGTTGCAGGTCGCAGAAAAGCTGCTGATAGCTTTTTTGGACGTAAGATTTACCATTGAGCTGCGGATATAACTGCCAGAATGCATCCTGAATGCTGCTGAAATGGGTGCAGACTGTTTGCCATGCTTGCTGCCAGCTGGCATTAATGGTTGCCATGTCTACGGCAGGAGGCTGGCGTAACTGTAAATCAGCCACGCCGCAATGTCGCCCCATTTCCTGCATGAGTCGGGCGGGAGTAAGTTTATTAGCTACAGCCAGTGTAGCCATGCGGCTGTTATTGCTTACCTGCCGACGCCAGAAATCTTCAGCAAAGCGGCACAACAGTTCTGGATCGGTATCTATGGTTTCAGTATCAAACGGTGTCTGGCACAAAAAGGCATAATCAGTGAGTACGCGTTGGCAGAATCCATGAATGGTGTAGACAGCAGCACGGTCAAACTGGGTAATCGCGGCCTGTAGGCGCAGGATTAGGTTGGTATCGTCATCCTGAGTGCGTGCAGTGTCAATCAGTTGTTGCAGCACTGGATCGTTCTGTTGCGGTGGCAGATTATTTTGCAACAAGGCTAGTGCTTGATTTAGGCGGGTACGCAGGCGGGTTTTTAGCTCTGCTGTAGCCGCCTTGGTAAAGGTTACGACCAGAATGGCATCAACTGGCAGGCGTTCCAGCAATACCAGTCGCGCAAACAGGGCGGCGATGTTGAAGGTTTTGCCAGTGCCGGCAGATGCTTCAATCAGGCTCGTGCCGTGTAAAGGCATGGTAATCGGATTTAAGGCTTGGTTCATTGTTCTTTATCAGCAGTTTCCAGTGTCACCATCAGTGGCAGCAGTAATTCTTCAATCAGTTGCCAGAACAGAGGCGTGTCAATTGGCAGCTCTTCGTCGCGGCCAAATACCTGAGCCACTTCAGGATAATCGGCCTGCGGTTTACTGTTGTGGCTGTCTATGTAGACTTTAAAGGCTGCGCTGCGTTCTTCAGCACCATGTTCGGGCGCGCTGTTTTTCTTTTGTCGGCGTTTATACCAAGAGCGTGCTGCGCTGAGGCTGGTTTTCGGAAAAAATGGTAGTGGCCGGCTTTGCCCCAGTTGGTAATATTCTAACCATAAAGCCAGCTGAGCCTGTGCGTCCATCTGGTTCAGTGCAGCCAGTTTACGTGGTTTGGCCGGATAAAGCTCATATGTATCCTGTACACATTCAGCTTCGGCTGCACAAAAGAGTAAATGGCGCAGGTATAACTCAATATTATCCGGTGCTGTGGGTGCTCGACTGCGTTCAAGCAGCTGACCGCACTGGTGTAAATGGTTGATGTTACCACTTAGCTGTAATTGCTGATGATTAAAGGCAAAAGTAATATCAGCCACAGCTGGACTAAACAATATATCGCTATCCAGCGCCAGTGTTTGCGTGCGTAAAGTCTGACTGACAATCACGCCCAGCTCACCTTCCGGTATTAGCCCGCTGACGGCCAGTGCGGCATCAACATCGGTAAAATCCAGATGCTGCTGGCGTGCACGGGTGTAGGCAGTATAGATTAGGGCACTGTTTTCAATGGCAAATGGTTCTGCCGCGCTAACCGCTGGCTCCTGATACGGTGCCTGCCATTGTAATCGTTGCTGGAGCCAATGGCGTACCGGATTGCGCCAGAAACGGATGAAAGATTCAATGTCAACTTCGTGAGTATTTTCTTCTGGTTCAATAGTTATAGCGTGGAAAGATGTAGGCTGGACGATATCCTGATTCAGGGCGTCGGCATAATCGCAGCGACAGCTGGATAAATCCCCATTGAAATAGCGATACGAAAACGGCTGTAAGGGATGCTGGATGATGTGCTGCTGATTAAACTCCAGCGGATTGCAGCCGGTCATGGCCGCCAGTACATCGGTAAGTTCATATAGCAGAGCGGAGGGTGCCAGCTCTTCATTTTTGCGGATATCTTTACCAACATAAGACAGATACAGTTTTTCACGTGCGCTCAGAATGGATTCCAGAAACAGATAATGGTCGTCATTGCGGCGGGCACGGTCGCCACGGCGCGGATGCTGGGCAATTAAATCGAAAGCGGCCGCTTTGGTGGTGCGCGGAAATTCGCCATCATTCAGCCCAAGCAGGCAGATACAGCGAAAGGGTAGGCTGCGCATTGGTACCATGCTGCAAAAAGTAATGCCACCACGGAGAAATCCAGCCTGCCGAGTGCTGGATAGATGATTCTGTAAATGCTCAATGGCAATAACCGGTTCAATAGGCAGCTCAAACTGTGCCAGTGCTGCCTGTGCCTGCCAGTCGGCCAAACTGGTCTCCAGTTGCTGCATCGCATTGCCTGCGAGAGAGTTTTCATCAGCCAAATCTCGCAGTAACTGCCGGGTACGCATAATCCATTCTGTAATGGTGGCTGCGCTCTGCCAGCGCGTATGATGTTCAATCAGGCAATCAATTAATTGTTGCGCACGTGCCAGAATTTCGGTCTGACCAATATCGCCGAACCACGGAAGCTGTTGCTGCCATAGTGCAGTGTGTTTATTGTCTGGCAGTAGCCAGCCCAATACTGTGCGTTCACGCGCCTGTTGCCAGGTAAAATGTTTGTCCTGACCGCCATATTCATGGCGCATGTCTGCATCCACGCCCCAGCGCACCCCTTGTTCACGCCAGACACGGTTAATCAGTTCCACGTCGCTGTCGTTTAAATTGAAGCGTGCACGCAGGGTGGATTCATCTAGCAGAGGTTGTACCGTTTCGATATCAAAGCGGCTCTGCATCAGTTGCAGCAGTTTTTCCAGCAATTGCAATAAAGGTTCTTGCAGGCTGATTTTAACGTCGGCTATGTTGTAAGGCAGGGCAGGTGTGTTGCCCTGATTTTGCCCAAATACGGCATGAATAAATGGCAGATATGGCTCAATATGCGGTGTGAGTACCGCAATATCCTGCGGTTGCCAGTGCGGATGTGCCGCCAGATCCTGAAGCAGTTGTTCTTTCAGAATTTGCAGCTCACGCAGACGCGAATGTGCAGCAACGATCTGAATGGAGCCGTCATAGGCCTGCTGTTGGTAGGGTGGTTCAGTCTGTTTCGGATGTTGCAGACACTGAATATCGTTTTGTAGCCGATGCAGTAAACTGTCGGCTATTTCACCGCATTCATTGTAAACTGGTGGCATATATACAACTTCACCCAAATCATTGAGTGCATCAAAAAAATCCCGTCCCTGTTTACCTAGACTGGCCAATAAAGGATGGCCGACTACACTCTGATCAGTTTCCTGATTATGTAGCAGTATATCGGCAGAAAGCACATTGCCCCAGTATTCAGCACATGGATTAACTGCAAACACATGTACATCAGTATGCTGTGCCATTACCTGAAATGCTTGTAGATAAACTGGTGCCAATGTAGCAATTCCGAATACAAAAATGCGTTCCGGCAGGTGTTCTGCATCAAGCTGCGCCAGAAATTCATGCATCAGGCCGGCGCGATGAGCTGAATCTGTTTCATTACTCAGCCAGTGCCATAATTCTGCTTGCCAGCCTTCATCTTCACCTAAGTGTGCAGATTTACCCGCCTGCCAATTATTTATCCAATCATTGCGATAGATTAAATATTGGTCAAACATATCAGCAATTTTTCCGGCTAAATGGTAAGGTGCTTGTATACTGCTATCAAGATAGGATTGCAGTGCTTTGGCAGTCTGGCATAATTGAGGGTGCTGTAATGTCGCACTGCGAAATAGAGATAGTAGGCGCCAGCGTAGTACTTCCGACTGAAACGGATTAAGCTTTGGCGTCTCTGGCATTACTTGGTGGGTTAATTGCCAAATGTAACCAGCGGGCAGGCTAAAATTCAGATTGGCAGCAATGCCATGCTCCTGTGCCAGATAATGGTTCAGATAGCGTCGCATGCCCTGACTCTGTACCACGATTTCAGTGGCAGTCCATGCAGATTGCGGTGAAGTATGCAGATATACGCTGGCAAATAAAGCAGCTAAATCATCTAATTGATTGGATTGATAAATATACAGCATAACAGCCCCACCACTGATTAAGGCTGTTATTATAGCCGGACTGAGGCAGTTTGCGCTGGACACCGAACGGTACCCGTTCTTATTGTGCCGACATAATAAAGGTGCATGTTTAGACACTGATCAGGAAGCATTTTTTTAATAAAAAAAGTTAATGCTGGTCAAAAGCTGGAAAAAATTGGAAAATAGGTAACCAAATACCCTGCTATAAATAAGTATGGCAATAGAAGAAGGATATTACAGTGAGATTTGATGGCGTCATTGATGAGCTGGCAGCAACTAAAGGTGTCATGGCGTGTGCTGTCGTGAATTATGAAAGCGGAATGTTGATGGATGGTGTTAGTCCATCAGGTATGGATCTGGACGTTTTGTCTGCTGGCAATACCGAAATCGTGCGTTCGGAGGTTAAGGCAATTGCCCGCCTATATGGTGAGGAGAGTAACGAAGATGTCATAGATGATATTCTCATCAGCTTGCATAAACAGTATTATTTATTGCGGCCGATGAAAAATGTGAAAGGCGTATTCATGTTTATGGTGCTTGACCGCACAGTTGCCAATTTGGGACTCGCACGGCGTGCTTTGAAAGTGGCCGACCGCCATTATCGTGACTAAGCTCAATTAGCTCAAACTGCCCGTTCAGTTTGCTCCCCATGTAACAGCCTCCTTGTAAAAAGGAGGCTGTTAATTTATTGTGCTTTCTGAATCTGTCTGTCATACCAGATTAACAGCTCTGTTGCAGGGACATAGCCAATTAGTGGCTGGCTACGATAGCCGTTACTGTGAATCACGAATAAACCGGGCGGTCCGTACAAACCATATTGCTGCATCATCCGTCGCTGTGCCGGCGTATTGTTGGTAACATCAATCTGTAAAAATCGCTCCTCCTCAATCACCCGTCTGACGGAAGCTTTGTTCAAAGTAAATGCCGTCATTTCCTTGCAGGAAATACACCAGTCTGCATAGAAATCCACCAGTACCGGTTTGTTTGGATCTTCGTCAAACAACTGTTGCATTGCCTGACGCAGTTGTTCTGGCTTTTTGAAATAACGGCCGAAATGCTGGTTGTTAGGAGGCGTTAAAGTTAGAAAGCGGTGCAGAGGCGTGGCATAGTTCACAGCACTTGCTGCCACAAAATAAATACCGCCAATCAGAAACAGTGCACCAGCCACTGCATTAAACCAGCGCTGATATCCTTGCGAGTGATAGCAATGCCAGCCCAGATACAGTGCCGGCACCAGCATGATTAGAGCATAAATAGTCACCACCAGATAGTAATTCAGAAACGGAGTGGCAATATAAGTCGCTGCGCCCAGCAGCATCAGCCCGAACAGATATTTCACACCAACCATCCAGTCTCCGGCACGTGGCATAATATGTACACCGAATACCGAAATCAGAATCAGCGGAATGCCGGTACCCAGTGCCATCACATACAACGCCATACCGCCCAGCATAGCATCACCACTCTGGCCAATATAACCAAGTGCAAAAGCCAGTGGTGGCGCAACACATGGGCCAACAATCAGTGCCGACAGTGCGCCCATCACCAGCACAGACAGCAAGTGTCCCCCGCGAAAACGACCACTGGCCTGCTGAAAAAAAACCTGCCAGCGTGTGGGCAATTGAATACTGTACAAATCAAACATCGATAAAGCCAGCAGTACCAATATGGCCGCTGCGGCCAGCACCACCGCCGGCTGTTGCAACCAGCCAGTAAGAAATGCCCCGGTACGTGCCGTGACAATACCCACAATAGTGTAAGTAAAAGCCAGTCCCTGCACATATATAAATGACAGCACAAATGCCCGCCATTTAGTTGTTTTCTGGCGAGAACCCATCACGATGGCCGAAACAATCGGCAGCAAAGGATACATGCATGCGGTTAGGCTCAGACCCATCCCAGCAATAAAAAAGGTCATTAAATTAGTAATTAGCATTGCCCAAGAGAGCTGAAATAGACTATAGCCGCCAGAACTGGCAGACCATTCAGCTGGCGGTGTTTTTTCGGGGGAACTGGTGAAAGCACTTACATCCGGCTTGTTATGCAGTACTGGTGACACAATAGGATATTTGCCGGTACGGCTGATGGTTAACGTATTTTCTACCGGAGGATAACAGATGCCTGCCTCCGCACAACCTTGATATGAGAGGGTTAATTCATAAGGCGCAGTTTGTGCACTTGTGGCATAACGCCAGATCACATCAGCATGATCATAGTAAACCTGCTGCGTACCAAAAAACTCATCCTGTTTCTGTGTGCCTGATTGGATAAATTGCGCTGCGGCAAACAGACCAGCCGGTTTTGTAGAAACCTGAATTTTATTTCGGTACAGATAATAGCCTTTGGCAATAACAAAATGTACCTCAATATGCTGATCATGAACGACTAATTGCGGTACAAAAGCCTGCTCTGGTGCCAATAGCGTGTCATTATTATCGGAGGCCAGTACAGGGCTGCTGAATCCCAGCAGCACAACCAGTAGCAGGAATAACAGTTTTAACAGGGAAACCGTGCAGACACGCAAGCGAGAAGAAATATGATACATAAATGTCACATAAACAGTGTAATTTCAACCTGAACTACAAACAAAGAGAATGGCTGCCGGCAAAACCGTGCAGAGTAACCATTCACTTCCCCCTGTGCTTCTTGACTTTACCCATATAGAAGATACAGATAAGGCTTAAGTCTGAATATGTCAGTTTACGGATATTGTATCAGTGCATAGGCAGAATGATTATGAATTGATTCAAAATTTTCACTTTCCACTGTGAAAGACTGAATGCGAGCATCGGCTTTCAGTGCCGTGGCTACATCGCGCACCATGTCTTCAACAAATTTCGGATTGTCATAAGCATATTCAGTGACATACTTTTCATCTGGCCGCTTCAGCAGACCGTAAAGCTGGCATGAACCCTGCTGCTCCACCAGATCAATGATTTCTTCAATTGCCACCGCCTCAGTAGATATCAGCGTAACTGTAACATGTGAACGCTGGTTATGCGCCCCATATGCTGAAATTTCCTTACTGCACGGACACAGACTGGTTACCGGAATCACTACCTGCAAGCTATGCTGATAAACACCAGCCAGAATTTCACCACAGAGCATAACCTCATAATCCAGCAGGCTAGAAATAGCGGTTACCGGTGCCAGTTTGCGCCGGAAAAAAGGAAAACGTATACTGATTCTACCCGCTGTTGCCTGAAGTTTCAGCAACATATCACCGGTTAGCCGCTGGAGTGCTGCAAAATCCATACTGCCCTGTTGTGCCAGCATTAACTCAATAAAACGCGACATATGCGTGCCTTTCTGTTCGGCTGGCAGCGCCACAGTCATAGTTAAATCAGCTACAGTATGCTGTTCGCCGGCAGCGCTGATAATACTCAGTGGCAGCCGTAAGCCTTTCACACCAACCTGATTGATTGGCATATTGCGTTTATCAACACTGCTCTGCACATCAGCAATAGTATCCATTCTGATGGTTTTCCTCGTGAAACAAATCTGAATCCAGCCAGACCGGCGCAATAAACCACATGAACCGGTGGCGTATAAAGCATAAAATTATACTTTATGGCTTAATTCCGAGCAAACCACTCGGAATTAGAGATGAACAAACAGCCTACTGCCTGATAAGCGGCGTGCGTGCTAAACTAGATACTCGTAACACAAACGCCCGTGACGGCATAACAGCTACCAGAACAGCATAAACAGTAACATATCGGAGAAAATATGAAATTTGCCACACAAACCATTCATTCCAGTTACCAGCCGGAAGAGCATAACCGTGCACTGATGCCACCAATTTACCAGAACAGCATGTTTGCCCTGCATGAAATTGGAGAAAATATCCCGTTCCGTTATGCACGTGTCTCCAATCCAACACGGCAGGTATTGGAAGATACGGTAGCCGAGCTGGAAAATGGTTGTGCCGGCTTTGCCTATGGTAGCGGCATGGCCGGAATAGATGCTGTCTGGCGGACTTTTCTGCGTCCGGGCGATACCATTGTTGCGGTTGCCGATATTTATGGTGGTGCTTACGATCTGCTGACTGAAGTGTATGCACAATGGGGTGTTAACGTCATTTTTGCCGATCTTACCCAGCCGGCCAACCTAGACCGCATACTGGCACAAACCACAGTGAAAATGGTGTGGCTCGAAACCCCGAGCAACCCGTTGCTACGTCTGGTTGATATTGCTGAATTGACTACCAAAGCCAAAGCGGCCGGTGCCATCGTTGGTATCGACAACACCTTTGCCACACCCTACGTGCAACAACCACTGAATCTGGGTGTAGATATCGTATTTCATTCTGCTACCAAATACCTGTGTGGGCATTCCGATGTATTAATGGGTATTGTCGTGGTTAAGGACACGACACACGCCAGATTACTGCGTGCCACCAGTATCAACACCGGTGGCGTGGCCGGTCCGATGGATTGTGCATTGGTATTACGCGGCATCAAAACACTGGTTGTGCGCATGGAGCGGCATCTAGCCAATGCTGCTGAACTGGCCAAACGCTTGCAGCAGCATCCGGCAGTAGAGAAAGTCTTTTACCCCGGCTTGCCTGAACATGAGCATCATGAACTAGCCTGCAAACAGATGCAGCATGGTTTTGGTGGCGTGGTATCAATCTATCTGCGCCACAACAGCCGCGAAGCGGCCAACAGCGTGATTAGAAACCTGCGACTGATTCGCATGGCTGCCAGCCTTGGTGGCGTGGAAAGCCTGATTAACCACAGTGCCAGCCAGTCGCACAGTGGCATGAGTACAGAAGTCAAAGAATCTCTGGGCATTCGTGAAGGCTTGCTGCGCATTTCTACCGGTATCGAAGACATCGAAGATATCTGGAACGATATCAACCATGCACTCAATACCTTGATTTAACCTGTGTAAGTGAAAAATCCGTGCACAATTATTACGACGTATTAAATGTTGCTCAGGGGGCATCCGACGAAGTGATTCGCGCAGCCTATCGGGCTTTGTCACAAAAATACCATCCTGACCGCAATCCTCATAATCCACAGGCACATCAGCGTATGGCCGAGATTAATCAGGCCTATGCCGTGCTATCCGATCCGGAAAAGCGTCACCATCATGATGTGTGGATCGCACGACAAAGCCTACAGGCTCGCCTGTCACCGGCATTGCTATCACGCAGACAGACCCCGTTTGCGCCGCCGGCCTTATTGCCCAACCATCAGGACAAAATAGTTGTTCTGCATGAACACGGCCATGTTTGGTTGTGGATAGTGGGTATTGCCATTCTGATTGCCATGGGTGGCGTTTGGTGGCGACTGGCGCATCCGCCAGTAGAGACGCCACCGGCACAAAGTAGCACAACAGTACAGACTGCACCCAATGGCCAGCTTTTCCCGCTCAAAGCTGCCTATGTGTCCGGCTACCCAGTTCTGCGCCAGCGCGGTAATAACACCATAGTGGTACATGCCACATCCTTGCAATCGCCCGTATTTGCCCAATTATACGAATTGCACGCCGGTAAATTTACCGCTATACGTACCTTTTACATTCCGGCGGGCGAAACCTTTACCCTGCATAAAATCGGCGATGGCAATTTCAGCCTGCAATATCAGCGTATCAACGATGGTAAATGGGCAGTGAGTGATGGTATTGAAATCAACAATACCGAGGCCAGCCGCAAATATCAGGATATCGATATCAGACTGTAAATCAATACCGCCACCGGCCAGCCGGTGGCGCACACAGGAATAACCGCATGCAGGCTGCCACAGAAGCCAAATTTACCCAAGAAACCGTATTGTGGATTAAGCAGCATACCCCGAAACTGCTTACATTCGCCATTACCCGGCCAGAAGCCTATCGTTTCAGTGCCGGTCAGTTTTCGCGTCTGGGCTTTCGTGACGGAGCCGGATTTATCTGGCGGGCTTATTCTATCGTCTCGGCCGAATATGCAGAAACACTGGAATTTTTTGTAGTATTGATTGAGGGCGGAGCAATGAGTGCCAGACTGGCACAGCTACAGGCCGGCGACCATATCCTGCTGGATAAAACCGCCTTTGGCTTTTTACTGCCCGGCAGATTTACCGATGGTGATCAACTGGTGATGCTCAGTACCGGCAGCGGCATAGCGCCATTTTTGTCCATGCTGCAACAGCCGGCTGTCTGGGAGCGTTTCCAGCATATCGGGCTGGTACATTCCGTTTCTCACGCCAGCGAACTCATTTTCAGCCAGCGCATAAACGACCTAATCAACCATCCCCTGATTGGCGAATATACTGATAAACTGTCTTATCAGCCAGTAGTTACCCGCGAAAACGTAGCAGGAGCACTAAACCAGCGCTTGCCACAGTTATTACAAAATAGCACATTAGCAACGGGATTAGGCCAGACTTTTACCCCTGCGCAAACCCGCTTTATGTTGTGCGGCAATCCAGCTATGGTAGCCGATACCTTTAAGACCTTACTTGATATGGGCTACAGCATGCACCGCAATAGAACACCCGGACAGATTATCATGGAAAACGGCTTTTAAACGACCATATCATCATCTTCATGCGAAGTTTGTTTCCAAGCTGCCAATTATTTTCCAGCATCGTGCCAGCTGATATCGCACCAGTGACTACCTAAACACACTGCAATTAATCTTGCATCCGGATTGATATTCACAATAAGTGGAAACCATAACATTAACATCAGACATCAAAAGTAAATGCCCGATGTCACCAACAAATTACGTTAGTATACAGATATGAATCTGAATCGTTTTGGCAAGAAAAATGCCCAGCTTAATCAGTTGCTGACACAGTCAGCACACTGGCAACGTTTGAGCACCTGCCTTAAACAGGAGCTACCGGCCAGCATGCGAGCCCATTTTAATGTTGCCTGTGTACGAGACGGCTGTTTAGTCGTGATTGCCCATAACAGCATGGCTGCCTCACGCTTACGCATGGTATTGCCAGCATTATTGCCACAATTACAGCAGATTGAGGCCACAATCAACAGCGTAAAAGTTAAAGTACAGCCGCCAGAGTCGAAACCGGAGGCCGTAAAGCGTGCCAGTTTAAGCCCTGTAGCACGTGGAGCCTTGGCGCGCTCGGCACAAGCATTGCCACATCATCCGGAATTGGCAGCAGCATTACGCCGCCTAAGCGAAAAAAACAGTTAGACCGATATCAGCGAGTGCTGATAACAGATTAAAATCTGGCCAGTATCATTTAACCAGAGACATATACACTAATAATTAAATACCTCTGAACTTAATTATTTCCATTCAGAACAGAAATATAAGCAAACACACATATTTCTATACAGCTCATTACTTATTTTCAGATAATCATTACCTTGCCTTATCTGTTTATGACAGAACCCCAGAACAGAATGAATTTTGCATTCATTGTTCTTGATGCAAATATTAATCGTATTTAAAAATAAAACGGTTACAGTAATAAAATCTTAACAGTTTAGAACTAACCCTCATCGATATATTTTAACCATAACATTATCTGCATCTATAATAATCGTCTGTGCTGAAAATAATACCTTTTTATATTCACATTGTTGTATTAAGCACAGCAGCGGCTGCATCTTTTACCATAGACAGTGCTTGGAAATAAACATTTCACCATAATATTAACCACCATAAACAGCAATTTGTCACTTCAAAAAACAGTTACTGATTGCCTATAATTAATATAAGCATGCAAACAGCCATACAGCAGCATAGATGATTGTGTTAAAATTTCCCATTTCATGCTTACTTTTTATTGCGCCTGCTGGTGCCGGACTATTGATTTATGTTGAAAAACTTAGCAAAAAAAATTCTCGGAAGCCGCAACGACCGGCTTTTGAAACAATATCGTAAAGAAGTATCCAAAATCAATGCGCTCGAACCCAAAATTCAGGCGCTGAGTGATACCGAACTACAGGCTAAAACTGCTGAATTCAAACAACGTCTGGCTGATGGCGAAAAACTCGACAACCTGCTGGTAGAAGCATTTGCCGTATGCCGCGAAGCTAGCCAGCGTATCCTTAACATGCGCCACTTTGATGTTCAGCTTATCGGTGGCATGGTACTGCATCACGGGAAAATTGCTGAAATGCGTACCGGTGAAGGAAAAACACTGGTAGCCACCACTGCCGTTTATCTCAATGCCCTGACCGGCCGAGGTGTGCATGTAGTTACCGTAAATGATTATCTGGCTGCCCGTGATGCCAGCATTATGCGTCCGTTGTATGAATTTCTGGGCATGACAGTTGGCGTTATCGTCAGCAACATGGATCAAGAAGATAAAAAAGCAGCTTATCAGGCCGACATCACCTATGGCACAAACAACGAATATGGCTTTGATTACCTGCGCGACAACATGGTGCTCGACCCGAGTGAAAAAGTACAGCGTGAACTGTCATTTGCCGTAGTTGATGAAGTTGACTCCATCCTGATAGACGAAGCACGTACCCCACTGATTATTTCCGGCCAGGCCGATGATAACGTTACCCTGTATCAGGTAATGAACCAGATTCCGCCACAACTGATTGCGCAAAAAAGCGAAGAAGGAGAGGGTGATTACTGGGTAGACGAAAAAGCACGGCAGGTTATCCTCAGCGAGCAGGGACATGAACACGCCGAAGAGATTCTCAGCAACATGGGGTTGTTACAAGACGGCGATTCCCTGTATTCCACCACCAACATCATGCTTATGCATCACCTGATGGCTGCATTACGTGCTTATACCCTGTATCAGCGTGACCAGCATTACGTCGTACAGCATGGTGAAGTAGTCATTGTTGACGAATTTACCGGTCGCCTAATGGCCGGCCGGCGCTGGTCTGATGGACTGCATCAAGCAGTAGAGGCCAAAGAGGGCGTGGAAATCAACAAAGAAAATCAGACACTGGCTTCCATCACCTTCCAGAATTTCTTCCGCCTGTACGACAAACTGGCAGGCATGACCGGTACGGCTGATACCGAAGCATTTGAATTTCAGAGTATTTATGGCTTAGAAACCGTTATCATCCCGCCAAACCGCCCGATGGTACGCAAAGACTTAAACGACCAGATTTACCGTTCCAGCGAAGAAAAATACGAAGCCGTTGTTGCCGATATCAAAGAGCGCCATGCCAAAGGGCAGCCGATACTGGTCGGTACTACCAGCATCGAGAACTCCGAGCTGGTATCCGCGTTACTGGATAAAGAACATCTGCAACACAACGTCCTCAATGCCAAAGAACATGCGCGTGAAGCCGATATTATTGCTCAGGCTGGCCGGCCAGGCATGATTACCGTAGCCACCAATATGGCAGGCCGCGGTACTGATATCGTTCTTGGTGGCAACATCAAGCCACAGATAGAGGCTATCACTGCCGATGACAGCCTTACCGAAGCAGATAAGGCAAGCAGAATCGATGCATTACAACAGCAATGGCAACGCGACCATGATGCCGTAATTGCCGCCGGCGGCTTACACATCATCGGTACCGAACGGCATGAAAGCCGCCGTATCGACAACCAGTTACGTGGCCGTGCCGGCCGGCAGGGTGATGCCGGCTCCAGTCGCTTTTATCTATCGTTTGAAGACCCGTTGCTGCGCCTGTTTGCCCTTGACAGAGCTACCGCCATTCTTAATCGTTTGGCTCCCGAACGCGGCGTAGCCATAGAGGCTGGTATGCTCAATCGCCAGATTGAAGGTGCGCAGCGCAAAGTGGAAAACCGCAATTTCGACATGCGCAAACAAGTACTAGAATACGATGACGTAGCCAACGATCAGCGTAAAGTTATCTATCATCAGCGTGCCGATATTCTGGCCAGCAACGACATCGACAGCCTGATGCAGGAAATTCGCCATGATGCCATCGTTGATACCGTAGACAGCTTTATCCCGCCAGACAGCATGGAAGAGCAATGGGATATTTCCGGCCTCGAACAAAAACTGGCTGCTGATTATCACATCAATGTTTCCATCAGCGACTGGCTCAAAGAAGACAACAGCCTCGACAACGAAACCATCTGCGAACGATTACTGGACATTGTCGAAAAAGATTACGCCCATAAAGTCGAACTGGTTGGTATCGATGCCATGCGCCGATTCGAACGCGACATCATGCTGCAAATCATTGATAACCGCTGGCGCGAACATCTGGCTGATATGGATTACCTGCGTCAGGGGATTCATCTGCGCGGCTATGCCCAGAAAAATCCGAAACAGGAATACAAACGTGAAGCATTTGAAATGTTTCAGGCCATGTGGCGCAATATCCGCAGTACCGTTGCTTCCCTGCTGATTTCCGTACAGTTCGAACAGGAGCAGGCAGAAGAACAGCCAGAAATATTGACCGCTGCCAGTAACGAAAATCAAGATTTCAGCCCTAAAGCCATGGAAGCGCTCGGTATCATCGTGCGCCGTAACGATCCCTGCCCATGTGGCAGTGGCCAGAAATACAAACAGTGTCACGGCCGCCTGTGATTACAGCTAAACTTCATTAACATTAACAGGCTGTCAATCTGATGACAGCCTGTTAGCGTATTTGCACCAGTCACAGATAAAATAAATCAATATACATTTATTAAAGTGAATACTCTAAACACCATTGAACAGCACAGCAAATTGTCTTAAAATTCACACCTTACGCCAGAGGCCAGAGCATAAAATGTGCCTGAACGGCAACAGATAGCTGGCGTGTTTTCGGTTTACGCTAATAATACCGCTTTCCTTAACCATGGATAATTAATGGCAGCCTACAACACACAAACAGTCCTGTCCGTACACCACTGGACAGATGCATACTTCACATTTACCTGCACCCGTGACGAATCATTGCGCTTTCAGAATGGCCAGTTTGTCATGATTGGCCTGATGGTAGACGGCAAGCCGCTAATGCGTGCTTACAGTATCGCCAGTGCCAACTGGGAAGAAGAGCTGGCTTTTTTCAGCATCAAAGTACAGAATGGCCCATTAACCAGCCGTTTGCAGCATCTGAAAGTAGGTGATGAAGTTCTCGTGAGCAAAAAGCCCACCGGCACCCTGATTGCTGGTGATCTCAATCCCGGGAAAAACCTATATCTACTGTCTACCGGTACCGGTTTGGCACCTTTTCTCAGCGTTACCAAAGACCCCGATATCTACGAACAGTTTGAAAAAATCATCCTGATTCACGGCGTACGCTACAAAAAAGATTTGGCTTATTACGACTACTTCACCACCGAATTACCCAACCATGAATATCTGGGTGAAATGGTGCGCGAAAAACTGATTTACTATCCCGTCGTTTCCAGAGAAGACTTCATCCATCACGGACGCCTGACTGATTTAATGAAATCCGGTAAACTCTTTACCGACATTGGTTTGCCACCAATTAATCCGGCAGACGACCGTGCCATGATTTGTGGTAGCCCGGAAATGCTCAAGGATAGCTGTGAAACACTCAACAGCTTTGGTCTAACCATCTCTCCGAAAATGGGGCAGCGTGGTGACTACGTTATCGAACGCGCATTTGTTGACCAATAAAACCAGCATCTTACAGGCAGCCATCATGATCCGATGTGCTGCCTGTTTTACCTGCCGGCAAGCCACAGCTGACCATATTCCTTAAATTCCGCCCACAGAACCATCCATGCAAAACTTAACCGCCCTGCTAATCATCCTGATTCCCCTGCTTGCAGGATTTTGCATACCCGTCCCAGCGCGCGTCATAAACTGGCTCAACTACGGCTTGGCATGGCTGGTATATCTGATATTATTCCTCATTGGCCTGTCACTGGCCAAAATTCCCAGCCTTGGCGCACAGCTGGCCAACATCAGCCTTACCGTAGGCGTACTGTTTCTCTGCCTGATAGTTGCTAATTTATTGGTATTTATCTGGTTTGACCGCCGCTACCCGTGGCATCTGAATCGACAGCAACCAACCGGCCAGAGTGGTGACATCAGCATTGTAGGCAGCCTCAAACAAGTTGGCAGCCTGCTTATCGGACTGATAGCAGGTAACTACCTGTCTTTCAACTGGTTAGGTGATCCGCAGGCTGCCGTCAACAAAGCCCTGCTGATACTACTGTTACTAGTAGGTATGCAGCTGCGCAGTAGTGGTGTTACCCTGCAACAGGTATTTCTCAACCGTCGCGGCGTTATCAGTGCCGGACTATTTACCTTCGCGAGCCTGCTTGGCGGTTTGATATTCGCCCTGATTATGCCTGATGTATCCATCAGCAAAGGACTGGCACTTAGTAGTGGCTATGGCTGGTATTCACTTTCCAGCATTATCATGAGTAAAGCCTATGGCGCAGTCTGGGGCAGCATCGCCTTATTTAATGATCTGGCACGTGAATTTTTTGCCCTTATCTTTATCCCCATACTGATGCGCCGCTATCCCACTACTGCCGTCAGCATTGGCGGTGCCACCAGCCTTGATTTCACCTTGCCTGCTATTCAGGCTTCCGGTGGCATTACCGCTGTTCCTCTGGCCATCAGCTTCGGCTTCATTGTGAATATTACCGCGCCAATACTGATGGTAGTTTTCTCATCACTTGGATTTTAGCCAAGATACTGCTTTACTACTTAGCTAGATATTATTGTTTAAGCCTTTTACATAGTCCGCACCAGAAACGCAACTATCTTCGCCCGTAATAAAACTAGTTAGCACAGAAATAATAACTATTTTCCTATCCAATAAGATTTATACCTCATCGCACCAGCCATAAATAACATCACACAGATTAATATCAACTTGCAGAAATTGCTCAGCACAACCAAGCTGTTATCAAAAATTTCAGCAGAAAAAGATAAATTATTAAAATTTAAATATTATTTAAAAATTCGATAATAATACTCATTCTCTTTAAAATATAATATTTGCATAGATTGATAAGCGTAAATTCACCGTATCAACATAGAGATTAAAATTTATCAATACAGATTAATTGAATCATCCAAATAAATAGCTACAATGGAAAAATAGAATGATTAAACTGCGTACATGGTTTAATATATATATATATATAATATAATAATTTAATTAAAATCAAAAATACACAAAATATACTTAGAATTAAGTAGCAACAAACAACATCCAGCTACAACTTGCGTGCAGATAATAGACCTAGCCCATACTCTGCTGTACAACAGATAGTTTAATTATACTTCGAATACATTAATCTCATATTGATAATCAATATGGCAAAATAACAGCTTTGCACAAACCATATTTCAGTAATAACTAATGTAAAATGCGATAACCCAGCTTACTTTATTCTTAAATCATAATAGTTGTAACCACTTTTTATCAAAATCTAAAATACAATTATCAATTCTATACTATTTAAAATATTTTATTTATTAATAAATTTAATTAATAACAAAATAAAGATTAAAATAACTATTTACCGGATACCGTTATTATTGACTAATAATTAACTAACAACATCATCATATATAGTAAAATCTGTTTGAAATAGTAAACACATGTATAAAATTTGGTAATTAATAAATTACTGATTTTAAAAATTAAAATATTAATAGCTTAGCTACTTCATTTTAAATTAGCTAAATAAAGCTTTTCTAATAGCAGTAAATGCCTGTTGAGAGTAAATTAAAGCCCTAAAGTACTAAAACTTTATTCAGCAGCAACTAAATTAAAAATATACAAGCTCAAAAATAGATAAAGAAAGAGAACTTTTATGTTTACGTGGTATCAAGAGGCATCAAGAAATGAGAAAAAAACCTTTTTGGCCTGCTTTAATGGCTGGGCACTGGATGCGCTGGAAAATCAAATATTTGGTTTAGCTATTCCATTACTGCTTGTCTATTTTGCCATCAGCGAAGAGCAGGCCGGACTACTCAATAGTACCACGCTGGTCACGTCGGCCTTGGGCGGCTGGTTCGCCGGCGCCCTTTCCGACCAGTATGGACGCGTAAAAACATTGCAAATCATGATTATATGGTTTGCAATTTTTACATTTATGGCTGCATTTGTAACGGATTACTACTGGTTATTAGTGTTGAAAGCTTTACAGGGTTTTGGTATCGGAGGCGAATGGGCGGCAGGTGCCGTACTCATGGCAGAAACCACTTCCAGCCAGTATCGCGGTAAAGTCATGGCGATAGTGCAGGGCGCTTGGGCAGTAGGATGGGGATTATCAATCTTACTGTTTTCCGTAGTCTTAAGTCTGGTACCAGAAAATATCGCTTGGCGTATTATGTTTGCTGTAGGCTTACTGCCGTCATTATTAATCTTTTATATATGCAGGCATGTACAGGAACCAGAAAAACAAATAGTAGCAGTACAGAAAACCCAAGATAAACAATCCATAGCCCAAGCAATGTTCGGTATTTTTTCACCCTCACTGATTCGCAACACCTTACTCGGAGGTTTAATAGGTTTTGGCGCACATGGCGGCTATTATAGCATCATGTCATGGTTGCCTACCTACCTGACAAAAGAATGCAACCTTTCCATGCTTAATTCCAGCCTCTATCTGGCAGTGATTATATTTGCCTTCTGGTGTGGCTGTATGGCCAGCTCTGTCCTGCTTGATAAAATCGGCAGACGTTTTAATATTGTCTTGTTTGCTATCTGCTGCGTTATCACCGTACGCATTTACCTGCTTGTTCCCCTAACCAATACCCAGATATTGTTTCTTGGCTTTCCACTGGGATTTTTTGCTGCCGGTATCCCCGCCAGCCTTGGTGCATTGTTTAATGAACTCTATCCACAGCAATGTCGTGGTTCCGGTGTCGGTTTTTGTTACAACTTCGGTCGTATTCTATCCTTAATATTTCCATTTCTGGTGGCAAACATGAGTGCATCCATGTCTCTGGGTTCATCTATTGGCATCTATACCAGCTGGGCTTACTCAATTGTAGTGATTAGCGTCTTAATGCTACCGGAAACCAAAGGACGTGATTTAAACCAAATTAATCCAGATGGTCAGATTTCTGATAAATAAAAACAAGAAAGAAAAAACAAGTGACAAGTGGTAGAACTGGTCGCTATACGCATGTATTTAATTTGGTTTTCACCAAAGTAGCCGGCCGGCGCCATACACCAGCACAAAATACATCAGTAGCAGACTATCTGTTTCATCGGCACGATATCGGCTGTACCCATTGTACAGGCCATGCCCCGTCTTAATGGCGTAGCCTGTATCTATCCCACAACTTCCCAGCCTGAGCGGCAAGCAAAGAGTAGGGCAGGCATCGTGGGCACACGCCTGAACGTTATAAACGGCACACTACCTGAGCGGCAATCGGCTTCATAGCAAAACCTGCTCGCCAAAATCAAAACCCTTAACAGGCATGTGCAACTGCATTGGCGCAGTAACAAACCAGACGCCATGATTACCACCTTGCTCAAACACCGAATCCGCGTAGTAATCGACCACTTCGGCCGGCCCGCGGATAGCGTACCCGCTCGTGATAACAGTTTGCAGCAGCTATTGCAATGGGGACATAGCGGAATGGTGTAGTGCAAACTTTCCGCGCTATACCGCATCAGTGCTGCCGCCGCCGACGCATAAATTTTTTGCCGCCGCCATCCCTTTATTACTTGAAAATTTCGGCAGCCACCGCCTGATGTGGAGCAGTGACTGGCCGCACACCCAGTACGAACAACAAATTAACCCCGAGTATCTGATTACCCAATTAAATATACAGTTACAAGATAAACAACTGGCACCAGCCTTATTGTGGGATACACCAGCAAAACTGTTCAGATTTATCCAAAATTTTGCTTAGTAGCAGTGTCGGCGACATTACCCAACATGGATTACACAACGTATCGCCCACGTGAATCTGCATACTAACGGTAAACTGAATAGGAAAAAGCGGCAGCCAACTTACCGGCGTTGACGGTTATACCTGAAAACTATCATGCATAAGCAGATACCAATATCCGGGTAAATAACCAGACTGCTAATAGCTGGAAATTAATAACCAAAAATTTAGCGTTCAGAATCCGCACGCCATAACGCACAGAATATCGCGACTGTGATAAAGCAAGTTAGCAGCAATATAGCCAAGCAAAGCAAAAAGAGTGATATCAACAAACCAGCCTATAAATTTGCAGCTTCAAATACCGCAAACCTGCCTGTGCAAAGCATCGCATAAATGCCTTGCCATCCACCGCCAATAATCAGCTCCGCTTTCTTAAACGGCATAGCTAAAGCACATCTGAATAATGCCTACCGGTAACAATATCAGCCGCTTAAAAGAAATGTACACACAGGAGATCGGCATTAACCCAAGAGCCAGCAGTCTAGATTCAATAACGAAACAGCCATTAACAACAGCCTCAAAAGCATCAAAAGCATCAAAATCGGCTGCCCAGCAGTGCCGATGATGACAAACTGCCTGATTATTCCAAGCGTACACCAAAACAAACCCACAAACCGCCTTGCGGGCGGTTTATTGATTGAGATGAACAACCCAGCCAGTAGCAAGTAGTAACCAAATTTCTGATTTCTGGGATATAAATGCTACAACCACAAAAGCGTAAATAGTTTTGTGGAGCAGCATAAGTCAAAGCCATCAGCAAATTCTCTGCCGGATTCATGTATCACCAGCTTTTTCCAGCATGTATACACGCAATTAGCCTATAAAACTATCAAGTATCATTTAGATAAATAATATTAGTCAGATAGTTCAGTTAAGCCTGAATGAAGACGAAATTTCAATAGCATTTTTTATTATTAATAAGTCCTGTATAGTGATTTCAAATCCTTTAACCATATCAAAACTATGTATTAATTTTTGTTTTTTAACATCATTGAAATTGTATTTCCTAACATAATCGTTAATTGTTTCTTCATAAGAGAATTGTGAAGCTGGCCTGATAACACTTAAAAGCATACATTCTAAAAATTCAAAATAATAAATATCGTTATCAGTATCACTGGAATATTGTGAATTGATATTTTCTAATACATTAGAAATAAATTTGCTTGTATTATATCTATTCAAACTTTTATATAAATCTGGAAACTTTAATTTGAGTATAATCAGCAAGAATAGCAGAGTATATTCTTCTTTTGTAAGGTGATTGTTAGTCCTCACTATAATATTAAGAATATTACAAAGAGCTTCTTGCTCTCTTAATGTTAATTTATATAGATGAGTAATATCTTTTAATAAATTTAGAAGAGTGTAATTATGATAAGGTAGCTTTATATTTAAATCTTCACTAAGTCCTAATTGTTTAGCTAAACTAATAATGAAATCAGATTTAACTGGGCTAGGTAACAAATAATCAAAATCAATAAACCGACGCAAATATCCATTAACATCCAGCCCCTGCCCATACACAGCCCTGATAGAATGGCCTAGCTGGGTTTTATCCGTAGCCAGCACAAAAATAATATTATCCACATTAAACAGATGTTTGGCCTTTTCCAGTACCTCAATAGCAAAATTAGGACGGCAGCGATCCAGCTCATCAATAAAAATCACCAGTGGCTTGTGAGCGTCACCATCTGCATAACAGCGAGCCAGCTCGCTTAAAGCCTCTTTGAAGCTGCCCAGTGTCTTGCGTGATTCTTCGTATTTAGTAATCTGTTCTTTTACCAGTGATTCGCTTAGATTACCAAATGCTGTAGATATTTCATCGGCACTGATTAAGCCGCCACTAGCTGCTTTAATGCCCAGATTGGCCATAGTAGGGGCGGCGGCTTTAGTAAAATTGGCTGCAAATTTATAAATACGCCCAATTATTTTTTCTGCAGTTGTTTTATCTTCACCCGTTAGTTCCTGTATGGATAAACCAATTTCCCCAATCAACGCAATCAGCGCATCATCCGTATAATCACTTTCCCACGCATTAAAATAAATAGTCGGAATATCCAGATTTTTCAAAGATTGCTGCCACATCTTAATAAAAGTGGTTTTACCCTGTCCCCAGCCAGCATCAATACACAGCACAATCGATTGCTCATAGCTGGTAATAAATTGGGTCAGAATTTCAACATTGGCTTTTCTATTCAGCACATCATTTTTAAACGGATCAGCGGCATCAATTTCTATTTGCTGGCATTTCTTCAGGCTGAGTTTACTCATAATCTGCTTATTCCCTGTATACTAATGGCCGGCTATTAATCACCGGCCATTTTGCTTTATCTAATTATTGCGCCATTATAATGGTTTATGGCATTAAAAATGGCAGAGATATCTGGTGAATCACAGAAAATTGGCGCAAAACATACTAGTCAGCCGGTTTTGTGGCACAAATACACACACCCAAGTATTAACTGGCCATTAAATATTATCCATACGCCATTAAACCCCCAACAGTCGGGCAACAGTATTAACCCAGAAAAGAAAGAACCATCCAGCCCCTGCCGAATATTCCCTTTCTAAATAACAAGCTGATTTGTAAGTAAAGGTATGGCAAAAGTAAAGTCTGGTTGCAGCCGCGCATTTAGCCCCTGATTGCGCTATAAAGCCAGCAGACAAACTTGCTTTTTGTCCATACTGGCCTTATGTGTAACATAAACCGCCCAGCGCGGTTTTAACTGTTTTAACCACAGTTATTTTTCTTGGGTTGAATTTATTTTCAGGTTACAAACTTATGGATGTTATTCAGTATCCCGGTAGTGTGTTTAAACTGCATCAGCCGTTTCCGCCGGCTGGTGACCAACCTACAGCAATTCAAGGATTGCTGGAAGGACTGGAAGACGGACTGGCCAGCCAGACCCTGCTCGGCGTTACCGGTTCGGGTAAAACTTTTACCATGGCCAACGTCATTGCCCAGAGTGGCCGGCCGGCCATCATCATGGCACATAACAAAACACTGGCCGCACAGCTATATGCAGAGATGCGTGAATTTTTTCCAGAAAACGCCGTTGAGTATTTTGTTTCCTACTATGATTACTATCAGCCGGAAGCCTACGTACCCAGCCGTGACCTGTTTATCGAAAAAGACTCAGCCATAAACGAACATATCGAACAGATGCGCCTGAGCGCCACCAAAAGCCTGATGCAGCGGCAGGACGTAATCATAGTGGCTACCGTATCGGCAATCTACGGTATTGGCGACCCCAACGAATACCATCAAATGATTCTGCACCTGAAAGAAGGGCAGAAAATCGACCAGCGCGACATCATCGCCAGACTGGTAGCCATGCAGTATGAACGTGGTGATATCGACTTTGCCCGTGGCTCCTTTCGCGTGCGCGGTGACGTGATTGATATCTTTCCCGCTGAAAGCTCCGAGCTGGCCTTGCGTGTTAGCCTGTTTGACGACGAAGTCGACCGCATGCAATTATTCGACCCCATATCCGGCAGCCTGCAACAGCGCGTTGGCCGCTATACCGTATTCCCGTCCAGCCACTACGTTACCCCGCGCGACACCGTTTTGCGCGCCTGTGAGCACATCAAGCAAGAACTGGGCGACCGCATCAAATGGTTTACCCATGAAGGGCGGCTGGTAGAAGCCCAGCGCATCGAACAGCGCACCCGCTTTGATCTGGAAATGCTTTACGAAATGGGCTTTTGCAAAGGCATTGAAAACTACTCACGCCACTTTTCCGGTAAGCCGGAGGGCGAACCGCCACCTACCTTAATGGATTACCTGCCCAAAAACGCCCTCATGTTTATCGACGAAAGCCACGTTACCGTCAGCCAGATTGGCGGCATGTACAAGGGCGATGCCTCACGCAAGCAGAATCTGGTGGATTACGGCTTTCGCCTGCCATCTGCTCGCGATAATCGCCCGTTAAAATTCCATGAATTTGAACGCGTTATGCCACAAACCATCTTCGTATCTGCCACACCGGCCAAATACGAAGAAGAACATGCCGGACAAGTAGTGGAGCAGGTAGTGCGCCCCACCGGCCTGATTGATCCGGAAATCATCATCCGCCCCGTGGCCACACAGGTAGATGACTTACTGTCTGAAATCAATATCCGTCGCCAGCAGGGTGAGCGTGTACTCGTTACCACCCTCACCAAACGCATGGCCGAACAGCTCACCGATTACTATGCCGAGCTTGGCGTAAAAGTGCGCTACCTGCACAGCGACATCGACACCGTAGAGCGCGTAGAAATCATCCGTGACCTGCGCCTTGGTCTGTTTGATGTACTTGTCGGCATCAACCTGCTGCGGGAAGGGCTGGATATTCCCGAAGTCTCACTGGTGGCCATACTTGATGCCGACAAAGAAGGCTTTCTGCGCAGCCATCGCAGCCTGATACAAACCATCGGCCGCGCTGCACGCAACGTAAACGGCAAAGCCATACTGTATGCCGACAAAATCACCGATTCCATGAAAGCCGCAATTGATGAAACCGAGCGGCGCCGCGCCCGCCAGATAGCCTTCAATACCGAACATGGCATCGTACCGCAGCAAATCAAAAAACAGGTACGCGACCTTATCGATGGCGTTTATCACGACGAAAACGGTAGCAAAGGACGTGGTCGCAGCAAGCTCAAAGTAGGCGAAATCCACAACGAAGACGATGCCGTAAAAGAAATCGCCAAACTTGAAAAAGCCATGCAGGCTGCTGCGCGTGATTTACAGTTTGAAGAAGCCGCCCAGATTCGCGACAAAATCCGCGCCATCAAAGAAAACCTGCTGTTTGGTGCCAGCGAAACTTAAGCAGCCAGAATTGACTACCGGCACAACAGCTCACCGCCCATCTTGCCGGTAGTCAAAACACAACAGTTGTCACCAAATCGGCATACAAACTGCACAGCGTAAATTACCCCCTCCATACCGCTATTTCAAGTATACTCAAAACAACAACCGCATGTCCGCATGCAACCTAACAACTGCGCACAGCCAGCCAACAGGGGACAGCACCATGCAACACCCGCACACACATCAGCCATCGGCATTAGCACGACTACCAAAACTTATCCTACAAACCATAGCCAGCATCGTCACTACTTGCGTATTCTACATCCTAATATTCTGCTGGTTCGCTAACAGCGGCGTGCCATTTAGCCAACTTAGCCTGCCCACTCAAGACGATTTCAGATTCATATTATTTATACTGATAGTGACTTGGTTTTATAACACCATCCCCTCACTACTGGCCGCCATATTCAGTTGTTATATTATTCACAAACAGCCACGCTATCTTATCAGCATTGGCGCCGCCATCGTTGCCTTACTATGCGCACTGTTACAAGGCTTATTTTTATCGACATGGCCGGCGGACTGGCTAGTGATACTGCCTAACGTACTGGCCGTTGCCCTCGTAACCCTGTATTTTGCCCGGCCAAAGTCACAGGCACCAGAGCATTAACCACCCGTACATTCCATTGTCTTTAATTTGCTTATTCGATAAATAATTGTATTAACATGGCAAACTAAAACCACAACAACACAGCTACAATCATCCACAGCTACCCTAAAATAGCCTTGTCATATATAAAATCAATCGAATAATCAATTAGCTGTTATTTAATCAACCATTTCAGCTTGGCATAAATCCTATTTAGCTATTGCTGCCGGCAAACAAAAGTGCTTAAATTAAGCCCATATTATTGTCAATGATTTAAGTCAAAAACACATAAATCACACCAATACTGCATGTTCCTTGTGCGTACAACCAGATAAACACTTAATCAGCACAGCCTGAAAAGAAGAGAGAAGAGTTTGCGTTATGAAAAACACCAATAGCGATAGCTCCGCAGACGTAGTATTAATCGGCGCCGGTATCATGAGCGCAACATTGGGAACATTTCTGAGAGGGTTACAGCCAAACTGGCAGATCCACATCTACGAACGTCTCGCCGATGTGGCCACCGAAAGTTCTGATGCATGGAACAACGCCGGCACCGGCCATTCAGCCCTGTGCGAACTCAACTACACACCACAGTTGAAAGATGGCGCCATCGAAGTATCCAAAGCCATCAAAATTATCGAACAGTTTGAATTGTCCAAACAGTTTTGGGCATCACTTGTTGATGCTGGCATGATTGCCGACCCCCGCGAATTCATCCGCAGCGTGCCCCACATGAGTTTAGTACGCGGAGAGGCAGACGTTGCCTTTCTACGCAAACGCTATGCTGCCTTGCAGCAATACCGCCTGTTTCAGGACATGCTTTATACCGAAGACAGAGACCAGATTAGCCAATGGGTACCCCTGATGATGCAGGGACGTAACACCAGCGAACCCATAGCCGTTACTTGGTCAGACCTTGGTACCGACGTCAACTATGGCGCCCTAAGCCGCATCCTCATCAACAACCTTACCAACCACGGCTGCCAGCTACATCTGCAACATGAAATTATCGACCTCAAACAACACAATGGCCGCTGGCATCTTTCCATCAAAAACCTGATAGACGGCACACATCAACAAGTATCAGCCCGTTTCGTCTTTATCGGCGCCGGCGGAGGCTCCCTGCATCTGTTACAAAAAAGCGGTATCCAAGCCGGTAAAGGCTATGGTGGTTTCCCCGTATCCGGCCAGTGGCTGGTGTGTAAAAATCCCGATATCGTCAAACAGCACAATGCCAAAGTCTATGGTAAAGCCTCAGTTGGTGCCCCGCCCATGAGCGTGCCTCATCTGGATAAACGAGTCATCAACGGCGAAGACGCCTTACTGTTCGGCCCCTTTGCCGGCTTCACCACCAAATTTCTCAAACATGGTTCCTTTCAGGATTTATTCAGAACCCTCAACCTTGCCAATATCCGCCCCATGCTCACCGCAGGCGTACACAACTTCGCCCTTGAGCACTACCTGATTCAGCAGGTCAGATTAAGCTTTGCCGACCGCATGCAAGAATTACGCACCTTCTATCCCGAAGCACGGGATGAAGACTGGCATCTGGCTGTTGCAGGCAATCGCGTGCAGGTAATAAAACAAGATTCCCAAAAAGGTGGCGTACTCCAATTTGGTACCGAACTGGTCAAATCCGCAGACGGCTCACTGGCTGCTTTATTAGGTGCCTCCCCCGGAGCCTCCACCTCCGTATCCATCATGCTCGAGCTGCTCGAACAGTGTTTCCCCGGCAAAGTCAGCAACGAATGGGCGCCCACACTGCGCCGATGGATACCCAGCTACGGCCAGAAGCTCGAACATAACCCCGCACTCGTACAGCATGTGCGTGACTGGACAATAAAATCGCTCTGTTTACAAACACCCAGCAAACAAACAGACAAGCAGTAAGTCCACACATAAAAGTCATTACCCTGCCATAACCTGCCTTACCAAATTCTCATCGAATTTGGTTTTTTTTATCTTGGCCAGAATAGCCACCCACCCATGCCAACAAAAAAGCATTAATTTTCATCGATTAACACCCTTGCACCTGATGCATAACCAACAGATGTAGTAGCTATCCAACACAATTGCTTATCATTCACCACCAAAGCCTAAAATAGAAAAAATATACTTGCCATAAACATTAATCATGTTTAATATACTTTGAAAATAAACAACATAGACACACAAAACTATATCTATAATTAATATAATAACTAGCGCCGTGATATCTAATAGTAGATATCACGGCGCTATCTTTTTATCGGCGCAACAAAGCCAAGCTGGATGCAATAAAGAAAGAACGCCAAAATATCCCGCAAGTAATCTTGCCCGAATATATTCGTGAATTAGAGCAGCAGGGCAAATTGCCTGTACCCAGCAAATAAGCGCCGCCTAGCTGGTCGCTCGGCGGCCAGCATACTTGTGCAGCGGCTTAGCCCATAGCAGCAATAGCCATTAATACTGCCTTTCTAATCTGCCACCATGCCCGCTTGCCGGGCTGTTTTTTTGCTTTCGCCTCAAGCTGTTTTCAGCCTTACCACGCAATATTATGGCGCTAATCAGCCAAAATGCGCAGCATAATTCCATATCTACCTACATCGCCCAAAGCAGCAGCGCCCAATTGATAACTAACTAAAATATTGCGATATAATTAACATAAACAAACAAGCCGGCTACTGCAATAGGCAAGTGAAAGCAAGCAAAGAATTAATCCAAGAACTACCCCCAGCCTAGTACAAAATAATCTCACTATTCCCCGGCATAAAGGAGCAACTTATGACTGAGCAATCAGCAACAACCCTAGCGAAACTGGCGAAATTAACCAGCCTACTGCTCACCACCACCGCCCTAAGCGCATGTGGCGGCGGCTTTGAGCCCTTTGTTGGTGTTACCTCCGGCAAAAACAAATCCTATGCCGCGCCGGTAGAGGCGCTCGAATACAACTATGAAAACATGTCGGGTGGTTCGATTAATGGCGGCTGTATTCCCAAAACCCCGGGCGTGGATGATTACGAAGTGGGTAAAACACGCTATGGCGGCGGTTCCACCTGTGGCGCAGCCTATCTGCCGGCGAAATGGAAGCCGGGCATGACTGCGCGTATTCATTGGCGTGTTTTACCGTATCCTGGCTGGCATGCCAGAGGATTGAATGTTCCCGGTATGGTCAGAGATCGCAACGAAGTGGCTATTATTGACCAGTATGATGAAAACTACTCCGCAGTCATCCCTTTAC
Source organism: Snodgrassella communis (assembly GCF_914768045.1). GTDB lineage: Bacteria > Pseudomonadota > Gammaproteobacteria > Burkholderiales > Neisseriaceae > Snodgrassella > Snodgrassella communis. The sequence goes on along the minus strand of NZ_CAJZCD010000001.1, from coordinate 415,235 downwards.
CACCACCGCCAGCATCAATGGGCGATGATTTTGGGCAGGTAAGTAATATTACCGTCCATTTTCTCGCCTGCAATCAGCTTTATATTACTTATGGTACGGTGGCGGAGGGCAAAGATACCCCTATGCATTACAAGCTGTTTGCCAAAAGCCAGAAACTGTGCACTCCGCGTCCTATCATTAAATCCATGGCTGATTATCGGCGCAACAAAGCCAAGCTGGATGCGATAAAGCAAGAACGCCAAAATATCCCGCAAGTAATCTTGCCCGAATATATTCGTGAATTAGAGCAGCAGGGCAAATTGCCTGTACCCAGCAAATAAGCGCCGCCTAGTTGGCCGCTTGGCGGCCAGCATACTTGTGCAGCGGCTTAGCCCATAGCAGCAATAGCCATTAATACTGCCTTTCTAATCTGCCACCATGCCCGCTTGCTGGGCTGTTTTTTTTGCTTTCGTCTCAAGCTGTTTTCAGCCTTACCGCGCAATATTATGGCGCCAATCAGCCAAAATGCGCAGCATAATTCCATATCTACCTACATCGCCCAAAGCAGCAGCGCCCAATTGATAACTAACTAAAATATTGCGATATAATTAACATAAATAAACAAGCCGGCTACTGCAACAGGCAAGTGAAAGCAAGCGAAGAATTAATCCAAGAATCACCCCCAGCCTAGTACAAAATAATCCCACTATTCCCCGGCATAAAGGAGCAACTTATGATTGAACAATCAGCAACAACCTTAGCGAAACTGGCGAAATTAACCAGCCTACTACTCACCACCACTGCCCTAAGCGCATGTGGCGGCGGCTTTGAGCCCTTTGTTGGTGTTACCTCCGGCAAAAACAAATCCTATGCTGCGCCGGTAGAGGCGCTCGAATACAACTATGAAAACATGTCGGGTGGTTCGATTAATGGCGGCTGTATTCCCAAAACCCCGGGCGTGGATGATTATGAAGTGGGTAAAAGACGCTATGGCGGCGGTTCCACCTGTGGCGCAGCCTATCTGCCGGCGAAATGGAAGCCGGGCATGACCGCGCGTATTCATTGGCGTGTTTTACCATATCCCGGTTGGAAAGCACGTATGCTAAATATTCCTGGAGTAAATTTTGATCAAAATGAAAAAAACATAATTGGACAATATTATGAAAACCATTCTGCCGTCATCCCTTTACCACCACCGCCAGCATCAATGGGCGATGATTTTGGGCAGGTAAGTAATATTACCGTCCATTTTCTCGCCTGTAATCAGCTATACATTGATTATGGCACTATGGAAGATGATTCACGCGAATCAGTGAAAAAACAATTTGAACTGTTTGCCAAAAGCCAGAAACTATGCACCCCGCGCCCTATCATTAAATCCATGGCTGATTATCGGCGCAACAAAGCTAAGCTGGATGCGATAAAGCAAGAACGCCAAAATATCCCGCAAGTAATCTTGCCCGAATATATTCGCGAATTAGAGCAGCAGGGCAAATTGCCCGTACCCGGCAAATAAGCTATTCCTCTTTATTGCCGTGGCCGTACCGTTATATTGCCGGTACGGTCGCTATGGCTGCGCAATACCCGATATGTATACACGTATGTAAATAAAAACACAGACTTTGTATTAAATGTGTTAATATTACAATGCATAACACTTGGGAACAGCACAGCCATATCTGGCTGAAATCCCACGGGCAGGCGTGCGCTGTAGATAGCAAGCTATACCACAAAACTGCGCATTGCCTGCCATATTTGCGGCATCGGTAGCCGTTGCTATAGCGTTTACCGGCTGCCCGCCACCCATAAATGAGTTTAAAGAGGAAGCTCGCCATGGCTGAACAAGATGATAATAACAAGCAACCAGTATCACCGGCCGCCGGAGATAAACCGGCAGCAGATACCAAATCGGGCGCACCTGCCGACAAACCGGCAGCCAGACCTAAGTCTACGCCCAATAATCCGCATAACCACACCATCAGTCTTGATGGCATTACCGCCGGCCATCAAGTAGAGCAGAATGATTATGGCATTTACGACAATGCTCAGGACGCCAATGCCGCCAATCGCGCTCCCGCTGCCAGCCCCAAAAAACCAGCCTCGGGCAAAAAAAAGCCCGCGCCTAAGCAGCCCAGCCGGCCATCAGCTGGCAAACAGCAGGGTAAAGCGCCCGCTGGCAATAAGCCATCCGGCATCACTGCGCCGCCAGTACCCGATTTACCAGCGTTGCCCCCAGTACCCACGCTGGGCGACAAACTTAAAGAGCTGGCCGCGCCATATATGCCAGCCATTAAACCAATTGAATTTCAGTGGCCTGGCATACTCAAGCCGGATGAATTTCCCACCGCCGCTGGTGGCCGCTTGCCTGCATCCATCAACAGTATTCAGCAAAACCGCAAAGATAACCTCTGTGTCGACCGCACCAAGGCCAAGCCCTGCCAGAAAACCCTCAAAATCAGCTTCTTTTTTGATGGTACCAATAACAACGAAAAAGCCGATAGTACCGTTTCCGGAGCTACCCCACCTAGCACTGAGCAATTAGACGCACTTCAGCACGCCGCCGCCCAGCAGGCCAAGCTGATAGCGCCTTATACCTATCCGCGCACCACTAATGTGGCGCGCCTGTTTCATGCCTGCATGGGTGCTGGCGGACTGCCGGGTGAAAATAATCGTAATGCCGAAATGATTGAAAAGGGCTGGTTTAAGCATTATATTCAGGGCGTGGGTACCCGCTTTGAAGAAATTGGCGATGCCAATCCCGGAATGGCCGGTGAAGCCTTTGCCAAATTTGGCCAGTCGCGCATTAACTGGGCTTTAACCCGCATCTGTGCCAGTCTCGGCATCTGCAAGATATTTAATGAAAAAGAGTTGCCTTTAACCACTGCGCAGAAAATGATAAAAAGCATGGATAGCCGTATTGGGCGCAAAGCGCAGTTGGATAGTTTTCTGGATACCTTGCAGCGCCCCAGCTCCACTCCCTTGCCTATTGCCATCAAGCTGTATGTGGTGGGCTTTTCCCGTGGCGCCGCCGAAGCGCGCACCTTTATCAACTGGCTGCTTGACTACCTGCTCGACCGCGACGAAAACGCCGCCGCCCGCGCCCAGTTGGCGCAATTACAGGAGCAGCAGGCGCAGGAGCGCATCAAGCAGCGGCAGGACAATCGAGCCGCCGCCCAAGCTCAAGCCGAAGCCGCGCAGAATGCAGAAGATAAAGATAAAGATAAAGAGCCTGCTGCTGCGTCTGCCAGCCCAGTAAGCAGTGCTGCTGCACCCACTGCTGCGCCTCAAGGCCAGGCCGCCATTGCCCCCGCTGGCGCGCCGCCCAGCCAGGAGCTTGAGCTTAAGCTGCTTGGTATTCCCATCTATATCGAAATGTGTGGCCTGTTTGATACCGTGGCTACCGTGGGCATGTCGCCGCTGGTGGCCATGGTTACCGGCCACTGCTCCTGGGCGCACCGTACCATGTCCTTACAGCGCGCCGGCAGCGCCGGCTTTGTTAAAAATTGCTACCATTTTGTCTCTGCCCATGAGCAGCGCAAAAGCTTTTCCGTAGATAGCATCTGCATTGATGGCGGCTATCCCAAAGGCAATTTCAAGGAATACGTTTATCCGGGCGTACACTCCGATATTGGCGGCGGCTATCCGCCCGGCGAGCAGTTTAAAAGCAACTACGGTACCGGCTATGTACTGTCACAGATTGCCCTGCACGATATGTATGCGCGTTGCTGGCAGCATGGTATGCCTTTGCAGGTATTACAGGATCATCCGGAATTAAAGAAAGACATGCAAAAGCATCCGCGCTTTCAGTTAAAAAACTATGAGTTTATGAATAAAGATACTGAAAGTGAGTTTGATGTCCAGTCGAAGATAGTAGCGCTTTTCAATAGCTGGTTAAAAACGCTGGAAACCGGTAATATCAGTACTGCGCTGCAAAAACAGATTCACCATTTCACTGCCTACCGCATTCTGCGCTGGGTACGCTCCGGTATTGGCGGCTATGCAAACTATCTGGGCTTATCGCTTACTGCCGATGGCAGCCTTGCCGAAAAGGAAGACAAAGACACCAAAAAAGGTCGCACCAAGCTGATTGAACAGGGGCGCAAAGAGGCCAACGAAGCCAGCAAGGGCAATCTGCCTCATAAACGCACAGTAGATAATGATGAGCTGTGGCAGCAGGCTGGGCTAGACAGCATTCCCCAAGCTGAGCGCAGCAAATTTCTCGACGGCATTATCAACAAAAATTACTCCGCCGGCAACGATGGCTGGGACTTAATCGAAGGCGCCAAAGAATTCAAGGCCGATTATTTGCATGAATTCCATCTGGAAAACATGCTGTCGGCCGGTTTTCTGGTTTCCACCGTATTTGCCGGCAGCATGTATATGCTCAATAACGATGACGAGGCCGCCGAATATCAGGATATTCACACCAATGGCGATACCCTGTATTTCGGCGCCGATCCGGCCAAGCTTAAAACACCGGAGCCACCAGACAATCCGCTGCCTATTCCGCCGCTGGCCAAATCCTTTGTGGAGCAGCGGCATCCGGCCGGCGCTGCCGGCGATAAAGATCGCCAGCCATGGGATTTTTCGGCGCAGGAAATCGGCGATTTGTGGGCGAATGCCGATAAGGGCTCCCTGATTAGTGGTGCAATGCTCAACATACTGCGCCAGCGCTATCAGCATGTACGTGGCGCCAATCTGGCTGTCAACGCCGCCAAAGATATCTGGCAGCGCCTCCTTCAGGCCGATATGCGCGACCGGGTAGTCCTACGGCAACGCCTGAAAACCCATGCCGAAAAATATTCCGCCACCTATTCGCATATGGTGCAGATGTTTGATAACCACGTCCACGACTCCCGTGCCTGGTTTATGCATGATTCCGTGCTCGGCAGCCGCGAGCCTTTTACCAGCTATTTTGCCCACCGTCTGGTATTTAGCGGTGGCTTTTCCAATAAGCCGCTGTCACCCGTGTTACTGGCTGAGCGCGTAGTTGGTATTGCCGGTATTGCCCGCAGTGCCTATATGGGGGTTAAATACGGCAATCCGGCCTACATCCTGATTGGCCTCAACAATCCCGAGCTGTTTGTAACCGCAGCAGATAAAGCCGCTTGGGACATGCTTACCAAAGACTATGAAGCACTGGCCATCGACCCCGATACCGGTAAAATCCTGCCCAACAGCGACAACCTGAAAAAGCTGCGCCAGTTTAGCAAAGACATGCAAACCGCGCTCGAACAGATTAAAAACGAATATGCGCAGCAGCAGCGCTGGTCAGACAAAGACTTTGCCGATAAAACCTTGGATCAGATAATTCAGAATAGCGATGAAACCATTAAAAATCTGAATGAAATCCGCGAGCTATTGCTTGAGCAGCAAAGAAAACTCGATCAGCAGGCCTTATCTGACCCGCAAATACAGCAGCAGGCACAGCAGCTAAGTAAAATGCTTGAGAAAGTAAGCAACAATCAGCAACAACTGCAAGCTGCCGTACAGCAGGCAAAAGCGGGCAGCATCGATCAGCCGCAGCTTCAGGCCGCGCTCCAGCAGGGGCTGAAAGTGTATACCGATCCGCTAGCCGGCATACCGCAAACCAGCCTGTTACAGCCGCCCAGCTTGGATGACATCAGCCAAGACAGCCTGGCTGCGCATTTTCGCCAACAGCTTAGCCAGTACCAGCAAAACCTCAGGCGCAGCAGCGAAACCAGTACCGCACTGCTCGAACACGGTGCACAGCCGCCGCAAACCCTGGCGCAGGCCTTTTATCACAACAGCAGCGGCGATATCTACGATCAGGCAGTAGAACAGATAAACCGCTCAGCCCTAAATCAGCTCGGCCTTGGCCAATTGGAAATCAACCAGTATCTGCCGGAAAACATCGCCAGCCGCAGCCAGCCGGAAATCCGCCGCCTGCTGCAACAGTTGCAAACAGGCGACATCCCGCCACAGCTACAGGCGGTTTCACCCCAAAAGCTTGAATTAATAAAAAAAGCATTGCAAAGCTGGCTGATTTAGCAGTAAGCTGAATTCCGCGTTTCATTAACGCCGACTTCCACCACAACGCCATTGCATCCATACCGATGCCGTGGCGTTTTATTTTAGCTGCGCGCTATATATACACCGCAGCCGCTATGGCGGCCACAAAAAAACGTGCATCATCCGGTACAAGCGCTTATAATTAAGTTATTGATACCTAATTAAAACCTTAAGGAGAAGCTATAAGCTGAAAATACAAAAACAGCAGTGGCGTGCCTACTGAACATTAAAAAATTAAACTGAACCAATAAACAGCATCATAAAAATAATTTAATTACCACCTTGAGTACAAAATAAAAGAGAGATATATGACTGACCAATCTGCAACTACCTTACCAAAACTGGCAAAATTAACCAGCCTACTGCTCACCACCACTGCCCTAAGCGCATGTGGCGGCGGCTTTGAGCCCTTTGTTGGTGTTACCTCCGGCAAAAACAAATCCTATGCTGCGCCGGTAGAGGCGCTCGAATACAACTATGAAAACATGTCAGGTGGTTCGATTAATGGCGGCTGTATTCCCGGCACTAATGGTGTAGATGATTATGAAGTGGGTAAAACACGCTATGGTGGCGGTTCCACCTGTGGTGCTGCCTATCTGCCGGCGAAATGGAAGCCGGGCATGACCGCGCGTATTCATTGGCGTGTTTTACCGTACCCTGGCTGGCATGCCAAGGTATTAAATGTTCCTGGATTAGTTAGAGACAGAAATGAATTAGCTGCAATCGACCAATATGATGAAAACTACTCCGCAGTCATCCCTTTACCGCCACCGCCAGCATTTGCCGGCGATGATTTTGGCAAAGTAGCGAATATTACCGTTCATTTTTTAGCCTGCAATCAGCTTTATATTACTTATGGTACGGTGGCGGAGGGCAAAGATACCCCCATGCATTACAAGCTGTTTGCCAAAAGCCAGAAACTATGCACCCCGCGTCCTATCATTAAATCCATGGCTGATTATCGGCGCAACAAAGCTAAGCTGGATGCAATAAAGCAAGAACGCCAAAATATCCCGCAAGTAATCTTGCCCGAATATATTCGCGAATTAGAGCAGCAGGGCAAATTGCCTGTACCCGGCAAATAAGTGCCGCCTAGCTGGCCGCCGAGCGGCCAGCATACTTGTCGGCGGCTTAGCCCATAGCAGCAATAGCCATTAATACTGCCTTTCTAATCTGCCACCATGCCCGCTTGCCGGGCTGTTTTTTTGCTTTCGCCTCAAGCTGTTTTCAGCCTTACCACGCAATATTATGGCGCTAATCAGCCAAAATGCGCAGCATAATTCCATATCTACCTACATCGCCCAAAGTAGCAGCGCCCAATTGATAACTAACTAAAATATTGCGATATAATTAACATAAACAAACAAGCCGGCTACTGCAACAGGCAAGTGAAAGCAAGCAAAGAATTAATCCAAGAATCACCCCCAGCCTAGTACAAAATAATCCCACTATTCCCCGGCATAAAGGAGCAACCTATGACTGAGCAATCAGCAACAACCCTAGCGAAACTGGCAAAATTAACCAGCCTACTGCTCACCACCACTGCCCTAAGCGCATGTGGCGGCGGCTTTGAGCCCTTTGTTGGTGTTACTTCCGGCAAAAACAAATCCTATGCCGCGCCAGTAGAGGCGCTCGAATACAACTATGAAAACATGTCGGGTGGTTCGATTAATGGCGGCTGTATTCCCGGCACTAATGGTGTAGATGATTACGAGGTGGGTAAAAGACGCTATGGCGGCGGTTCCACCTGTGGCGCTGCCTATCTGCCAGCCAAATGGAAGCCGGGCATGACTGCGCGAATTTATTGGCGTGTTTTACCATATCCCGGTTGGAAAGCACGTATGCTAAATATTCCTGGAGTAAATTTTGATCAAAATGAAAAAAACATAATTGGACAATATTATGAAAACCATTCTGCCGTCATCCCTTTACCGCCACCGCCAGCATTTGCCGGCGATGATTTTGGCAAAGTAGCGAATATTACCGTTCATTTTTTAGCCTGCAATCAGCTTTATATTACTTATGGTACGGTGGCGGAGGGCAAAGATACCCCTATGCATTACAAGCTGTTTGCCAAAAGCCAGAAACTATGTACCCCGCGCCCATCAATCAAATCCATGGCTGATTATCGGCGCAACAAAGCTAAGCTGGATGTGATAAAGCAAGAACGCCAAAATATCCCGCAAGTAATCTTGCCCGAATATATTCGTGAATTAGAGCAGCAGGGCAAATTGCCTGTACCCGGCAAATAAGCGCCACCTAGCTGGTCGCTCGGCGACCAGCATACTTGTGCAGCGGCTTAGCCCATAGCAGCAATAGCCATTAATACTGCCTTTCTAATCTGCCACCATGCCCGCTTGCCGGGCTGTTTTTTTGCTTTCGCCTCAAGCTGTTTTCAGCCTTACCACGCAATATTATGGCGCTAATCAGCCAAAATGCGCAGCATAATTCCATATTTACCTACATCGCCCAAAGCAGCAGCGCCCAATTGATAACTAACTAAAATATTGCGATATAATTAACATAAACAAACAAGCCGGCTACTGCAACAGGCAAGTGAAAGCAAGCAAAGAATTAATCCAAGAATCACCCCCAGCCTAGTACAAAATAATCCCACTATTCCCCGGCATAAAGGAGCAACCTATGACTGAGCAATCAGCAACAACCCTAGCGAAACTGGCAAAATTAACCAGCCTACTGCTCACCACCACCGCCCTAAGCGCATGTGGCGGTGGCTTTGAGCCCTTTGTTGGTGTTACCTCCGGCAAAAACAAATCCTATGCTGCGCCGGTAGAGGCGCTCGAATACAACTATGAAAACATGTCGGGTGGTTCGATTAATGGCGGCTGTATTCCCAAAACCCCGGGCGTGGATGATTACGAAGTGGGTAAAAGACGCTATGGCGGCGGTTCGACCTGTGGCGCAGCCTATCTGCCGGCGAAATGGAAGCCGGGCATGACCGCGCGGATTTATTGGACAGTTTTGCCTTATCCCGGTTGGCATGCAAAAATGCTAAATTTACCTGGAGTAAATTTTGACCAAAATGAAAGCCGAGCAATAGAACAATATATCGAAAACTACTCCGCAGTCATCCCTTTACCGCCGCCGCCAGCGTTTGCCGGAGATGATTTTGGCAAAGTAGCGAATATTACCGTCCATTTTTTAGCCTGCAATCAGCTTTATATTACTTATGGTACGGTGGCGGAGGGCAAAGATACCCCCATGCATTACAAGCTGTTTGCCAAAAGCCAGAAACTATGCACCCCGCGTCCTATCATTAAATCCATGGCTGATTATCGGCGCAACAAAGCTAAGCTGGATGCGATAAAGAAAGAACGCCAAAATATCCCGCAAGTAATCTTGCCCGAATATATTCGCGAATTAGAGCAGCAGGGCAAATTGCCTGTACCCAGCAAATAAGCGCCGCCTAGCTGGCCGCTCGGCGGCCAGCATACTTGTCGGCGGCTTAGCCCATAGCAGCAATAGCCATTAATACTGCCTTTCTAATCTGCCACCATGCCCGCTTGCCGGGCTGTTTTTTTTTGCTTTCGCCTCAAGCTGTTTTCAGCCTTACCACGCAATATTATGGCGCTAATCAGCCAAAATGCGCAGCATAATTCCATATCTACCTACATCGCCCAAAGTAGCAGCGCCCAATTGATAACTAACTAAAATATTGCGATATAATTAACATAAACAAACAAGCCGGCTACTGCAACAGGCAAGTGAAAGCAAGCAAAGAATTAATCCAAGAACTACCCCCAGCCTAGTACAAAATAATCCCACTATTCCCCGGCATAAAGGAGCAACTTATGACTGACCAATCTGCAACTACCTTACCAAAACTGGCAAAATTAACCAGCCTACTGCTCACCACCACCGCCCTAAGCGCATGTGGTGGTGGCTTTGAGCCCTTTGTTGGTGTTACCTCCGGCAAAAACAAATCCTATGCTGCGCCGGTAGAGGCGCTCGAATACAACTATGAAAACATGTCGGGTGGTTCGATTAATGGCGGCTGTATTCCCGGCACTAATGGTGTAGATGATTATGAAGTAGGTAAAACACGCTATGGCGGCGGTTCCACCTGTGGCGCTGCCTATCTGCCGGCGAAATGGAAGCCGGGCATGACTGCGCGAATTTATTGGCGTGTTTTACCGTATCCTGGCTGGCATGCAAGAGGATTAAATCTACCTGGAGTTAATGTTGATGAAAATGAGCGAGCAATTATTCAGCAATATAGCGAAAACTACTCCGCAGTCATCCCTTTACCACCACCGCCAGCGTTTGCCGGCGATGATTTTGGCAAAGTAGCGAATATTACCGTTCATTTTTTAGCCTGCAATCAGCTTTATATTACTTATGGTACGGTGGCGGAGGGCAAAGATACCCCCATGCATTACAAGCTGTTTGCCAAAAGCCAGAAACTATGCACCCCGCGTCCTATCATTAAATCCATGGCTGATTATCGGCGCAACAAAGCCAAGCTGGATGCGATAAAGCAAGAACGCCAAAATATCCCGCAAGTAATCTTGCCCGAATATATTCGCGAATTAGAGCAGCAGGGCAAATTGCCTGTACCCAGCAAATAAGCGCTGTATATTTATTTTAGCTATGGTTGCTGATTTTCGCCTTTAGCTGTTGCTGGTTGGTTATGCGCGCAGAGGGTTAGTGGTATGATTTTTATATGCTATATAACTTGTATTTTGTGTGGCAGAAAAGATTTCATTTAAATCTGTTGAAATTTCAGTAATGCACGGATATTGTAAAGGTGGTGGTGCTGGCAGACGGTATTTGGTGTGGGGATAGTGGGTAGTTGTGGGTAATGAGCTGTCTAGCCAAGCAGTATTGTGGTGGTGATTCTAAGAAGTGCTATTGGCTGTACGGGGAGCGTGTAAAGCAAATAATTGTTGTTTTATCATCATCAGCCATTTACTTGGGCGGTTTTCGGTGGAGAGAATTGAGTGGCGGGTATTACGGATTTTTACTAAATTTAAGAATTTGGTAAAATATTTTTTGTGTTTGGCTTGATTTAGTTTAGTATTTGCTTAACTATTACTGCACTATTTAATACATTTTTGTTTAGTATAATTGTATATTGCTTATATAAAATAGGTATATAATTATAACTTTTTGGTTGGTGTTTCAGAAATTGCCATTCTGAAAACGCCTTTGCACATATTCAGAATAACTATGCTTAATAAAGATCAGTTTGCCGATAATCATTTTATACGCTCTATTATTGAGGATGACCTGCAAAGCGGAAAATGCCAGCGGGTGATAACGCGCTTTCCTCCTGAACCAAATGGTTATCTGCATATCGGCCACGCTAAATCTATCTGCCTGAATTTTGGTTTGGCTTATATTTATGATGGTTTGTGTAATCTGCGCTTTGACGATACGAATCCGGAAAAAGAATCGGACGAGTATGTGCGCTCGATTAAGGAAGATGTGCAGTGGCTGGGCTTTCAGTGGAATGAGGAGTGTTTTGCTTCGGATTATTTCGAGCGCCTGTATGAATATGCGCTGGAGCTGATTAAAGCCGGCAAGGCATATGTGGATGATCTGGATGCGGAGGAAATGCGCCAGTATCGTGGCACGCTGACGGAGCCAGGTAAAAATAGCCCATATCGTGAGCGTACGATTGAGGAAAATCTGGATTTGTTTGCACGTATGCGTGATGGTGAGTTTCCGGATGGCAGTAAAACGCTGCGGCTGAAAATTGATATGGCTGCGGGCAATATTAATCTACGCGATCCGGTGATTTACCGTATTCGTCGTGTACATCATCATCGTACCGGCGATAAATGGGTTATTTATCCGATGTATGATTATACGCATGCAATTTCAGATGCGATTGAAAATATTACCCATTCACTGTGTACGCTGGAATTTGAATCACACCGGCCTTTATACGACTGGGTAGTGGAAAATATCGAAATTGCGCATCAGCCACATCAGTATGAATTTTCCCGGCTGGAATTGTTGTATTCGATTACGTCGAAACGCAAGCTCAATCAGCTGGTGGTGCAGGATCATGTGTCTGGCTGGGACGACCCGCGTATGCCTACGATTTCTGGTATGCGTCGCCGGGGCTATACGCCGGAGGGGCTGCGCCTGTTTGCTAAACGGGTAGGTATTTCCAAAAGTGAAAATGTGGTGGACATGAGTGTGCTGGAAGGCGCAATTCGTGAAGATCTGGAAAGTGTTGCACCACGGATGATTGCGGTGCTCAATCCGATTAAGGTGGAGCTGATTAATTTTGATGAGGCGTTAACGCAAAGCCGAGAAGCACCGTTTCATCCGCATCACCCGGAAATGGGCGAACGCCTGATGCCGCTGACTAAAACGATTTATATTGAAGCCGACGATTTTGCACTGGATCCGCCTAAAGGCTGGCAGCGCCTGACTCTGGGTGGGGAAGTGCGTCTGCGTTACAGTTATGTGATTAAGTGTGAGGAAGTGGTACAGGATGCATCTGGTCGGGTGGTGTCGCTGAAATGTTCGATAGACCACGACACACTTGCTTCTAAGCCACAAGGGCGCAAGGTGAAAGGGGTGATTCACTGGTTGTCTACTGAACATGCTGTATCGGCTACAGTACGTTTGTATGACCGCCTGTTTACGGTTGAACGCCCGGATGCGGTGCGCGGTGACGATGGACAGTATCGTGATTTTATTGAATTTCTGAATCCGGCATCGGTAACGGAAATTGATGCATTGGTGGAGCCGGTGGCGAATACGCTGGCACCGGAAACACGTTATCAGTTTGAACGTCTGGGCTATTTTGTAACTGATCGCTATGATCACAGTGCAGAAAATCCGGTATTTAACCGTACGGTAACTTTGCGGGATACGTGGCAGGCACAGGCTGAGAACAAGTAAAGGTACTTGTGTTTGTGCAGCAAGCCGGCCTGTTGTGGCCGGCTTTTTTGGTATGCTAAATCATCTGGCTGAACTGCCAGCTTGTTAAAATGAATTAAATGGTATTTTTTTAGTAAATAGAGGCGGTGTGATGCGAGTAATTCCGGTGCGTACGGGTTATCTGACTAATCTACCGATGCTGCTGAGCATGGTGCTGGCAGCATGGTGGGTGTGGTATACGGGTAACACTGCGGAAAGTACGGCACTGTTTCTGGGTATTATTGCTGGCGGGCTGGTGGATCTGGATGATGGCTTTACCGGCCGGTTGCGCAATCTGTTTATTACGTTGGTGCATTTTTCGCTTGCCGCTACGGCAGTGCAGTGGACATTCGGGCATCCGCTGATGTTTTCGTTGCTGCTGATATGGGCGTCATTCAGTATGACGATGATGGGTGCAATTGATGTGCGCTACCGGACAATTGCTTTTGGTACGCTGCTGGTAATGTTGTATACGGTGCTGACTTATTCGCCGCATTTGCCGTGGTATACCAATCCGCTGATGCTGGTTTGTGGCACTAGTCTGTTCAGTGTCTGTACGCTGATGCTGCATCTGTTGTTTCCAAATCGGCCGGTACAGGACAATCTGGCTGGTGCTTTTGCCAGACTGGCGGATTATATGCTGGTGAAAGCACAGTTTTTTGACCCAGATGAGGCGGATTTGCTTGCTGAGAAAGAGCTGGCACTGGCGATGAAGAATACGGCAGTGATTGATGATTTTAACCGGTGCCGCACGGCACTGTTTTACCGCTTGCGTCGGCAGCACCGCCAGCGCGGTATTGGTACGCTGCTGCAATATTATCTCACTGCCCAGAATATTCATGAGCGGATTAGTTCACGCCATGTGGATTATGCTGCATTGGCACACAGGCTGGCGCATTCAGATTTGATTTACCGCATTCAGCGCTTGATTGTGTTACAGGCGCAGGCTTGCCGGCAGATGAGTGAGTGTCTGCATGAGAATAAGCCCTATGTGTTTAATATGATGCTCCAGCGTGCCGGAACAGGAGTGCAGCAGGCGGTGGAGCGTTATTGTGCTGAATATGGTATGGATGAGGACATGCCGGGTTTGCAGCAGCTGATTGCCAATATTCTGACGATTAATGAGCAACTGCTGTGGCTGGAGCAGGTAAAGGTTGCAGGTATCAGTCAGGAGGCTGGCGATATGCAGATTGCAGGGCAGGATGTTGACCGAATACGTGATATTCTGCCTGCATTAAAAACACATTTTACTTTGCAGTCGAATGTGATGCGCCATGCAATCAGACTGGCGATTCTGACGGCCGTGACTTGTGCGGTAGTTGAAGGTGCCCAGTTAAAAATGGGCTACTGGATTTTACTCACTGGTGTGATTGTGTGCCAGCCGAATTATTCGGCAACCACTACCCGCTTGAAGCAGCGCATACTGGGTACGCTGCTTGGGGTAGTAGTGGGCTCGGTGTTACCGTATTTTGTGCCTACACTGGCTGGCCGGCTGATGATTGTGGTGGTGAGTACGGTGTTGTTTTTTGCGTTCAGAGTGCGCCGTTACAGTTTCTCCACGTTTTTTATTACGGTACAGGTACTGGTGGGTTTTGCGATTATTGGTATGGATACGCAATCTGCCATGTTGTCGCGGTTTGTGGATACGATTCTGGGTTCGGCGCTGGCATGGTGTGCAGTAGCTTATCTATGGCCGGACTGGCGTTATCTGACGTTAGGGCGGATTGCCATCCGTGCCTTGTGCTGTGACGCTGCTTATCTGCGGCAGGTAGCACAACAGTTACAGAATGGGCACTGTGATGATGTGGTTTATCGTATTGCACGACGCAATGCGCATGAACTGGCTGTTATGTTAAGTAATACTGTGGCAGATATGTCGATGGAACCAAAGCGCTACGGGCAGCATCTGGGTAAAGGTAAAATTTTGCTGCAACTGAATTATGTGCTGCTTAGCTGTATTTCAGCACTGGGTGCGATTCGTATGCAGGTAGACCGTGTGCGCCCGCTGCTAACGCCAAAGCAGGTACAGCATTGGTGTACGATTGCCATCAGTCTGGCGGAACTGATGACACAAAATTCTGATGACTCTGTGTTTCGGGCGCAGTGGAAAGCTACTGGCGATTTGTTGAAGCTGAGTAAGCCAAAGCCGGCTGATGATATGGTGGAGAAAGTGCTATGGCGGCAGTTACAGCAAATTCATGTGCAGCTGCCATTGTATAGACAGGCGCTACAGGCTGATAGTTGAGTAAGCTGCATCATGGTATGGTGAATCGTTAGTGAAATGGTTTAAAAATTTGGTGGAAATAAAATAATAGTAGCGCAGTAAGCCTTTATTCGATTATGCTGTTAGTAGATTTCTTTAAAATTCAAGCATAAAGCACCTTTTTGGTTGCGTGTTATAATGCTGAGGAATCATTTTAATATTAATAATGAGAGGGTTACCATGACAGCAACTAATGAACAGAATGAGGCTTCTTCTCATGTACCACCATTGATTCCTACCCAGAATGGTACGCTGGAATTACACGACATCACAATTGTTGATCAGACTAAGCTCAGAAAGGCGATTTCTGCCGCAGCACTGGGCAATGCTATGGAGTGGTTTGATTTTGGCGTGTATGGTTTTGTGGCTTATGCGCTGGGGCAGGTATTTTTTCCATCGGCGTCTCCCAGTGTGCAGATGATTGCTGCATTGGGTACGTTTTCTGTGCCGTTTCTGGTGCGCCCGCTGGGTGGTGTGTTTTTTGGAATTCTTGGTGACCGCTTTGGCCGGCAAAAAGTATTGTCGACTACAATTATTATTATGGCGCTCAGTACTTTTTGTATCGGGCTGATACCATCGTATAACAGTATTGGTATCTGGGCGCCACTATTGCTGCTGCTGTGCAAGCTGGCACAGGGATTTTCGGTTGGTGGTGAATATACTGGGGCAGCGATTTTCGTAGCAGAATATTCGCCTGACCGCCAGCGTGGCTTTCTCGGCAGTTTCTTGGATTTTGGATCCATATGTGGTTTTGTGCTGGGCGCCGGGATAGTAGTATTGCTGGAAAATATTATGGGTTCAGCGCATTTTCTCTCATGGGGTTGGCGCATTCCGTTTTTTCTGGCCGCACCTTTGGGTTTGTTAGGTTTATACCTGCGCCATGCTGCTGAGGAAACACCGGCATTCCAGAAACATCTGGATATGATGGAAAAAGAAGAACAGGAAGAAGTGAGCAGTCGTCCGCGGGTTTCGTTTATGGAAATTATGCGGCGTTTCTGGCGTACGCTGCTGGTAAGTGTAGGGCTGGTATTAACCACCAATATTACCTATTACATGTTGCTGACCTATATGCCCAGCTATTTGTCGCACAATCTGCATTATGGTGAAGACCGCGGTGTGCTGATTATTATTGCGATTATGATTGGCATGATGTTTATGCAGCCGATTATCGGTTTTGTTAGTGACAAAATCGGGCGCAAGCCGTTTGTTATCGGTGGTTCTGTTGCGCTGCTGGTTTTGGCCATTCCCTGTTTTCAGCTGATTACCAGTGGCAAGGTAGGACTGATTTTTCTTGGCCTGTTTATTCTGGCACTGATTCTGAATTGCTTTACTGGGGTGATGGCATCCACTTTACCGGCGCTGTTTCCTACGCGTATCCGCTACAGTGCACTGGCGAGTGCTTTTAATATTGCGATTATTGTTGCCGGTTTAACGCCGACTATCGCCGCGGCACTGGTGGATGCCACTGATAATTTGTTTATTCCGGCCTATTATCTGATGGTGGTGGGTGGTATCGGAATTGTTACCGGTATTTATCTGAAAGAAACAGCTAACCGTCCATTGCGTGGCGTCTCTCCTTCGGCTTCGAATAAAAAGGAAGCACGCGAGTTGCTGGCTGAAACGTATGAGCATATTGAGCAGAGTGTGGACGATATTGATGCTGCCATTGCCAACTTGCAGGAGCAGATACAGGAGCTGGAAAAACGCAAACAGCAGTATGTTGATTTGCATCCGAAAATGGAGTGATTAGTTCGTTATTCCTAGCTGAAATTTTAGCCACTAATGTTAGCCTGTTTGGGTTAATATTAGTGGCTTTTTTACATTCTGGTTTGCAATTTTATAAGGGAAGAAAATATGGATAAGTTGGAATCTAATTTAAGAGTTATCAAAAATACTCTTGGGGTATTTGGGATTATAGGTAATGTCATTGGTACAATTATTATAATATTCTATTGTTGTACAATAAGATTTTTTCCTGCTGGATTGTCTGTTGGTGATGTACTATTTTGTTTATGCATATTTGCCATATTTGGGATTTTATATATTGTTTTTATTGGTGTATTACATTTGGCTAGCAAGTTATTTTTAATTTTATTTGAAAAGCAAATATACAAAATTCTTATCAAGAAAAAAATTAATCCTGTTACTTTCTCTAAAGATCGACTTTTTATTCTTTGTTTAAGCGTAATTGCAAACATTCTGATTTTGTTTATCGCTTATAGAATATGGATTCAATCAAGTAGTTTACAAAGAGGTCTGGTTTTTGGGTTCACAGCCTATATGGCAATTTTTTGTGTTGGTTGTATGAATGTTTTTATTTCTCAATGGGAAGAGCTAAAGCTAAAAAATGAATCTGAGCCCAGTGAAGAAAACGATAGAAGGCTATATTTCTATATATGGAATATAAAGATTTCTTCAAAGTTCCTTTTCAGAGTAGGTATATTTATCATGCCACTAATTGCTGTTTCTGGTATCTATGTTGGTCTAACTAATATTACCCTTTCTTTAATTGGCGTAAGACAATCTGATGTTACGATCTATCTGGATAAAAATTATCAAGATATATTTGATAATAATGAAAAAAAAGACCATTTTGATAAGATGAATTGTTCATCTGTATATCAATTAGACCATATAAATATTCTGATGACCAATATTGGTACGAAAACTAAATTCCAAATTCCTGCTAAATCAATTCATAATGCAACTGATAGTCCGATAGAATTTGAAGTGCCTAATGAGGCAATTAAAGGCGTTAGAAGCAAATAGAATTTTTATAATAATCGATTTTAGGTAGCAAATTATAAAATTCATAATCTAAATTAAGGTAGGAAATGAAGCAGGCAGAACTGATGAAACTGTGAAAAGAAGATGCCAGATGGGGGGATTAGCAGGTGCAGCATGGGGTATGCTTTCGGTATTCGGTGGTTATGGTTTGTTTACGGAGCAAGGCCAGCATATTGATTAGATATGCCGATACTATCTATCTGCTAGGGCTGTGATTTGGGTTTGTGCTATATTTCATGCAAAATGTTTAATATTTTGGGAATAAATGAAAACGTTTTATCTGCTGTAATGCTACTTAAACATATGGGTTGTTTTCGGCTTGATAGCTGTTTCTGTATGATGGGTAAATCAGGCATTGCCGGTATGGTTACGATTTTTCCTTGCTGATGTGGATAGGCTGTCTGGTATGGGTATTTTTATCTGAATTTTTAAGAGTTGGTTGGTCTGGACGATGGTAGTGGTTTTATCGGCATCTATTCTGGCTGCATTGCCTCCTTTACCACAGGCGGATGCTGGTTGGGCGGTTTATTTGCTGTATTGTGCTAATGGTGCATTTTATTGCGGGATTACTAACCGGCCGGCACAACGCTGGCAGGCACACTGTTCGGGGAATGGTGCCCGGTATACGCGTATGTATCCGCCACTTCAGATGCGTCTGGTTTGTGTGGGTATAACTAAAGCCGCAGCAGCACGATGTGAATATCGGCTAAAGCGGCTCAAGGCTGCAGACAAGGCTGTTTTATGGCAATTGCTGGGAGATTTTTTACCCAATAGTTAATTTCTTGCAACCATTAAACAGCCTGATGGTATCCGCTTACATCAATGCATCAAATCCTGATTCAGATGAGGCAGGAATAGGCTGTTCAGGTATTGTTTGTTTATTGGCTGGTGTGGAAGCCGGATGCAGGGGAGTGATGTTCTGCTTTGGTGCTTCATCTGCGTCTTCATCAACCTCAATATTATTGCTTTCAGGTACAATTTCCTGTTTTGATTTGTTATCTGGTGCGTTGGTATATTTCAATTCAACGATTTCACCTTTACCGCTAGTCCATTGTAGTGAACTCAGATTACCGCTGACTTTGGTTTTACCGGCACTACAGGTCAGGCAGATTAACGTATTGCTCGGTTTACTCAGAACATTATTTAAACGCTTGTGATTTACTTGTAGCTGGTGTTGCTCTGCCCATGAGTTGATACTTTGGCTCAATAGCTTTTTGTTCAGATTGCGCTTGCTATAGGGGTCTCGGTAAACGGCAATCCAGATGTCGTTTTGTGCATCGGTGTTTACGGAAGCCTGCTGGTAAATTACGGCGGCATCGGCACCGCTTTGTACGGCAGCGGCAAAGTCCAGTGCATTTGGACTGCGTAAACGTACACAGCCGTGACTGCGTACGCCGGGTACGCTACTGGGTACGTTGGTGCCATGGATACCCAAACCCAGACGAGGAGCGCCTAGGCGCACAAATACAGGGCCAAGTGGGTTATTAGGGCCGGGCGGTACCGATTTTTGTACGGTTTTACCGCTTGCGGCCATTTCTTTCTGAATGCTGAGTGGTACGCTCCAAGTTGGATTATTGACTTTGGCTCCAATTTTGTATTCACCCAGCGGAGTTTGTGTACTGGCTTTGCCAACTGTTATCGGATAGGTTTTGATTAATTTTCCGTCCTGAAATAAAAATAACCGCAATTGGGGGATATTCAGGATGACCTGCTGCCCCTGACTAGGTACGGCATAGTCAGGCATAGGAATGGCTGCATAGGCACTTGTAGATATGATGGTGGTGGTTAATGCGCAAAGTATTGGTTTCAACATTATTCTAAAAATCCGGCATGAGAATATGAATATAATCATAACGTAATTCGTCAACAATGTGAGAAAATAAATACAGTTAAGTTTATTTACGACCATTTCTCTGGTTTGAGGGTACAGTTTGGAACAACGGTTTATAGCAAAGATTATTGACTGGAATCAGGAAGGGCGCGGTGTTGCCCGGGTAGATGGCAAGGCTGTTTTTATTGATGATGCTTTACCGGGTGAGGTGGTAGAGTGGCAGCCAGTACGGGTGAAAAAATCCTACACAGAGGGCAGAATCAGCCGGGTATTGATATCGGGTAACGCACGGCTACAACCACCTTGTGAATATTATGAGCGTTGTGGTGGCTGTAATAGCCAGCATATCGAATTTACTACGCAGGTGGCGTTGAAGCAGCGTGCGTGGCTGAATCAGATGCGCCGTTTGGGTAAGGTGCAGCCAGATGAGCTGATGCCACCAATTTATGGTTTGCCTTGGCGTTATCGTGAACGGGTGCGTTTAAGTGCTGTGTATGAGGATGGCCAGTTAAAGTTGGGATTTCAGACCGGACAGTCTCATGCGATTGTAGATGTTGATGGTTGTCTGGTGTTACCGGTGGTGCTGTCTGAGGCTTTGAAGCCAATTAAAACATTATTGCAAAGCTGGCCTGTAGGCAGTGTGGAAGGGTTGATGCTGCATCAGGGAAATGAGGTTATTGCGCTTACTTTGCAGGTTTGTGGCGGCATAAGTCAGAAAATGCGGACGCAGGTTGATTGTTTGCTGACACAGCTGCAACAACAAAGCGGTTGTTTGTGGCAATGGTGGTTGCAAACTGGTGGTACAACAGTTTTGCAATCGGCATCGCAGGATTCGGTACTGGCTTATCGTTTATCTGAATATGAGCTTGAGATTCGTTATCAGCCTGAAGATTTTACGCAGGTTAATCAGGCTACTAATGAGTTGATGGTACGGCGAGCCATGCAGTGGTTGCAGCCACAGGCCGGCGAGCGGATTATTGACTGGTTTTGTGGGCTGGGTAATTTTAGTTTGCCGATTGCACGGATGCAGGCAGAAGTAGTAGGTGTGGAAGGCATGGCGGCGATGTGCCGGCGTGCCGGCAGTAATGCGCAACATAATGGTTTGGCGCAGTTGACCCATTTTCAGCAGGCTGATCTTTTTGCTATGAATGGACAACGTCTGCGCCGGTTCGGTTATGCGCATAAATGGCTGCTTGACCCGCCACGAGCTGGTGCTCAGGCTTTAATACTGGCTTTAAATGAGCTGGAGGATCGGCAGCTTCCACGCAGAATTGTTTATATTTCCTGTGATCCAGCAACGCTGGCACGCGATGCTGGTTTGTTAGTGAAGCGTGGTTATCTTTATCGTGCCGGCGGTATTATGAATCTGTTTGCGCAAACTGCGCATGTCGAATCTATAGCGGTATTTGACTGGCGATAGATAATGACCATCTGTTTGCCACCTCAGGCGAGCTGAATCAGCTAATCATAATATATATAAATATCTGAAATTGTTTCTTTTAAAGAAATAATGCTTTTACTCTGTGGGATTTTACTGCTTAGGTATTCACGTTAATATTATAAATGTGAGGCAAATACTATAAAGGAGTTTACTCATGAACAGATTAGCAGGTATTTTAATGGCAGCTTTGCTGGGCATTGCTGTGTCAGCTGAGGCTGCCAATTATAAAATAGATCCATTACATACTAATGCGCGTTTTACGCTTGATCATTTTGCAACTTCTAGTAACGTGGGCGGTTTTTATAATCTAAATGGCGAGCTGCAATATGATGCAGGTGCGAAAACCGGTGCTGTAGATATTACTATTCCGCTCAGTACTCTGGATACGGGGCGTAGTGAGTTCAATAAACATCTGCAAGGTAAGGCTTTTTTTAATGCTACTCAATATCCGGTTTTGCGTTTTGTATCTCACAATTGGGATTTTGATAAGCAGGGTAAGGTTAAGATCTTGCATGGTCAGTTAACTATGGTTGGGCAAACACATCCGGTTACGTTACGGGCGACTAAATTTAATTGTTATCAAAGCCCGATGAGTCATACTCAGGTTTGTGGTGGTGATTTTGAGACTGTGATTGATCGTTCTCTATGGGGTATTAATGAATATCTGACAGTTATGCCAGCCAGTAGATATGTGAAGTTAAATATTCAGATTGAAGCGGCCAGACAGTAAAATTAGTTATTTCTGTATACGGATTATCTGTTTTGTTGGCAGATAATCTGTTTTTCTTTTTAGTTTGTATCACTTCTAATGGAATTTCAGTATGATACCGGTAGTTGATATACAGATGAGGCAAGCTTTGCCAAGTACCATGTTGTCAATTTAGTGGTTTTGATGCTAATTTGAGTGTTTTGCATTGGTATATTTCGCAGATTGAGATTAGCACGATGAATGTGAGTATTCAGTGTTGTGTTGTTAACAGGGAGTACGGGGGAGTTTATGTGGTGTATCAAGAATTTTAATGAACTTTCGTCTCATGATTTTTACTGCATTGCACGTTTGCGTATTGATACTTTTATGGTAGAGCAGCAGCGGATTTATCATGAGCTGGACGACTGGGACTTACAGGCCAAGCATGTTTATTACCAGCTTGATGGGCAGATACTGGCCTATGCACGTATGTTTCTGGCTGGGGCTCATTTTACGTTCAGCCGGTTTGTGATACATCCGAGTGTTCGTGGCACTGGCTTGGGGGATCAGCTGATTAAGTTAATTATGCATTATGCGCACAATCATTATGTAAAGTATCCAGTTAAAATAGAGGCGCAGCGGCAGGTGCTTAAATTTTATCAGCAGCATGGTTTTCAAATACAAGGAGCGCCCTATATTTCTGACGGGACGCCCTATGTGCAGATGGTACATCAGTCACAAAATTAAGCTATGCAGGATAGGTTAATGCAGGTTGCTTGTTTCATCAGTAGTTTGTTGATGGATTGATTGATGCATAAGTATAAATAAAAAAGCCGGTACATTTGTACCGGCTTTTTTGTACAGCAAATGTTATTCGTTCAGATTAATGCCGTTTTTTTGCAATATCTGATTGATTTGTTCCTGTACTTTTTGTTGCTTGGCCTGCTCACGCAATTGATCTTTAATCTGATCAAATGCGGGAGCATTTGATGCTAAACGCGTACCCGCCAGTTTCAGCAGAATGTAATGTCCGTCAATGGTGATAACATTGGGTGAAATCTGTCCGTTTTTCAATTGTGAAGCTAACTGGGCAAAATCAGGAGGCAACTGCTTCGGGCTCATCCAATTGCTGGCTGGTGCTTCAGGATTAACCTGTTTAAGCAATGTTTCATAAGCCAGACCTTTTTTCAGTTTGGTTAAACCTTCTTCAGCAGCTTCTTTGCTTGGAAAAACAATTGGCAGCAAATTGATTTCCTGACTAATTTGCTCATATTGTCGACGCAAATCACTGTCGTTAATTTCAATGCTATTAGCCAGATGTTCTACATACTGCGCAGCATAAAATTGTGCCTGTACGTTTTGCCATGCAGCCTGCGTATCAGGTTTTTTATCCAATCCAGCTTTAATGGCTTCGGCTTTTAATATTTCAGCCGACTGCAAGCGCAAGGTAATTTCTTTCTGAATCTCGGCTTTATTTGGCTCAGGCGCACCCGGCTGGGCTTGCATTTGATGTTCAAGCTGCTTGAGCATGACGTTAATGCGCTGGGTGTCAATTTTGGGAGCATCGGCAAAAGCGAGCCCGGCGGCCATGATGCTTAGACCAGCTAGCCGGGTAATGCTTTTTTTCATATTAGTATTCCTTATTTCTGTCCTGATTAATCATTGTCAGAATAAAGTTGTTATTTAATGCTGGCACTCTTGTAAAGCTGCTCAATAGCATTGGCCATTAAGGCGCTTTGTAGTCGACGTGACAGAATCGGTTCCATTTCTTTCTGGGTTGGTAGCTTAACATTACGCTTGTCGTTTACGTAAAATACTGCGTAAATATTGCCGTTGCCTTGTACCGGTGTGGTGGTGTACTGACCTTTTTTCAGGTCTTTAATGGCATTGAAAACCGGAGTAGCACTCGCTTGTAAGTCTTTGATGGCAACATAGCCTTTTGGAATGCCACCGTTGTCACGGCCAGCCGGATCAATGGTGTATTCTTTGGCTACTGTAGTAAAGCTTTTTTTCGCCTGTAATTGGGCAATGGCTTTATTGGCTGTATCTGCGTCGCGGGTGAGAATTTCACCTAATTGTACTTCCTGAGTACCGCTGTAGTAATTTACCAGATCATTATAGGCATTGCGTACATCTTCAGGTTTTACCGGATTGTTTTTAACTACGCTGGCCAGATAAGCCTGTGTCAGCAGATTGTCTTTAAAGAAAGCCCATTCTTCCTTGAATCCGGGTTTTTTATCATCACCAAGACGTTTGGCTTCTGCTTCTGCCTGACTCAATGCGCTCAGGTATTCAGGGTCTTTGTCCAGATTCTGTTTTTTAGCTGCCTGAATTAACAGGGTGCGGGTTACTAGGCGGTCGGTAATGTTTTTGCGTAACTCGGGTGAGTCCTGAATCTGATTCTGGCTTTCCTGAACCAGTATGGCTACCCGATTATCAATTTCTTTACTGTCAATTTTGGTTCCATTAACAGTAACTACAGTTTGAGCGGCGGCAATGCCGGTTAATCCGAGCATAATGGCAGCAGCAATTAATTGTTTTTTCATGGTTAACTCTCTTTAAGTGGATAAAATGAATTATTGCCTATTAAATATTCGCTGTTAGTAAACGCCTTAATGCTTAAGGCGTGAATGTTATTTGCCCTGAATAAATCTTCGAGTAACTGATAAACTTTCTGATGTCGAGCCAGACGCGATAAACCAGTAAAGGCATCACTGACAACCAGCAGGCGATAATGCCCGCCACCACGATGACCTTTATGTCCAATATGCAAATTGCTGTCATCAGTGAGTTCCAGTTGCTGTGGTACCAGCGGTTGTAAGCGTGTACGAATGGCAGTCTGAATATCAGTCATTGGGCAAGACTTTTTTAAAAGGACGAATCAGAATTTCTTCATAAACACCAGCATCAACATAGGGATCCTGTTCAGCCCATGCCTGTGCTTCGTCCAGTGAGTTGAAGTCAGCAACCACCAGACTGCCGGAGAAATGACTGTCATCATCCGGCAGCGGATTGGGGCCAGCCAGAACCAAACGGTTTTGTGCCTGTAATTCTTGTAAACGAGCCAAATGTTTTGGCCGAGCCTTGATACGTGCTTCATGACTGTTATCGGCATCGGTAGCCATTAACATAAACAGCATTACAACTCATCCTTTTTAATATTGGTTTTAATATACGGGCTAATGTAAATAGATTGTCCTATACTAAAAAGAACAATTATTGTAATACTGCCAAAGAGCTTGTAGTTCACCCAAATTTGTTCAGAAAAGTTTAAGAATACCCACAAATTAAGTGCACCCATACACAGCAGACAGATAACCCAAGCATAGGTAAGTTTACGCCAAATAGTTTCCGGTAGCGTAATTTCTTTGCCGATAGTGCTTTTCAGTACATTTTTATTACATATTTGCGATCCTAGCAGGCCAATAGCCATTAGCCAGAATAGGATCGTAGGTTTCCATTTAATAAAGCGCGGATCTTTAAAAATAATAGTTGCACCACCCATTACCACAACCAGTAACAGGCTTACCCACTGCATGGTTTGCAGGCGACGATATTTAAACAGGCACCATGCGGCCTGTATAATGCCGGCAATAATGGCTACTTCGGTCGCAAGGATAATATTTTTGGTTAAGGCGTAGGTAGCAAAGAAAAGAATAACTACCAAGAATTCGAATACTGCTTTCATTATTAGGATTTAAGATCTTTATTTCTGGTCTAGGTTAATAAGGAGGTAGGATATTCGCCATAATACCCTGAGTTTTTACACTTGGCATCTGTTAAAGCAAGATATTAAACAAAATTTTACTGTTGTTGTATACTGGTTTCAGGTCTTTTTTTTAAAAATACGTCTGAAAATGTCCACAAACAAGCACTCTTTCAACGAAAATATGTAAAGGTAACTTGGCATTAAAGTGTCGCAAAAGCTATTATAGCGTGAGATAATATAAAAACAGGTTTGGTGAACGTTAAATACCAGATGCATTGCAGTATTTGTAGAAATTATCATATTTGAATGGGCACGCGCCTGATGGCAATGGTGCTTTACCGGTGAGGGTACGGGATTGAAGAAAGCAAATAATTTAAAAATCATCGCACTGTCTTTATGTATGTTAGCCAGTGCACCTGCATGGGCAGGGCTGGGTAGCTTGCAAGTTAATTCGGCATTGGGAGAACCATTTTCAGGAAGTGTGGTTGTAACTGGTGATGAAGCCAGAGCTGCATTACGGGGTCGACCAGCAGTTTCAGGGGCTCCATTACAGGTACGTGTAACGGCACAGGGAAAGAATGCTGTGATTCATTTGCGTTCTAGTAAACCTGTTCGTGATCCCATGCTGTCTTTCAGTCTTACTGCCGGCAGTCAGGGGCGGCAATATACAGCCCTACTTGATCCGCCGGCATACCGTTATGATTCAGCAGATTCAGGTAAAGGAAAAGACTCAGGAAAGGCAACAGGTAAGCAACGCAAACTGGATAAGTCTGCGAAAAGCAAATCTGCTGCTCGGGCTACTACCGCACTGCAAAACGGGCTGGCATCTGAAAATGCAGTAGTGAAATATCATGTAGACAACAATGAGACATTGATGGATGTGGCACGCAAGGTACGGCCACAGGGATTGAGTGTGGAACAAACCATGCATGCTCTGATTGTTGCCAATCCGCATGCTTTCCGCAATGATAATCCGGATTTTATGTACCGTGATATCAGTTTGAATATTCCATCTACGTCACAGCTGCATAAATTATCCAAAATAAAAATTAAAACAGTTCAAAAAACTGCTGATACAGCACAGAATACTGCGGCACAAAAACCGGGTAAGGCAAATGCTGATGCGGGTAAGCCGGTAAATACTATGGCTTCTGTGGCTGGTGATGCAGCTCAAGCCAAGGTTGGAGAAGTTAAAGCAGATACTATCTCGGCATCTGCGCCAGTTCAGGCATCTGCGCCAGCTCAGGCATCTGCGCCAGTTCAGGCATCTGCGCCAGTTCAGGCATCTGCACCAGTTCAAGCATCTGCGCCTGCCGCATCAGCTGCATCAGTGGTTAAGGCCGCTCCAGTACAACCTAAAGTCAATCATGCGGAGCCATCAGTACAGCCTGTAGAAGAGTCTATGCTACCTGCATGGTGGCCATATGCATTGGCTGGTGTGGCAGGTATTCTGTTAATTGCTGCTTTACTTTGGCAGCGGCGTAAAAAACGTCATGACGCAGAAGAATATGAATATGAAGACGATTATTCTTCTGATGATGAAGATGATGATGTGGTATTTAATGCAGAACCGCCTAAACCTAAAGTAGAGCAATCTGTATCTGTTCCGGCTACACCGGCTAAAACTGTTGCGCCAACTGTAGCAGCAGCTACAGCAGCTGCTACTAGTACAGCAGCAGACGATGACGACTGGTCATGGTTAAATGGAGTGGCATCAGACGCTCCAGCAGAAACTGATGCACCGGCCGGCGGTAAGGTGAATCAAGCAGCCGCAGTATCACAGCTTTCTGATGCAGAAGCAGTTGCGGACAAGCAGAAAGAAGACGATACCGATTGGCTGAATTTTAATTTTGAGGATGATACTCCTGCTGCGCCGGCAGATACGGTAGTGCCTACAACTACAGAGCTGGATAATAATAATGACGATTTATCTTGGCTGGATCAGATTGATGAAACCGAGCAACCGGAAGTTTTAACTGCACACGAATCAACTGATATTGCACCTCAGGAGGAAGTAGATAATACAGATCTTGAGTGGGTGGTGGCTGATGAGCCTCAAATAAAAGCCCATCATGAGGGTGCTACAGCGGGACAGCAGTCTAATTCAGCTGCTTCAGAAATTGAGATGCTAAATGAGCTGGCTAATTTAGAGTGGGATGAAGACTTTAAGTTGGATGATGAAGCCAAACAGGATATTACACCTGCGGCTGAAGAAGTGCTTTCAACTTTAGAGCCGGCTCCGGTTTCGTCTGAGCAGCATGTACTTGCGACAGAAGATGATGCACTTTCAACAGATATTGACTGGGAAGCGTTGGATATAAGTGATGACGATTCAATGGTTCAATCTGCTTCTCCAGTTACTGATTCTACACCGGCAGCGAAAGTGGATACGCAGGATGTTTCGTCTATGGACTTTACATTGGATGATGATAAGTCTGAATCTTCTGCTACAGATAATGTTGCTACAGCCACCACTACTACTCCGGTCTCTTCATTTGCCACCGGAAATGGTGCGCAAGATTGGTTGGAACAAACTGCTGAATCTGAACCTGTTGATCAACCTCTGACGCCCGAGCAGCAGGCTGTGCCACTACAGGCTAAACTGGAACTGGCAAAAATGTATCTGGAAATGGATGATGCAGTTACTGCGCGCCAGACTCTGCGTGAGCTGGTTGATGAAGCAAATGGTTCAATACTGGCTGAAGCTCAGAATCTATTGCAGCAGTTGGGTGGCTAATTTGTATTGATTGCGTTTTAGTTACTAGGAGTAGTATTTTCTGCGCCTGATTAAGACTGAATCCTGTGTCTGGATTCAGTCTTTTTATTTGACCTAAGTGTGTATGTCTTATTGAAATTTAATTATCTGGTAAAACTGTTTGGTTTAATGTTTCTGTGACCATGACTAATTTTGATTTTGTGAACTCTATCAGGGTATGAATCAGTCTGATGAGCTTCGCTAATAGATTTTAATAGTTGGTCGCAACTGCAATAATCATTATAAATTGAATAAAGGAGTTGATAAAAACAGGATGACAGGAATTTTGTTGCAGCTATTTTGTGGTGACAGGCAAAACTGTTTGGTAATTTTAGCTTATTAGGATATTGTATATAACATAAATTTAATTCTGAATATTTAATTAATGTTCAGTTAACCTGTTGATTTTAATAAATCATTATACTATTTTGATTTGGTATTTAATCAGGCTTGGAACTTTCTTGTGTTATAATTATTCATATAAATTATAACTGTATGACATATTTACATTTAGTATTGAATATGGGTAAGGTGTATGCAAATGGCAATTGGTGAAAAAATGATGTGGCTGGCAATAGCTATGCTGCTGTCAGCCTGTAGTACCGTGAGTAATAAAGCGCCGGATGAACTGGTTAGGCAGGGAATACAGCGTAATTTGTTGCGCGATAATCAGTTTAATTTTAATGGTCAGATTCGATTGTTGGTTGATCGGGATAAGGTGGAAACTTCTTCGAATCAGGTAGCAAACGAAACTTTAGATGATAAGACAGAAGAAGTGGCTGCTTCTGCATTTTCATCTGAGCCTGTTCGAAAAAAACACGAAGTTGAAATGAGTACTAAAGCAAATGCACAATCACATTATGCGGATGGTACTCTTTCAGAAGATTGTGACGAATGCGAAGAATTATCGAATAAGACTTTAAGCCTTATTGTAGATCAAGTGTCTATTCCATTTAGCGGTGCGGTAGATATACCGCATGGAAAATTTGAATTAATTCCTGAAGTACGTTATGAGGCATCAAATATATTATTTTCGATTAAGATGCCTATGCAGGTAGATTTTCAAAAAAAAGTGCTGATTATGGATATAAGAGCAATTAGACCTTTTGTTAATGTTATCGGCAGTATATTAATAGGCAAACCGGTCGGAATTTTTGAAGAATCATATGTTGAAAAAACATTACCTGAATGGACAAATAGGTTGCCATTGAAGGAATTAATACATGCTATTCCAAAGGCAATTGACGATGGTTATGCCAGTTATGATAAAAAAGCTTTTGTTTATTTATCATTAGATGAGGCTGGTAAGAAATTAGGAGCTCGTTATCGAATTCGACTTAACTCTACTAGAGAGCAAGATCAGATAGCGGCTGTTGCTGCTTTTGATAGCCTAAATAAGCAGTTAAAACAATCAGAAAAACGTGATGCAGGTTTGAATGGTCAAGCTGATAAATCAGAGAACGAAGATTATGCTGTTTTGCAAGAATTATTGGATGAAATTCGTGAGGAAGTGCAAAGTGGTAAACTGGATAAAGTTAAATATGATTCTGCTATAACGGATTTTTACTTCGATGATCATGGTCGTTTACTTGCAATGCATGGAATAAATGGATTCATCATGGATGATCTGAAAATTCGTCGACTACTTGGGAATAAGAAAATGAATAATTCATTCTGGATTTATTTTGATTATAGGTCTCACCCTAAATTTACGATGGAATCCAGCAGAAAAAATGTTCTATTTCAAAAATAAATAATATCAATTTATTAAAATTTGGTTTTTGTTTATTTCTCAATTGAATAGATTCTTATTCTGGAAATGCCAGTGCTGCTATGTGCTGGCATTTTTTGATTGATATGGCTTTTAGCTTTACGGATGATTTTGTGGTATCACTTGCTTGTAGGCATGGGTTAGCAATATGAATATAAATTGAGATTATGCATTACAGGTGCGATTTTTAAGTAGATCTGGGCTGGATTAGTTGCCGTAATACTGCAACGAACCTATGGATTCTTCATCAATGGGTATTATTTTGTATGTTGTGCCCTTACCGATGATGCTTAGTGAGCTGCTTGGTAGGTCAAGTTATTTAAATAGTGCGGGTTTACCATATCGCTGATATGTAAGCCAGTTGCATGTATTACTTCAAATAGTGTTTTGTTACGTCATTTAGAATGATATTAATATCTGGAATACCAGTAGGCTATTTATTTGAATTTCGGAGTTGATGTCAGGCGGCGGAATGAGCCTTTTTGAGGTATTTGGAGTTGTTGTTCGGTATATCTGTGCTGCGATAGTATTTTTGCAGTCCGTGGAATGGTTTTTTACAAGCGGGAAATGCGCAGGCTTGCGAGAAGTTTTTTTGTATTCAATACAGTGCAAGTTAGGGTGAAGGGGCGACATTAAATCGGTATGGTGTCAGTTTAAGTTACAGACTGGTTGGTTATGGGTGTGAAAGCAGTTGATGGCTATGCGATAATAATGCATTTTGTTGGTGTGAATTAGTGTGGGTTAGGAAGAATAATGGCTGCTAATGTTGTAGAACACTCGGCGAACAAAGCTGATGGAAATCGACCTGTGCAGCGTTGGGCATTAACACTGGCGTATGATGGTGGTGCATTTCATGGTTGGCAAAAGCAGCCGGACGGTTTGTATACTATTCAGTCGGTACTGGAAGCAGCCTTAAGCGCTATTGCGGCAGAGCCGATTAATGTTGTGGTAGCTGGCCGCACGGATGCCGGCGTTCATGCCACAGGGCAAATTGTGCATTTTGATACCCATGCACCGCGCAGTGCTGAAGCTTGGCTGCGTGGGACAAATACGGCAATGGATAAGAATATCCGTATTGTGAAAGCGCAGCCAGTAGCTGCTGAATTTCATGCACGCTTTGATGCGTATGGACGTCGCTACCGCTATATGCTGGAGTCCAGTCGGGTACGTATGCCGCAGTTACGTGGCCGGATAGGCTGGACTCATTATCCTTTGAACATGGCATTGATGCGTGAAGCTGCGGCGATGCTGATTGGCGAACACGATTTTTCCAGTTTCCGTTCCAGTGACTGTCAGGCTAAATCACCGGTGAAAACCTTATATGGGCTAAGCCTTGCTGGTAGCCCTGAGTTGATGGCGATTGATTTTCATGGCAGTGCCTTTGTGCACAATATGGTACGTAATATTGTGGGGGCACTGGTGTATGTGGGCGCCGGTAAGCTGAGTGTGGCTGGGTTTGCACAATTGGTGGCGGCGAAAAGCCGGCGTCTGGCACCACCAACATTTATGCCGGATGGGCTGTACCTTACTGGCGTTGATTATCCACCACAATGGGGGGTGGCTACGGCAACGTTACCGGTATGGTTGTGGCCGCATCTGAATTAATACGGTTTGTGGTTGGTTGATTTAGAAAAAGGCTGGATATGAAAATTCGGAGCAAGATTTGCGGGATGACGCGAGTGGAAGATGCGCTGCTGGCCGCACAGCTGGGTGTGGATGCCATCGGGTTGATTTTTTTTGCCGGCAGCAAACGATATGTCAATCTGGAGCAGGCTCAGGCAATTGCGCGTGCTGTACCGCCGTTTGTCACGGTAGTCGGTTTGTTTGTTAATGCCAGTGCAGCCGAGGTGAAGGAAGTATTAGCGCAGGTGCCATTGAATGTATTGCAATTTCATGGCGATGAGGATGCTGAATTCTGTCGTCAGTTTCAACGTCCGTATATTAAGGCAATAAGGGTGCGCAATACGGTTGATATTGAAGCAGCCGCTGCGACATATACGGATGCATGTGCGTTGTTGTTTGACGCTGCTGTTGCTGGTCAGTATGGTGGTACGGGGCAGACATTTGACTGGCGGTTGTTGCCGCGGCAGCTAAATCAGCCATGGATTCTTTCTGGCGGGCTGAACCCGGAAAATATTGCTTCTGCGATTAGACAAAGTCATGCACAGGCTGTGGATGTGGCCAGTGGTGTGGAAATCACAGCCGGAATTAAGGATGGGGAAAAGATGCAGGCATTGATGGCTGCAATTAATGGTTTTGGGCTGTCTGTGGACTAATATTTATACTGTTGCTCCAGAAAATATTTATTATCTTATTGGGATTATTTATGCTGTTTCTTAACGCTCTTGTTCAGAATAAATTTAATTAATCGATTTAAAATGCACACCGATTTTATATTTTCTTGTTGGTAAATATTTTAATTATGCTGCTTGTTTTATCCTCTGCTCAGCTTGTTGCTGTACTGATATGAGTGTTATGCTATAAGAGTTATGTATTAATAACAGTTGTGTACATTTTAATTGTTAGTTAGTTAAATTTCACGGTTTTGTTATGGGTAGAATGTCAAAAAATAAGGGGAAGAATGAAGCTTTCAGAGCATAAAGTTTTTTTACAGATGAAAGCAGATGTGCAGTCAGAAAAGCCGATAATTGAGTGGCAATCTTGTCCGGTAAGATTTTCTAAATTATTTAAATGGACAGGCCAGTATTTTAGTATTTGGAATGTAATTATATTTAGTTTGTATTTTATCGCTGAGCTACTTTTTATTTATAGTCTTTCGATTGTAGTATTGTTTATTTCAATCATTATTTATGCGATATGGATGCATAATAATAAGAAAACCTGTGCTATAAAGGAATCACATTTAATCCGCTTAGATCGTGAAAATAGAACGATTACCGTAAGCAATGAGCAATATGAGATCAGGCAACACCAGCTTACCGATAATTATTTTATCCGTGTTGAGTGTGCTTTACCTTATGGGCGTAAAGTTTCATCATATAAACCACCACTTTGGCGCAGAGGCAGGCTAGTAATCAAGGATGAAAATCTGAAAACTGCTGAGATCCTGTTTGAATATTTCTTCTGTGACGTTGACGCTTTGAAGCAATTGATTGAGGTGGCAGATATTCTTGCTAAAGAATTGAATATTATCCGTGCACGGGATTATGTGATCAATAAAATATATTGAGTATTAGTGGTATTTGGCTACGCAGGCTTCGGACAAGGGAGATGATAATAATACGCAGAATACAACAAGTACTCAGAACTATCAGGGAAGAGCCGGAGCATGGACAAATAATACTGCAATGGCAAGGATACGCTGATTTACAAGGAAAAGATAATCTGTTTGAGGAGAATTAGGGTACGGCTGTTTGTTGGCTGCAATGCTTGTTATAGATTACCGTATTTAAGCAACTATTCTAAATTCAGTTTTTGTATTGTTTACCATTTTATTGATAAATTTCAATGTTTATCTAGCTTATTCGATGCGTAAAACGTAGCTGTTCAAAGTAATATTTTAACCTGAGAATCAGTTAATTTGCTGCTATCTGCAACTAGAATGCGAAAAAAGGTAGTGCGGTAGGTGTATTTGGGGATTTAGCGTCATGTTCCGGTAGCGCAAATGCAAGCTTTGGCTGGCGATTTGGGCATCAGGTGTGGCAAAATTATCAGCTAGGCTACTTATGCTGTTGCAACAATAGTTTTATATAAATAGTATAAGTAATTTATGTCTTTATTTTATGGAAATATCCAAATTCTAGTGTTCTTTTGAATTGTGGTAAATGTTATCCCAGTTAAAATAAGAAGATTTCAATAATCTTAATAGTATATTCTATTGGGATATTGATTAAAGGCGAATAATAGTTAGATTGCTTTGATACAGAAATTCAATTGTTTAAATTAATTAGTTTCAATACCAGTTAAAGGGAGTTTATTGGTGGATTGGAGTAATGTAAAGATAGGGCAGAACCGACAAAGGTTAAATTCGCGACAGATTCTTAAACAAATTCGGGAGGAGCTGGAAAATGATAAATCAATTCTACAATGGCCAGTATATCCTAAACTGAAAGGAAAAAAGGATGATCGGCATCTCAGGTATCAGTCATATATATGTTATTTGTTTATGATATTATTTGCTGGTTTTGGGCTTTTTTTAAATATGTTTCTGAAAAAGATTTCAGAAAGTGGGTTGACTGCTACAGATTGGATTTCTTGTTGGCTTGTTATTATTAGCTTGGGGTTTTATATATATCTGATGTTGTTAAGCATAAGGAATGAGCCAATTAAGCCAGCACAATATGTTGTTCTGGATCGGCATCGGAAATTGCTGACGATAGTCACTATCAATGGACATAAAGAACAATATCTGCTGCGAAGCAACTGGAATCTATATGCTTCACGGAATAATATGGATCTTAGATGTCCTCGGGCAATCAATCTGTTTTTATCCATACCAGAACGAAATAAACATATTCTTTTATTGGAGTACTACGGCTCCAATTCAAAAGACTTACAACAGAAGATGAATGCTGTAGCGGCGTTATTGGCAAAAGATTTAGGTATTCGATATTTTGACTGTAATGCTAAAGAGATTTTTAATACAATCAATAATGGTTTGAAGCATAATAAGAATATTATTGAGTGGTCTGTCTATCCTTTTTTAAAATATAGAATTACTGACAAAGTATTAAAAAGTGATAAAGAAAATTATATTTACTGGGGATCAGGTTGCGTAGCAGTTTGTGCAGGCAGTTATTTCAGAAACCATAATTCTATTGGAGATTTGATTTTTTTTCTGATTATTCTGGTATTTTCGCTATTATTTCTTTTCCATTGGTATCAATGTAATCAAAGTCAAGGCAGAGTAGCAAAATATATTATTCTTAACAGAGCAGAGAAAAACATAACTATCAGCGATGCTATCAAAGGTGAAACTCGCTATTGTTTATCATCCGATAGTATGCTGACGACAATTAAGAAAGGTAATATTTTAACGGGCAGGTCGGTTAATCTGGTTTTAACTGCAACAAAAGAAAGACAAAAAATTTTGTTGTTTGAGTATTTTTCAATATATGGCAATACCAAAGCTAAGA
Organism: Snodgrassella communis; assembly: GCF_914768045.1. GTDB lineage: Bacteria > Pseudomonadota > Gammaproteobacteria > Burkholderiales > Neisseriaceae > Snodgrassella > Snodgrassella communis. The sequence continues at coordinate 379,982 of NZ_CAJZCD010000001.1, read as the reverse complement.
AGATGGATGATCTGGCCAAAACGCTGGCCAGAGATTTGGGTATCAAATATCGCAAAACCAGTAACTAAATTTTTTTTATTAAGCATGTTTACTATAGTGCGTGTATTCAGACTGGATAAATATTGTTTCAACTGTTGCTAATCTGAATTATTCGTTCATCTGAAGCAGATATGGATAAATCCCCGTTGTCAGTCAACTGTTAGGTTGGCGGTAACTGGGATTTTGTTGTTATTTGGCTGGGGGAAATGGTTTTATTTATTCGGAATTAAGTATGGATAACAGGATAATGTATTTAAAAAATGTTAATATGACTGGATAGTTTACTATGCGGGTAAGTTATCGCTCAATGGAAGGAAATATGGAAAATTATCACTATCCAGATGAACAGGGGTTTTTTGGTGAGCACGGTGGGTTGTTTGTGTCGGAGACGCTGATTACCGCTTTAACTGAATTAAAACAGGCTTATTATGCGGCAAAGGCTGATCCATCGTTCTGGGCGCAGTACCATGAGGATTTGAAATATTATGTGGGTCGTCCCAGCCCGGTTTACCATGCCCGCCGCCTGTCTGCCTATCTGGGAGGGGCGCAGATTTATCTGAAACGGGAAGATTTGAATCATACCGGTGCACATAAGATTAATAATACGATTGGTCAGGCCTTGCTGGCGCAGCGAATGGGTAAAAAGCGGGTAATTGCTGAAACCGGTGCCGGCCAGCATGGTGTGGCTTCGGCTACGGTAGCAGCGCGCTTTGGTATGGAATGCACGGTGTTTATGGGCACAGAGGATATTGAGCGTCAGGCACCGAATGTGTACCGGATGAAGCTGCTGGGTGCACAGGTGGTTGGGGTGGATTCCGGTTCGTGTACTCTGAAAGACGCTATGAATGAGGCTTTGCGTGAGTGGGTGGCGCGGGTAGATGATACCTATTATATTATTGGTACATCGGCAGGGCCGATGCCATACCCGGAAATGGTGCGCGATTTTCAGTGTGTTATTGGCAATGAAGCGAAAGAGCAGATGCAGGAAGCCATTGGTCGTCAGCCGGATGTGGCTGTGGCTTGTGTCGGTGGCGGTTCTAATGCCATAGGTCTGTTTTATCCTTATATTAATGTGTCCGAGACCCGTCTGGTTGGGGTTGAGGCTGGTGGTTTGGGCTTATCTGGACATCAGCATGCGGCTCCTATCAGTTCACACAGCCCTGTTGGGGTATTACATGGTTTTCGCAGTTATCTGATGCAGGATGAGTATGGACAGGTTGTTTCCACTCATTCTGTATCTGCTGGTCTGGACTATCCGGGCATCGGCCCAGAACATAGTTTGTTGCATGATATTGGCCGAGTTCAGTATGAGGCAATGGGTGATGAGGCAGCAATGGAAGCTTTTCATTTGCTATGTCATCAAGAGGGTATTATTCCGGCACTGGAATCCAGCCATGCGCTGGCCTGGGCGGTGGAAAATGCGCCGAAGATGAGCAAGGATGAGGTGATTCTGGTGAATCTGTCTGGACGCGGCGATAAGGATATCAATACGGTAGCCCGGCTAGATGGAATTAATGTGTGATTATTTGGATTACTGCGCTATGCTGGAAGCCGGATAATAATTATTTGTTGTGTGTATGAATAAGAGTATTAAGCTGTCTTCTGTGCAGATTTTTTTGATGGCTCTGGCCATTGGTCTGGCGGTGGCCAGTAATTATTTTGTGTTTCCGCTGATTGAGGTAATGGCACGCTATTTTGGTCTGGATGTGGCCAGTAGTGGGATGCTGATTACGCTGACGCAATTGGCCTATGCACTCGGGTTGATTTTTCTGGTGCCACTGGGTGATTTGCTGGATAACAAAAAGCTGATTGTGTCGCTGTATGCGGTGGTGAGTATCAGTGCTCTGCTGATTGCGCTGGCACCGAGCCTGTGGCTGTTTGTTGGTGGTTTGCTGCTGGTGGGCGCTTTTTGTACGGTGGCGCAGATACTGATGCCGCTGGCTGCCAGTCTGACGGCTCCGGAGCAGCGAGGTCGGGTGATTGGTACGCTAATGAGTGGGCTGCTGCTTGGCATTCTGCTGTCTCGTACTTTTTCTGGGCTGGTTGCTCATTGGTGGGGCTGGCGCATGGTATATGTGCTAGGTGCGGCGATGCTGTTGCTAATGACTTTGATTTTGCAATGGAAGTTGCCTCATGTGCAGCGCGAGCGCAGTGCGCTGGGCTACTGGCAGACGCTGGTATCGGTATGGTCGTTGCTGTGGCGTACGCCGTTACTGCGTCAGCGCGGTATGCTGGGCGCGCTGGATTTCTGCCTGTTTTCGGTATTGTGGACGCCGCTTACGCTGTTGCTAAGCCATGCTCCTTATTATTTCAGTTTAAGTACGATTGGCTTGTTTGGTTTGTTTGGTGCGCTAGGAATATTTGGTTCGAATGTGGGTGGCTGGGCAGCCGATAAAGGTCATACTTATGCAATGACGGTGGTGTGTGCACTGTTGTTTCTGCTTAGCTGGGCACTGTTGTATGCAGGAGGAATGTATTTGTGGGCGCTGATTGGTGGTGTGATACTGCTGGATTTTGCCATTCAGGCTTTGCATATTTGTAATCAGTCGCTGATTTATCGCTCAGATCCGGCACTGAAAGGCCGGATTGCTTCTGGCTATATGAGTATGTATTTTATTGGCGGGGTACTCGGTTCGCTTGCGTCTGCTATGGCTTATGCGCATTATGGCTGGGGTGGTGTGGCATTGCTTGGTGGCGCGATTGCGCTGCTGATTTTGCTGTGTGCGCTGCTGTTTAAATGTGAACATATGGCTTAGATCTGTACGACCATTTTATCTGCTGGATAAGTGGTTGGTGTGGTCTATTCTGGTTTGTAATTGTGATTGTAATTGTGAATGGGATTGTTTATGTCTAATCGTGCTGTGATGACAGTGATTGGTAAGGATCGTATTGGTATTGTTGCTGAGGTGGCCACACTGCTGGCGGATCATCAGGTGAGTATTATGAATATCAGCCAGCAGCTAATGGATGATTATTTTACGATGATTATTTTGCTGGATACGGAACGCTGTACTTTGCCGCGTTTGCAGTTCAGTGAGTTTCTGGATAGTGAGGGTGAAAAACGGGGTTTGCACATCCGTGTGCAGGATGAGGCTTTATTTAATGCTATGCACCGGATTTAGGAGTCGCTTATGTCATTTTCTATTCAGAATAATGAAATTCTGGAGACTGTACGTATGGTCTCTGACCAGCATTTTGATGTCCGTACGATAACTATCGGTATTGATTTACATGATTGTATTGATACGGATATTGATCGTCTGAATGAGAAGATTTTTGCCAAGATTACTCGGGTTGGTAAAAATCTGGTGCAGACAGCAACGGAGTTGTCTGCCAAATATGGTGTGCCGATTGTGAATCAGCGCATTGCGGTAACGCCGATTGCGCAGATTGGTGCGGCTACTGGTGCAGATTCTTATGTTTCGATTGCGCAGACGCTGGATAAGGCAGCAAAGGCTATTGGTATTTCGTTTATCGGTGGTTTTTCTGCATTGGTACATAAAGGTATGAGTGCAGCGGATGAGGTGTTAATTCGTTCGATTCCTGAGGCTATGGCCTGTACTGATGTGGTATGCAGCTCGGTGAATATCGGTTCTACCCGTGCTGGTATCAATATGGATGCAGTCCGGCTGATGGGTGAAACCATCCGGCAGACGGCAGCAATAACGCCGGAAGGCTTTGGCTGTGCCAAGCTGGTGGTGTTTTGTAATGCTGTAGAAGATAATCCGTTTATGGCCGGTGCTTTTCATGGTGCAGGTGAGGCAGATTGTGTGATTAATGTCGGGGTATCTGGTCCGGGTGTGGTGTGTGCTGCGTTGCAGAATACGCAAGGCCTGTCTTTGACTGAAGTTGCCGAGCTGGTGAAGAAAACTGCTTTCAAGATTACTCGTGTGGGTGAACTGATTGGGCATGAGGCCAGTAAGATGCTGGGTATCCCGTTTGGTATTCTGGATTTGTCATTGGCGCCAACTCCGGCTGTGGGTGACAGCGTTGCCCGAATTCTGGAGGCGATGGGGTTGAGTGTTTGCGGAACTCATGGAACAACTGCGGCACTGGCACTGCTGAACGATGCGGTAAAAAAAGGTGGCATGATGGCTTCCAGCGCAGTAGGAGGATTGAGTGGCGCATTTATTCCGGTATCGGAAGATGAAGGTATGATAGCAGCGGTAGAAGCCGGTGTGTTGACGCTGGACAAGCTGGAAGCGATGACTGCGGTGTGCTCGGTGGGACTGGATATGATTGCCGTGCCGGGGGATACTCCGGCCAGTACGTTGGCGGGCATTATTGCTGATGAAGCAGCTATTGGTCTGATTAATAGTAAAACCACGGCAGTACGGGTTATTCCGGTTACCGGTAAGGATGTAGGTGATCATGTTGAGTTTGGTGGTCTGCTTGGACGGGCTCCTGTTATGCCGGTGAAGTCTGGTTCCTGTGAGGTGTTTATTAATCGTGGCGGGCGTGTGCCTGCACCGGTGCAGGCAATGAAAAATTAAGGGTTGTAATGGTAGTGCATGTTATGATGCACGCTATGACAATCAGCACGGGTGGTGTTGCAGGCTATCAATATTCGGCCGCTCACAAAGGGAGACAGCATGGTAGTTGTCTAGCTACACCACTGATGTGTTCGGGAATAAGTAGAGAACGAAAATGAGTAGAATTCAACAGACGTTTGAGCAGTTGCATGGTCGCACTGCTCTGGTGTCATACATCACTTGTGGTGATCCGGATCTGGCGACAACACTGCAATTGATGCAGACGCTGGTTGCCAATGGTACAGATATTATTGAGCTGGGTGTGCCTTTTTCTGACCCGATGGCAGATGGGTCTGTTATTCAGGCTGCAACTGAACGTGCTTTGCGCCACCATGTGTCTTTAGCAGATGTATTGCAGGTGGTGGCTCAGTTCAGGCAGGAAAATCAGACTACGCCGGTGGTACTCATGGGTTATCTGAATCCAGTTTATCATATGGGCTATGAGCGTTTTGCACAGGCTGCTGTACAGGCTGGTGTGGATGGGGTGTTGACGGTAGATTGCCCGGCAGAGGCGATTGATGATTTGTATGTCCAGTTACAGAAGAATGGGCTGGACTGTATTTTTCTGATTGCACCAACCACCACAGATGAGCGGATTAAGCTGATTGGCAGCAGAGCCAGTGGTTTTGTTTATTATGTGTCCCTCAAGGGGGTAACTGGTTCATCACAGTTGGATACGACTGAAGTTTCGCGTAAAATTGATCATTTACGCCAGTTTATTCAGGTGCCTGTTGGTGTGGGTTTTGGTATTCGTGATGCCGACAGTGCCCGTCGTATCGGGGCGATAGCAGATGCGGTGATCGTTGGCAGTCGCTTTGTGCAGACGATAGCCGAGCATGCTGGTCGTGAGGCTGAGGCTCTGGCACCTGTTGTTGCCGAGCTCAAGCAGGCACTGGAATAATCTGTGCAGCGTCCTAATTCTGCATGGTAGCCTGTTACAGGCTGCTGGCAATAACCGGGAATGAAAACATGAGTTGGTTAGATAAAATCCTGCCACCGAAGATTAAAAAAGATCCTGTGGCTAAATCCGCAGGTATCCCTGAAGGATTATGGCAGAAATGCCCGTCGTGTGCGGCAACTTTATATGCCACTGATTTAAAGAAAAATATGGGAGTGTGTCCGAAATGTGGGCACCATAATCCGGTGTCTGCGCGTGAACGTATTCAGATGATGCTGGATGAAACTAAGCAGTATGAAATCGGTGCTGACATTAAGCCAATTGATATTCTGAAGTTCCGTGACAGTAAGAAATATACGGATCGCCTGAGTGCTGCGCGTAAGCTGACACAGGAAAATGATGCACTGGTGGTGGTACGTGGTACTATGAATGGTGTGCCGGTAGTTGTGGCGGCGTTTGAATTCAACTTTATTGGTGGTTCTATGGGTTCAGTTGTGGGTGAACGTTTTGTGCGCGGGGTGCGCGAGGCGGTGAAGCATAACTGTACCTTTATCTGTGTGGCTGCTTCTGGTGGTGCACGAATGCAGGAAGGTGTGAATTCGTTGATGCAAATGGCAAAAACCTGTGCTGCTTTACATCTGCTTACTGAAAAATCGCTGCCATTTATTTCTGTATTAACTAATCCGACCATGGGTGGGGTATCAGCTAGCTTTGCTTTTATTGGTGATGTGGTGCTGGCTGAACCGAATGCGTTGATTGGTTTTGCTGGTCCGCGAGTGATTGAGCAGACGGTACGTGAGACTTTGCCTGAGGGTTTCCAGCGTGCGGAATTTTTGCAGGATAAAGGTGCAGTCGATCAAATTGTTGACCGGCGTGAATTAAAAGAACGTATTGTACGTCTGATTGGTTTGTTACGCTCGCAAGCTGGTGCCGATGCAGCCTGATATGAGTACTTTCGTTTGTTGAACTGAACGATTAACCCTAGTTGCCCTGAAATATTGTTTCAGGGCACTTTTATTTGTCTGGCCGAAATGAAATCTGTGCACAGATGGCGAAACTGTAAACTCAGATGTGTTCGTCTGGGTTAATGTTGTCAGACATTTTTGAGCGAACGGCGGTAACTGGCTTTTTGTGGATTGGTCAGTGTAGTATTACTTTCCGATTTAAGTTTGTAATTGTGCCAGTAATACAGGTACATGGCTGTGGGCAATGTCTTTAGCCGCGGTTAGCAGACATAACTGCTGGTGTCGCTGATGCAGTTGCTGTAGTGTTTGCAATGCCTGCTGTTGTTGCGGCTGATATAACTCCTGCTGATAGAGCTGGCAGAATTCGTTGTAGCGGCTGGCCGGACTTTGATGCAGCCATTGTCGCAACTGGCTGGAGGGGGCAACAGTTTTGATCCAGTCTACACCGTTTAATCTGGCTTTACTAATTCCACGTGGCCACAGGCGGTCAATTAATACGGCTGGTTGCTGGTGCTGGTAGATATAAACACGTTGAACGCTATACATGGTTTTTGAGCTGAATTTTAGTAATGATTAATAATAATTTCTGAAATTTTTGGCAGCAACTGTATCGCGCCAATGGCAGTTGAAAATATGTTCGGATGCTGTGAACGCAGTGGTTGATGCCGGTTTCTATAAATGTTATCGCTGAAAGTATTGTGCTGGCCGTACTGGATTGTGGGCAGAATAAAAAAAGCAGCCACAACTGGCTGCTTTTAACTATGGATGCTGGTTATTTCTGGTTTTTGCCCAGTTCCTGCTCTAAATCGTTTTTACGCATCAGGCCGGAAATAGTTTTACCATTCGGGAATATTATGGTGGGAGTACCATTAAAGCCGAATTTTTCACCCAGTTTCATGGTTTCAGCTACTGGATTGTCACAATTGGCTACGCTGGCGGGTGCTTTGTTGTGACGCATCCATGCGGTCCAGGCTGCGGTGCGTTCTTTCTGACACCATATCTGTACCGCTTTTTTCTGTGCTGTGGGGTGCAGTTCAGGTACAGGCATTAGGAAAGTATAGACGGTAATGTTATCAATCTGAGCGATTTCTTCTTCAAGTTTTTTACAGAACGGGCAATCGGGATCAGAGAATATGGCTATGATACGCTGTCCGTTACCGCGAACTTCTTTGATGGCTTTATCCAGTGGCAGTTGGTTAAAGTCTACTCTGGTCACTTCGCTTAAACGCTGTTCGGTTAGGTTCTGATGGTGTTGCAGGTCAATGAGATTGCCCAACATGATGTAATCAGCATTTTCGTCAGTATAGATAATCTGATTACCGGTAATTACCACTTCATAAATGCCTTTAAACGGAGTGGTATAGATACTCTGTATGTTTAATTTCGACCCCTTGAATGCTTTCTGCATTTTTTTTATCAGATTTTCGCTAACTTTTTTACTGATACCGGCATCGACATTCTGGCTGAGTTCAGCTGCGCTATTACTGGATGCAGCTGCATTAACGCCGGAAGCGGCACTGGCTGCGGAACCGGTATTGTGTACTGGTGTACCGTCACAGGATGTGATTAAAGATATGGTGAGCAGGGGGGCAAGCCAATGCCATAAGCAGGATTTTTTCATATTGAAATGCTTTTACTCTAGTTAATGGTTAATGAATGATTTGAAATTATATGCTGCTATTATGCACAAGCTATCGGGCGCATGAAAGGATTTGTGTGCAAATGTCGTTATTTTATTGCCGTCCAGTCTTGAAACCAGACGGGCTGCAATCTGTTTCGCTATAGCTGCACTGAATCCAAGTTATGTATGGCCTGCTTGTCAGTTGTTTAGTATAAAGCAATCGTGATGGATATGTAATGGTATTTTGCTTGTGAAACGGCTGGCGTGGCTATCAGCTTCATGCCACAATACTTGTTCGATAATTGATGTGAACATATGTTATGAATCCGATTTTGGCTTTTGATATTGAAACCATTCCGGACGTGGCTGGTATTCGTGTGCTGAACCATTTGCCGGCAGATGTAGGTGATGCAGAGGTAGTGGAATTTGCTTTGCAGCAGCGACGTGCCAAAACTGGTGGTCATGATTTTATGCAGCTGCATTTACAACAGGTGGTCGCCATATCGTGCTGTATGCGCTGGGGTGCAGATAAAATCCATGTTGGCAGTATCGGGACACCTGAAGACAGTGAAGAAACACTGATTGCGCGTTTTTTTGAGCTGATAGAAACTCATACACCACAACTGGTAAGCTGGAATGGCGGTGGGTTTGATCTGCCGGTATTGCATTATCGTGCCCTGATTTATGGTATCAGTGCTGCGCGTTATTGGGATATGGGGGAAGGAGATTTTGGCGATAGCCGTGATTTTAAGTGGAATAATTATATCAGTCGCTATCATGCGCGCCATTGTGATTTGATGGATTTATTATCCTTATATCAGGCACGTGCCTGTGTACCGCTGGATGATATGGCCAAATTATGTGGTTTCCCGGGAAAACTGGGTATGGATGGTAGTAAGGTATGGGCGGCCTATCATCAGGGTGAACTGACACAAATTCGGCATTATTGTGAAACAGATGCAGCCAATACTTATTTAATGTATCTGCGCTTTAGTCTGTTGCGTGGATCCCTCAATGCTGATGAGTATGAGCAGGAAATCCGTTGTCTGAAAGCTTATCTGAATGGGATACAGGCACCACATTGGCAGGAATTTCTGGCTGCGTGGGGACGCTCAAGTTGATTATGAAGACAAATAGACAGGGTGTCGGGATGATGGTTTGTGTGGGGTATTTCCTGTTATGAGAATGCACAGGCTGGTGCTGATTGGGGTAGGTCTGATTGGCGGTTCGCTGGCACTGGATTTGAAACGTGCCGGATTGGTAGACAAGGTGGCTGGCATTGATATTGATGCAGATAACCTAACTCGGGCACTGGAGCGGCGTGTCATTGATTATGCCTATACTCAGATTGATGCACTGAGTGTGGCTGATGCTGATATGGTACTGATTGCTACACCGGTTAATACATTGCCGTTAATCTGTCGCCAGCTGGCGCCATACCTGCCTGAACGGTGTATTGTTACTGATGTGGGCAGCACCAAGCAGCTGGCATTACAGGCTTTTGCGTCTGAGCTGCCAAATCACTATCTGCGCTGTGTTGCCTCTCATCCGATTGCCGGTTCAGATCGGCATGGTGCACTGGCGGCGCAGTTTGGCTTGTTTGCACAAAAAAAATGTATCATCTGTGCACATGAACATCAGGATGAAACTGCATTGCAGGCAGTGGTGACGATGTGGCAGGCAGTGCAGGCACAAATATATTATCTGGATGCAGTCAGGCACGATGCGATATTTGCGGCAGTGAGTCATTTGCCACATATGCTGGCTTATGCGTATGTTCACCAGTTAGCAGAAGCAGCGAATGCAGATGAGTTGTTGCAGTTTGCCGGTAGTGGTTTCCGAGATTTCACGCGGATTGCTGCCAGTCATCCGCAGATATGGACAGATATTTGTCTGGCTAACCGCAAGGTGCTGGCTGATTTGCTACAGCAGCAACAGCAGGAGCTGGTATATTTGCAGCAATGTTTGCAACAGGGTGATGCCCAAAAGTTGACTGCTTTTTTTGTCAAAGCACAGAAAATACGCGAAGGCTGGCAGAATTAGAAAAAAAGTACTGCAAGAGGTGATTCGGGCAGATAAAGAGCATTACTCTGGCTAAGTTGTGGCTGAATAAAGTATTTTTTAGCGTTTTTGACTGCGCCAGATAAGTGCTGTTAATCAATTTTGCGGCATTTTTAATTAAAATAACTCTATTTTGTCGAATTAATACAAAATATGACTTGCCATGCGAGCGTATTTGATGCATAATTCGCTTCGTTAAATCAGCTCCTAGCTGGTTTAACAGTTTCTCCTCTATTTCTCCTTTGTAGACTTGGCGCACACTTAACCGTGTGCGCATTTTTTTATCTGTTTTTCTTTATGCTTATGGTATTTTTGTTTGGTCATGCATGATTGTAGTATTTCTAGGGTAAATACCCTATACAAGATTCAAGTAGAAAATTAGGCTGCTTGTTTTTGGGTTTTATATTCAATCGGCGTCATATTATTTAATGCTTCATGTGTAACTATCCTTAAAGAGTACAGTGGTCTTAAAGTAGAAAATTTTCGCCATTAACCCACGGTGGTTTTAAAGATGAAATGGATCACAGTGTATCAATTTGTATCTATTTTAAAACAAGCCGAAGCCGGTATCCTTGCCAACAAGCCTTGCTGTAAATAAGACATGGGGAACTCAATTTTTATAAACGGCGAGAAAAATACGGTGGTTTGGAATCCTCAGATAGATTACTGTAGCTGAAAATAGGGCAGTTATTATTGATGACTCTGCTGTTGAGACAGTTAGTCGGCGGGCAGGCTTACAGCTGGCTGCCCGGGGAGTAAATTCAGGTTTTGCTCTCAATACTTAATATAGCCGGTATTTATTCCAGATGTAACATCTGTTCTTCTTTTACTTCTTCCATAACAACATAACTGCGGCTTTCGGCTGCTGCTGGCAATTGCAACAGGATATTGCCGAGCAGGTTGCGGTATGCATGCATATTTGGCAGGCGTACTTTAATCAGGTAATCATATTCGCCGGAAATAAGATGACATTCCAGTACTTGCGGAATAGTCAGTACTTCACGCCGGAAATCTTCAAAAATATTGCCAGATTTGGAACGCAGTTTGATTTCCACAAATACCAGCAGACTCTGGTTTAAGGCACGCGGATTCAGGCGTGCATGATAACCGGTAATGATGTTTTCGCGCTCCAGTCGCCGTACCCTTTCGGTGACAGGGGTAGTGGATAATCCTACTTTGTCGGCCAGTTCGGTCATGGTGGTACGGGCGTTTTTTTGTAGTAAGGACAGTATTTTCATGTCCACTTTGTCAAGATGGTGCATGGTTTATCCGTTATATGAATGTGATTATTTGTCAAAATACTCCTTTTTTTTATTTAAATAAAGTGAAATTCACTATCATTCTTTGTTTACACTAGAAAAAGTAACTAAATGAACTGTTTGAGGATTTTGCAACTAAAACGGCTGATGTTATTTCATCTGATTGCTTGGGAGAGAAGGGAATGAAAGTACTGATTATGGGGGCAGGTATTGTCGGCGTGAGTACTGCCTGGTATCTGGCTAAGGCCGGACACGAGGTGACTGTGCTGGAACGTGCTGATCAGGCTGCAATGGAAACCAGTTTTGCCAATGCCGGCCAGTTATCCTATGGCTATACTACGCCGTGGGCTGCACCGAATATTCCGGCGAAAGTATGGAAATGGCTGTTCAAGGAGCACTCGCCTTTACTGATTCGTCCTGATGGTAGTCTTTCTCAGCTGCGATGGCTGTGGCAGATGTATCGCAATTGTAATGCACAGAGCTACGCCACTAATAAAGAACGCATGGTACGTATTTCTGAGTATAGTCGCGAGATGTTACAGCAGCTAGAAGCAGCAGAAAATATTCGCTATGAGGGGCGTAAGCGAGGTACTTTACAAATTTTCCGCACGGAAAAAGAGGTAATTGACTCGCGTTCTGATATAGCTGTTTTACAGGAATTCGGGGTGCCGTTACAGGTGCTCAATAGTGTTGCTGAATGTACGCAGTATGAGCCGGCACTGGCACATATGGCCGGGAAACTGGCCGGTGCTTTGTATCTGCCTCAGGATGGTACGGGTGACTGTCATTTATTCACTACTCAGCTGGCAGAAAAATGTGCGGCTTTGGGTGTGAAGTTTTTATACCAGCATGCTATTTCGGATATCCATCAGGATAAATGTTCGATTAAGGGTGTGCAGGCTAATGGCCAGTGGTTTACTGCTGATCATTATGTCTGTGCGCTAGGCAGTTTCAGTCGCAGTATGCTGGGCAAGCTGGGAATTGATCTGCCAGTTTATCCGGTGAAGGGATATTCACTCACTATCCCGATAATTGATGACGATAAAGCACCTGTTTCTACGGTTATTGATGAAACTTATAAGGTGGCGGTAACGCGTTTTGATGAGCGGATCCGTGCCGGTGGCATGGCAGAATTGTCAGGTTATCGTATTCAGCTGAATCCCAAACGCAAGGTTACGCTGGAGTTGGTGGTTAATGATCTGTTTCCGGGCAGTTGCCATACTTCTGAGGCATTTTTCTGGAGTGGTTTGCGCCCGATGACGCCGGACAGTACGCCGATTATTGGTGCCAGCCGTTTTGTGAACCTGTCGTTGAATACCGGCCATGGTACGCTGGGCTGGACGATGGGGTTGGGTTCGGGAAAGATTCTGGCTGATTTGATTAGTGGAGTTAAGCCGGAAATTGAAACCAGTGATTTATCGCTGGCGCGTTATGTTTAATTTAATGATATCGTTTGATTAAATGTATTCGCCTGTGTGGTGCGGTGCCAGAATATGTAGTTTGTAAGGACATACAGGAGCTGTAAAAGTTTTATTATGGTTAATGTTATTATTAATTTATCCTGTTTAGGGGTAAGGTCTGTATAGTGCTAATGATAAAATTCTGTTACTGGAAGTTGCTTCTGCCTGCTGGATTACAGAATCTGACCCGTAAATGGCTACACACTGGATATTGGTGGATGAGTTGCATGATTTTCCTGCTGGTGTTGCTATTGACTAGTAATACCAGTAGCTGTTTTATTCGGGTATGGGGCAGATAAAGAAATCGGAGACACTTGAATTTTTTCAGGCTGATGGCATGATTGCACAAGTTTGGCTGGATGCGCATCATTGACATGAGGTAGTAAACGGTAGAATAGAAGTACTGGCAACCGGTTTGCAGGAAAGGACTGGACTGGTAGATTTTGCTGATTTAGTTATCTATATGACAGATATGGGCGGTAATCGGTGGTGGTAAGATATACAGTAGCGCAGGTTATTGCGTAAACGGGCATAATTTGGTTTGCTTACAGGGATTGCTTTGCTTAAACAATAAAATTTGGTAACCATGATAACAGGGGAGTCATTATGCGTCCGTTAGTTGCGCATATTCGTTTAAATCACTTACGTGATAATTTTCTGGCTTTAAAACAGATGCATGGTGGTGGCAAAATGCTGGCCGTGGTGAAGGCTAATGCCTACGGACATGGTGCAGTGCGTTGTGCTCAGGCATTGGCTGATATAGCCGATGGATTTGCAGTTGCGTGTATCAATGAGGCAGTACAGCTGCGGGAAGCGGGTATACAGTTGCCGATTGTGATGCTGGAAGGCGTTTTTGCTGCTGAGGAGTATGCGCTGGCAGATCGTTACCAGTTGTGGCCGGTAGTAGGTAATTTGTGGCAGTTAGAAACGCTACTTGCTCATGACTGGCAAAAACCGGTAACAGTATGGCTGAAAATGGATTCGGGTATGCATCGTACTGGCTTTTTTCCACATGATTATGCACCAGCCTATCAGGCGCTGGCACAAAGTGATAAGGTCGCCGATGTGGTAAAAATAACTCATTTTGCCTGTGCCGATGAACCGATGAAAACGATGACGGCTGAACAGATTCACGCTTTTGAGATGGTGTGTGCCAATTTGCCCGGAGAAGTGAGTCTGGCCAATTCAGCAGCGATGATGGCCTATCCGCAAACTCAGTGTGGCTGGGGGCGAGCCGGACTGGCGCTGTATGGAATTTCACCCATGGGCGGTACAGATAGCCGCTTTAAGCCGGTGATGCGGCTGGTAAGCAAGGTATTTGGTGAGCGGGTATTGCAGATGGGGGAGCCGATTGGCTACGGTGCTAGTTTTGTTACCAACCGTTCAACTCGGGTAGGGCTGGTGGCCTGCGGCTATGCTGATGGCTATCCGCGCCGTGCTGCAACAGGTACGCCGGTAGCCATTAACGGGGTACGCAGTAATGTGCTGGGACGGGTTTCTATGGACATGATGACAGTACAGTTGGATGACCACCGGCAGTTACTGGGTAGTGAGGTGGAATTGTGGGGCGATGTTGTTAATGTGAATGAGGTGGCTGCGGCGGCCGGCACTATTGCCTATGAATTATTGTGTAATGTCAAACGGGCAGAAATGGTATATGAATAAGTTGCCATGGATTATTAATTGTAGGGTAAATATTTGGCAAGACAGAAAAATTGGTTTATAAAGATGTAATATGTTCTCAGGCAGCTTCTCAAGCTGCCTGAAGTTATTTTTTTTGAGTTTATGATAATGGAAATAGAAACACTGAAATTGGCCAAAGCTTTGATTGCACAGCCGTCTGTCACGCCAGATGATCATGGTTGCCAGTCATTGCTGATAAGTCGGCTAACAGCATTGGGTTTTCGCATTGAGTCCCTGCGGTTTGGGGAGACTGATAATTTTTATGCAGTTTATGGCGAAAAGGGGCCATTGGTATGCTTTGCCGGCCATACTGATGTGGTGCCAGCCGGAGATGAAAGTTGCTGGACTTCTCCACCATTTACGCCTACAGAGCGTGATGGTCGGCTATATGGTCGTGGTGCTGCCGATATGAAAAGCAGTATTGCTGCTTTTGTTACTGCATGTGAGCGCTTGCTGGTACTACAGCCGGATTTACCACTGCGTCTGGCTCTGCTGATTACTTCAGATGAAGAGGGCGACGGACACAATGGCACCAAACGCGTGGTCGAGCTTCTGCAACAACGTGGTGAACAAATTGATTATTGTATTGTAGGCGAGCCTACTGCTGTTGATACGCTGGGAGATATGATAAAAAATGGACGGCGTGGTTCGTTATCCGGCACGTTGCGGGTACACGGCCGTCAGGGACATGTGGCTTATCCGCATCTGGCTGCTAATCCTGTTCATTTAGCCACAGCGGCACTGGCTGAGCTAACCGCCACGCATTGGGATGACGGCAATGCTTATTTTCCGTCTACTGGATTCCAGATTTCTAATATTCATGCCGGTACTGGTGCAACTAATGTGATTCCAGCCGAGTTAACGGTGCAATTTAATTTCCGTTTTTCGACAGAATCCAGTGCGGAGAGTTTGCGCCAGCGTGTACATGCCATTCTGGATAAGCATGGTTTACGCTATGATTTGGACTGGGCATTGTCGGGACAACCATTTCTGACCGCAGCAGGGCGTTTAACCACTGTCGCCCAGACTGCCATTGACCGTGTATGTAAGGTGGCTGCACAGCTATCTACTACTGGTGGTACTTCTGATGGTCGCTTTATTAAAGCCATTGCCAGTGAGTTGATTGAATTGGGGCCAGTGAATGCAACTATCCATCAGATAGATGAATGTGTGGATATTGCTGCCATAGCACAGTTATCGGCGATTTATGAAGATATGCTGCAACAGCTTGCCCAGCCTGATTCCTGCCAATCTGCATGAGGAGATAATAATGAGTCTTGTAAGCCAGAAACATTTTTTAAAGCTGCTGGACTATACACCAACAGAAATTCAGGCATTGCTGGATTTAGCTGCCAGATTGAAAGTTGAGAAGCAAACCGGTACAGAGCAGCCGTGTCTGACCGGTAAGAATATTGCTCTTATTTTTGAAAAAACTTCCACCCGTACCCGTTGTGCCTTTGAAGTAGCTGCACATGATCAGGGTGCGCATGTGACCTATCTGGATAGCAGTGGCAGCCAGATTGGCCATAAGGAGAGTATTCGTGATAGTGCACGGGTTCTCGGACGCATGTATGATGCCATTGAGTATCGTGGTTATGCTCAGGAGACTGTTGAGCAGCTGGCTGAATATGCGGGGGTGCCAGTGATTAATGGTTTAACCAATGAATACCATCCTACGCAGATGCTGGCTGATTTGCTTACCATGAAAGAAAACAGCAAAAAACCTTTAAGCCGGATTGCCTATGCGTATGTGGGCGATGCCCGTTATAACATGGGCAATTCTTTGCTGGTAGCCGGTACCAAAATGGGTATGGATGTGCGCATTGGTGCTCCGCGTGCTTTCTGGCCGGATGACTGTTTGGTGGCACAATGTCGCGAGATCGCCGCGCAGACTGGTGCACGGATTACGTTAACTGAAGACGCCGCAGCAGCGGTTAATGAAGTTGATTTTATCCATACCGATGTGTGGGTATCAATGGGTGAGGCGACAGAAGTCTGGAGAGAACGCATTGAACAGCTTAAGCCATATCGGGTTGATGCTGGGATGCTTGCAGCCAGTCACAATCCTGCAGTGAAATTCATGCACTGTCTGCCGGCAATTCACAATCGTGATACTCAGCTTGGGCGGTGGCTGTTCGATGAATTTGCTCTGAATGGTGCTGAAGTGAGTGAAGATGTGTTTGAAAGTAGCGCTTCTATAGTATTTGAACAGGCAGAAAACCGGATGCATACCATTAAAGCTATACTGGTCGCATTACTGAATACTTGAACGCATTTAATCTGCTGTTAATGGAGAAAATGGTTATGCAAGCTTCCCAAAATCAGTTACTGATTAATCCGCGCTATCTGGCATTGCTGTTGGCGGTGATGGTGGCCATTATGCCATTTTCTACGGATATTTATCTGTCTTCTGTGCCAGAAATGGCTACTTCTTTACATGCGCCGATTTATCAGGTTGAACGCAGTCTGTCCAGTTTTATGTTTGGTGTGGCACTGGGACAATTGCTTGGGGGGGCGATATCCGATATTAAGGGGCGAAAAGTCATTGCCATGATTGGCTTGAGCGTTTATCTGCTCTCAGCGATTGCCATTGTCTTTATCAATTCTGCCAGTGAATTGCTTTTCTGGCGCTGGATTCAGGCTCTGGGTGGCGGCATGGCAACCGTTACTGTTGGTGCTACAGTACGTGATTTTTTTCAAGGTAATGAAGCTGCCAAAATGTTTGCCACTATAGGCATTATTACTCTGGCAGCACCGCTGGCAGCGCCGATGCTGGGTACGGCACTGGCTGCACTAGGTGGCTGGCGTATTATCTTTATTTTTCTGTTTGTGTACGCTTTAATGGTGTTGATGTGTGTGTGGCGGTTTATGCCACAGGTTAAAATAGATTTTCAGCCATTAGACAGTCGGGTTTTTCACAAGATAAAACAGAATTTTTCTGTGGTTTTTCATGAGCCCGAAGCGCTTGGCTTTATGTTTTTGCAGACTGCTGCTTTTGCGGCTATGTTTGTCTTTTTGACTGAATCATCATTTGTTTATATGAATATCTATGGTCTGAGCGCACATCAGTATTCTTGGGCTTTTGCCGCTAATATAATTACCATGATGCTGTTTAATCGGATAACGGCCTATCGTCTACGTACTACACCCGCGCGAAATATTTTACTCAGTGGTGTGTTCTTGCAGCTGAGCTGTAATTTATTATTAACTATGGTGGTGTGGAGTATGAACCGACCACCGTTTTTCCTGCTATTGACGTTAATTATGTTTTCTATTGGTTCACAGGGGCTGATTGGTTCCAATACGCAGGCGTGTTTCATGAGCTATTTTCGTAAAATAGGCGGCAGTGCCAACGCTGTGCTGGGTACTATGCAGTTTCTGATTGCCGCTATGGTGGGCTGGCTGACTACGCTGCTGCACAATGGTTCGTTACATGTGATGCCAACGATGATGCTGATTTCTACCAGTTGTGGTGCCATTCTGCTTTGGACTTTGTCACGCACTGCATGGCTGGAAAAGTATAGATAATTCCGGGCAGCCGCAGCAGGCTGCCTTTTTCATGTTTTTTTGAACAAATTATTAATAACACTACTGATTATGTCTGATAACGATAAACTTAAACCGCATCGCGATGCCATAGACCAGATTGATAGCGAAATTTTGCGTTTATTAAATCAGCGTGCCGGCCATGCTCAGGCCATTGGTACGTTAAAAGGAGAAGGAATAATATACCGTCCAGAACGTGAAGCGGCAGTTTTACGCCGAGTACAGGAACAGAATCCGGGGCCATTATCCGGACAGGCGGTTGCCCGTCTACAACGGGCGATTATGAGTGAATGTCTGGCATTAGAACGACCATTAACTGTGGCTTATCTTGGTCCGCAGGGCACGTTTACTGAGCAGGCTGTCATCAAGCACTTTGGTCAGGCAGCACAGACACATCCGTGTGCTTCAATAGAAGAAGGCTTTCGCCTGGTAGAGGCACAGCAGGCAGATTACGTGGTAGCACCCATTGAAAATTCTACTGAGGGTTCAGTGGGGCGCACGCTTGATTTGCTGGTAACCACACCATTAAAAGCCTGTGGTGAAGTTAATTTGCGCATTCATCATCAATTACTGCGTACCGTTGCTTCTGAACAAGGCATCAATAAAGTTTACGCCCATGCTCAGGCACTGGCACAGTGCCGTAACTGGCTGGATAAAAACCTGTCTGAGCAGGTGGCACGGATTGCTGTGGCCAGCAATGCTGAAGCAGCACGGCTGGCGACTGCTGACAGTGGTGCCGCAGCTATTGCCTCACTGATGGCAGCCGACCATTACCAACTCCAGATACTGGCACAGAATATTGAAGATGAACCCAATAATACTACCCGTTTTCTGGTGCTGGGACGTAATATCACCACTAGCAGCGGGCGGGATAAAACTTCGCTGATTGTGGCTGCACCCAATAAGGCTGGTGCTGTACATGATTTACTCCAGCCTTTTGCAGACTATCATGTTTCTATGACTAAACTCGAAAGTCGCCCTAGTCGTGGTGGTTTGTGGGAGTATGTATTTTTTATCGATATTGAAGGCCATCAACAGGATGCAGCAGTGGCCGCAGCACTGACTGCTTTACAGCAGCGGTCGGCATTCCTGAAATTGATTGGTTCTTATCCGCAGGCTGTGATTTAAACGTAAAACAAATATTGACCTGAAACTGGTACAAATTACCTCAGGCATGGAGACAAAATGAGTATGAAAAATATTGTTGTATATTGTGGTTCTAATTTGGGACAGAACAAAGCTTATTTCGATGCTGCACAGCAGTTGGGACAGGAAATGGCACAACAGGGATACCGTCTGGTTTATGGCGGTGGCAATATTGGTCTGATGGGTACAATTGCCACAGCCGTACTGCAACATGGCGGTGAGGCCATTGGTGTGATTCCGAGCTTTCTCAAAAATATGGAAGGCGCGCATCCGGGGCTGACTAAACTGTATGAAACGGCTAATATGACCGAGCGCAAAAACAAAATGATTGAACTGGCTGATGGTTTTATTGCCATGCCCGGTGGTCTGGGCACTTATGAAGAATTGTTTGAAGTGCTATCACAAGCACAGTTAAAGCTGCATCCCCATCCGGTAGGGATTTTGAATGTGGCCGGCTTTTTTGATCCGCTAATCCAGATGTTGCAAAATACTGTGACAGCCGGCTTCATGCCACCAGAAAACATGGATTTACTCTGCTGCGCCACCATTCCGGCAGAACTGTTAGAACAGATGCGTCACTGGCAGCCACGGGATGCTGTGAAATGGGTTACCCCGCAATGGGCACAGCAGATCAGAGAAACGCAATGTTAACTCTGGCACTGCTTAATCATCTTATTCAGCAGAATGTAGAGCTTAAAACACGCTGGCAGCAGCATCAGCAGCGAGTTATTGCACTGGTATTACCTATGCTGACGCTTAAAGGCCGGATTGATGCACAGGGTTTCTGGCAGGAGGATTGTGCCGAAGCTGACACCACAATTACGATTGCATCAAGCGCGCTGAGTAAAATGCTTAGTGGTATACAGCCAGGAGTTGGCGATGTGCACATTAGCGGAGATCATGCACTGGGTATGGCCATTCTGCCACTTATACAAGCATTACAATATGACTGGCGCAATGATCTTACTAGGCTGCTTGGTGATACTGTGGGCGGAAAAGTGGCACAGGAACTGGAAAATCTCTATCAGCATGGCCGTGCAATCAGTCATGGTGTTGCCGCACAGGTGGCTGACTATGCGCGGGAAAGCGATGCTGCGGTGGTGGGACAGCAGCAATTACAGCAGTTTACGGCACAAGTGGAAACATTACGTGACGACAGTGCACGTCTGGCTGCCCGCATTGCCCGCTTGCAGCAGAAGCTTAACTAAATTCCATTCTGCCGGAATAGCACACGAGCCGTTACTGTAGCAAAGAAACGGCTCTGGTATAATTTCAAGAATTTTTACTGAATATCAACGATACATCAATCATGACACAACAACGCAAAATACTGGTTACCTCTGCCTTGCCCTATGCAAATGGAAATATTCATCTGGGGCATATGGTTGAACATATTCAGACTGATATCTGGGTGCGTTTTCAGAAGTCCCGCGGCCATGAATGCTACTACGTCTGCGCGGATGACACGCATGGTACGCCGGTGATGCTGGCGGCACAAAAACAGGGTGTCACACCAGAAGAAATGATTACCAAAATACGGCAGGAGCATCTGGCAGATTTTACTGGTTTTGGTATCGGCTATGATAACTATTACAGTACTCATTCCCCTGAAAATGAAACCTTGTCCCGTAGTATTTATCTGGCTTTGAAAGCAAATGGCAAAATTGAAAGTCGTACCATCGAACAGTTATTTGATCCGGAAAAAAAACTGTTTCTGCCAGACCGTTTTGTTAAAGGTGAATGTCCGAAATGCCATGCGCAGGATCAGTATGGGGACAATTGTGAGGCATGTGGTACTACCTATAGCCCAACCGAACTGATTAATCCGTATTCTGCAATTTCCGGCGCTACTCCAGTGCTGAAAGAATCAGAACATTTCTTCTTCAAGCTCGGGGAATGTGCTGATTATTTGAAACAGTGGACTGCCGGCAGTACTCGGCTAGTTGATGGCCGCCAGCAACCGCATTTGCAGACAGAGGCGCTGAATAAAATGAATGAGTGGCTTCAGGATGGCAACCTGAGCGACTGGGACATTAGCCGCGATGCGCCATATTTCGGTTTTGAAATTCCGGATGCGCCCGGTAAATATTTTTATGTCTGGCTGGATGCACCTATCGGTTACATGGCTTCATTTAAAAATCTATGTGAGCGTATCGGCGTAGATTTTGACCAATGGTTCCGTGCAGATACCGATACCGAAATGTATCATTTTATTGGCAAAGATATTCTGTATTTTCATGCACTGTTCTGGCCGGCAACCCTGCAATATGCCAATCTGCGTGCCCCGACAGGTATATTTGCCCACGGTTTTCTCACCGTAGACGGACAGAAAATGTCCAAATCACGTGGTACTTTCATCACAGCACGCTCCTATCTGGAACAGCGTCTGAATCCGGAATGGTTGCGGTATTATTTTGCAGCCAAACTCAATAGCAAGATTGAAGATCTGGATTTAAATCTGAATGATTTCATCGCCCGCGTTAATAGTGATCTGGTTGGCAAATACGTGAATATTGCTGCCCGTGCTGCTGGGTTTATCAGCAAGCGTTTTCAGGGTAAATTAACCGATGTCAGCAATAGTGAGCTATTGCCACAGTTACAGGCACAAAGTGAAGCCATTGCAGCCAGCTTTGAAGCACGGGAATATGCGCGTGCTTTACGTGAAATCATGGCACTGGCCGATGTAGTGAATGAATATGTGGATGCCAACAAACCGTGGGAGCTGGCACGGCAGGAATGTCAGGAAGTACGTTTGCAACAAGTGTGCAGTGAGCTGATTAATGCTTTCCGTATTCTTACTGTTTATCTGTCGCCAGTATTACCGCAGCTGGCTACTAAAGTAGCCGCTTTTTTGAATGTGGCACCGCTAAGCTGGAATGACAGTATGACTTTACTGCCAGCGGATCACAGCATCAATACCTATCAACATCTGATGCAGCGGGTGGAACAAAAACAAATTGATGATTTGGTAGCAGCTAATCGCCAGAATATTCAGCCAGCGTCAACAGCCGCTACTGCTGCATATGAAGCTGTGGCTGCCACAGCCTCATTTGATGACTTCATGAAAATTGATATGCGTGTAGCCAGAGTGCTGACGTGTGAAAAAGTTGAAGGTAGCAGCAAGCTGCTTAAATTTCAGGTTGATCTTGGTTTTGAGCAGCGTACGATATTTTCTGGTATTGCAGCCAGCTACCCTGAGCCTGAAAAACTGGTTGGGCGCATGGTAATCGTAGTAGCCAATTTTGCGCCACGTAAAATGGCCAAATTTGGTATGTCTGAAGGTATGATAACTTCGGCTGCTGGTAATGGTAAACTGTTTTTGCTGGATGTGGATAGTGGAGCTGAACCGGGTATGAAAGTCGGCTGATTATTCATTCGAAAAAAACAGACCAGTTAATATTAACTGGTCTGTTTTTTTATTTTAAAAGTGATGAGATTGTTAATCTCAGCATCTGTGATATGGTCGCTAAATTTCTGTAATCAGAATCTTATACCTGAATGAAATGATTATTTCAATGCTTCATGCAGGCGCTCTGAATCCAGACCTTTTTCCCAGCGTGCGACAACAATAGTGGCGCAGGCATTGCCAACCAGATTGGTGAGGGCACGGCATTCAGACATAAAGCGGTCAATACCGAGGATCAATGCCATCCCTTCTACCGGTACAGACGGTACAACGGATAATGTGGCAGCTAGTGTGATAAAGCCGGCACCAGTTACCCCTGCTGCACCTTTTGAGCTGAGCATCGCGACCAGCAGCAACAATACCTGCTGTTGCAGTGTCAGATCAATGTTACAAGCCTGCGCAATAAACAGCGCGGCCAAGGTCATATAAATATTCGTACCATCCAGATTGAAAGAATAACCGGTGGGTACCACCAATCCAACAATTGATTTTTTGCAACCGGCATTTTCCATTTTCTGCATCAGCGTCGGCAGCGCAGCTTCAGATGAGCTTGTGCCCAGTACCAATAACAGCTCTTCCTTAATATACTTCACCAACTTGATGATAGAAAAGCCGTTATAACGGGCTACCGCACCCAGAACAATCAGAATAAACAGTACTGAGGATATATAGAAGGTTAAAATTAGATAAAGCAGATTGCCAATAGAGTCAATACCGTACTTACCAATAGTAAAGGCCATGGCGCCAAATGCCCCTACCGGTGCTGCGCGCATCAGAATGGATACCATTTTGAAAACCGGTGCAGACAAATCATGAAAGATATTGATCAGCGGACGGGCTTTTTCACCAATCATTGCCAGAGAAACGCCAAACAAAATAGCAATAAACAGGGTTTGCAGGATATTGCCATTGGTAAGCGGGCTCATTACAGTGGTTGGAATGATATCCATCAGAAAACCAGTTAGACTGGATTCATGCGATTTTTGCACATATTCATGAACTTTAGTACTTTGCAGGGTTGTCGGGTCAATATTCAGACCATGTCCCGGTTGGGCAATATTAGCCACAAGCAACCCTATCGCCAGAGCCAGAGTAGAAAAAGTCAGAAAATAAACCATAGCCTTGCCAGCGACGCGCCCCATGGTTTTCATATTATTCATCTCGGCGATACCAGTTACCACTGTGAGGAAAATAACCGGAGAGATGATCATTTTGACTAATTTGATGAAGGCATCGCCTAAAGGCTTCATGCTTTCGCCAATACTGGGGAAAAAATTACCAAGTAAAATGCCAATAATAATGGCGATAATTACCTGTATATACAGAATCTGATACCACCGCTGTTTCTTTGGTGGTGGATTCATTTCCTCAATTTCGAGTGGTAACATGTTAATCTTTCAAAAACTTGTGTTTAAAGACTACCGCGTTTCAAAGTTATTATGAATAATGTAAGACATTATTCGCAGATTATAAAGCCTACATAACTTTACGGAAAAGCATTATTAATAACTAAATAATAAACAGGCGGTCAAAAAGTGCATACTATAAAGGATTTTTTCATAAAAACATCAGTTTGGCAAAGATTTAATTCCATTTACAATAATTTGTTTTTATATGCAAAGAATCAATATTATCCTTTAGATTGTAACAAAATTTATTTGGCATAATTCGGTTTGATTGTAGAAAAACCGTCTGCTCATAATTGAACAAACGGTTTTAAAAATATGGTCGGAGTGAAAGGATTCGAACCTTCGACCCCCTCGTCCCGAACGAGGTGCGCTACCGGGCTGCGCTACACTCCGAAATAAGCTGTGCATTATAGGCAGTGATGTGCACCTTGACAAGAGTGAGGTACAAGTTATTTCTAAAAAATGTCAATCAGGTATCAACCAGCATACAGCACAAACAGGCATGGTCTTTTTTTTAGTTGCGGCAGTACTTTCATGCTTTTCCATGTTGCAATACTCTGACTAATAATGGTTTGAGTGGGCATAGTTAAATCAGCTGCAATACACAAACAGGTTTGCGGATGCAAGCTGGCAATGGCATCTGCCAGTAAAGCATCATTGCGGTAAGGCGTTTCAATGAAAAGCTGGGTTTCATTTTCCTGCCGTGAACGGTTTTCCAGCGCGCGCAGGCGTTCAATGCGCGCATTCTTCTCCGCAGGCAGATAGCCCTTAAAGGCAAAACACTGTCCGTTGGTGCCAGAGGCCATCAGTGCCAGCATAATGCTGGAAGGGCCAACCAGCGGCATAACAGTAAAACCAGCCTGATGTGCCAGTGCCACCAGTTGTGCACCAGGATCAGCTACTGCCGGGCAACCGGCTTCACTGAGTAAGCCCATACTGCGCCCAGCATGTAACGGTTGTAATAATGCAGCAATATCGCGCTCTGCCGTGTGTTCATTCAGCGTACGCAGATTCAGTTCGCGAATCGGCGTGTGTACACCAAATGCCTTTAAGTGGGCACGTGCCGTTTTTTCGGCTTCAACAACAAAATCGGTCAGCCTAACAATATTTTCCTGTTCATGCGCAAGTAGACAGGGCGTATCAGCCATTCCTAGCGGGGTAGGAATCAGATAGAGTATGGGACTGTTCATAAAATATTTATTCCTTCAGCCAGCAGAAAGTCCACCAGACGAAAAACCGGTAAACCAATCAGCGCATTCGGGTCTGAGCTTTCAATGCGTTCAATCAGCAGAGCACCCAGTCCTTCACTTTTGGCTGCACCAGCACAGTGCACCGCATCAGGCTCCAACGTCAGATAACAATTGATCTGCGCATCTGTTAACGTACGCATCACAACGCGCGTTTCATCAATATGCTGATGCAGACGGTTTTTAGCAGTATTCAGTACCGTTAGTGCACTGTAAAACCTCACCTCCTGACCACTCAAATAGTGTAACATCTGTTGTGCTTTTGCTACGGTGAGTGGTTTGCCCAGTTGCTGTTCGCGACACCAGGCAACCTGATCGCAGCCGATAATCAGTGCATCCGGATAAAGACTGGCCAGAGATTGAGCTTTACCGCTGGCTAGACGTAAGGCTGTCTGTGGAGCGGTTTCAGCAGGTAGAGGCGTTTCCTCAAAATCTGGCCTAACTGCGTCAAAAGGGATACGTAATTGCTGAAGTTGCTGCTGGCGAAAACGTGAACTGGAAGCCAGAATCAGCTTTTTATCACTCGGCATAGATGCGAACTCATTGACATTATAAAGCTTAAATTATATCATCCGCCGTTTATGTTAGACCCTATTTTGATTGATACGGCCACGTTCACACATGAACAGCAGCAACGCTGTGGTCAATTGCAGCTTCAGGCGCTTGACCGGCGAGTTTGGTCACATGAACTTTTGGCGCAACGCGACGGCAATATCCAGTATAAAATCAGCGGTGGAATTGATCGCTGGCAGCGTCCTTTTATTGATATCAGCATAGAAGGTGAGTTGCAGCTGGTGTGTCAGCGCTGTTTACAGGCAGTTTCCTGGGCGCTGAATGACCAGTCGCATATAGTGCTTTTTGCCAGCGAACAGTTGCTGGACGAGGCTATGGCCGCTGATGGATCACTTGAAGGCGCGGTATGGAGTGCAGAATATGATTTGGCTGCACTGGTGGAAGACCAAATTTTAATGGCGATTCCAGTTGCACCGCGACATGAAGATTGTGATCACACTCTGGCAATACAAACCAATCAAGACTCTGGCAATCCTTTTGCCAGACTGGCAGGACTGAAAAGCGGCCACTAACGAATTAACTTAAATTTCCCAGGAGCTTTAACATGGCAGTACAGCAAAACAAAAAATCCCCTTCAAAACGCGGTATGCACCGCTCACACGATGGTCTAACCGCCGTACAGGTTTCTACTGACACCACAACTGGTGAAGTACATCTGCGTCATCATATTTCTCCAAACGGTATGTACCGTGGACGCAAAGTAATCAAAGCCAAAGGTGAATAAATCACTTCTGTGATTATTCAATGCGTATGAAAGCCAGACATTGCAGTAGCAATCACTGGCTTTTTTGTATCCATTATTAGCAGGTAATTCAACCTGTTTAAGATAAAATACTTTCACTTTCCCAGCAGCCATCAGTGGCCTGCTCTTTATATTGACCCGGGTTTCCCATGAAAAAAATCTGGTATAACTACGAAGACATACATCGTGCCATCCAACAGCTGGCTGAAAAGATACAGAAATCAGGACATTCATTTGATGCAATGATTGCTATCGGTGGCGGTGGATTTATTCCGGCACGTATACTGCGTAGCTTTCTGAATATTCCTGTATACACCGTTACTTTATCTTATTATGATATCAACGATTGTCCGACCGATTGTCCGCAGAAAATTCAATGGACAAATGGTTTTGACGAGAAAATGAAAGACAAGAAACTACTGATTGTCGACGAAGTGGATGACAGTCGAGCCACGCTCGAATATTGCATTCGTGAATTACAGCATGAAGGTTTTCAGCAGCTGGGCGTTGCCGTACTGCACGAAAAACGTAAACCCAAAAAAGGGGTATTGCCAGCAGATTTACCTTTCTATAGTGCAATACAGGTAGATGACTGGTGGATTAATTATCCTTGGGATGCACTTGATATTGATGAGCACTATGAGAACGTTGCAGCCCAAACCACACCTGAGGCATAACATATGACCTTAAAAACCATCGCAGTTGATGCAATGGGCGGCGATTTTGGACTGGATGTTACCATTCCGGGAGCGCTGACTTTTTTACAGCAGCAAACAGATGCAGCACTGATTCTTGTTGGTGATGAAACTAAAATCAGAAACGCATTAACCAAAGCCAGCGCTTCTATGGAGCGAATTACCATCTGTCCTGCCAGTGAAGTAGTAGGCATGGATGAAGAACCAACGTCTGCGCTCAAGAATAAAAAAGATTCCTCCATGCGTGTGGCCATTAACCAGATTAAAGAAGGGCAGGCACAGGCTGCCGTCTCGGCCGGTAATACTGGTGCCCTAATGGCAACTGCACGCTTTGTATTGAAAACTATTGCCGGTATTGATCGTCCGGCTATTGCCAAGTTTTTACCCGGGCGCAATAATCACGTTACACTGGTACTTGATCTTGGTGCTAACGTTGATTGCAGTAGTACCCAGCTTTTGCAGTTTGCTATTGCGGGCAGCCAGCAGGTGGCAGCACTGTCGCCTGAAAATATCCGTCCGCGGGTAGGCTTGCTCAATGTTGGTACCGAAGACATCAAAGGTAATGCTGCCGTCAAAGAAACACATCAGCTTTTACAGCGCAGCAATCTGAATTTTGTTGGTAATGTTGAAGGTAATGCTATTTTTACGGCCGAAGTCGATGTACTTGTAGTCGATGGTTTTACCGGCAATGCCATGCTGAAAAGTATTGAAGGTGCAGTTAAGTTCATTGGTACGGTTGTTAAAGAGGAATTTACTCGTAGCTGGTTCAACAAACTGGCCGCTATAATTGCATTGCCGACATTGAAAAGCTTTAAGCGGCGTCTGGATCCGCGGCGCTTCAATGGTGCCATTTTCCTTGGCCTGCGAGGCGTAGTAGTCAAAAGCCATGGTGGCACCGATGCCACAGGCTTCTGTTTCGCACTGCAAGAGGCCTATAAGGCTATCAAGGCAGATTCAATTACGAAAATTCAGGCTGGCGTAGCACAGCAACTGACTGCGCTGGAAGAATAAATCACCCTGTTACAAAGGCAGACAAGTTAAATGACTTTGTTTAAAATGTGGCCTTTGTTGTAAATAAAGACTATGCCATGCTAAATGCTCATATTCTAGGCACAGGCAGTTATCTGCCTGCACGCCGTCTGTCCAATGATGACCTGAGCAAAATCGTTGATACCTCTGATGAGTGGATCGCCACACGCACAGGAATCAGAGCGCGCCATATTGCTGCTGAAAATGAACAGACCAGCGATCTGGCTGTTGCCGCAGCACAGGCCGCACTGGTCGATGCTGCCATAGCTGCAGAAGACATCGATCTGATTATTGTTGCTACATCAACGCCAGATATGACATTTCCGGCTACAGCCTGCATCGTACAGAACAAACTTGGTATTTCCGGTTGTCCGGCATTTGATGTTCAGGCAGTCTGTGCCGGTTTTATGTATGCAATGGCAACCGCCAACGCCTATATCAAAAGCGGTATGGCGAGCAAAGCACTGGTTATTGGCGCTGAAACTTTTAGCCGCCTACTAGACTGGAATGACCGGCGTACCTGTGTCCTGTTTGGGGATGGTGCTGGTGCCGTGGTTCTGGGTGCGTCTGAACAGGAGGGCGGTATCATCAAAACCAGATTGCAGGCAGATGGTGGTTATAGCCATATCTTGCAAACACCCGGAAAAATCGCTGCCGGCAATATTGAAGGATCACCCTATCTTTATATGGATGGGCAGGCTGTATATAAATTTGCAGTTAAGGCACTGGCCAATATTGCCAAAGAAGTTATTGAAGAATCCGGTTTGCAGCCAGCTGATATAGACTGGATTATTCCGCATCAGGCCAATCTGCGTATTATCGAATCCACTGCTCGCCATCTGGGCATACCGATGGACAAAGTCATTGTTACGCTGGCAGAGCAGGGTAATACCTCAGCTGCCTCTATTCCATTGGCACTGGATGAAGGGATTAAAAGCGGCCGCATCCAGCGTGGTCAGACATTATTGCTAGAAGGTATTGGCGGAGGCTTTGCCTGGGGTGCGATTACCCTGAAATACTAATACCGTTTTTATCAGAGTCGCATTATGCTACCACAATCAGCATTAGCCGGTATGTATCCGGTTATCATGTCTCCTAGCCATGATGGCCGTTACTTTGGTAATTATGTGCAGTCGTTGCTGGATTTAGTGGCTGCGCATACTCGTGCTGGGTTCCCGATACAGGTATTCATGCATCAGGGTGAAAGCCTGATTACCCGGGCACGCAATAATTGTGTAGCTAAATTTCTGGCACATCCAGAGTGGACACACCTATGCTGGATTGATACCGACATCGGTTTTTCACCGGAAGCATTTCAGCGACTGTTATTGGCAGATCGCGATATTGTTGCCGGCGTGTACCCGCTCAAGCGAGAATCATGGCCGGCAGATGGTATTGATGCACATATGAACCAGCAGCAGTTCAATGCCACCTATACACGCTATGCCATCAATATCAGCCGGGCAGATGCCAATAATGAAGTGCATGTGCAGATAGATGATGAAGGTTTTATTGAGCTTCCAGAGGCACCAACCGGATTCATGGTGATTAAGCGTGAGGTCTTTACCCGTTTAATGAAAGCTTATCCTGAACTGCAATATCAGCCTGATTGCCCCAGTGTTGATAATCAGGGTTATCATTATCGTTTTTATGACTGTCTGGTTGACCCAGTAACCAAACGTTATTTGTCTGAGGATTTCAGTTTCTGCCGTTTGTGGAATCTGCTGGGCGGTAAAGTTTATATTGATGCACGCTCCAATCTGACTCATATGGGTAATAAAATCTATCAGGGGCCGTTTGCTCAATCACTGGAAGCTAGCCTGAATTATGCAATAGGTGCACCAGCTGGTGCCAAAATGTTTCTGCACCACAATCAACCCTTACAGGCCAACCAGTCTCCATCAAAATAATTGTCTCAATATTAGTTCCATTCAAATCAAGGAAGACCATGAATATTGCTTTTTTCTTTCCCGGTCAGGGGTCACAAAGCCTCAATATGATGGCCGGTTTCAACGACATGGCCATTGTCAAAGAAACATTCCAACAGGCCTCGGCAGCACTTGATCAGGATTTATGGGCACTGATGAATGGTGAAGATAACACTGCCCTGAATGAAACCGTTAATACCCAGCCGCTGATGCTGACTGCTGGTATTGCAAGCTGGCATGTCTATCAACAACTGCACGGACTGAGACCAGTGATGCTGGCAGGCCATAGTCTGGGCGAATACACCGCTCTGGTTGCAGCAGGTAGTCTGGGCTTTAATGATGCTGTCAAACTGGTTCGCCTGCGTGCCCAGCTAATGCAGGAAGCTGTTCCAACTGGTCAAGGTGCAATGGCAGCAATACTGGGGTTAGATGATGATATCGTGCGTCAGGTTTGCTTACAGGCGCAAAATGAATTATCAGGTACCGTTGCCGAAGCAGTAAACTATAATTCGCCCGGTCAGGTGGTAATAGCCGGAAGTACTACGGCTATCTCCCGTGCCTGTGAGCTGGCTAAAGCGGCTGGTGCCAAACGTGCTCTGCCTTTACCAGTATCTGTACCTTCTCACTGTCGTCTGATGAAGCCGGCTGCCGACAAACTGGCTGTGGCTCTGGCACAGATTAAAATTGAGACACCACAGATTCCGGTATTACATAACGTGGATGTTGCCGCACATTCTGAGCCGGAAGCAATTAAACAGGCGCTGGTGCAGCAGTTGTATTCACCTGTGCGCTGGACAGAAACAGTGCGCAAACTGGTGGCAGAAGGTATTACTGAGTTTGCTGAATGTGGTCCGGGTAAAGTACTGGCCGGTCTGGCCAAGCGAATTGATAAAAGTGCCAGCTGTACAGCTTTAACTAGTGTAGAAAATATGGAAAGTTTCATTGCTGCGCATTCTGCCAGCTAAAGGAAAGAATAATGAATCAGGATTTAACAGGTAAAATCGCTCTGGTAACGGGTGCTACCCGAGGAATTGGTTCTGCCATTGCCCGGTCGCTGGCTGAAAAAGGTGCTAAGGTAATTGGCACAGCGACTTCTGCTAGTGGTGTAGACAGTATTAATCAGGCATTGGCTGATGTCGGCGGAGAAGGGCGGGAATTACGCATTGCTGAGGAAAACAGTATTGAAAATCTGATTGCGGATATCGAGAGTAATATTGGCAATATTGCGATACTGGTGAACAATGCTGGTATCACCCGCGATAACCTTCTGATGCGCATGAAAGAAGCAGAGTGGGATGAAATCATGCAAATCAACCTGAAATCAGCCTTTCGTGCCAGCAAAGCTGTAACGCGCAGTATGATGAAAGCACGCTGGGGTCGGATTATCAATGTGACTTCCGTGATTGGCTTTATGGGTAATGCCGGTCAGACAAATTATGCTGCTGCTAAGGCCGGACTGGTTGGATTTAGTAAATCCATGGCGCGCGAAGTTGGTTCGCGTGGTATTACCGTAAACTGTGTTGCACCCGGATTTATCGAAACTGATATGACAAAAGCTTTGCCGCAGGAGCAACGAGATTTTTATGCAGCACAAACTGCGCTGAATTGTTTGGGTACTGTGGAAGATGTGGCCGCAGCCGTATTGTTTCTGGCTAGTGAGGACGCACGCTACATCACAGGACAAACACTACATGTTAACGGCGGAATGCTTATGCCCTAACTGCTACAAAGCCATTTTGTACAATAAGTACAAAATGGCTTTGATGTAAAAAGAATGATTAAATTGAAAAATCTTCTTCGAAAGAAGAATGCAGTGCAGATTCAATTCGGGCACGGGTTAGCCCCGGAGCGAACAAGGCCAGAAATTCATAGCCAAAGCCACGCAGATATACATCCTGTCTGAGTATTATTTGCGAGAATGAAGGCTCAAATAAATGCTCAGCACTGATCAGCTGTAAACCCTGATCCAATCTGCTGTCAAAAGCCATACTGGCCAGTAGTCCAATACCTAAGCCTTGTGCTACATAAGTTTTTATGACATCCGTATCAGCTGAAGCCAGTACTACTCTGGGTAAGTTGCAATCTTCTTGAGCAAAGGCGCGGGCGATTTTGGATTCTTCACTGAAAGCAATATCATAGGTAATGAGCGGATAAGCAGCAATGTCCTCCAGTCTC
Organism: Snodgrassella communis; assembly: GCF_914768045.1. Classification (GTDB taxonomy): domain Bacteria; phylum Pseudomonadota; class Gammaproteobacteria; order Burkholderiales; family Neisseriaceae; genus Snodgrassella; species Snodgrassella communis. Next base: position 347,568 of record NZ_CAJZCD010000001.1, on the reverse strand, counting down.
AATGGCCGTTTCAGACTCAACAGGGGATGATTATCGGGGACAATAATACTACGGTTCCATGCCCCACAACTCAGTTTACGCAATTCAGGGTGTTCAATTTCTATTTCCATGCCAATAGCAAAATCTACCTCTCCATCAAGAACCATGTGGGTGATGATTTTCGGGCTGGCTGTCTGGATATTTAACTGAACCTGAGGATAGCGTTTAACAAAGGCGGATACCACTTCAGGTAAATCATAACGCGCTAGTGTATGAGTAGTGGCAATGGTTAGAGAACCAATATTCTGGTCGGCAAACTCTGTGCCAATTTGCTTAATATTTTGTACTTCACGTAAAATTCGTTCGGCAGTTTCCAGCACAATTTTGCCAGGTGCCGTTACTGCTACCATACGTTTGCCGTGACGGATAAAGAGTGGTACCCCAAGTTCTTCTTCCAACATGCGAATCTGTTTGGAAATACCCGGCTGCGAAGTGAACAGCACTTCAGCTGCCTCTGAGACATTCAGATTCTGACGATAAACTTCAACTGCATAACGTAACTGTTGCAGCTTCATATTGTTTCTGCCCCCTTTAAGTTTAGCGTTGTTTTAATTGTCGCTCAAATACAACAAAAAAGCTTCGTTATCTACATCATAACGCAATTTACCCATTCTGACATGAAACATCTTCACTTGCGACTGGACAAATTTACAAGTTAATCAGCTTGCTGCGAGCGATCAGGCCAATAGAAGCTTGCTTGTTGTTTTAATGCAACTTAATCTGAGTAAAGGCACGAATTTAGTTGTAAATAAGTGACACAAAGCTATTTTTTAGGCATGATGCAAAGTTAGGAAGCGGGTCGTCTAGCAGCTTCGCCTTGGTGGTTTGCGTATTGACAGTTTATGCTGTGGTTTTTATAGTATAGACCTGATTTACCAAGCTACCCGCCCGGTTTGAGCGGCCTGTAAATGGTATTTGTGTTTTGATCAGGCGAATTTAATGCTGAATCAACACATAACAAATTTTTTGATGAGGGAATAACATGACCAAACAGCTAAAATTGAGCGCATTGATCGTTGCTATGGCTGCTTCAACTGCCGCTTTTGCCAATGGTGTTGTACCGGGTGCCAACTGGACCGGTGAACCTGCTGGTACTTATAATGGCTATACTACTAGTTCTGCTCCTGAAAAAGGAACAGGTGAAATTCTTGTCACTCGCGAAAATGGTGCTGATGGTACACCTGAATGTGTGAAAAACCGTTTCAATAACGATAATGAACCTACATTGGGCAACAACTGTGGTCACCCAATGGTGGTTGCTCAGGCTGCACCACAAGCACCTAGATTTGTTGATGAAACTGTATCTTTGTCTGCTAACTTCCTGTTTGGCTTTGATAAAGATACTTTGCGTTCGGAAGCAATTGATACTCTGAATCAATTGGCTAGCCGTCTGGCTGACAGCAGCGTACAGGCTGTACGTGTTGAAGGTCACACCGACTTTAAAGGTTCTGAAGCTTATAATCAGGCTTTGTCTGAGCGTCGTGCTCATGCTGTTGCTCAGTATCTGGTTTCCAAAGGCGTTTCTGCTGAGAAAATCTCTGCAGTTGGCTTAGGTAAATCTGAAGCTCGCATGACCGAATCTTGTCAGGCTGAAGTTGCCAGACTGGGCAAAAAAGTTTCAGCAGCTAAGAAACGTGCTGCTTTGATCGAGTGTATCGCACCTGATCGCCGCGTAGACGTTAAAATCCGTACTATGGTAGCTAAAAAAGTTAGATAACTTTTTACCTTAGTAATAAAAAAACCCTGCTTTAAGCAGGGTTTTTTTATTACTGATAAATTGGATAACTTTAGAATGTTTTTTATTATAACTTAATGATTCTAATAAAAATGTTTAATTATTTCATTAGTTTAACTCTACTATATATACTATTAGATAGTGCTCTTTTTAAATTTTCTTAAAATAAATTATTAATATATGTTATTATGAGAAGATTAGATAACTTAATGTAAATAAAATATTGGTCAGTTTTAATCGTATTCCTGATGTTTCCAATAAATGCTTTAAGTATATGTAATTGTTACTTAGGCAAAACAGGGGAATGCTGATTGATTTGCAATCTATTGTATTCAAAAAAATTAAGCTCTGAATAATGATAAATTTATATAGAACCCAATTTAATATCGCTTCAATTATCAAACATTCGAGATTTCTGTTTTTAATTTTATGTTGTTACCTGTGTGTTGCCTGTACAGCCCAATTTCACCGTGTTCCAAGCACTTCCGGAGAGAAAAAACATATTGTCTTAAAGTTTCAACGGCAAAATACGGCACCACAAACGGGTGTACTATTGATTAATCCAATGGATCTGCAAAGCGGGGATATTTTATTTTCTGCTAATTCCGGCCTGAGATCACGCGCTTTACGTCTGTTTGGTAACACATCAATCAGCCATGCATTCCTGTATTTAGGAGATGGTGAAGTTGCCGAGGCCGTTGGCAGTGGTGTACATATCATGCCTCTGGCTGAGAGTGTTGATGAAAACCCGCTACTGGTGGTTTATCGCCATCCACATTTAAATAATTTACAGGCTGAGAAAATTCGTGAGTTTGCCAAGGCTGAGGCTGGGGGAAAATATAATTATTTCGGTATCATTAAACAGACTCCTTATACTGTTACTCGCAAAGTATGTGAATTACCAGTAATACCTCGCGCCTTTCGCCATCTGTGTCTTAATACCATGGCATTAGTGCAGGTAACACCTTTCTCTTCTGATCGCTATTTTTGTTCGCAGCTGGTAGTTGCTGCCTATAATTATGCTGGAATCCCCTTAACCAAAACACCGGCCGAATGGGTTGCACCGGGTGATTTGCTCCATATGCGTGCTGATGACGTTCCTTCTGTTGTGCCTACTTACCCGTTGCAATATGTTGGCCATTTACGATGTAAAACTTCCTTATGGCAACGTAATTGCACTTTAGCAGATATCTGAGTATATTAAAATTGTTGTATAAATTAGCTGTAGCAAAATGGTTACCAGTTGGCTTATATAGAATCATCAGATTGAAAACAATGCATTAGTCACCGCAGAATCATTATTTAGTCTGAAAATTATTCATTCACAGCATAAGTAATTAACTGTATCCAGTTTATAGATAAAGTCTGCGCGTTGATTAAATAATTAAATATCTTATTTATAGTTGCCAATTAGATTATATTTGCAATAAAAAACCGGGTAGCGCATAAATGCCATCCGGTTTTTTAGTTTTTTAAATTATAAATCTTACAGAATATCTTTTTTATCAGTTAATTGGGGTAGCAATGCATCCTGATTTACTGATAACAGCCCACTGCTGGTATAGATTGCCAGTTTATTACGGGTATCGGCAATATCCAGATTACGCATGGTGAGCTGGCCTATACGATCGGCTGGAGAAAAGGCAGTATTATCGACTTTTTCCATACTTAGCCGTTCCGGCTGGTAGGTCAGATTTGGTGATTCGGTATTAAGAATAGAGTAATCGTTACCACGACGTAATTCCACCGTTACCTCACCTGTAATGGCTTTGGCTACCCAGCGCTGTGCAGTTTCCCTTAGCATCAGTGCCTGCGAATCAAACCAGCGTCCCTGATACAGCAATCTGCCTAGGCGCAAACCATTGATACGATACTGTTCGATAGTATCTTCATTATGAATACCAGTAAGCAGACGCTCATAGGCAATATGCAGTAATGCCATAGCCGGTGCTTCATAAATACCACGTGATTTGGCTTCAATAATGCGATTTTCGATCTGGTCAGTCATACCTAAGCCATGACGGCCACCAATTCGATTAGCTTCCAGAATCAGTGCTACCGGATCATTGTATTCAGTTCCATTTAAAGCTACTGGTACGCCTTCTGCAAAACGTACACGTACTTCTTCTGTTTTAATGGTTACCTGCTCATCCCAGAAAGCAACTCCCATGATTGGCTGCACGATTTTCATGCTGCTATTGAGCATCTCCAGATCTTTGGCTTCATGGGTTGCCCCAAGCATGTTGGAATCGGTTGAGTAGGCTTTTTCTACAGACATTTTGTATTCGAAGCCCTGTGCAATCAGAAATTGCGACATCTCATGTCGTCCGCCCAGTTCATCAATAAACTGTTGATCCAACCATGGTTTGTAAATACGCAAAGCCGGATTGGTTAACAAGCCATAGCGGTAGAAACGTTCAATATCGTTGCCTTTATAGGTTGAACCGTCACCCCAGATATGTACATCGTCTTCTTTCATTGCCGCCACCAGCATCGTACCGGTAACAGCACGGCCTAATGGAGTGGTGTTGAAATACGGCATACCACCGGTATGCACATGAAAGGCGCCGCTTTGAATTGCGGCAATACCTTCACGTGCCAGTTGTGTGCGGCAATCAATCAGTCGCGCCTTTTCTGCACCATATCCCAGTGCTTTTTCTGGAATAGCCTCATAATTATCTTCATCTGGCTGTCCTAGGTTGGCCGTATAGGCGTAGGGTAATGCGCCTTTTAGTTTCATCCAGAGTAGCGCTGTTGAGGTATCCAGCCCGCCGGAAAAAGCAATGCCGACCTTTTCGCCCACGGGCAGGTGTTGCAGAATAGTACTGTGATTACTCATATTGACTCCCTTGAGTTGTGCATTTGTAGAATTTGAAAAAAATTATTGCCATACCAGTAAGGCATGGTTGCGTTTACCGCGACGTACTATGGTATATCGACCAAAACGTTTGTCGCTGTCGCTGAATACATAGTCAGAACTGTCAATTTTCTGCCCGTTAACCATTACTGCACCCTGACTGATAAAGCCGCGTGCTTCATTGTTGGATTTGGCCAGAGCTGCTGTGGTTAATGCCTGTACAATGTTAATGGAATCAGTAATAGAAAAGGCAGGCAGACCGTCCAAAGATAATTGCTGGAAATCGCTTTCAGTAAGCGCACTTTGGTCTTCAGCGAATAAGCTGGCAGAAATACGTTGGGCAGCTGCCAGTGCTTCTTCTCCATGAATCAGCCGGGTCATTTCTTCAGCCAGAATACGCTGCGCCTGCGGTTTGGTGCCACTGGTCTGGTCACGTGCCTCGATTGCGTCTATATCGGCAATGCTGAGGAAGGTAAAGTATTTAAGGAATTTATATACATCGGCATCAGCAACCTTTAACCAGAACTGATAGAACTGGTAAGGGGAAGTCTTTTCTGCACTTAACCAGACTGCGCCACCTTCGGTTTTACCAAATTTAGTACCGTCAGCTTTAGTTACCAGTGGTAGCGTTAAACCATATACGGTAGCCTGATGCAGGCGACGGGAGAGATCAATGCCTCCGGTAATATTGCCCCACTGATCCGAGCCACCAATTTGCAATACGGTACCGTGGCGACGGTATAGCTCAGCAAAATCGTAACCCTGTAGCAAAGCATAGGCGAATTCTGTAAAAGAAATACCTACATCATCACGGCTCAGACGCTGTTTTACAGATTCTTTATTCAGCATGGCGTTCACTGAAAAGTGCTTGCCGATGTCGCGCAAAAAATCAAGACAGTTCATATTGCCGAACCAATCATAATTATTAGCCATAATGGCTGCATTTTCACCGCTAAAGCTGAGAAATGGCTGCAACTGGGCACGAATTTTAGCTACCCATTGCTGTACGGTTTCTGGTGTATTGAGCGAGCGTTCCTGTGCTTTAAAACTGGGGTCGCCAATCATGCCGGTGGCTCCACCAACAAGGGCAATGGGTGTGTGTCCGGCCAGCTGAAAACGTCGCAATACCAGAATAGGTAACAGATGTCCAATATGCAGACTGTCAGCAGTAGGATCGAAACCACAGTAAAGTGTGATTTTCTGTTCGTTTAATAAGGTATCTAGAGCCTGAGCATCGGTAGTCTGGGCAATCAGGCCACGTTGCTGTAAATCGTTAACAACACTGGTCATGGTGAGATTTTATACTTTCAAATTAAATAAAAATGGCTAAAACCGATTTTGGTTTCTGGCTGCATGAAAAAACAAAATAGTAAATATCATAAATCGTTTTCGCTGATTCTGGCCAGTTAGCCTGTTTTTCAGTTAGACAATTAATAATCATGCATTATTTTACACGATTTGCTTATTACTGCATTTGTGCTTGCAATAAATTGATCAATCATTAATTGGACTATGGCAAGAAATGTTTTACCTGCTTTTAACGGTATTCGGGCTGCAAATATGTGTGTTTATATTTTTCAATGCATTAATTGTTATTAAAATCAATACTTAAAATAGTCTGTATAGTCGTTATATACTGATATCTTGTTATGTAGAAACAGAGTAGACCTTGTCGGCTGAATTTGGAATAACTCAAATTTTACTGACTGAAAGATATTCTCCAGTTTATACAATTAAGTGGTATGAATTCAAATATATAAAAAAGCAACAACCCTGATTGGGCTGTTGCTGGCTAATTGTTGTTAGCAGTTAAACATTAAACAAAAAGTGGATAACATCGCCATCATTTACCACATACTCCTTGCCTTCAGCTCGCATTTTGCCAGCTTCTTTAGCTTTGGCTTCACCGCCACAGGCAATAAAATCGGCGTAAGCAATTACCTGTGCACGGATAAATCCACGTTCAAAGTCGGTATGAATTACTCCGGCAGCCTGAGGAGCAGTATCGCCTTTATGAATAGTCCAAGCTCTGACTTCCTGTACACCAGCCGTAAAGTAGGTTTGTAAGCCTAACAGGTCATAACCGGCACGAATCAGCCGATTCAGCCCGGGCTCTTTTAAACCCATTTCTGCTAAAAATTCGGTTTTATCAGCTTCGTCCAGATCTGCAATTTCACTTTCCATGGCAGCGCACAAGGCAACAACAGGTGCGTTTTCCTGTGCGGCTAATTGTTGCAGGCGTTGCAGATGTGGGTTGTTATCAAAGCCATTTTCGGCTACGTTGGCTACATACATAGCCGGTTTTACTGTCAGCAGGCACAGTGGTTTAATCAGCGCCAGCTCATCCTGATCCAGCCCTGCTGCGCGAACCGGTTTACCTTCGAGCAGGTGCTGCTGTAAGCGTTCCAGAATAGTTACCAGTTTTTGTGCTTCCTTGTCACCGGATTTGGCTCGTTTACTTTCACGTACAATGGATTTTTCCACACTGGCTAAATCTGCCAGTGCCAGCTCAGTACCAATGACTTCAATATCGGAAATCGGGTCTACTTTGCCGGCAACATGGACGATATTGTCGTCATCAAAACAGCGTACAACATTAACGATGGCATCTGTTTCACGAATATTGGCGAGAAACTGGTTACCTAGACCTTCACCTTTACTAGCACCAGCTACCAGTCCGGCAATATCGACAAATTCAACGATGGCTGGCTGGGTGCGTTTGGGGTTAACAATTTTGGCCAGTTCAGCCATACGTTCATCAGGCACTTCAACAATGCCGACATTCGGTTCAATAGTGCAAAAGGGGTAGTTGGCCGCTTCAATGCCGGACTGGGTAAGAGCGTTAAACAGGGTAGATTTGCCCACATTAGGTAAACCCACAATACCACATTTCAAACTCATGATATTCCTTGGAAATTGGCTAGATTCAAAAATGGCTGAATTGTATCATAAAGCATAGTCATACTTATGCTTAACCAGCGAAGAATTGCATTGTTTGCTGGATGCATGAATTGATGCTAATTTAACAGCCATTGCTAGGCTAAATTAGGGAGAATAAAAAATAATTATATTTTAAAACAAAAATATAATTATTTTTTGTTTAATTTGTGCTTGCATGTTCGAAAAAATATCGTATAATTGCGTCTCTCTTGAAAACGAGATATGGCGAATTAGCTCAGTCGGTTAGAGCAGAGGAATCATAATCCTTGTGTCCGGGGTTCGAATCCCTGATTCGCCACCACCAATCTTATTGATCGCAAATTCTTATTGGAATTTGCGTTTTTTATTGTCTTTTTATTTTGTATTCTTTAAGTATTAACATCGTTTATCTGGTTTATTTATTAGGCATGATTGACTACATTTGAGCCATTTTGAATGGATTGATTGCATTAATCTGTAGGCAATATTTTGTGTGATTTATAAGATGTGTGCTACGCAGAAGACAGGTTTATACTGGAATTATCCGATAAATATTTAACGGTAGTTGTATTCTTAATGCATCAAGTGTTGAAAAATGCCGAGATATTTCCACCTAATGAATAAGACCATTTTTTAAAACTCTTAAGGTATTGTCTCAGGCAGTTTAACCTTATCCTGAAAACCTATTTTATTGTTCAATAGTGCTCATTTTTACTGGTTGAGATACAAATATTTGTAATTTGGTTTTTTAACACGGTATAAATGATCGGACGGCCAGCCATAGTACATTATGCCAAATCAGTGATGGTTATTTTTAAAGTATAGTCGTCCTATTTCTTACCGATGAATAAGCGTTAGTTTTGTCTCTGGTGCATATTGAATACCGCCGTTTTCAGCTTGCCGAAAATACACAAGTCATACCATACAATATATGGAATAAGTTGTAGCATGGTTCTTTGCATTAGAATCAAAAGATAGGTTTGGTAGATAATATTTTAATGTTACAAAGGCAATGGATGAAAAATTTTAGAACAACTGTAAACCAATTCAAAGCCAGTGATTTTTTAAATTTACGTGAACATGATATAAACCAAAAATTGGGCATAGATTATCCAGATGAGTTCTGGGGTTTTGATTTTGGATATCAGATAATTACATGGGTTGATGATAACAGCAAATTAGAATGCAGTTTTCGTGATTGTGTTTGCACGGATGTCGTAATCTGGTTAAAACAAGCAGATCAACTTACTAAGATTGATAGTGCAACAGTAGAAAAGGAAAAGAACAACTATTAAAAAACAAAATAATATTATTTAAATATATAGCAGGTTTAATTCAATAAAATTAAGATTTAAAGGATTACAATTTAACCTGACACGCTCGTGCAACCGAATATCCTTTTTCCAGAACAATAGAAACGAACTTTTATTAAAATTCTGCTGTGTAGATTTTTTGGAAATGTATATTCTGGGTTGTTTAAAATACCCTTTCTCATCCTCTTTTTGTTTGCTCAGTTTGTCATTATTACTATCCTGTTCAATTTGACTGCAACAGATAAAACATAGCTGCGTTAAACATTCCTGTAATGTATCTGAGCAAACTATACTTTTAAATACGCTGATCCATTTCCTGTGCCGGACTTTCATGTTTATTTGTTTTGCTAATAACCCGTGCAGGTACACCGACTACTGTTGAGTATTCAGGAACATCACTAACGACTACACTGCCGGCGCCTACCTTGGCACAGGTGTGTACCTTAATATTGCCCAGAACAGAGGCATTAGCACCAATCATAACCCCATCACTGATTTTCGGATGCCGGTCACCGCTTTGTTTACCAGAACCGCCCAGTGTAACCCCGTGTAGCAGGGAGATATTATTGCCCAGTACTGCTGTTTCTCCAATGACCACCCCAGTACCATGATCAATCATGATGCCATACCCCATCGAGGCAGCAGGATGAATATCAACACCTAATACTTCTGAAGCACGATGTTGCAGGAAATAGGCTAGAGTAGGGCGATTTTGCTGCCAGAGCCAATGGTTAATCCGATGGGTTTGTATGGCATGAAAACCTTTATAATACAGCAATGGTAAGGAATAGGTATCACAGGCCGGATCACGCTCATAGTAGGCCACAATATCGGCCAGTGCTGCATGAATAATTGCCGGATCCTGCTGGAATGCTTCCAAATAAATCTCAAATAATGCCCGTGCATCCATGACTGCGCTGGACATTTTGGTAGATAAATGAAAGGCAAGCATGCGGGTAAAGCTTTTATGGCGTAAAACGCTCAGATGCAAAAAGCTGGCTAATATAGGTTCGTTGCGTGCTGCATTTTCAGTTTCATGGCGAATGGTTTGCCACAGGCTTTCTGCTTGAGCTGCATCAGGTAAATTCATATGTCCGGTTTCTCTATTGCCGAAAAAATTATATAAGAACAATATCATATTGTTCTTGGTTGTAGGTGGCTTCTACTGTCAAAGCAATTGGTTTGCCAATAAATTGACTTAACATTTGTAGCGAGTTGGCTTCTTCATCCAGAAATAAATCAATCACACTTGGTGAAGCGAGTATGCGAAATTCTTGCGCATTCTTTTGGTGTGCTTCACGCACGATTTCGCGTTGAATTTCATAGCATACGGTTTGTGCGGTTTTCAGCCGTCCCCGTCCCTGACAAGTCGGGCAGGATTCGCACAGAATTTGGGATAGGTTTTCGCGCGTCCGTTTGCGTGTTAACTCAACCAGTCCCAGACTGGTGAAACCGTTAAGGGTCACACGAGTACGATCATAAGCCAGTGCCTGCGCCAGTTCCGTCAGAATTTCTTCTTGGTGCTCTGTGGTGGCCATATCAATAAAATCAATGATAATGATACCGCCCAGATTGCGTAAACGCAGTTCGCGTGCAATAACATGACATGCATCCAGATTGGTCTTAAAGATGGTTTCTTCAAAGTTGCGAGCACCGACGAATCCACCAGTATTGACATCAATAGTGGTCATGGCTTCAGTAGGTTCAATGATGATATAACCGCCGAAGTCAAGATTTACCCGTGGCTGTAGCGATTGGTTAATTCTGGTTTCGATATTGTGTTCTTCAAACAGCGGGCGATCATCATGGAATAATTGCAGTTTATCTAACGCGCCCTGAGAATAATTCATAGCAAATTCACGCATGCTTTCATAATTGGCCGATGAATCTACAATGATGTGATCAATATTGTCACTGTACATGTCGCGCAATACGCGCAGGCTCAAAGGTAAATCTTGATAAAGCAAGGTTTCCGGTGGGCTGATTTTGGATAATTGCTGAATATGTTGCCATCTTTTAGTTAAATAGTTGATATCAGATTGTAATTCTGCATCAGTAGCATTCTCTGCACTGGTACGAATAATATAGCCATGATTTGCATCGGCTGGTAACAGCTTTTGCAGCCGCTCACGTAAATAGTTACGTTCGTTTTCGTCTTCAATACGTTGTGAAATACCGATATGCTGATCCTGTGGCAGGTGTACCAGAAATCGCCCAGCCAGAGATATCTGCGTAGACAGGCGCGCTCCCTTGGTATTGATCGGGTCTTTGATTACCTGTACAACAATTGATTGTCCCTCATGTAACATGTGTTCGATACGCAGTGTTTGTTCTGGTTTCTGGCGTTGTTCCAGAATATCAACAATGTGTAGAAAGGCAGCACGCTCTAGGCCGATGTCAATAAAGGCACTTTGCATGCCGGGCAGTACGCGCCGGACAACACCTAGGTAAATATTCCCTACCAGACCATAACCGCTGTTACGTTCTATGTGAATTTCACACAGCCTGTTCTCTTCCATAACAGCTACTCTGGTTTCTTGCGGAGTAATATTCACCAAAACGGTTTCTGCTGGCCGCTGGATATCCTTTGGCAGCGGTATGTCGCTGTTATGCATGATGTGGCTTTCAATTTAATCAAATAACTTTGTGCAGTTTTTGCCTGTACAGATAAAAACTGCACAAAGTAATCTGAGCTGATATCTATATGAAAGCTGATATCATAGCGCAGGCGTGAGCTTACTGCCAAACACAGTCACGTTAAGTTATACGCCAGAAAATGGAAAGTAGATAGACGGTAGGATTAACTAATAGGTACAGAAAAAGTTGTTATTGGTATAATCTTGATTTAAAGAGTTTTAAATTAATAAATATCTATTTTGCGGAATGGCTTTCTTCTGCCAATTCTTAATTTTTAAATCTACCTTCTTCGAAGGTATCATTATTACTCCATTAAGGATATTTCTTTATAAAGAAAGAGATGTCAAAATAAGACTTTTCTTTAATATTTGTTATTATCACTCAATCCCAAGAAAAGAAAAATATTTATAGTATTAAATAATGAAGAACTTTGAGATATTCTTCATATAATCAATCTCCATTAAAATATATTAATTAATTCATATGATTATATGTTTTTTCAATGATATTATTGTCTTGAGGTATTCACGCTTTTGATAAATTTATTGATCAATCTTGATCACAAATTTTTTTCATCATAGAACCATTATATATTTTTTAGATGCTATTCCAATATCATGGTAGTAAGTTATATCCTTATTTGCAATGAATCCAGATAATATCTCATTAGTCAATATAATGATGATATAAAAGTTATTATAATTTCGGCTATTTGGACAAGACATTACTTTAGTTGATTGCAGGCATGGATACATTCATTAATTAGCTGCGGGCCGCGAAAGATCAGACCTGAATATAACTGAACTGCGGTGGCACCAAGGCGAATTTTTTCAGCTGCATCAGCACTGGAGGTAATTCCGCCAACGCCAATAAGAGGAATTTGCGAATCTAAGAGAGTGGATAGTTGGCGCAGTATATGATTACTTTGTATCTGTACTGGTGAACCAGACAATCCCCCGACTTCCTGTGCAAATTTATGTTGACCCAGAACGGTTTTATCAATAGTGGTATTAGTGGCGATAATACCGTCTATCTGTGTATTCAGGGCAACGTCAGCAATCGCTGCAATCTGTTCTTCGTTCAAATCAGGTGCAATTTTAATAGCAATAGGCACATAACGGTTATGCTGAGTTGCCAACTGTGCTTGTCGGTTTTTTAAATGATTTAATAGTCTGTCCAGTTCACTGGCATTTTGTAGGCTGCGTAAACTGTGCGTATTGGGTGAAGAAATATTGACCGTGATGTAGCTGGCATAAGGGTAGGCTTTTTCCAGACAAATCAGATAGTCATCGACTGCTTTTTCCATGGGTGTGGCTGCATTTTTGCCAATATTAATACCCAGTATCCCGCGATATTGGCTGTTTGCGAGATTGTTAATCATGGTATCGATACCGTAGTTATTAAATCCCATGCGATTAATGATTGCCCGTTGTGCCGGCAATCTGAATAAGCGTGGTTTGGGGTTGCCAGCCTGCGGTAGTGGGGTAACGGTTCCCACCTCTATAAAACCAAAGCCAAGCATGGCCAGTGCATCAATGTATTCACCGTTTTTATCCAGACCTGCCGCTAAACCTATTGGGTTGGGTAAGGTTAGACCCATCAATGTCGTTGTACAGCGATTATTGTTTCCGGATTGGTTATTATTGGCACAATTGTGTTTGCCTTTAAGTAAAAAACCACAATGATAGCGATGCAGAAATCGCAAACATTTTAATGATAGGTGATGAGTAGTTTCCGGATCCAGTTGGAACAGCAGTGGTTTGATAATTGGATACATGATATTGATGCTGGGTAAAGGAGGAAATATTATAACCAACAACGCTATCAAATTGAGTAGAAAAACGATTAAATTCAATATGTGTTGGTGAAATATGTCTTTTGGTTAAAGGTGGAGCGAATCTGATAAATTTGTGCAACTGAATAATAATAACAACAGAAAAGCATATTACATTTTTTGCCAGAAGTGATGTTAGCCTATATAACAATAAACCCATTTCTGTTGTCCAACAAATTGTAGAAACATAAATGGGTTTAATAGTCAGAAAAGTAGATTAGTTATAGTTGTCATTACCAGAAATTACCATGGTTTGTTGGTCATACCCTGAATATTTTGCTGCAATGTACTACCAATGCTTTTTCCTAAGCGTTTACTCCAGCCGGTTTCAGCGGTGTAATCGACCAGCTCCGGTGCCTTGATGACATTGCGTGCAACTGTATAGACATTGCCAAAGTCATCTATTAAACCAACTGCTTTAGCCTCTTCACCTGTATAGGCACGACCGCTAAAGATGTCTGGGTTGTCAGCAATTTTTAAACGGTTACCGCGTCCCTGCTGTACAGCCTGAATAAATTGCTGATGAATGCTGCTTAGCATTTGTTGCCAGATTGCTGCCTGTTCTGGTGTTTCTGGTACAAACGGATCACCCATGTCTTTATTGCTGCCGGCAATTTTAACCCGGCGCTTAATGCCCAATTTGTCTATCAGACCAGTAAAATCAAAGCTACTGCCAATAACCCCGATACTGCCAACAAGACTGGAGGGATCTGCATAAATTTTATCGGCGGCACTGGCAATGTAATAGCAGCCGGAAGCGCACATATCTTCAGTAACAACATATAAGGGTATGCGTGGATGCTCAGCTTTCAGGTGACGGATTTCTTCATAAGCAATACTGGAGATGACCGGTGATCCCCCAGGGCTGTTGGCACGAATAATAATACCCTTGACGTCACTGTTTTTATAAGCCTCTTTCAAGCTCTTACGCAATAAATCTGCCTGATTATTGTCGCTGCTAATCACACCATCCAAGTCTATAACAGCAGTGTGTGCGCCACTTGGTTTTGCGCTTCCTAAAGAAGTAATGACAATGATAATAATGAACAGCCAGAACAACCGCCAAAACCAGCGCCAGATTCGATTGCGCCGTTGTTCACGATAAACTTCAAGTAATAGTTTTTCCAGCATATTGCGTTCCCAGCTACTGTTTTCTTCTGGAATGCCATCTGCTAAGCCCGATCCTTTAATTTTCATCTTCATCTGCTTTATTCTCTGGTTTTAGTATTGATATCTGAGCATTAACGGATTTATCAAACAAATCTGCCAAGTTGCATTTAATCAGTAAATAAGAAATGTTTTCAATTATATCTGAATTTTATATTGATGCAGCTGCTGTTGTCGTGAAATTTTTGGTCAAACTTTATCCACTTTCGTGTCTACATTATAATAGCGTTGCTGCTCCTTGCTAGTACAAGTCAATTAATCTAGCCGGATGTGAACATACAGCTGAAAGTAAAATAACATATTGTTTGCAGGCGAACAATTTATTTTATCTGTGGTGCCGTTTGCATTCTGAGTTGACTATTGAAGAGCAGGCTGCCTGTGTCATGATATTCAGACAGCCTGAAGATTGGATCATTTACTCGGATTGAATACGTACATTATTTTCAGTACTAATTCTGCTCGTCAATTATTAATTATAACTTTGGGAAATTATGTCCAGATTCTTTTTTAATGAACGTAAACAATTGGTTAATGAAGCTGTTGAAGGTTTGGTGATTTCTGCGTGTCAGGGCAATCTTGTTAGGCTGGATACTGATCCGGCAATACGGATCGTTATGCGTAATGACTGGGATAAAAGCCGTGTAGCCGTTATTTCAGGTGGTGGTTCTGGGCATGAGCCTGCACACGTGGGGTTTGTTGGCAAAGGCATGTTAACTGCGGCTGTATGTGGAGATTTGTTTGCTTCTCCCAGCGTTGATGCAATATTTAATGCTATTGTTGCGGTGACTGGTGAGCAAGGCTGTCTGTTAATTGTTAAAAATTATACTGGAGATCGGCTAAATTTCGGGCTGGCAGCAGAAAAGGCAAAAAGCCATGGTCTGAATGTAGAAATGATTATTGTTGCGGACGATATTGCGCTGCCTGATAACAGACAACCGCGTGGTATTGCTGGCACGGTGCTGGTGCACAAAATAGCTGGCTATGCTGCTGAAGAAGGTAAATCATTAATTCAGGTGCGTAATCTGGCACAGCAGGCATGTGACAACCTATGGAGTCTGGGTGTAGCCATGCAAACTTGTAACTTGCCAGACTATTTGGAAGAAAAACGTATTAAGGAAGGGCAAGTAGAGCTGGGGCTGGGTATTCACGGCGAACCCGGAGCCTCTGTAGTGGATACGCAAAATAGCAAAATACTTATTGATACGCTGGTTAATACATTACAACAGTCGGCAGGAACAGGGCGTTTTGCTGTTTTAGTTAATAATCTTGGTGGTGTTTCGGCTCTGGAAATGGCCTTGCTGACTCGTGAATTGGCTCATTCAGCCTTAAGTAAGCAGATTGACTGGTTGATTGGTCCTGCACCGCTGGTAACCTCACTGGATATGAAAGGCTTTTCACTGTCTTTACTCAAACTGAATGATTATTTTGAGCAGGCACTTAATGCTCCGGTTGAAACACAAGGATGGCAGAAACCAGTAGCATTGAAGCCATTGAAAATACTTGCCTGTAAATCTGTATCCAAAGAGCCAGATTATACCCCGTCTGAAAACGCTCAAGTGGCCGCTTATGTTACTGCAATAACGGACACACTTATCGGGCTGGAAAGCCGTCTAAACGCGCTGGATGCTAAAGTCGGTGATGGTGATACAGGAAGCACTTTTGCGCATGGCGCACATGCTGTTGCGCAGCAACTGGCACAACAGCTGTTACCATTGAATGATTTACCGCAGTTGCTGCTGTGTGTTGGTGAACGGCTGGCAACTGTGATGGGTGGTTCAAGCGGTGTATTGATGTCAATTTTCTTTACCGCAGCAGGTCAGAAGTTGCAGACAGGCACTACCTTGGTGGAAGCTTTGTTAAACGGGCTGGCGCAAATGAAGCATTATGGTGGCGCAGAGATGGGAGATCGCACTTTAATTGATGCTTTGCAGCCAGCATTGCATACATGGCAGGAGCAGGGTATTCAGGCTATGGCACTGGCAGCCAGAGAAGGTGCAGAAAAAACAGCTACCATGCATAAGGCCGGAGCCGGGCGCTCATCGTATGTTAATCAACAGAATCTGGCCGGCGTGGCTGATCCGGGAGCGGTAGCTGTAGCAGAGGTATTGGCAGTGCTGGCCGGACTGGAAAATAAGCAGGCAAGTTAAATTTATGTGTTGATGTGAAACAAAAATTTTCATCATCAATAGATACACTGCCAAACGGAGTCTGGCAGTGTATCTATCTGAGTTGAGGCAAGATTTGTTATCGTATTGATATTTAAACCATAATAGTTGCTTGAATAAGCACTTAATCGGAACGGAAAAGAATTAAATGAAAGCAGTTATCCCTGTAGCCGGTTTCGGTACACGTATGTTGCCGGCAACAAAAGCTATTCCTAAAGAAATGCTGACGGTGGCGGATAAACCACTCATTCAGTATATCGTGCAAGAGTGTGCGGCAGCAGGTATTAAAGAAATTGTTCTGGTTAACCATGCTTCTAAAACGGCGATTGAAAACCATTTTGATACCTCATTTGAGCTGGAAACACAGTTGCAAAATAAAGGTAAAACAGCTTTGCTGGCTGAAATTCGTACTGTTTTACCCCCTGAAATGCAAATTATTCAGGTGCGTCAAAGCGAAGCTAAAGGTTTGGGTCATGCCATGCTGTGCGCACGTTCAGTGATTGGTGATGAACCTTTTGCTGTTTTGCTGCCAGATGTATTGATAGATGAAAATGCCTGTAATCTGGCTACGGATAATCTGGCGGCAATGTTGCAGCAGTTCCAGAGAACACACCATAGCCAGATTATGGTTGAACGCGTGCCGATGAGTGAAGTCAATAAATACGGTATTGTAGATTGTCATAATCAGCAGGCTGCTGCCGGAAGCAGTATTGCCATAAGTGCTATTGTTGAAAAACCAGCACTGGAACAGGCACCATCTGATATGGCAGTCGTTGGTCGTT
This sequence comes from Snodgrassella communis, assembly GCF_914768045.1. Taxonomy (GTDB): domain Bacteria; phylum Pseudomonadota; class Gammaproteobacteria; order Burkholderiales; family Neisseriaceae; genus Snodgrassella; species Snodgrassella communis. Next base: position 330,120 of record NZ_CAJZCD010000001.1, on the reverse strand, counting down.
ATGTACTTTCAGCCAGTATCTGGCCTTTGCTGGAGAAAACATTGCCGGGTGCAGGTGGTGAGATTCAGCTAACAGATGCCATTGCAGCACTAATGCAACAGGAAGCTGTAGATGCTTTTTTAATTCAGGGCTATTCACATGATTGTGGCGACAAATTAGGCTATATGAAAACCTTTATTGAATATAGTCTGCGTCATGATAAATGTGGCGCGCAACTCAAACAATGGCTACAGCAACAATCATTTTAGGCATAATTAAATTCAGTTTTAACTTTGCTGTGATGATTGGCCAGAAACAACGGGCAGATTATGCAGAAACTGCTGCAATTCATCTGGTAAAGGCGCAGTAAGTTGTAGAATATCGCCACTAACCGGATGTGCCAGTGTTAATTCTGCTGCATGTAAAAACATTCTTTTTAAACCGATTTTATGCAAGCGTCTGTTTATCTGGTAATCACCATACCGTTCATCACCGGCAATCGGGCATAATTGTGATTGCATGTGCACACGTATCTGGTGGGTGCGACCTGTTTTCAGCGTAGTCTCCATCAGAGTTAATGCTTTTATACCTACCGCGTGTAACTGATCACCGGCATAGTGTTGTAATACCCGAAACTGCGTATGTGCTCGCTGCCCTTCCTGAGCATTACTGGCAATGCGTACCATTTTTTCTCCCTGAGCACCTGTGTATTTCAGCAGTGGGTATTTAACTTGACGTACTTTTTCTGGCCATGTACCGACAGCCAACGCCAGATATACCTTATGCGGATGATTCTGGCGAATTGACTCATGCAGTTTGACCAAAGCGCTGCGTTTTTTGGCAATCATAAGTAAACCGCTGGTGTCTTTATCCAGCCGGTGAACCAGTTCCAGATAACGTGCTTCAGGACGGGCGCGACGTAACTGTTCAATGACCCCAAAACTAATACCACTGCCGCCATGAACTGCGATACCAGATGGCTTGTTAATCACCAGTAATACATCATCTTCATACACAATAGCAAATTCATGCGCAGGAATGGCTAAGGTAGGCACAGATGTATGACTAGAGGCAACACGAATAGGTGGTAAACGAATCTGGTCATTGGCAGCAATACGGTCTGTTCCTTTACAGCGTTTTTTGTTCAGGCGCACTTCTCCACTACGGATGATGCGCTGAATATGACTTTTGGGCACACCTTTCAACTCCCGTATCAGATAATTATCCAGTCGTTGACCGGCACTTTCTGCGCAAACAGATAAAAACTGCACTGAATCTTTGCTTAAAACCGTCATATTGCTTATAATCCGTAAGCTTTTATAAATAAATAGAAGTCATCAGTTGTCTTGGCCAAAAGCAATAGTGGCAGACAATACTGAACTGAAAAGGGTGTATTTTGCCCAGAGCCGAAAAAAGCGCCTGAAAGCGCATTTTGGCTGCAAATAATGAAATGTTAACGTATTTACTGGAAAAACGCACTGTTGCAGGCGTATTTCCCCATGTTGTTGACCAGCCGTCAATAACAAGGGTTAGTGATTAAGTTTGACTCCATCAGGTGGCAAGCCACGGCTTCAGACGTGATCTGGCAAGACAAAACCAGATTACGCAGCCGCAATTGTGCCCAAGCACCTGACAGAATAACAGAAGAATGGCTACCCCAATTAAGTGCTGTGACCGTTTTTAGCGGCTATCGGGCACACGCTGTTTAGCATGCATTGTGATGCTGGATAGTGCAAATGATCTTTATACCTTCTTTATGATGAAAGCCTGCTTAATTTGCCGTGAACAATTCAATCTGGCAAGGCTGCGGGTGTCAAATACTAATTACAACGCCTCGTCAGTGCGCATAACGAGGTTTTCATGAAACGAATGTTATTCAATGCCACGCAGGCAGAAGAATTGCGCGTGGCAATTGTGGATGGACAAAGTCTGCTTGACTTGGACATCGAAACGCTGGGTAAAGAACAGCGTAAAGGCAATATCTACAAAGGTATTATTACCCGCATCGAACCTTCACTGGAAGCGTGTTTTGTTGACTATGGCACAGATCGCCATGGTTTTTTGCCATTTAAAGAAATATCACGCAGCTATTTTCAGAATTACGAAGGTGGTCGTGTCCGCATTCAGGATGTGCTGTCAGAAGGCGTAGAAGTCATCGTACAGGTAGAAAAGGATGAGCGTGGTAATAAGGGGGCAGCACTAACCACCTTTATCAGTCTGGCTGGGCGCTATTTGGTACTGATGCCAAACAATCCACGTGGTGGTGGTGTTTCCCGCCGTATTGAAGGCGAAGACCGGCAGGAACTCAAACAGGCAATGAGTGAGCTTGATACCCCGCGCGGCATGAGCTTGATTGCACGTACTGCGGGTATTGGACGCAGTACAGAAGAATTGCAATGGGATCTGAATTATCTGGTGCAGCTATGGCGTGCAATTGAGCAGGCAGCACAGCAGCATAATGAACCATATCTGCTGTTTATGGAAAGCTCACTGCTAATCCGGGCTATCCGTGACTATTTCCAGCCGGATATCGGAGAAATTCTGATCGATTCGCAGGAAGTTTATGATCAGATTCGAGAATTTATGTCTTATGTTATGCCGGCCTATCTCAATCGCTTACGGCATTATACTGACCATACCCCTCTTTTTTCCCGTTTTCAGATAGAGCAGCAGATTGAATCTGCCTTTTCTCGTGAAGTTGCCTTGCCATCTGGTGGTGCTATTGTTATCGATCATACCGAAGCACTGGTATCTATTGATGTTAACTCAGCTCGGGCAACACGCGGAGCAGATATCGAAGATACAGCGTTCAAAACCAACATGGAGGCTGCTGAAGAGGTCGCACGGCAGATGCGTGTACGAGATCTGGGTGGACTGGTGGTTATTGACTTCATTGATATGGAGAACAGCAAAAACCAGCGTGATGTTGAAACCACTTTGCGTGAGGCATTGAAAAAAGACCGCGCGCGGGTACAAATGGCTAAACTGTCCCGCTTCGGCTTAATGGAATTATCAAGGCAGCGCCTGAAACCATCTCTCGGAGAAAGCAGCCATACTATCTGTCCGCGCTGTGCGGGCACCGGCTTTATTCGCAGCATTGAGTCAACAGCATTACATATCCTGCGCATCATTCAGGAAGAATCGATGAAAGATAATACTGCTGAAGTGCGGGTGCAAGTGCCGGTAGATGTTGCTACTTTTCTACTGAATGAAAAACGTGCTGAGTTGTTTGGACTGGAGGAGCGGCTGGATGTATGTGTATTGCTGATTCCAAATATTCATCTGGAAAATCCACATTACAGCGTTACCCGAGTACGCACAGATAACGTAGAAGAAAAAACCATTCCTAGCTACCATCAGGTGCAGGAACCTGAAAATATGGGTGAGCTGCCATTTTCTATTGGCCAGAACAAGCCTGTCAGACCCGAAGCAGCAGTTAAAGGTATTCATCATACCCAACCAGCTCCTGTGATTGAGAAAACGTCTACAGATAAAACCGAAGCAGTGCCCAGTATGTGGAAAAAACTGTCTGGTTGGCTGGGTAAGCTGTTAAGTGGTAAAACTAACGAATCTGTTGTGCAAAGCAGTGCCATTCCGGAAAAAACAGTGAAAACTGCACAACAGAAAAAAAATCAGAAAAACCAGCCACACGAACGACGCCAGTCACGTACTAACCGCCCAGCTAAAAATACTGATTCTGTTAAAAAAGGCGACATTACTACCGAAAGTAAAACAGTAGCTGATACCACAGTGCCAATTCGGCCGGTAAATGAGCATCGTAACCGACGCGAAGAAAAACATGCCGATAAGTGTACAGCTGCACAAACGAGTACTGCAAACGATACCAGTAAGACACAGAATGACTTTAAGCAGGAGCAAAATACTACACGTCGTCGCCGTCAACGGGTATCAGGCAAAAATGAAGTACCAGCACAACAAGTAAACCTGACTGATTCGATTGATGAAGTTCAGGCTGATGATCCACTGATCATTACTCTGTCTGGTGGTGATGCTAAAAATGAGCGCCATCAAACACGACATGATAAGAACAGCCGTCGCCAGAATGGTAAGAAAAAGCGCAGCTACATCATAGCGGCCAGAAAAATCATTCGTAATATTGATATTCATGCAATCGTAATGCAAGTACAGCAGACTACTGAGCATGTGTTCAATCCTGTACAGCACAACAACAGCATTGATACTGCCCAGTTACATGAAGCTCCTAATGACGACATAGTTCCGCAAGCAGTAGTACAGGCACAGCAGACGATAACCCGTATTCTTGCCCAGTTGGCGTGCCATCAGCAGATATCGACTGATGACAAATCTATTGTTATTGGTGTCGAAACGACAGCACAAACTGAACCTGCGGTTGCCACTCAGCTAGAATCAGTAACGACGAATACAACAGTAGATACTAACTTATGCCATATAGCCGAACAAGGTGGGCTGATATTGGTTGAGACCAGCATGGATAAAGCTGTATCAATCAATGAAGATACAGCAGTTATGCCAAAGCAGCCTAAATTGCGGCGTAAAGATAAAGTATTTAACCAGCCAGATGATGCAATAGTGACACCAGCAGCACTACAACAAGTTGAAACCCGAATATAAATAGATATATTTTATTCAACGAAATGTTAATTCGTCGCCTAATTGCCTGTATGAGTAAAGTTTTTATCGCTGATACAGGCAAACTACTGCACAAACGAGGATATTTACAAATTACGCTGTAGCCTGCAAAATAGTATCGGCTTTGCAATAGGATACATAATTATGCATTGCACCTTGTATAATTGTAGTGTAGCTACCATTTTGCTGCGTAACTACTGAGCAAAATTATTTAATTCAGTTATTGTGTTGAAAAACTACAACACTTTTAAATATGGGAAATATTTTATTTTATTGTGATATTTGTAATATAAGATATTGAATTTATTGTTTAATTTTATATTTTAGCTATTATTTGCTGCAACGTGATTCGTCAAAAGTGTTGTGTGTTTGCAAATGAATTTGTTTTTTTGCAACTAAAGCATTATATTGACAGCCATGAAATCGCTAACGCGGCGATTAATGCAAAACTTTAAAAGCTCTTCATTAGGTTTTTGAAGTTTGTTTTTTCGACATAGAAAAGGAATACAGCAATGAAAAAAACCCTGATTGCTTTGGCTTTGACCACTTTGCCGGTTGCCGCTATGGCTGAGGTTGTTTTATATGGCCAAATGAAAGCAGGCTATGAAGTTAATTCATCAAAAGTTACTGGTGAAGATCGCAATCCATACGTAAACGGTATCGCTGATTACGGTTCTCGTATTGGTTTCAAAGGTTCTGAAGACTTAGGTAATGGTCTGAAAGCTATCTGGCAGGTAGAATCTCGCATTCATTTGGGTCACAGCAATGGTGGATCTGATGGCTGGGCTAACCGTGACTCATTCATCGGTCTGCAGCATGACAAATTTGGTACCGTACGTGCCGGTCGTATCAGCAATGCTATCAATGCTAATATGGACGTTGTTGATGCTTGGGAATATGGCGATGGCAGTGATGCATTGGGTCTGGGCAAATTCACCCGTACTGACGCTCGCTATGTAGGTATTGCTTACGATTCTCCAGAATGGGCTGGCTTCAATTTTAATGTGCTGTACTCTCCACGTGATAACGTAAACGGTGGTGATCGTACAGGTGAATATGATCGCGGTATCGGATCTGGTGACAAATACAGCCTTGGTCTGAACTATAAGAACTCTGGTTTCTATGCTAAATATGGTTTTGACTACCTGAAAAACTCTGGCGTAAAAATTCATGATGACCTCACTGCTGAGTTCAAAGATGGTCAGGTTCATCGTTTAGAAGGTGGTTATGATGCTAATAACTGGTTTGTTGGTTTAGGTTATCAGTTTACTAAAAATACCTCCTCTCACAATAAATTAGTAAATAACACTCGTGTTAGCATTAGTCTGCCTAATGGCAATGAAGTAAGTGCTAATGTTGGTGATCACAACGTGATTATTGATAATCAAAGCCAGGAAGCTGCTCTGACTGTTGGCTACCATTTCGGCAATGTTTTCCCGAAAATCTCCTATGCTCATGGCTGGGATGTAAAAGTTAACGGTACTAAAGAGAAAAACACCAAATACGATCAGATCGTGTTAGGTGCTGACTATGACTTCTCTAAACGCACTACTGCTAACGTACAAGCTGGTTGGTTGCGTGAAGGCTTAGGCGAAGACAATGGTAAAGTAAAAACTACTGCCTTTGGTGTTGGCCTGAAACACACTTTCTAATTAGTATTTAATCCTTACTAATTAGTAGTTGAACTTAATCCCTGATTGAGGAACAGTGTAATCTGTTCTTCATCAGGGATTAACTTATTTTATAAACATCAGTGAACTATATTAATAAAACCTTAATACAGATGAATTGCATATAGCAATATAAGCATAATTATTACTACTGATAAACATATCAGCTATTATAAAAATCAAGGGACAAATCTTACCCATGTGGACAATTATTTTAGTTACAATCATTGAAAAACAGTACCGGAAGTGCTAGGTAAGATAAGCTATCTACTTATCTAATAATTATATCTAATTGATATTGGATAATTAACGTATTATATTGATAGCTGAAAATCATATAGATAGGCAATTTGATAAACTGCATCTGTAATCATAGCCTGAACATGGTTTTAAAGAATACGGATTAATACTTTCACAAAAATTGCATAAAAAATTTTGTTTTCTGTATGCATCGTTGTTCTGGCGGTGTTGTATAAGACCTTTCTAAATAATATTTTGCCAATATATAAAAAAGTATTTCTAATAGTAAGTAATGTGAAAATGCTGTAGCAAAAAGTCAGCTTAACAATAGAACCGGTAGCGTTCATCGTGATTTGAATACATTTCTAATATATATTTAACCTATTCTTTAATCAAAGAAACTACGCCAATCTGATATGCAGAATCCGTAGTTTGCTTTTTTATAATCTCACCAGTATATTCCGCACACTCGTCATGATGGCGATTGATGTAAAACTTCAAAAGCTCTTCATTTGGTTTTTGAAGTTTGTATTTTTGACGTTAAAACTAGGAATACAGTAATGAAAAAAACCCTGATTGCTTTGGCTTTGACTACTTTGCCAGTTGCTGCTATGGCAGAGGTTGTATTGTACGGCCAAATGAAAGCAGGCTATGAAGTATCTTCTACTAAAACCAGTGGCGATAGCCGCGGCCCATACCAGAATGGGATTGCTGACTATGGTTCACGGATTGGCTTTAAAGGTTCTGAAGATTTGGGTAACGGTCTGAAAGCTATCTGGCAGGTAGAATCTGCCATTCATTTAGGTAATAGTAATGGTAAAGCTGATGGCTGGGCTAACCGTGACTCTTTTATCGGTTTACAAACTGATTTTGGTACAGTTCGTGCGGGTCGTATCAGCAATGCCATGAAAGCCAATATGGACGTTGTTGACCCATGGGAATACAACAATGAAGTTTTAGGTCTGGGCAAATTTACCCGCACTGGTGAGCGTTACGTAGGTATTGCCTATGATTCACCAGAATGGGCCGGTTTCAAATTCAATGCGCTGTACTCTCCACGTGATAATGTAAATGGTGGCAATCGTAACAGTGAGTATGATTACGGTATGGGCGCTGGCGATAAGTATAGCGTGGGTCTGAATTACCATAATGCCGGTTATTTTGCAAAATACGGCTTTAACTTCCTGAAAAATTCTGCTGCCATGATTTCTGAATCTGGTCACACCAAACTTAAAGATGGTCAGGTGCATCGTCTTGAAGGTGGCTATGATGCCAATGATCTGTTTGTAGGTGTGGGTTATCAATATAGTAAAAATACCAGCTCCTATTTCCGTGGATTGAAAGGCGTATCAATTCCCGTAGGCGGAGAGGGTAATTTAAACACTATGAATATTGGTGATCATAATGTGACTTGGGATAACCGGGGACAGGAAGCTGTTTTGACCCTTGGCTACCACTTCAATAATGTTTTCCCGAAAATCTCCTATGCTCATGGCTGGGATGTAAAAATTAACGGTAGCAAAGAGAAAAACACCAAATATGATCAGGTTGTATTAGGTGCAGATTACGACTTCTCTAAACATACTACTGCTAATATTCAGGCAGGCTGGCTGCGCGAAGGAAATGGCTACGATGAACTGAATCAAAGCAAAGGTAAAAACAAAACCACTGCCTTTGGTGTTGGTTTGAAACATACTTTCTGATCAGGTAGTGTTAGCTGATTTTAGAAAAACAATAAACCCCGCCACAGCGGGGTTTATTGTTTTTGGTTGGCTGGATAAAACAGATCAGGCTGTGATTAAGTTGTCTGTTTAGTGGAAAATATTTTCCTATTTACTCAAACATTGATATAGATAGGGGCAGTTTACTTATCGCTGATATGAATCAGAATCAGCTTTCTGCTTTATTTATTACGGCGTTGTTTGCTATACCAGTATATGGAAAGAACGATTACAGCGATCAGTAAAATAAGGGCAAAAAGCAATTTTGTATACTGTTGAAATTGTGTAAATAACCATTGTGCTGATTGACCGAACAAATAGCCAAAACTAACGATGATGGTTGCCCAGAATAACGCGCCCAGTGCATTCAGTAAGAGGAAACGGGAAAAGGATACTTTGCTCATACCGATAGCGATGGGGCCAGCAATGCGTAGACCATACATAAAGCGCACGCCAATAATAATAATTGAGCTGTGCTTGCTCAATAAACGATTGGTTTTTTCTACCAGCGGATCCAGTTTGGGAAAGTGTTGCAACAAACGCGTGCCATAATAACGGCCAAGTAAAAAGCACACTTGATCACCAATCATGCCGCCAGCAGTAGCACACAAAATGGAGGGTACAAACAACAGATAGCCTTTGTGTACAAAAAAACCAGCCAGCGTGAGAATGGTTTCGCCCTCCAGAATACTGCCAATAAAGATGGCCAGATAGCCATAATGATTGAGTAACTGTTCAACATTCATCTGGTAGATACGCAGTAAAGATAATCAATTTATAAACATAAGATTACATGAACCGTTAAAGCAATCTTTTTTGCCAGAACCAGACAAACTTTACACACCATATTGTTGGCGATAAGCTGCTACTGGTTGATGGTAGCTGGCCAGTGTGGGATCATTTTCCAGCAAGCGCAGTAAATCCTCCAGTGTGGCAATTGCTGTTACGGGTATATGATACTGCTGTTGTACTTCCTGTACGGCTGATTGTGTTCCCTGACCTTTTTCCATGCGATCAAGTGCAATAGCCACACCAGCAGTAAGTGCACCTTCACGCTGAATAATGGCTACTGATTCGCGTACTGAAGTACCGGCTGAAATGACGTCATCAATAATGAGTACGCGTCCCTGTAATGGCGCACCCACCAGTACACCACCTTCACCATGGTCTTTTGCTTCTTTACGGTTATAGGCATATGGCACATTGCGTCCTTCTTCTGCCAGCATCATTGCAGTGGCGGCGGCCAATATAATGCCTTTGTAGGCAGGTCCGAACAGCATATCAAATTTTATATTGCTAGCCAGAATGGAGCGGGCATAGAAGCGAGCCAGTTGCAGAATGCTGTAGCCATCGTTAAACAAACCGGCATTAAAGAAATAGGGCGACTGTCTGCCGGCCTTAGTGGTGAACTGACCAAACTTTAAAACATTCTGTTGCAGGGCAAAGTGGAGAAAGTCCTGACGGAAATCAGACATAATTATCCTTGGTGATAAAATGACGTATTAAACAAATTAAGCTTTAAATTTTAGCATTAAACGAAAGGACATGCGGATGCGCATTATCTCTGCCAATGTAAACGGTATACGTTCAGCCACCAGTAAGGGTTTTATTGATTATCTGGCACAGGCACAGGCTGATATTGTGTGTGTACAGGAGTTAAAAGCTCAGGAAGCTGATATGACCGAGGAGATGAAGCATCCATTGGGCATGTATGGTGTGTGGCATACCGCAGTTAAACGTGGTTACAGTGGTGTGGCCATATATAGTAAGCGAAAGCCCGATGCTATTCAGATTGGGCTAGGCTGGGAAGATTTTGACCATGAAGGGCGCTATGTACGCGCTGATTTTGGCAAGTTGACGGTTATTTCATTGTATTTGCCATCGGGCAGCAGTTCGGAGGAGCGGCAGCAGGCTAAGTTTAGTTTTCTGGATAAATTTCTACCGGTGCTACGTGAATTACAAGCATTGCAACGCGATATTGTAATTTGTGGTGACTGGAATATTGCGCATCAGAATATTGATTTAAAAAACTGGCGTGGTAATTTGAAAAATTCTGGTTTTCTGCCCGAAGAACGACAGTGGCTTAGTCGAGTAATTGACGAGCTGGGCTGGGTGGATATCTGGCGTACTCTGTATCCAGAAATACCCGGCTATACATGGTGGAGTAATCGTGGACAAGCTTATGCAAAAGATGTGGGCTGGCGTATTGATTACCAGCTGGCAACGCCAAATCTTGCCGCTTGTGCGCAAACCGCAGCTATCTATAAGGATGAAAAATTTTCCGATCATGCACCGTTAATCGTTGATTATGCTTATGAGTCATTTTAAATAAGTTACGAAGTGGTGTTTGTGACCCAGTTATGTTTTTTTAGCTGAATGCGTACATACAATACCAAGTTCGGATTTGGAGGCTTGGAAATTGTATGTGCGTCAACATGGTGAAGCTTGGGTTTATTTCTGGCTGCCGGAATAACTAGGCTGGAATGCTATATCTGTCATCCAGCATCAGATCGTTAAGAATGCCTCCATATCGTTGGTTTTATCACGTTTAATTAATGGTTTCTGCAATCTCGTATTCCTGCATTTTATATAGCAACGTTCTTTTACTAATGCCTAGTGAACGGGCGGTATTTTCCCGATGCCCACGGTTTAGTTTTAATTCATTGATAATGAGTTCCTTTTCATAAATCTTAACTTTTTCCTTTAAGGTGGCACTGGATTGCTCATCTTCACCAAAATCGGGATTAAAATCAGGCGTTTTTTTATGGGCAATAATATGCGCTGGAAGATCTTGCGGATAAATAAACAGACCATTAGACATCACTACCGCATGTTCAATGGCATTGGATAATTCGCGTACATTGCCCGGCCATGGATATTGGTTGAGTACCTCTACTGCACTGATGGTAAAGTCAAGTAATTCCTTATTGTTTTCATGACAAAACTGATTGGCAAAGTAGCGAGCCAGCAGCATGACATCATTTTTTCTGTCGCGTAAAGGTGGTAGGCTTAATTCCATTACATTAAGCCGGTAAAATAAATCTTCGCGGAATTCACCACTGCTGATCATATCCGGTAGGCTACGATTAGTGGCTGCAATTAGTCTAAAGTCAGTTTTGATTAATCTGGTACCACCGATTGGTTCAAATTCTCTTTCCTGAATTACCCGCAGAAGTTTTACCTGTAGGTTAGTCGACATTTCTGCTACTTCATCCAGAAAAAGTGTGCCCTGATGTGCACGTTCAAATAAGCCGATCTGGCGTTGGTAAGCACCTGTAAATGATCCTTTTTCATGTCCAAATAGTGTACTTTCCAGTAAAGTTTCCGGTAATGCACCACAATTGACTTTGATAAAAGGGCCGGTTGAACGCGTACTATAGTAATGAATGGTTTTTGCGACTAATTCCTTACCGGTACCGCTTTCGCCTGTGATTAATACGGTAGTTCTGGTTTGTGATATTTTCGCGATATTGCGGCACAGTTCCATCATATTCGGGCTGTTAGTGAGGATATGCCTTTTAGTATCAGAATTGGATAATTCGATTTTTGGAGATAAATCGATCCCTTGCTTTTTAGCCTTGCTTAATTCTAAGGTACGCTTTACCAATGCTTTAAGCTCATTGAGATCAAAGGGTTTAACAATGTAATCAATTGCTCCCAGTTTTAAAGCTTCAACAGCTGTATCAACACCAGCATAAGCCGTCATCAGTATGATAAATATTTCCGGATGAAGCTCTTTAATTATTTTCAGCGCTTCCAGTCCGGTCATTTGTGGTAAGCGGTTATCCATTAAAACTAAGTCAATAGGCTGCTGCGCTAATATTTTAATAGCATCTTCTGCATTATCAACAGTAATAACATGATACTGTTCCTGTGATAAAAAAATGGACAATAATTTGCGTAGATTCAGTTCATCTTCGACAATTAAGATTTTTTCCGACATAAATTACAGATTATCTTGTATCAGTTAATGGGAAGTGCTACTTCAACAGTAACACCACTGCTGTTCTCATTATTTTTAATGCTGATTTTTCCTTTATGAGAAGAAACTATTTTCTGTACCATAGCCAGCCCAAGGCCTGTACCAGAAATTTTGGTTGTAAAAAACGGCATAAAGATTTTATCCATCAATTCTTTTTTTATACCTTCACCGTTATCTTTTATCCGAATCAATTGATACTTCTGGTTTTCAGACAATAATGTAGATATTTCAATATCACCGTGATCTTTGATTGCCTGAATAGCATTAATTAATAAATTCAATAATGCCTGTTTGATTAATTCTTTATCCAGATACAGCGATGGTAACGGATTGGTTAAAGTAAGAGTTAGGTTGATGTTATTTGATCGGTGTGATGAGTTAATCAATACCAGTACTTCTTCAATCAAAGTATTTAACTGCACAGAAACATAATAGTTTTTAGAGGGCACTGAGAAATCCAGCAGTTGCTGGATGACCAGATTGATGGAATCAACTTCTTTCAGAATAATGTCAATATATTCATTTTGTTCCGTGCGTGAGACATCATTTTGCAGATACTGGACAAAACCGCGTACTGCTGCCAATGGATTGCGGATTTCATGAGCAATGCCTGCCATCAATTCACCCAGCGCAACCAGACGTTCTGTTTGCTGGATTAATTTTTCTACTTCTTTTCTCTCAGTGATATCTTTAAAAATAACCACTGCGCCAATTATTTGACCTTGATGATTTTTTAGGTGGCTGGTACTGGCAGAAATTCTGATGATTCGTCCGGCAACCGGAAAATCTACCTCGACCCCGATATGATCAATACCATTGTATAAGGTATCCAATAACGGGCTTTGAAAATTTTTATCATCGATTATGGTTGTATAAGGTTGCCCCAGTATTTGTTCAAGCTGATAACCGGTTATTTTTTCTGCTGCCGGATTTAACATGGTTATGGAACCATTATTATCTACAGTAATCACGCCATCCAGTGTGTTTTCCAGAATCAATTCGTTCATGGTTTTGGTTTTTCTGAGCTTTTCAGCCAGATTGTTGATTCCATTCACAATTTCATTTAATTCTCCGCGAATAACAGGCAGGCGCAAATCAAGTGAAAAGGGCAGTTTTTCCAAGCCTTGTCTGATTAAATTAACATCAGTATTCAGCTTTCTGGATAAAAAAGATGCAATACAGATACAGCTTAGCATACAAATTAAGCTGATGGTTATAACACTCTTGTCAAATACAAATGTTTGTTTTTCAATATCATCCAATGTTTCATTAGCCCAGATATAACCAAGGATCTGGTTATTGCGCACAATAGGAATCATGGCATTCATGATATTGCCTCTAACCTGTTCACCAATATCAATCATGTGCAGGCCACTTTGCATCACTTTGCGCCCTTTGTGTGTGGCAGCAATAGATTTTCCAACATTTACACCGTACGCAGATTGTGGCGCATAGACTATAATCGCATCCAGCTGTTTGTGATAATAACCGGCCGCAATACTCGGCATATCTTTCAGTAACGGCTCAACTCTGGGAGACAGATACTGATTAAGTTGTGCAATCTGCTGTGCCTTGGGTAAATTCTTATCAATGTGCTGATAGGCATCCCCTAAAAGCAAATCTAATGTTTTTGTAACAGCATAGAGTTTTTGGCTTTTTTCCTGCCTGAGTAGCTCACGTCCTTCTTTATCAATTAATACTGCACAAATAAAAATTGAAAAACAGGACAGAAATGTTACCAGCAAAAAAATACGGGCACTGATTCTGTCTGGATACAGGCGCTGAAGTAAAAAGGCATGCATAAGTGCTCAGATATCCATGATTATCAATAAACTAGTGTTGCAGTATCAGACCAGCTATCAGCTGAAATATTCATCTAAATTAATTTGAATTATCGGGTAAATTATTCAGTTTAACAAGTCAGGCAATATCAGATGAATTCCATATTGCCTGACTGCTTAACTTAATAACATACCCGATAACCAAATATAACCATTAGTATTATCGGGTTATTGTTAACAGCGTTCCAGAATGACTGTTGTACCTTGTCCGCCACCGATACACAATGTTGCCAGTCCCAGCTGTTTATCACGATGGAGCATGGAATAAAGCAGAGTAATCAGAATACGTGCGCCACTGGCGCCAATAGGGTGACCCAGTGCAATGGCACCACCATGTATATTGGTTTTGTCCATATCAAAATTCAGCTCACGTCCCACCCCGAGAAACTGGGCAGCGAAAGCTTCATTTGCCTCAATTAAATCGATGTCAGATAGCTCCAGTGAGGCTTTTTGTAAAGCCAGTCGGGTTGCCGGTACCGGGCCCAGACCCATTACGCTGGGATCTACACCACCAGATGCATAGCTGCGAATATACGCCAGTGGTTTTAATCCCAATTCTTTGGCTTTGGTTTCTGACATCAGAACTATGGCAGCCGCACCATCATTAATGCCTGAGGAATTGCCAGCTGTGACGGTGCCATCTTTTTTAAAGGCAGGTCGAAGTTTAGCCAGACCTTCCAAACTGGTGTCTGCTTTGGGATATTCATCCTGTTTAAAGATAATATCGCCCTTACGCGAACTGATGGTCACAGGCACAATTTCTTCTGCAAATTCACCATTATTAATGGCCTGAGTGGCTAGCTGCTGTGAACGCAATGCCAGTTCATCCTGTTCCTGTCGGCTGATAGCATATTGTTCGGCAATATTTTCCGCCGTAATTCCCATATGATAATGGTTGGTAGCGCAGGTTAAACCATCATTCACCATTGTGTCATACAGTTCCGCATTCCCCATTTTCAGCCCCCAGCGTGCTTTGCTGCCAAGCAGATAGGGAGCCTGAGACATGTTTTCCATTCCACCGGCCACAACAACATCATTGTCGCCTGCTAAAATACTTTGTGTTGCCAGTACGACTGACTTCAGGCCACTGCCACATACCTTATTAATGGTAAATGCTGGTACGGTGCTGGGAATACCTGCGCCCAGTGCGGCCTGTCGGGCAGGATTCTGTCCCAGCCCCGCCTGTAGCACATTACCCATAATAACTTCATTCACCAAACTGGCATCAAGTGCAGCACGTTTCAATGCTTCATCAATAACAGTTTTGCCCAAATCAATCGCATTTACTGTGGCCAGTGAACCATTAAAACTACCAATGGCCGTGCGAGCTGCACTAACTATTACGGTTTTTGTCATCGTAAACTCCTTTTTTATCTAGAAAAAGTACAATCCAATCAGGAATATGGGCGTAGTGAAAATTAATGCCGTCATACAGTAACCCATAATGTCCCGTACTCCGAGACCAGCAATGGCCAGTGCAGGTAATGCCCAGAATGGCTGCAACATATTCATCCATTGTTCACCATAGGCAATTGCCATAGTGGATTTACCTAAATCAGCGCCCAGAGCCTGCGCAGCCGGAATAACGAATGGACCTTGAATAACCCAATGACCGCCACCTGAAGGTACGGCAAAGTTGATAATGCCGGAGCTGAAGAATGTCCAGATAGGGAAAGTATCTTTGCTGGCAATATTGATAAAGAATTCAGTAATTAAGCCACCCAGACCGGAATGTTCCATCATTAACTGAATGCCCGCATAGAACGGAAATTGAATAATAATACCGGCTGTGCTTCTGGCTGCATTGGATACAGCACGCATATAGGCCATAGGCGTACGGTGCAATAACACACCAGCAGTCAGAAAAATCAGATTAACAGTATTAATCGTGATATTAAAACCACTGTGATAAAAATAAATCAGCAGATAACTAATACCCAGTGCCCCCACCAATAAAGAAAGCAATTTACTTTCTTCCAGTTTTTCAGCTATAGTGGCCGTTTCCCGGTCAAGTTTGCGCTGAAAATCAGGTTCTGGTGCCAGTAACTCAGGATTAACCACATTTACCTTACCGTCAGTTCTAACCATAAAACGCACGAGAAGAGGTAAGCAGATGATCAGCATGCCTGTAATAAAAATATTACTGGCGGAAAACATTGTCTGTGAAATCGGAATAATTCCCTGTGGATTGGAATCAGAAACCATCAGGTGTGCAACCGGATTGCCGGGAGTTGCAGCCATTAAAGGCATTGAACCGGACAAACCACCACCCCATGTCATGAAGGCAATATAAGCGCAGGCAATCAGCAATCCATAATCAACATTCTTAACTTGTCTGGCAACTTCCTTGGCCAGCATCGCACCCACAACCAGCCCGAATCCCCAGTTTAGAATACAGGCAATAGAACCCACAAAGGTAACCAGCATCGCTGCCTGAGTAGGAGTCTTGGCTAGTGAGGCAATAGAAACCAGAACAGATTTAACGGGTGGTGAACTGGCTAAAGCATGACCGGTAACCACAATCAGCGCCATTTGCATGCCAAAGGCCAACAAATTCCAGAATCCATCCCCCCACATTTTCACCAGACCTAGCGGTTGTGAATCCGTTAATCCCCAGGCCATAAAAAAAATGATAAAGGTAAGCAATAAGGCAAAAATCAAAGGATCAGGCAGGTATTTACTCACCAGATTAGTAGTATGTCTGGACAAACGTGAAATCATAAAGCCTGTTCTCCTGTAGTAATGGACATAGTTCGCAAATCATCGGCGACAATAAATTCTGCTGTGGTATGCGCTTTTACCGTATCAACATCCACTCCTTCAGCCGTTTCAATCAAATACAGCTGCCCATTTCTGAATTCAAATACTGCCAGCTCAGTAATAACCATACTTACCTTGCCTTTAGCTGTAAGCGGTAAACTACATTCAGGTAAGATCTTAGGTTCACCAGTTTTAGTACAATGTTCCATGGCAATAATCACCTTTTTTGCCCCAGTAACCAGATCCATTGCGCCACCCATACCCGGCACCATTTTGCCCGGTACCATCCAGTTTGCCAGATTGGCATGCTGATCAACTTCCAATCCCCCGAGTACACAAGCATCCACGTGTCCGCCACGAATCAGCGTAAAAGAAAATGCACTATCAAACATCGCTGCACCGGGAACAACACCACAGGGCTGTCCGCCCGCATTGACAATATTTGGTTCGTCAACTGTTTTCGGCCCCAAACCTAGAAAGCCATTTTCTGATTGCAGAGTAATATTGACACCTTCAGGTAAATAGTTAACTACCTGAGTTGGCAAACCAATCCCCAGATTAACAACATCACCATCGCGTAATTCCTGCGCAACACGGCGAGCAATTAATTCTTTTTTATCCATTGTCATTTCCCTTAATCGTTAGTGCTAACCATAAAATCAACTAATGCTGCTGGTGTCATCACAGCATCCGGATGAATCTGACCAACTTCTACCAGCTCATCAACCTGAGCAATCACCGTATCGGCAGCAGTAGCAATCAAAGGATTGAAATTACGCGCAGCATATTGATAAACCAGATTACCGTTATAATCAGCCTGATGAGCATGTATAATGGCCAAATCAGCCCGCAGTGGCAGCTCAAGCAAGTACTCGCGACCATTAACCAATAAGATTTCCTTGCCTTCAGCAACAATCGTACCGACACCAGTAGGTGTTAAAACACCACCTAATCCGGCACCACCGCAACGAATCCGTTCAGCCAGCGTACCCTGAGGCACTAGTTCAACCTCAATCTCGCCCGCAATCATTTTTCTGCCTGTTTCACGATTGGTGCCGATATGGGAAGTAATAACTTTTTTTACTTGATTATTACTAATCAGAGGACCTACGCCAGTATCTACAAAAGCTGTATCATTACCGATAAGCGTTATGTCCTTAATACCCGATTCCAGAATCGTATTAACAATCTTTGACGGCGTACCACACCCCATAAAACCGCCATACATAATCGTCATACCGTCTTTAAGAAAATCCCCGATTTTATCGGTAGTGATTAATTTTTTTTGCATCAACGACTCCTTGTTGCACGTTAAATATTCATCTATGCTTAAGCATAGCTACTTTGCTATTGCAATTCGTATACCATATTTGATTCATAAGAATAAAAATATAATATATTGATTATTAATAATAAATTAATAATGAATTCAATCAATTTATACTGGAGACGGTGCAGAAATTTGCACATGGACGCAAAAAAAATTGCACAAAGAAAATAAGAAATAACTCATCAATCATCTTAGAAAGAAGCACGGTAGCAATTGCTCTCTACCTTAAACAGCAAAACAAAATTTTTATTGTCTAAGTTGTCTTGACTATTACTCATTTTTATAGTTATCAAGAAGTATGCGGTAAGACCGAATAAATCTATACGCTATCCTCTTGATACGCATAAAACGGAGCAACATTACACTAGATTTGAGACAAAATAGAGGGGGGGTGGAATAGAAAATAAAACAAATGAAATATATTTAAAAATGCAATTAATAGAACCAAAGCAATCATTGCAATTAAATATATAAGATTACCAAAGGTTTGCATTATTTATAGCCTATTTTAGAGATAGGGTAGCTGAAAACGCTTGACGAACTGAATAACGGTCTCTATAATGCGCTCTTCCTTTCCCTGATAGCTCAGTCGGTAGAGCGACGGACTGTTAATCCGCAGGTCCCAGGTTCGAGCCCTGGTCGGGGAGCCAAAGGGTCGTTAGCTCAGTCGGTAGAGCAGCGGACTTTTAATCCGTTGGTCGAGCGTTCGAATCGCTCACGACCCACCAAAAATCCTTACTTTATGGTAAGGTGAATTAAACCTCACATTGGTGAGGTTTTTTTATATCTAAATAATCTGGCTGTTTGTTTATTATCATAATTTATGAACTAATCTGAATGATTGGATTATGCCGGTTTCTAAATTATTTTGAAAATGTTTTAAAACCCAGTAGTATCCTGTGGGATCAAAACGGGCAACGACATGTTGATAAATTACTATTTTATAATTAAAGTTATAAGCATCAACGGCTGTATGTAAATACAGATGTCGGTACATACACCTGTTAAATCTATTTCTGTGATGTTTCTTTCATGCAAACGTAAATCTAAATCAGTGCCATTGAGTGTTAGATAGGCTACACTAATTCATACAACTTTTTTAGGGGGTAAGGTAAACTTAACAACTAAAAAGAAAAAACGATGAATCAACTAAAACGCGCACGATGCACTTTTAGTACTGATTTCAAAGCATAAATGATTAAACTTGATTAGCAGAGAAAATCGAGCAGTGAGCTGGTCAGGCAGTACGATTTAATACTTTCCGCTTTAGACCGCTGGATAAGCCAATCTAGTCAAAGCGGTTCTTTTAAGACCAAAGATAATCGCACGCCAGAAGAAAATGAACTAATTGCTTTACGAAAAGAGCTTAAGCAGCTACGGATGGAAAACGATATCCTAAAGCAGGCTGCACTGATAATGGCACGAAAATCAAAATCCTGAAAGCAAACCAGCATCGTTATGCTGTAGCGGCATTATGTCGCTGCTTAGGGATATCCAGACATTATCCCTATTATCAGTGCAAAACCCCTAAACGGAAATTGATTGCCCATTACGCCGATAAAATATTGACTATTTTTAAACGCAGCTATCAATCCTATGGAACCAGACGCATTCGTTTTGCTTTACAACAAGCAGGTATCAGTGTTTCTCGTCGTTACATTGCCCGAGTAATGAAGTCGCTATCATTGGTATCAAAGTATACGATTAAACGTTATCGAGGGTATCAGATAGCAAGCAATAGTGCAGTCACAGCTAATCATTTACAGCGTCAATTTGATGTAGGTACCAAACAGTAGATTATAGCGGCAGACTTAAGCTATATTCGTGTTAACCATTGCTGGAATTATTTATGTGTACTACTGAATTTATCTAACCGACAGATTGCCGGTTATAGTGTAGGACAACATAAAACAGCAGATTTAGTGATGTCTGCACTAAGTTAGATTAAGCAACCGCTGTCATCATTACATCTGTTTCATTCAGATAGAGGAAAGGAGTTTGATAATTAGTTGCTAGATAAATGTTTCAACGCATATAGTATACAATGTGCACTGAGTAAAAAAGGATGTCCGTGTAACAATGCGGCGGCAGTATTTAAAAGCATTAAAACTGAATTTGTTAAAGGGAAAAAATTCATGATAACCGAAGAATGACAACAAGTCCTTATGGCTTATACTTATTGATACAATCATAAACGGTTACATTCATTGTTAGGCTATTTGCCCGAGGTAGAATTTAACAAACGGCTACCCCTTAGTTTTGTTGTTTGAATAGGTGTTGCCATTCCAAAATGATTATTGATTAAGTTGTCCTGTTGATGTTAGTTGGCAAGATAGATGTAGGAAATTCCTTAATCTAAACTATAAGAAAACAATGAAAATATTAGAAAATGAAGGATATTTATAATGGTAAAATCTTATACACAACTGTTATTTTTATATGGATTTTTTCTTTATGGATGTGATCTTTTGGATTCATCAAATGTAACATATTATGAAAAATATACAGATATTTTACCTGACGCTGGTGTGAATAGTTGGTTACCAGAAAACTTTCCAAAGGAGTCTAGAAATATTTATGTTAAAACTGATATTGAAACAAATGAACTTAAAGTTTATTTTACCTTAAATAATAAAATAGAAAACAAAGAACAATTATATCTAAATAGTGCTCAAATGGCACATTTAAAGAAAATGGATAAAAAAATAAATAGAGGATGGTGCATGTATTCAGAATATAATATTTGGAAAGAGCTACGCCAAAATTGGTATATTATAGGTGAATTATCTACAAAAAATAGATATATGCTCGTATATGCACAGAATATAGATCCTAATTTATGCAAAAAGTAAAATAGCATAAAATTTAATTAAACAAAGCCTTTTGTACAATTGATAAAATTATAAAATATGTAATAAATTTTATATGATAATAAATCGATTTTAAAATTATTTGTTTAAATCCTATATTAGATATTATTAAACATATTTAAGATATAGTTTTAAATAAATAGATTAATATTTATCTATAATAGATATTCTATTAAAATAATTAATAGCCAATTGATTATAAAGTTTTTTTGTTAAATTCTTTTCGTTTATAACTAGGGAAATAACTTGACCAAAGAAATCAAAACACTGGGCAATAATGTGGAATACAGCTACAACAATATCAATTAGCTCATAAAGCAGAAACAGACCAATGGAAATCGCGTACAGTATCAATACGATGCCGCTGGCAACATCAGCCAGCAAAACTACATCGTCGCAGAAGAAGACAATGCCGAACAGACAGTCAACTACCAATATAACGCCAACAACTAGCTGATAGACGTACAGCAGAGTGACCACACCAATAGCCACTTCAACTATCAGTGCGATGCATTAGGCCGAGTAGTGCAGGAAACAATCAGCTATGGCCACCCCAAACAAAACCTGAAATACAGCTATGATACCGATGGTAACCTGGCCAGCATCACGTATCCATAGGCAGAACAAACCAACTGCTATGATGCCTTACAGCGGCCAGTACAGATAAAACATTGAATGGCGAGTTAAATATTTATCTATATATTAGGGGAAAGCCTATAAAAAGATAGATCCAACAGGGTTAGACACTACTGGTATAGGTGCTATAGTAGGAGGATCAGTTGGAGAGCCTCTGGATGCTTTAATTGGTGCAATTGTGGGTAACGTTGTCGGGCTTGGTATGGGTGCGTACGGGATGGCTAAATCTGTTGAGTCTGAATGAGAAAACGTTGAACAAAAGGTAAATACTGATGCGGAATGCAAAGTTAAAAAAAGTGTCCTCCATGCAGGACTATATCAGGGAAAAATTCTTGTAGATACAATTTTTTATCAACTTGATATTTTTCCTCCTGCAAAACCACATTATTCTTTTAAGAAAGATCATTATCATCTCTTCAAAACAAATTAAAATCCAAACTGAAAATTCTTTTGGAATAAATATAAAGATATAGATGCTGCTAGTGGATAAATTAAAATAGGCGATAAAGTCACTTTTAGTGAAGGGCTTGAAGGAACTTTTATATGTTGTTTTGATAAAAAAATAATATTTTCTTGATTTTGAATACGAATCATTTGCCGATGTATGTAAAACAGGAATAGTGATAGCAACACACGGAGGTGGGTTAGTTAATTATTCATATCCCGATTGTGACTTAATTTTATTAAGTAGAGCTGATTCTGAGTCATAGGACTAGATAAAAGTAGTATTATATATAATAGTTGGTAGAAAATTCTAATATATGACACTTATCAAATTTAATAATTTGTTATTTTTATGAATTGAAAGGAATAAATCATGTATGAAAATTTAATAGGTCATTGTCACTGGGACATATTAGGATTGTGCCCAGGAAAGAATGAATTCTTTAAATCTTTTATTATTGATGTAGAGGATAGCAATCAAAAAAACAATCTGTATATCACTATTGTAGTTTTTAGGTTGGATACTTTTGAGGCTTATTCATATTTTTATATTGATGCTGTTAATAAAAATAAAAAAGACAAAGAAGAATGGTATATTAAAACACATGAATACCTTAAACAGTTAGGTAGACCAGTTGACTGGCAAAAACCGCATCGCTACTGCATTGCTCGACATGCATTTATAATTTTAAGAAATGAAAAATTTAAAATAGATTTAGAAAAAAATAAGCTAAATAGCAATGATATTTATCGTTATACGCTAATCTCCCAATTTAAAGAGGCTGCATTAATAAAAAAATTAAATAGGTTGTCTGATGAAGAAAAAATTCAATTATTTACTTTGAAAGATTGGGAAATAAAACTAAAAGATAAGGAATTAAATAATTACAGTAGAAAAGATATTTTATTTAATATTCATAGGCGAACATATTTATATAAAAGATTATTGGATAAAGAAAAATTTAAACAATACTATATAGAATACAATAAAAAAATAGATCAGCTTTATGGTGAAAATTAGATATGGTAATGATTTTGTCAGGGGGGGATGGTTATATTAGCTCATACACTTTTTAGTGGGTAGTAAGATTATAATTTGAATTTTGTTTAATTAAGGATATTAAAATTTGGGTATCGGTAATGAAAAAACTGTGGCCATCATTTTTTTAACAGTGATTATATTGGGGACTGTTACAGTTGTAGGTGGGTGATATGAATGATAATGGAACCATAGGGTGTAGTAGCCGGAGGTATTGTCAAAAAATAGATTTATATTGTGCTTATTTAAAGCAATGGTAGAGCCAACGCGAAATATGGATCAAAAAAGGCATCAGAATGCAGCAAAAGCAGCTTATTTCTGGTTAAGCCAAGGTTTAACTTTACGTGGGATATTTGAACCAGCAATAGAAACTGGTCAGTGCAAGTATAATATAAAGATATAATTAACCTTTAAACTTGGATTGTTTTTGCAATCTATGTTTTTTATGGAGATGAAATATGAAGAAAATAATGTATATTTTTTTTGAGAAACTAAAAATTTATACAATAAATTTTGTAATATTTTTTTACTGATAAAGATTTTTTTATATTTAATTTCATATTACGATATGAGATATGCGGATAAAGAAACTCTACATGGTGATTTTACTATAGTTGTATTTGATGATGAGACTTTTTATCCATTAAACTTAATTAAACTTAAGGATTTTCAAAAGGAAGATTTTTCTTTTATTTCTGAAAAGAAAGTTGATCGTAAGGAATGGGATGCTGGTGATGATACGCCGTCAAGCTTTTCATATAGTATAAAGAAAATCGAAAATGGTCATCAAATTGAAACTGAATTTAAAGATCCAGAGAGAACTGTCTGGTCTACTTATCAAGTTGTGAATAATAATATAATACCTATAAAATCCAGACTATATGCTTTTGATTATATACTGCTGGCGATGGTACTGGCTCTTCTGACAATCTATGGATTAAATTACATTTGGAAGTGTTTTAGGATTAAATTAAGAGTTAATTAAGATTTTATTTATGAAATTTAGTTATATGGGCTTTATTTGATTAGTAATATGATTTAATTAATCTTTTTTAATTATAAATAGCAGAACTTGGCGATGTCGTTATTTTGGAAGATTGTGCTTTTCAAAGATGCTGGTACTGGGCTGTTATACAACTGCTTTTGTGATTATGATGAGTAGAAAGGATGATATTTCCAAGGTGTTGGATAGGGTTGAATGACAGGGTGGTTACATACTCTTGCCATTTAGGTCAATATTTGATGGAGATATAGCTAATTAAGGAAAGTATATGAATTATGCTGCTGGTGGAAAAGTTGAATTAGGTGATGTAGTCACTTTTGGTGGAGGACTTGAAGGAATCATTATATGTTGTTTTGATACAAAAGAATATTTTCCTGATTTTAAGTACGAAACATTTACTGATGTATGTAAATCGGGGGTTATGATTAAGACATATGGTGGTGGGTTAGTCCATTATTCATATCCTGATTACGACTTGATTTTATTAAGCAGAGCTGATTCTAAGCCATAGGATTGAATAAGAATGATCGAATAGAAGTGATATATGGCTAGGTTTTATTATTTGATTAGAATGCTAGGTGATTAATATTAATTGAAATTTATTTAAGTATGGAGTTAAAATGAATTATCCAAATGGTGATGAAATAAGGGCGGGAGATAAACTTAGTTTAGAAGGAGGGATGACTGGTATAGTATTATGTTCTTTTGATTCAAAAGATTATCTTCCTGAATTTAATTATGAATCATGGATAGATATATGTAAAACTGGAATAATGGTAGATACTGATGTTGCCGGTTTAATTCATTATTCTGAACCAAAACTGGAGTTTAAATTATTAAAAAGAAAAAACTTTTACTAGATTAAAGAGATGTATATTTTAGTTGAAAATTAAGTATAATTATCTTGTAATTTACTATATTGTGGAATAATTTTTAAATGTTTAATTTAAAGTTGAAACCGTAACTATGACGCCACAGAGCGGCTAAGTAAAGTCAGCAACACCAGCGGAGAAATAGCCAGCTACCAGTACGACTCGTATGGCCGGAAAATCAGTATAACTGTAAACGGGGAGACCATCTACTATATCTATGGCAGCGATGACCTAATAGCTGAGCTGGATCAGTATGGCAAAATGTGGGGAATGTTTGATAGGAGGCCAGACAGTGGCTGAGTCTCCAGCCTCTTGTGGCAAGCTAATCTGGGCAAAAGCCAGATGGAATGGCAACACCTATTCAAACAACAAAATTAAGGGGTAGCCGTTTGTTAAATTCTACCGGAGGCAAATAGCCCAATGACGAATGTAACCGTTTATGATTGTACCAATAAGCATAAGCCGCAAAGGCTTGTTCTAATTCTTCAGTCGTCATGAATTTTTCCCCTTTAACAAATTCAGTTTTAATGCTTTTAAATGTTGCTTCTGCCACTGCATTGTCATACGGACATCCCTTTTTACTTAGTGAACGCTGTATATTAAATGTATTAAAACACTTATCTAGCAATTGATTATCAAATTCCTTTCCTCTATCTGAATGAAACAGATGTAATGATGACAGCGGTTGCTTAATTTGACTTAGTGCAGACATCACTAAATCTGCTGTTTTATGTTGTCCTACACTATAACCGGCAATCTGTCGGTTCGATAAATTAAGTAGTACACACAAATAATTCCAGCAATGGTTAACACGAATATAGGTTAAGTCTGCCACTATAATCTGCTGTTTGGTACCTACATCAAATTGACGCTGTAAATGATTAGCTGTGACTGCACTATTGCTTGCTATCTGATACCCTCGATAACGTTTAATCGTATACTTTGATACCAATGATAGCGACTTCATTACTCGGGCAATGTAACGACGAGAAACACTGATACCTGCTTGTTGTAAAGCAAAACGAATGCGTCTGGTTCCATAGGATTGATAGCTGCGTTTAAAAATAGTCAATATTTTATCGGCGTAATGGGCAACCAATTTCCGTTTAGTGGTTTTGCACTGATAATAGGCATAATGTCTGGATATCCCTAAGCAGCGACGTAATGCCGTTACAGCATAACGATGCTGGTTTGCTTTCAGGATTTTGATTTTCGTGCCATTATCAGTGCAGCCTGCTTTAGGATATCGTTTTCCATCCGCAGTTGCTTAAGCTCTTTTCGTAAAGCAATCAGTTCATTTTCTTCTGGAGTGCGATTATCTTTGGTCTTAAAAGAACCGCTTTTACTAGATTGGCTTATCCAGCGGTCTAAAGCGGAAGGTGTCAAATCGTATTGCTTGACCAATTCACTGCGCGATTTTCCTTGCTGATAAAGTTTAACCATTTGTGCTTTGAAATCAGCACTGAAAGAGTGTTGTACACGTTTTTGTTGATTCATCATTTTTTCCTTTTTAGAGTTAAGTTTATCTTACCCCCTAAAAAAGTTGTATGAATTAGTGTGGCCTATCCACGTGAAATATTTGAACCAGCAATAGAAACTTGTCAGTGCAAGTATAATATAAAGATATAATTAACCTTTAAACTTGGATTGTTTTTGCAATCCAAGTTTCTAATGGAGATGAAATATGAAGAAGATAATGTATATTTTTTTTGAGAAACTAAAAATTTATACAATAAATTTTGTAATATTTTTTTTACTGGTAGAGATTTTTTTATATTTAATTTCATATTACGATATGAGATATGCGGATAAAGAAACTCTACATGGTGATTTTACTATAGTTGTATTTGATGATGAGACTTTTTATCCATTAAACTTAAGTAAACTTAAGGATTTTCAAAAGGAAGATTTTTCTTTTATTTCTGCAAAGAAAGTTGATCGTAAGGAATGGGATGCTGGTGATGATACGCCGTCAAGCTTTTCATATAGTATAAAGAAAATTGAAAATGGTCATCAAATTGAAACTGAATTTAAAGATCCAGAGAGAACTGTCTGGTCTACTTATCAAGTTGTGGATAATAATATAATACCTATAAAATCCAGACTATATGCTTTTGATTATATACTGCTGGCGATGGTGCTGGCTTTTCTGACAACCTATGGATTAAATGATATTAGAAGGTATATTAAATTAAATAAGGATAATTAATATTTTATTTAATACAAATTAATTATATAGGATTAAAATTTACGAGCCGGTATATAGTTTTGATTATGATAAACAGTAATATATGATTAAAGTCTACAACCGCAGCAGGTACCGATTTAGTTATAGCTGTTCAGGTAAACAGCTAACTAAAGTTACCGATGTTATGTGTAATGTTTGAAAGTATGGTTACGATAAAAATGGCCAGTTCAATAGCAAAACCGATCACGATGGCGGCGTTATCAAGATTGATTACGTCCTATCCGTATCAATCCGCATAATGGCCATGCGTAGTGGCTAAATAGGTGGACATAAAACATGGATTGGAGACAAATTAGGCACACTGGTAGACCCTTTTCACCTTATTAGATAGGATATGGTTGATATTTATTTGGTGTGGAAATAGGTTGTAGTATCTCTGTAGCTTGGATAAATGTTCATATACAAAATAGTGCTCATATTATGATAACTTTTTTAATTATATCTTTGATTTTATATATTATAGTTTATGAGTCTATAAACTTAATCCATAAAAATAAATATTTAAATAAATTAAAAGACACAAGAAAGTATTTATCTGACCAAGAGATTTTAGCCTTTTATACAAATAGTAAGCTATCTGAAATAAGTATTTTAGAGTTATGGAATGAAGTTGCAACCAATTTTGATATCCCCTCTGGCTATCTCAGACCAGAAGATCATCTGGCTGAGATGGGAATATTACAAATTAGTGTGGATCACCCAAAACTAGAAGATTTAACAGAAATAGCTATAGAACGAAAAAAATCATTAAATAAACCGATTGATTTGGAAAGCATTTCAACACTTGATGATTATATCAAAGCCTTTGCACTTAAAGCATAAATAAAAATTAAATAATACTTTTATATAACTAATTCGATAAATATTCATTGTTAGCAAAGTTTCTCTAACAGAATTTATTTTATAAATAAAATAATTATCACGACTTTAATTGTAATGATAATTTTGAAAGCGGGGTAATTGCTATAGAGTATGTCGATACTTTAAGATGGATGCCTCTTGTATCATTTTATTATTATGTTTATGGGGTTGTTAACTATATAATCAATGAACATTATCAATGCATAGATTCTTATGATGCAGCCTATTCTTTTTTCGGTTTGATCAAAGAGGAGTTAGAAAAAAATTCTAATTTTTAATACGATTAAAGATAAAGTTTTAACGACAATTAATTTTATGATGATAATCAATCAGCATTTTGCATAGACACATATAATGGCTAAGACGAATTTGCGTTACTATATGGTTATATCCATGAAAATTTGGAAAGAATTTAATCTAAATTGCTTAACTCTGGTACCTGCTCTCCAGATGATGGATCAGATATCATTATTGAGCAGTTATGGCGCATATTTAGGAGCTAAGCCTTTCGGGCTATAGCTTATTTATAAATTCTCATACCATTGAAGCCCGTCTAGAGATATTCACCAGATATTTTAGGTTATACATGAGAACTGACGACACTAGCAGGTTAACTTGCTTTCATATGGGATGGTAATGGCAATAAGATCAGCCAGTGTGTAAATGGAGGTGCAGGCGTTCAATATGGCTATGATGCTATATTGCATTGAATGCATCAAGGCAGTTGTAGGGGGGAGTTACAATTGGTTTTTATAATGATGATTATCTAAAATATGAAATAGGCATTCTGATTGCTGTATTAATTATGGGAACGCTATAAAGTATTTATATAGTTAATATTTCCAGAAACTGGGTGGTATAGCACGGGCTGAGTTGTGCGCGGGTCATGTGCCAGTGGCTGGATTGCAGTTCGCTGCCTAGCTGGATGCTGTTGCGGCCGTAACGGCTGGTGATGCTATCCCATGCGCTCATGAGTTTGGTGCTGTGGTTGTGTTGGCTGGGATAAAGTAAGTCCTGTTGCTGGAATGTCTGTGCTGGTTCAATGCCACTTAGTTCGATGCCGCATTTTTTATATTTGTAGCCGGGGCGGTAGATGTTGCGCAGCAGATTCTGGGCGATATGGTTTAGGGTGAGGGTGTCAGCACTGGGCTGTGGCAGTTTGATAGACTGGTAGCCGTTGTATTGGGATTGGTCGTGGCGAAAGCGGTTGGTGTAGATAAAAATGCTGATGATGTGGGCGTAGCTGTTTTGTTGACGCAGTTTGGCCGCACCAGCACTGATGTGGTGGCTGATGGCTGCTTGCAGTCCGTCGAGGCTGGTAATTATGTTGCCAAAGCTGCGGCTGCGAACGATGTGCTGGCGACTGGCTTCGTTGATGATGAGTTCGCTACAGGGTAAACCCTGCATTTCGCGCTGGGTACGCTCGAGTACGACGCCGAATTGTTTTCTAAGGGTGGGGGTATGGGCGTTGATGAAGTCGAGGGCGGTATGGATGCCTTGAGCTGCGAGTTTCTGGCCGATTCTGCGGCCGATTCCCCAGATTTCGCTAACAGGGGTGCTGGCAAGGGCGCGTTGCTGGATGTTGGGATTCCAGTCTGTCCAGACGATGACGCCGTTGAAATGGTGGCGGTAGCGTTTGGCCAGATGGTTGCAGAATTTGGCCAGAGTGCGGGTGGGTGCGATGCCGACGCAGGTGGGTATGCCTACCCATTGCTGGATGCGGTTGCGGATGTTGTGGCCGAGCTGGTGCAGGTTATTCAGGTTGTGCAGGTCGGCAAAGCATTCGTCGATGGAGTAGATTTCAATCGCTGGCACGAGGGAGGCGATGGTGTTCATCATGCGCCGTGACAGGTCGGCATATAGTTCGTAATTGGAGGAAAAAACGGTGAGTTTTCTCTGCTGAATGAGGTGCTGAATCTGGAAATAGGGGACGCCCATTTTGATGCCGATGTCTTTGGCTTCGCTGGAGCGGGAGATGACGCAGCCATCATTGTTACTCAGGACGATGATGGGCTGTTGTTTGAGTTCAGGGCGATAAACTCTTTCGCAGGAGCAATAGAAGTTATTGCCGTCAATCAGGGCAAACATGAGTGGGATTCAGGGCTTGCAGGCGGTGTTTGTGCTGCTGGATGATTTGATAAATGTCTCGATCGAGCTGGCCTTGTGGCTGGCTGAGGATGGTGTGCAGTTGGTCGTTGTTACTGGCGCTACCCAGATAAATCCATTGATGGAAGATATGGTATTTTTGCTGTTCTTTGATGTAGGCATAGCTGGTAAATGGCCAATCGGCCAGTTTGATTTTTTGTAAGGCCAGTGCCAGTTTGAGGTTGTGGGTGGTGGCAGTAATTTTGTTGATGCAAGCGCCGCTGCATTGGTGTAGTTGGTGGCGGAAGCAGGGGCGGTTGCTGCTGCCTTTTTCGATACCAAGGGTTTGCAGACACAGGTCGGTGTTGCTGATGGTATTTTTGATGGCTTTCTGTGCATCGCTTTTGCTGTGAAACAGGCCGTAGTAGCGCTGTTGCTGGTTGAACTGGACGTGATGCATGGGCACGATGTTCAAGGTGTCGTAGCCGTGTGTGTTGGTACTGAGCTGGAAGCTGAACAGGTCTTTCTGACGGCGCAGGCGACGGTTGAGGATAGGCTGGCGCTGTTTGATTTGTGCAGATTCGGTGAGCAGGGCATCCAGTTCGCCACTGCAAGGGATTACGTCTATTTTTTTGGCCTGCTGTGACAGGCTCATTTCTTTGCTGTTGTGTACATCCTGACCGAAATGGCTCAGCAGGCGGGTTTTAACTTGTTTGCTTTTGCCGATATATAAGGGGAGGTCGTTATCGCCGTATATGAGGTACACGCCGTAATCGTCACTGATGTTTTTCAGGATATCGTTGTTAAGGTGGGCGGGCAGGCTGGGGCGTTGCATGATGGTTTTGCAAGCCTGATGCAGTATGTCGGCTGGAAAGTTGTGTTTGAGCTGCTGCCAGAAGTCGTAGATGGCGCGTGCATCGGCAAAGGCACGGTGGCGGTTGTGCATGTCGATGTTGTGACGGGCAATGATTT
This sequence comes from Snodgrassella communis, assembly GCF_914768045.1. Taxonomy (GTDB): domain Bacteria; phylum Pseudomonadota; class Gammaproteobacteria; order Burkholderiales; family Neisseriaceae; genus Snodgrassella; species Snodgrassella communis. Next base: position 298,935 of record NZ_CAJZCD010000001.1, on the reverse strand, counting down.
TGTCCAGCCCATGATGTTTGTGTTCAGGGTAAAGCTGACGTGACAGTTTGACGGTACATAGTTGTTGTGGGTTGAAGGTTCTGCCCAGACGTTTGAAGGCGGCTTTGATGAAGCCGTAATCAAAGCGTACGTTGTGGGCGGCGAAGATACGCCCTTTGAAAATGGCACTGAGCTGATCGGCAATTTCGTCGTTGAAATGTGGTGCCTGTTCTACCATTTGGTTGCTGATGCCGGTAAGAGCCTGAATGAAAGGTGGAATGCTGGTGTTGGGATTTAGCAGGGTGTGGAAAACCTGTGGCTGTTGCTGACCAGCTTCAGTGTAGACGACGGCGATTTCGGTAATGCGATCGCTGGTAGTACGGCCACCGGTAGTTTCGATATCGACAAAGGCAAGTTGTTGATCTGATAACATGATTTCTGGGTTAACGGGTGTGTTTGATAATGTAGGTGACTACGCCGACGATGGTGAGGGTATCGCCTTCTCTAAAGCTGAAGTTGGGATAGGACTGGCTGCTGTTTTCGGAATGCAGTTCGATGTGGTTGTTACTTAGTTTGTGCAGGCGTTTGATGGTGAATTCGTTACCCAAGTCGGCCATGACGATGTCGCGGTGTCTGGGGGTGAGGGAACGATCGATGATGAGCAGGTCGTTGCGGCTGATGCCGGCATCGTGCATGGAGTCTCCGCCACAGCGTACGGCAATGGTGGCAGCCTGGTTTTTTATTAGGTATTGGTTGAAATCCAGATAATCGCTGATATAAGGTTCTGCCGGGCTGGGAAAGCCGGCAGGAATGGTTTCTGTGGCTAATGGGATGTTTAATTGGCTGAGGTTGTCAGCTATTTTCCAGCAATTGGCAGGCAGATGTTGTGCTGGGCGCAGCGGGGTATCAGCCAGTTGGTTTATCAGGTGTTCTACTGTGGGTATCAGGCTTACAGGTATGCGTTTGACTATTTTGGGCTCAGCAATTTTGGCTTTACGTCCAGCTCCGGCTCTGGTGCCTCCATGTCCATTGGATTTTGTTGCGGTATCAACCATTAAGATGCTCATCTTGATTAAGTTATTTAATCAAGAATGGTAGGGTTTTGATTTTTGTACGTCAATTATGCTTGCTGTAGATGGCCGGTAATGTTTTGTTTTTTATGCTTTATGCTGTTGAATATTACTTGTGTTGATGCAAGTTAACTGATTTTGTAATTGATTGATTATTTTAAATAGTTGTTGTTGATTGCTATTGGATGGGTTGTATATGTTATGGATTTATTATGATTTAATGTTGATAAGTTAATATTCTAGATATTTGATTTATTGGTTTTGTAAGTGGGTGGAGGCAGGTTGTGCTGAATGGTGATGTGAGATTGGTGTGCTGCTGCCCGAAGCTGGTTCATTTGCTATTTGGTCGAGAGTAATGGTGGCTTCCAGATGGGCATTTTGTACATCTGAAGCGGTGATAGCCGCAGTTTCGCTGGCGCTGCGATGGTTTTCGTGGTGTGAACAGGCAGCTATGCAGGTAATGGTGACAATGAGCAGTAATGAAGAGCGTTTCATGATTCTATACTGGTACGGAACTGATTGATTGTGATTGGTTAAGTGGTGTACAGCCGTATTGGCTGAGTAACTGGGTGGTTTCATATACAGGCAAACCCATGATGCCGGTAAAGCTGCCACTGATGTATTCGACTAACATGCCACCTAACCCTTGAATACCATAGGCTCCTGCTTTATCCAGTGGTTCGCCGGTAGCAATGTAGGCAGTAATCTGCTCGTCCTGTAAGGAGGCGAAGTGGACGGTGCTGGTTTGCAGAACGTCGCTGGTGTGGTTGTGCCAGTAAATACAAACTGCGGTGTGAACTTGATGTTGACGTCCTGAAAGTAGTTTGAGTATGCGGAATGCATCGTCGGGGCTGGCTGGTTTGCCCAGAATCAGGTTATTTAAGCTGACGGTGGTATCGGCGCTGATAAGGGGAAATTCGGGTGGCTGTTGCTGGTTTTGTTGCCATGTGGTAAGCGCAGCACTATTTTTCATGCGTGCCATGCGCTGGACGTAATCTGTTGCGTTTTCGCTCGGATAAGGCGTTTCATCAATTTCTGCAGGTAGGCGCAGGACATGGTAGCCAAGGTTAGTGAGGATTTCACGCCGGCGCGGGCTGCCTGAAGCCAGATAGATGGTTGGCGGGTTCATTGTTTTGTGTGGTGCAGGTGGTTATGTACTGTATAGGTTTGCTGTGGTTATTTTAACATTACTTTAAGCTGAATTGTTTTCTATTCATGTTGGGGAGGGTAGGTGTTTTGTTAGTTGTCCGTTTAATGGTTTACGTCGACGATAAATCGCCCTTTGGTTGTACCATTAATGATGTCTTGTGCAATTTTGGGGCATTCATTCAGGGAGATGATTTGTCCGATGTGTTGCAATTGTTTGGTATTCAGATTTTTGGCTAGAAAATCCCATGCGGCAATGCGTTTTGGATAGGGTGCCATAACGCTGTCGATACCAGCCAGTGTAATGCCTCTGAGGATAAAGGGGGCAACTGTTGCTGGAAAATCCATGCTCTGTGCCAAGCCGCAGGCAGTGACGATACCTCCATATTGGATTTGGGCACAGATATTGGCTAAGCTGTGTGAACCCAATACGTCTATGGCTGCTGCCCATTGTTCTTTTTGTAATGGTTTACCAGCGCAGGCTAAGGTTTTGCTGTCGATGAAATGTTGCACGCCTAGTTGTTGTAGGTAATCTGTGTTGTTGATTTTGCTGGTGGCAGCAGTGATGGTGTAGCCCAGTTGGGTGAGCAACATGATGGCGACTGAACCCACGCCGCCAGTTGCGCCGGTGATCAGGATGTTGCCTTGTTCCGGGGTGATGCCATGTTCGATTATGCGTTGGACGCACAAGGCGGCTGTATAGCCGGCAGTGCCGATAATCATGGCCTGTTGGGCACTGATATTTGTGGGCAGAGGGATAAGCCAGTCTGATTTGAGATAAGCATACTGGCTCAGACAGCCCCAATGGGTTTCACCACAGCCCCAGCCATTTAAGATGACGCTGTCTCCTGACTGATATTGTTTGCTGTTGCTGTGAATAATGGTTCCAACGCCGTCTATGCCGGGTATCATCGGCCACTGTCGCACTACTGGGCCGGTATTGGTGATGGCCAGTGCATCTTTATAGTTTAAGCTGGAATACTGTATTTGAAGCAGGGTATCGCCTGTTTGCTGCAATAACGCTTCTTCGGTGATGTTCTGGATGTGACAGGAAAACGTGGTCTGATTTTTTTCTAATAGTATGGCTTTAGCTAACATGGTTGTATTCCTGTTGTTGATAATTAGACGGCTGGTCTAGTTTTTACTATAGACTGTTTGTCTAGTTGAAATCAATTTTGAAGAAGATTAATCGGCTTTCAGGATGAGCTTAGCTAAATTTCAGGAAAAATAAAAGTTTAGTTTTCTATTTCTCTTTAGGCTGTAGCAGGATTTGTTTAATTGAGTCTTATTAAGCTGAAGAATTGCTCGTAAATGTATCAAGTGGTGTTGTATTTTTAAGCAGTTTGGCGCCGCTTACGGCCGTTACCTGCCAAGCTAGATGAAGCAAGCAAGTTTGGTACTGTTTGATTGTGGGTTTATTTTATGCGGTTGTTGTGCCTCTTGCGGGATAATGGCGTGTACTGGATGGTTCTGTCATTACGGTAAGATTTTTTGTTTGCTGTAAAGATAAGAGGGATGGTTGATTCTGTTTTACTTTCCCTGTTTGCTGACGGCAATACGACACAGCCAGTCTAGCCAGCTAATGGGTAAGAGCTTTTTTAAATACCAGAATAGATGTGCCGGTACGGTAACTGGATAGCGTGCTTTGGGTTTGCGGGCATTCAGGGCACGCACGCAGACGCTGGCGCATTGTTCGGCAGTTAATGTAAATGGTGCTACAGCACCAGCAGTTTGCAGGCGGTTGAGCTGCGCCTGATAGGCAGCACGATGTACGCTGTTTTCAACATCTATATACTGTTTGAATTTGACTAGGGCATTGGGACGGAAGCGGGTGGCAATTGGCCCCGGTTCGAGCAGGCTGATATGGATACCGCTGGCATGGGTTTCCTGTCGCAGGGTGTCGCATAATCCTTCCAGTGCGAATTTGCTGCTGATGTAGGCACTGCGCCATGGCATGGCTGCATAACCCAGTATGCTGGAGTTAACCAAAATGCGGCCATGTTGCTGGCGGCGAAAGATTTTGATGGCGGCATTGATGCATTGCCAAGTACCAAATACGTTGGTGTTGAACTGCTCCTGCAGGGCTGCGCGGCTGATGTCTTCGGCAGCACCAGTCTGGCCATAGCCAGCATTGCAGAATAAGGCATCCAATCGGCCGAATTCGGTGATTACGGTTTCGATAGCAGTATGTATTTGTTCGTCACTGGTGATATCCAGTTGCAGACTATGAAAACCTTCGGCACGTAAGCGTTCTACATCTTCTGCGCGACGGCAGCTTGTATAGACGCGCCAGTTGTCCTGACGCAGTAATTGTGCTGTGGCATAGCCAATGCCACTGGAGCAACCGGTGATCAGGATGGTTTTTTGCATGTTTATACTTGGTTGAAATCCGTTTTAACGGTTCTAGTTTAACATGCTGGATGGCATGTGTTTTCTAAGGTTGTATGTTTGGTCTGTTTACATCCATAAATGGTAAAAATGTTGCCTTCTTTATCATAAGGGATACGCAGGCATTCAAGAGTTGCTCTGAATGCAGTGGTTTCATCAATTATTTTATCGGCAATTAATCTGCCTCTGTGCTGGCTTATTGTGGCCGAACTTTGAGCCACTTAATCATAAGGAGTGGTGGCATACTTCATAATAGTAATTATTCCAGTTATCTAGCCAGTTTGGTACTTTATTTAAGTAAGGTATAGCAGGTTTTATCTTTATCTGTGATACAGCGCAATATATAAGGCGGTTCAAAAGCTAAGCTGCTCACAGCATGCTGCAATTTAATCCATTTGAGGTCGTTCATCATGGGAATAAATTGTTTTGCTACTATGATTTCCACTACTTTCTGTTTTAGTTGCTGTATGTCTTTATGCACTGTTATGTAATGTTTATATTCATTATATAAGGAAGTTATACCATTTAAATCATTGAATTCCATTATTGTAGATTAAATATTCTAGTTATTTCGATAAACACCATTGTGGATTATTACTCCTTTTCGGCAGCAGCATCGTAGGCATCAACGATTTTTTGCACCAGAGGATGGCGTACTACATCTTCGCTGGTAAATACATGAAAATAGATGCCGTCAATGTTGTTGAGCTTTTCGCGTGCATCTTTCAGGCCGCTTTTGATGTTTTTGGGCAAGTCAATCTGGCTGGTATCACCGGTAATAACTGCTTTAGCACCAAAACCTATGCGGGTGAGGAACATTTTCATTTGCTCAGGTGTGGTATTTTGGGCTTCGTCCAGTATGATATACGCACCGTTAAGTGTACGTCCGCGCATATAGGCTAAGGGCGCGATTTCAATCAGTCCTTTTTCCAGCAGTTTGGTTACACGGTCAAAACCCATCAGGTCGTAGAGGGCATCATACAGGGGGCGCAGGTATGGGTCGACTTTCTGTGCCAGATCACCGGGCAGAAAGCCCAGTTTTTCACCAGCCTCTACGGCAGGGCGTACTAGTACGATGCGTTCTACCTGATGTTTTTCTATGGCATCTACGGCTGCGGCTACGGCCAGATAGGTCTTGCCGGTACCGGCAGGACCCAGACCGAATACTACATCATGTTTTAATAATGCCTGTATATAGCCATTCTGGCGTGGCGTACGGCCACCGATATTGCCGCGACGGGTACGCAATGTCCAGACTTTAGGTTCGTGATGTTCTGTATCTTGATGAATACTGGTTTTGGCTTCTATTGCAGCCAGCTGGACGTCGCTATCGTTGAGGTCGCGTTCCCGCGCGATGCTGGCCAGATTTTCCAGTGCTTTGATTCCTTGACTGATTTGTTTTCCAGTTAAGGTGAAATGGTCGAAACGGCGGGTAATTTCAAGATTTAAGGCTTTGCCCAGACTGGCAATATGCTGGTCTAATACTCCACACAGGCGTTGCAGAGCTGTGTTGTCTATTTGTTCTAACTGATAATGGCTGGTTTGGCTCATGGTTGTACTGAATAAGATTAGCTAAATATTAATATAATGTAGTCAAACTGGTCGAAAGCAAGGGTAAGTTGCCGGATAATGTTATGTTTAGTAGGGATGCTGCTTTAAGAATATACGATAAGAAATAATAGGGCAGTCTTGTCGGCAGACATGAGTTGGTATAGATTGTGGTTGTAAATAGAGGAATGCTGTTGGCAATTTACGCCAAATAAGCAGGTAAATGATTTTTGAATGGGAAATTGCATGCGGACTGCGAAAATTATACGTAATACCAGCGAAACTAAAATACAGATAAGCATTAATTTAGATGGCACTGGTGTGGGGAATTTTGATACTGGCGTGCCTTTTCTGGAGCATATGCTGGATCAGATTGCACGCCACGGGTTGATTGATTTGGATATCCGCTGTCGCGGAGATGTGCATATTGATGACCACCATACAGTTGAGGATATTGGTATTGCGCTGGGACAGGCATTGAAACAGGCTTGGGGAGATAAGTGCGGAATTACACGTTATGGTCACAGTTATGTGCCGCTGGATGAGTCGTTAAGCCGGGTGGTGCTGGATTTATCAGGTCGACCGGGGCTGGTGTATAACGTTGAGTTTACCCGTGCTTTAATCGGGCGCTTTGATGTTGATCTGTTCAGTGAGTTTTTTCATGGTTTGGTGAATCATGCAATGATTACGTTGCATATTGATAATTTGCGTGGTGTGAATGCGCATCATCAAGCAGAAACGATTTTCAAGGCATTTGGTCGCGCGTTGCGGATGGCTGTGGCTGCGGATGAGCGTATGGCAGGGGTGATGCCGTCAACCAAGGGTACGCTGACTGCTTAATGGTTCTAGATAGATTGATTATATGTTGAGGTGTATACATTTACGGATATTTTTTTCTGTACTGTCTTAAGTGTATTGTTAACACTACTTTTGATGTTTGTCTGTGTGACGATAGCGAATGCTTGACATGCTGCTAGATGGCTGCTTTAAGATTAAAATATATAAATAATTTTTTATTTATATATTTATTTGTTTATTTGTGATAATGTTCGATTGTAAAATCTGGTGGCTATAATGATGGTTTCCTTGCCGAATCCGGAGCCGTTACTAATAGACGGGTTGATGCTAAGTGCTTGGTAGCTATGAATGAACTGTCAGCTGGAAGATAAAACCAGTGTGATGGGATTAGTTCACCGGGATGATTGATGGTAAGAACAAGCTTTTTCACTTCAGAATGATAGCTAGGTATTGGACAAATCTATTTTTGCTGATTCTTAGCGATTCTCATTTCATGTAAGGTAACGGGTTACAATCAGCCCGTATAATGAGAGTCAGATTCTAGGAGAATCTGGTTCGAATATACTCATTTGATTTTAATAAAGATTTGAAGATGAAGGTAGCCATTGTTAATTATGGTATGGGCAACCTGCACTCGGTGCTGCATTCGGTACAGGCTGCAAATCAGTTACAGCAGATGCAGGCCGAAATTATTTTGACGGCAAGACCGGATGAGGTATATGCGGCAGATAAAATTATTTTTCCCGGGCAGGGAGCTATGCCGGACTGTATGGCAGCTTTGCAGCAAAGCGGGTTGGCCGAGGCACTAATGGATGGTTTACGGAGTAAACCCTTTTTTGGTATTTGTGTTGGTGCTCAATTATTGTTTGATTTCAGTGAGGAAGGTAATACTGCCGGGTTGGGCTGGTTTCAAGGAACTGTACAGCGTTTTCAGAATGCTTCAGATGCGGATGGAAGATTGCTGAAAATACCGCATATGGGCTGGAATCGCGTCCATCAGACTCAAAACCACCCTTTGTTTGCCTCGATTGAACAAGATGAATGGTTTTATTTTGTTCATAGTTATTATCTGTTGCCACAAGATTCGTCTATTGTTATGGGTAAGGCAGATTATGGCAGTGATTTTGCCTGTATGGTGGGTAAGGATAATGTTTTTGCTACCCAGTTTCATACTGAAAAAAGCCATGTGGCTGGTTTGCAGCTGCTGGGTAATTTTTTGCGGTGGGATGGTACATGTTAGTTTAATTTAATGGTGGTGGTGTTTAATCTATTGGTATATGCGAATTTGATATGTTATTGATTCCTGCGATTGACTTAAAAGGCGGACAGTGTGTGCGCCTGCAACAAGGCCTAATGGACAGAGCGACGGTATTTTCTGATGAACCGGCAAAGATGGCTTTGCACTGGTGTCAACAGGGAGCACGCCGTTTGCATTTGGTGGATTTGGATGGTGCTTTTGCCGGTAAGCCAGAAAATATGATTTCTATCAAAGCAATACTGGAGCAGGTGGCTGATAATGTACCGGTTCAGCTTGGCGGTGGTGTTCGTGATTTACATACTATTGAGCGATATTTACAGCTGGGACTAAGTTACGTCATTATCGGCACTGCTGCAGTCAATAATCCACAGTTTGTCCGGCAGGCATGCGCTGCTTTCCCCGGGCAGATTATTGTCGGACTGGATGCTAAAGATGGTCTGGTTGCGATTGATGGCTGGGCAAAAGTAACTGATTTGCATGTGACAGAGCTGGCCAAACGGTTTGCAGATGATGGTATTGACAGTATTATCTATACTGATATCGGACGTGATGGAATGATGGGCGGTGTCAATATAAATGCCACAGTGAAATTGGCTCAGGAGGTTGCTGTGCCTGTAATTGCATCCGGTGGTGTGACCAGTATGGCAGATGTAGAGGCACTATGCGCAGTAGCAGAACAAGGCGTTGCCGGTGCTATTGTCGGACGGGCAATTTATGAAGGTTCCCTTGATCTGGCAACTGCCCAGCGCATGGCTGACCAGAATAAATGCTAGATTCTGCTTTCATCTGTCCAGCAAAATATCTGAATTCTGACTAAAAATATTGAAAAATAATGATGTTTGATAACAGGGGTTATCGGGAAACCGGTGTAATTTATTTAACTGTAATGTTGTATGATTAGGGAGACAGTGTGATGGTTAATATATTTGGTTCGCTAATATTGGCGTTATGGCTATTCTTGACAATGAATCGCAAAAGGCAGAGTTTTTTTGAGGCCAGTATGTTTATTATCATAATGATGGGGGTAAACTGCATCATGCAACATGCTTGGCCAGATGTGAACAATGCTTGGTTATTGGGATGGATTGCGCAATGGATTTATGTGTTTATTGCCATATGGTTATTTGATATTGTTTGCCTCAGTAGTCTAAGTGCCGCGATTTATTCAATAATAGTAGGTGTTGTCTATTATTATTTACAGCTGAATATGCCTACTCTTGTTGAGCGCTGGCTGAACTGATTATTGCTATTGCATAGCTGAGAAAGATAGTATCATGGCTTTAGCCAAGCGTATTATTCCTTGTCTGGATGTTGATAACGGGCGTGTAGTCAAAGGTGTTAATTTTGTTTCCTTGCGCGATGCTGGTAATCCCGTGGAAATAGCCCAACGCTATAATGATGAAGGCGCTGATGAGCTTACTTTTCTGGATATCACCGCCAGTTCAGATAATCGTGATACGATTTTACATGTTATCGAGGCGGTAGCCAGCCGAGTGTTTATTCCGCTGACTGTAGGTGGCGGGGTACGCAGTGTTGAAGATATACGCCGGCTGCTTAATGCAGGCGCAGATAAAGTATCGATTAATACAGCTGCAGTCACAAATCCCGGGCTAGTAAACAAAGCTAGTGCATTTTTTGGCAATCAGGCGATTGTTGTGGCTGTAGATGCCAAGGCAATTGACGCTGAAAATACGTGCTGGGAGGTTTTTACTCATGGCGGGCGCAGACAGACGGGGCTGGATGCAGTAGCGTGGGCGCAGGATATGGCGCTGCGTGGAGCAGGTGAGATTCTGTTGACCAGTATGGATCGTGATGGTACCAAAGCCGGTTTCAATTTACCTCTTACTCGGGCTGTAAGTGATGCTGTTAACGTACCGGTAATTGCTTCCGGTGGTGTGGGTAATATTGAGCATCTAATTGAGGGCGTGCAGGTAGGTCATGCTGATGCAGTGCTGGCAGCCAGTATTTTCCATTTCGGCGAAGTACGTATTCAGGATGCTAAAATGGCAATGAAACATGCAGGTATTGAAATGCGTGTATAGTTCAGGTCTGATGGTGGTTGTATATTTACCTGAAAATGAGGACAATTGCTGTGGTGAATACGCTTCTGGATGCAGTAAAGTGGGATGAGCATGGTTTGGTTTGTGCAGTAGTGCAGGACAGACATACTTTGCGTGTGCTGATGGTAGCTTGGATGAATGCACAGGCTTTGCGCCAGACAGTAACAACGGGCTTTGCTCATTATTATAGCCGTTCGCGTCAACAGCAGTGGAAGAAAGGCGAACAGTCTGGCCATATGCAGAAGGTATATGAACTGCGGCTGGATTGTGATGGTGATGCTGTGGTGTTACTGATTGAACAGTATGGCGGTATTGCTTGTCATACTGGGCATACCAGTTGTTTTTTTCGGCTTTACCAGAATGGTAACTGGCAAAGTGTCGAACCGGTTATTAAAGCTGAAAATGAGATATATATGCGTTCTGCTCAGGAGCAGACGCATGATGATTAAAAGGGAACAGAATGACACAAACACCAGAAGCAGCAGATGTGTCCATGGTTTTAACTGAGCTGGCTGATATAATTGATGCCAGGCGACAGGCGTCACCTCAATCTTCTTATGTTTCGCAGTTATTGCATAGCGGTGAAGATAAAATCCTCAAAAAAGTTATTGAAGAGGCTGGTGAAGTGCTGATGGCATCCAAGGATGGTGACAGACAGCATTTGATTAAGGAAGTGGCTGATGTCTGGTTTCATACTATGGTGTTGCTAACGTATCATCAGATACGGGTTGAAGATGTGTTACAGGAATTGCAGCAGCGACAGCATATTTCTGGTTTGACAGAAAAAGCCAGCCGTAAATCACAGTAATTACAACGTATTTTTAAATGTGCGCTGCTGTGAACAAACAGCCGGCGCATGTTTTTTTTAGGCAGTTGAAGTAAAGGATAATATTATGGGTAGTTTTTCAATTTGGCATTGGGCAGTGGTTTTGCTGATTGTTGTGCTGATTTTCGGTACTAAAAAGTTACGCAATATTGGTAAGGATCTGGGTGGTGCGGTACATGACTTTAAGCAGGGACTGAATGAAAGTGATCGAGAGATCGCGAAAAAGGATGCTGTAATCGATCATAATAATGATGACAATAAAGCGTAGAAGACTTTTATGTTTGGCTTGGGCTTTGGTGAAATTTTACTGATTGCCGTTGTGGCACTGGTGGTACTTGGGCCGGAACGGTTGCCCAAGGTGGCGCGTAGCGCTGGTTTGTGGGTAGGTCGCATTCAGAATTTTATTAATAATGTTAAGACCGAATTGAGCCAACAGGCCGGAGTGGCGGAATTCAGACAGGCACGTGACAGTATAGAAGCAACCGCCCGAGCACTTGAGCACGATATCAACTCCAATGTGCGCAGTATCCGAGGCGAAGTAGATGCACTGAAACGCCAGCTGGGCAAAGATGAACCGCATGTGGAGGCAGATAGTATGTCAGTATTATCAGAACCCTTGCCTGATTGTTGCTCACCAGTAGCAGAAGCGCCATTGCTGCATCGGGTTTCATTACGCCGGCAGGCTTTACAACGCCGGCGGGATATGCGACCACGGCGTGGCATAAGCCCAAAATTGCGCGTACGCCGACATTAATGGATAGGTGCTTGTAATGCCGGTTGATGAAAATACTGAATTGACATTGATTGATCACTTGCTGGAATTGCGTCGCCGTCTGATGTGGATTCTGGGTATTATGTTGTTGTGTTTTGCGCTTATGGTGCCTTTTGCGCAGAAAATCTATACTTTTGTAGCCGAGCCGTTAATGGCAAATTTACCGGCCGGTCAGCATATGATTGCTACTGAAGTGATTGCGCCATTTTTTGTACCATTAAAAGTTACGTTGATGGCAGCATTTTTGCTAACGTTGCCACATACGTTATATCAAATCTGGGCTTTCGTTGCACCGGGTTTGTACCGACATGAAAAACGCTTGGTTTTGCCGCTGTTAATTGCCAGCATATTATTGTTTGCTCTGGGTATGGCATTTGCCTACTATCTGGTTTTTCCAGTTATATTCCGTTTTCTTACTGGTATTACGCCTGTCGGAGTCAGTATGGCGACCGATATTGATAAATATTTATCCTTTATTCTAGGTATGTTTGTGGCATTTGGCGTAACATTTGAAGTTCCGGTACTGGTGATTCTGCTAAACAGAATTGGGATGGTATCAGTTACACAGTTAACAAAAGCCCGTGCTTATATCGTAGTAGGGGCTTTTGTTGTGGCAGCAGTGGTAACGCCGCCGGATGTTTTGTCGCAAACCATGCTGGCTATTCCCTTGATTTTGCTTTATGAAGTTGGGATTCTGATATGTCGCTGTCTGGGTGGTGACAGGAAAGAGACAGCTTTATCCGTTCATTCGCGGAGACAATAAATTTTTTATTTTGTATACTGAAATAAACAGGCTGCCTGAAAATTTTCAGGCAGCCTGTTTATAAATACTAAGCCAGTTAACGGCATTGTTCGTTGGAGAATTATATGAATCAGCCACGAATTGATTCGTGTCCGAATATTTATCGTTCATCCCCCCTAATCTGGTGGCTGGGAATGCTAACCTTGTGCATCGTACCATTTATGTCGAGCTGGCGTGTTGGTACATTGTCAAGTTTTTATCTGGAATCAGGAACCTTGTTTTTTGTACTTTGTCTGGCCGGGTTAACCGTGCTGACACGCAAAACACAGTTTTCACTTCCAGCTACCACTATCGGGCTGCTATTGCTTGCTATTCTGTTAGTACTACAGGCACGCATAATGCAACTGCCTTATGCCAGCCAGTCTGACTTGACTGCGTTGGTTTTTATGGTGCTTGCTATACTGGCCTGGGCTGCACGCGACTGGGTGATTCGCATTGGCCAGACTCAGGCAGTGACTATTTTGGCTATGGCGCTGGTGCTGGGGGTATGGTTACAGTCGCTAGTCTGTGTGCTGCAGTTTACTGGTGTGACTGGCTGGTTTCCCGGTATATTGAATGGTCCGGGTAATTATTATATTTATGGGCAGTTGGCACAGCGTAATCATCTTGGGCATTACCTGATGTGGGGTGTGCTGGCTTTATGTTTTTTATGGCAGCAACGGCGTCTGCCTAATTGGCTGGTATGGTCACTATTAATCTGGTTTACCGGAGTAATGGGGCTGATTGGTTCACGTACGATTATTGTGTATGTGCTGGTTATTGGTCTGTCACTATTTTTCTGGCGCTGGCGCGCTGGTGCTGCGGCAAACCGTTTGCTGCTAATGCTAGCCACAGCTATCGGACTGGTATTGCTGTTTCAGTTAATACTAAGCCCTTTATTTGAAATGTTGATGCATATTAATTTTCAGTCTGGTACTGCTCGGCTGGAGCAGGGTGGATTTGCTCAGTCCGGACGCCAAATGGAATGGTATAAAGCATGGCTGATATTCAAAAGTGCTCCTTGGTTTGGTTATGGCTGGGGCAGCTATGCTTATCAGGGTTTTGCCATTACTGATATCTATCCGAGCGGATTTCGCCAGTATGAAAATACAGTGCTGTTTACTCATTGTCATAATCTTGTACTGCAATTACTAGCAGAAACAGGATTGATCGGATTCTTGATTGCTAGTATCTCTTTTATCTGGGCGATATGGCCACATTTACGTAAAGGATTTAACCCGGCATCTATTGTGCTGATGAGCATGATTCTGGTGTCTTTATGCCACAGTATGCTGGAATATCCGTTATGGTATAGCTATTTTCTTGCTGTATTTGTGCTATTCATCGCATTGACACCGTTATCACAGCATCAGCAGACCCAATTGGGTCTGCCAGCCTCTGTTCGGGCAAACCAGTTCTGGGCTATGTTGATATTGATATGTATGGGATTGTTGTTGCAGCAAATGTTGTCCTATCAACGTTTTTTAAAGGTGCGTGCTAATCGTGACATGCCACAGGTGGAACAAGTAAGCCGTATGCATGACTTGCGTAAACAGATGTATTTTCTGCGTTATTATGTTGATATGGCGGTTATTGAAAAACTTAATGTTACTAATTCTTCTTTACCTTTATGGGGTAAACAAGCTGCATTGCTCGCTGGCCAATATCGCCCTTACAGCAACACTTTCATGCGTGGACTTTACTTGCAACAGGAACATCAGAATGAGGCTGCACAGCTGTGGTTTAGTCAGGTAAGTCATTATTATCCGGGATTAGTTCCAATTTTCATAAACGGAATCAGGGAACGACCGCAAGCAGTGGCAGTGATACCACAGTTGCAGCAGGATTGTCTGAAATATCAGCAGCAAAGTGCTCAGAAAATGAATTGTTTATAGGGTTTAAACACATATTTAACATAGTGGTTTTTAATGAAAAAGTGAGCAAAAGCCCTGTTATTGTAAAGATAATTTCAACCCACATGTTAAGATACAAAGTGTAAATAAAGTATATGGGTTTGTAGTAAATACAAACTGTGCACTTCCATTTAGGAGGATGATATGAATCGTGTATTATTAATTGATGACGATAATTTGTTGACTGAACTACTCACTGAGTATCTAACAGCAGAAGGACTGGAAGTAAGTCGTGTCGCTGATGGCGAAGCTGGTGTTAAAGAAATTTTAAGTGGTCAGTATAACGTAGTGGTACTGGATTCCATGATGCCGAAAATGAACGGCCTGGATGTGTTGAAAACTGTACGCGTACAAAGCAAGGTGCCGATCATTATGCTGACAGCCAAAGGTGATGATATTGATCGCATTATTGGTCTGGAAATGGGTGCGGACGATTATGTCCCGAAACCATGTCAGCCACGTGAGTTATTAGCACGCATTAATGCGATTTTACGCCGTACGCACCAGAGTCAAGACAATGACCAAAATGGTATCCCAAACAGTATTGCAGCCAGTGGCGTGGTGCTGTATCCGGCCAAGCGTCAGGTTACTATTGAGGATGAACCTCTTGAGTTGACCAGTACGGAATTTAATTTGCTCGAAGTACTGATGCGTCATGCTGGGCAGGTGGTAAGCAAAGAAACCCTGTCACTTGAAGCATTGGAGCGCAAACTGGCCAAATTCGACCGTAGTATAGACGTTCATATTTCCAGTATCCGGCATAAGCTTGGCAATGCCAGTCTGATTCAGACCGTACGAGGTCTGGGTTATTTGTTTGTTAAAAACTGAACCAGAATACAGGCTGTTGATAAACGGCCTGTTCTACCATATGAAACTGTTTCCCCGTATATTTGCTACGTTTTGTGCAGTGATTGTTTGTGCCATTTTTGTAGCCAGTTCTTCTTTCTGGCTGGTACAAAACACGCTGGCTGAAACCCGGTTCAAACAGCAGCGTAACTTTGAAGAAAACCTGCTCAGCAGTACCATGAATGCATTTCAGGCTCGTGGTGATGCCGGTATACGGGAGCAGTTAAAGGAGTGGGGTAATAGTCCCGGTGGTGAAAATCTGTACGTTATCACTGGTGACAACAAGAACGATATTCTCGGGCGCCCTATTGACCCTGAAGATATTGATAAGGCTCATGAATTTGCCTTGTCACATCCAAATTCAAAACTGGTGCAGATTTCTTATAATTCACTTGGGGAAGAATATCTGTTTATGATTCGTGGTTGGAGTCATGAGCGCACACCTCGTCCGCCAAGTCCATTTTTTATACCCGGTCTGCCTATTGCACCAGTCTGGCATGAGTTTATTATTCTCAGTTTCATTATTGTTGTTGGTCTGCTTACAGCCTATATTCTGGCCAATAATATTACCCAGCCGATCCGTGTTCTGTGGCGAGGTATGGATCGTTTGGCACATGGAAATTTGCAGACTCGGGTATCGCATCAGCTTTCAGAAAGGCGTGATGAACTGTATTCTCTGGCTGTACAGTTCGACAATATGGCCGATAAATTACAAAAGCTGGTTGAAAAAGAACGCCACTTATTGCATCACGTCTCTCATGAAATGCGTTCGCCGCTGGCACGTATGCAGGCCATTATCGGTTTGATTCATGTGCAGCCGCAAAAGCAGGAACAGCACTTGCAGCGTCTAGAAAGTGAGCTTGGGCGCATGGATTTACTGGTAGGTGAACTGCTTACTTTGTCGCGACTGGAAACTTCTGACTTGCCAATTACACTTGAACCGCTACCACTGGTGCCACTAATTAAACAGATTGTCGAAGACAATCAGGCAGTGGCCATGCAACACCAGCAAACCTTATCATGGCAGAGTGATATACCAGAAACTGCAATGGTAAAAGCTAATGAAAGCTATTTGTATCGTGCTTTTGATAATGTGGTACGTAATGCAATTAATTACAGCCCTGAAGGCAGTGAAATCAAAATTCATGTGCATGAAGGAGGTAAATTGCAATGGCAGGTTGATGTCAGCGATGATGGCCCTGGTGTGGCAGAGAATCAGTTACCGCATATTTTTACTGCCTTTTATCGCGCAGACAGCAGTGCCAATAAACCGGGTACTGGTTTGGGACTGGCTTTAACCAAGCATATTATTGATCGCCACCATGGCAAGATTTATGCAGATAATCAGCAGCCCAAAGGTTTAAGTATGCATTTTTTGTTGCCTAAATTTACGCCGAGCAGAAACAGAAGTCGCCAGAAAGATAAAAGCTAAGTAATATTCAGCAGCCGGATAAAGTGATTGTCTTTATCCGGATTACCTGTTTAGGCATAAGATTAATGTATCCGTTATTGATATAAAATTGTCTGATTTAATTTACATCTTATCTGTAAATGATTCAGGCTGGCTATAAAAAAGCCCACTAATATAAACTAACACGAAAATACTACACGGCCAGTTAATCAATTTTATTGGTTTAACTAAAAGTGATCTTGTTAGAGGAACTTAAAACCACAAAATTACCTCTTTATATTTTATTTATGTCATATTTATTTCCTGATGATAATCAGTATGAACCTAGTTAATCTTTTTTAGCGCTAATATTTAAAGTGGGAAATCTATTGACTTAACGCGCCTACCTTGTAAAACCAGCAACAATAACGATAATCTTCCCCCGTTGCGATTAATTGACGCAATATCTATTGACGATTATTGCGAGCATATTCAACCTTATCTTTGGGGTACTAAATAAAATGGTGTAGGTTGCTCTCATCAATATCTTTCAAATGTGCCACCGCAGCGGCTTCAAAGCACCAATAGCCCACAAAAGAACAAGTGTCTTTAGCGTTCTCCTGCTGTTTTAAATGACTATCATCATAATTGTATCCAGTTTTACGCAGACCATCATACCAACGGCGTAAGTATTCATCTAAAAACTTTAACGTATCTTTGTCGGTTTGCGCATGAATAGCTTTATAAAGAAGATTACGAAAGTTTAGTTCTCGTGGTGTTTTTTCTACAGTAATTGGGTAGTTTGCAATTTTCATTGCAATTAGACTATCTAATGCTTTCTCTCGTTTTTCTTGAGCAGAATCGACAGCTTTAACAATGGTTTCAAACCAATCTTGGTGTCTAAATAAAATTGCTAACCACAACAAATTCGATAATGTTTCAGTTTTAAAATATTCCGTTAATATAATAATATTTATCTAATCATCTGAATGGACAAGATTATATTTATCTACATAATCAATAGAGCTATGAATATAGCTTAAAATACATCCTATTCTAGATAATAACCTATTGAATTATAATTATAATGTATAGGTTAAACAAAATTATTGATATTATAATTCTATCATAAATTCTGCATAACCATCTTTTTCCTTTTTCATAACGTTATCGACCATACCAATTAGCTTTGTAAGTCTTTCCTGAAAATAATAGTAAAAATCTTCATCTAATAGTTCTGACGGCATTGTTGTTCAAATCCAGTCATTTTAATTTTCTTAATAAATTTTCTATAGCAGGAAATTTAATTGTTTGCTTTCTGTACTGGTGTATCTGTCTCTGCTACAGGAAGAGAAGCGTGTTGGTTAAACCAATCAGCTACAATCTGATTCACCTCATCTATGCCGTGTTTTTTTAGACTGGAGAATAGTTGTACAGTGACTTGCTGGCGGGCAAAATATGGTTGGAGTGCTTTTTTAACACTGGCCAATGTTTTAATCTGCTCATTTTTAGATAATTTGTCTGCTTTGGATAACAAAATATGAACAGGGCGATTGGTTACCGCAAAAAAATCCAGCATCTGTTTGTCCAACTCTTTAAGTGGATGGCGTGCATCCATAATCAGAATCAGCCCGATTAGCTGCGCCCTTGTTTGCAGATAATCACCTAGTAAAGTTACCCAGTGACGGCGTATTGCTTCCGGTACCTGTGCATAACCATAACCGGGTAAATCAACCATGAACCCGCCATTGGTCAGTTCAAAAAAATTGATATGCTGGGTACGACCGGGCGTTTTGGACACATAGGCCAAACGGGTGTGGTTGGTCAGAGTGTTAATGGCGCTTGATTTACCTGCATTACTGCGACCTACAAAAGCAATTTCAGCGGTTGTTGTAGGCAGATCTTTCAGGTGATTAACGGTAGTATAAAACTGAGCGTGACGAAACAGATTCATGAGTAACTAAAAAAGATAACAAGGTAATAGCATACCATGTTTTTTGAGCATAATCCGAGTTTAGAAAGATAGATTAACAGTGGTTTTGATGTACGGCACTTGATTTTTTATATCATACTGCTAAACTAAACCAAGTTTATTTTAAGGAAACATTCAGATGGAAGACGGGGTCTCGGGCAGTAGTATTGTGCATGTAGACATGTTTTTCTCTGGTTTCAGGCAGCTTTGCTCGTGTAGCAGGCTGCCTGTTTTTGTTTAACGTATAGGAAAAGAAAATGGATTTTAGCTGGTTGGGAGAACCGGCCACATGGGTGGGGCTGATTACCCTAGTGATTCTGGAAATTGTTCTGGGTATAGACAATCTGGTATTTGTGGCGATTCTGGCGAATAAAACCAGTCCGAAGCAGCGCGACCATGCCCGCATAGCCGGCTTAACGTTGGCCGTGCTCATCCGTATTGTGATGCTGGCACTGATGTCTTTTATTATTACTCTAACCAAGCCGTTCGTGCATATTGGTGGTTTTGCCGTTTCGATTAAAGATCTGATTATGTTTGGCGGTGGACTATTTCTGCTTTATAAGGCAACCACTGAATTACATGAACGTCTGGAAGGCCATACGGCCATAGCCTCGATTACCAATGTGGCTGTATATGCCAGTTTCTGGAGTGTGGTATTGCAGATTGTGGTGCTGGATGCGGTATTCTCACTTGATTCGGTGATTACTGCTGTAGCCATGGTGCAACACATTACAGTAGCCATGCTGGCGGTAATTATTGCTATGGCAATCATGATTTGGGCTAGCGGGCCATTAACCGAGTTTGTAAACCGGCATCCTACAGTGGTGATGCTGTGTCTGGGTTTTTTGCTGATGATTGGGTTCAGCCTGATTGCTGAAGGGTTGCACTTTGCAATACCTAAGGGTTACCTATATGCCGCTATCGCCTTTTCTATCCTGATTGAAATTTTTAACCAGATTTCTACACGTAATAGCCGCCGTAATGACATGATTGGTCGTTCATGGCGGTATCGTACCGCAGACAGTGTATTGGGGATGATGGGATTGCGTGAAAAGGAGCTGGCTAAGAATGGCACCCAAGCAGAAGACGATGAGCATTTTGAAGAAAATGAAAAATCCATGATACGTAGTGTGTTGACTCTGGCAGAACGACCGATAATGGGCGTAATGACACCACGCAGCGATATTGAACGACTGGATTTATCGCAACCACGGCAACAACAGCACCAGCAATTACAAGATACGCCCTTTTCCCGACTGGTAGTAGTAGGCAAGGCAGGTATTGATGAACCCTTGGGATTTGTTAATAAAAAGGATTTGTTAAACCAACTTTTAAAGGGTGAATCGTTAAATATTCAGGCCGCTTTGCGGCAGCCACTAGTCTTACCTGATAGCAGTACCGTGCTTGATGCTATGGAGTTATTCCGTTCACGAAGTGCAGATATTGCTTTGGTCGTGGATGAGTTTGGTGCCGTTCTCGGGCTGGTAAGCATGAAAGATTTAATGGAAACCATTGCCGGTGATTTTCCGGAAGAGTATGAACGCGCAGATGCACCTAGTATTCAGCAAAATGCTGATCACAGTGTTACCGTAGATGGCAGTCTGGAATATGCCATTCTGGCTCAGCATCTGTCTTTGCCGACACTACCGGAAGATGCTGAATATCATACTGTAGCAGGGTTGATCATGGAAGAAATGCAGGATATCCCCGATGTCGGCGATACTATTGATTATGCCGGTTATCGTTTTGAAGTATTGAGCAAGGACGGCCATCGTCTGGAACGGGTACGTATCAGCAAAATTGAACTGCCAGAAGCTGAATAACTCGGTACAGACAGGTAGTCATAAAAAAAGCCTACTATTCATAGTAGGCTTTTTACATTTAACAATTTGATTATTTAATCTGGCTGCCAATAACGCCACCCAGTGCAGCGCCACCCAAGGTTGCACCGGTATCTTTTCCCAGCAGATTACCAGCCACACCGCCCACGACAACACCAGCAGCTGTATTGCGCTGAGCTGGTGTCATGTCTGCACAGGCAGAGAGAGATGCAGCTGTGGCGGCTAGTAATACCAATGTTTTCATATTCAGTTTCATGTTAATACCTTTTTCAAGAGTAATAGAATAATTTTGTATCAATTCATATTTGTATTGCTAGAAAACTGTTAATAGCAGACAAAGTATTATTTCCTGATTGATTATATACCTGTAGTGAACCAGTTTAGCAGAAAATTGCATTCAGAACTGCAAAGGTATTCATATCGGTATAATTTTAAGGTAGCTAACAAGTTATTCAGATTCTGTGGCAATATCGGTTATTATCTCGGGTGTCTGATGTGAAGGCTGCTTTTTTTCCTTGTATTTAATGACTGCCCGATCCAGCTTATCCATCAAACAATCAATGGCTGCATACATATCATTATCAACACAATCAATATGGATGTCTTTACCAGAAAGATGTAAGTCAATTTCCGCTTTTTTCTGAACTTTTAATACCGAAAAAGTAACAGTTGCACTGATTACCTGATCCGCATGTCGAATAATACGTTCCAGCTTACTCACGGTGTAATCTTTCAAGGCAGCGGTAACGTCTAGGTTTTGCCCGACAAATTTCAGGTTCATAGCTTAACTCCTTTTTAAGGGTTTTGGGAAAGACAAAATAAATTTTATATAAGCTAACTGAAAATTAATGATTGTTGTATTGTACTTTACGTTGGTGCGCCGGTGGAATTTTCAAGGCCTCACGATATTTTGCTACTGTGCGCCGTGCCAGATTGATGCCCTGTTTCGCCAACTGGCTGACCAGATACGAATCAGAGTAGGGATGTTGCGGGTCTTCTTCGTTAATCATACTTTGCAGTAATGATTTAATAGCTGTCTGGCTGTTACCTGTGCCATCATCTGTGGTGGCTACAGACTGGCTGAAAAAGTAACGCAGAGGAAAAACACCTTGTGAACAAGTCAGGTATTTTTGATTAATCGCGCGTGAAATGGTGCTTTCTGCCAGTTGCAGTGCCTGAGCTGTTTCCTTGATTGTTAATGGAGTTAAGGCCAGTGAGCCAAAATTGAAAAAATCCTGTTGCTGCTGCAAAATCCATTCCCCCAGACGCTGTAAAGTGGTTTTTCGCATTTGCAAACTATTAATACAGGTTTGTGCTTCCTGCCATTTGCTTTTGCACATCGCATCCATTTCCGTGTTTTCTTGCTGTAACCACTCCTCTACACCAGCTTCTATTTTCAATTGTGGAAAAGCATCGCGCAGAATACGGATTTGCCAGCAACCGTTGTTATCGGTATACACTTCCAGATCAGGACGTATAGCCAGAATACCATTGCGATCAGGTAAGCCATAACAAGGAAAAGGATTCAGAGTGCCAATCAGTTTGCAGGCTGCTTCAAGAGTAGTGGCAGAAAACTGTGGCAATTTACGGCACAGTTGCTTGAACTGGTGAGTGCTGAGCCACTGACCAAAGTATTCACTAATCAACAGGTGCGCACAGGTATGAATGGCATCACTATTCACGCTTGGTGCAAGTGACAGATTATCCAGTTGCAGTAGCAGCGATTCCTGTAAATCACGTGCACCAACACCCGTTGGTTCGAACTGTTGCAGGATAGCCAGCGCACGAGCCAGCTCCTTTTCATCCAGTCGCCACTCCAGAGGTGCATTTTCTACCAGATCGGTTAAACTACCGTCCAGATAACCCTGTTCATTTAAATTATCAATCAAAAAATAAACCAGAGCTGCCGTAGCATCGTCCAAGTCGTATTCACACACCTGCCGGCGCAGTAATGCATACATATCAGGCTCATCGGCCAGCGTTTCCCAGATATCGCTTTCGCCTTCCATCATGCCATGTTGTGGCGGCTGAACATACTGAGAAAAAATTGTAGCATCCTCAGGCGTATTTTCAACTTCTTCGAGGAAAGGATTATCGGCCAGCCAGCCAGAAACCAGTTCCTGTAGTTCCAGTGTGGATAGCTGCAATACCTGTAATGATTGTTGCAGCTTGGGACTAAGACGTGTAGTAAGATTGAGTTTAAGATGAGTAGAGGTCTTTTGCATACGCACTTAATACTCGAAATGCTCACCCAGATAAACAGCGCGCACCTGGTCATTATTAACCAGTTCTTCTGGTATACCGGAAGCCAGTACACTACCCTGATTAATAATATAAGCGCGATCACAGATACGCAGGGTTTCACGCACATTATGGTCTGTAATCAGTGTGCCGATACCACGCTGTTTCAGGAATGAAATCAGATTTTGAATGTCAATCAGCGCAATCGGATCAACCCCGGCAAAAGGTTCATCCAGCAGAATAAAGCGCGGATTCATTGCCAGTACCCGCGCAATTTCGGCGCGGCGACGTTCACCACCAGACAGAGAAATCGCAGTATTATTGCGTATATGCTCAATATGCAGATCTGCAAGCAGCAGCTCCAGCTGTTCAGCGCGTTTTTCCGGCGGATAACTGATTTCCAGAATAGCATTGATGTTCTGGGCTACCGTCATTTTGCGGAAAATCGATGCCTCTTGTGGCAGATAGCCCAAACCCAAACGGGCACGTTCATAAATCGGACGATGAGTGATGTCCTGACCATCTAATGTTATACGACCACCATCGGCAGCAATCAGCCCCACAATCATATAGAAGCTAGTGGTTTTACCGGCACCATTCGGGCCAAGTAAACCGATTACCTCACCACTATTTACTTCCAAAGCAACATCATTGACTACCTGACGCTGTTTAAAACTTTTTTGCAGGCCGCTGACACATAGCTGGCTTTGCGGCACAGTAGACGTTACATTCATGAGCCTAGCCTATTTCTTTTTCTGTTGTGGTTGGATAATGACATGTACCCGCCCTTTGGGTGAACTTTTAACCGTATAAACTTCAGTATTGGTGTTGTAAACAATTACAGCGCCGCGCGCCATATCGCCGCCGCGGTTTACCTGAGCATTACCAGTAATGGTAACAATGCCACTCTGGCTTTCATAATGCACATTATCGCCCTGACCAAATACCATGCCGTCTTTTTCCAGTTGCTGGCCAAATGTAGCCGGTTTGCCATCAGCAATAATAGTCTGGTTACCGGTATTATCCTTATGCGCAGTCACACGGGCAGCATTCATATACATAGAACCCTGTCGCATTTTAACATTACCAGTAAACACCGTTGTCTGATTCTGTTTGTCCAGAGAGCCCTGATCAGCCTCAATCTGAATTGGTTGCTGCCGGTCACTTTCCAGTGCCCAGACATCCATGCTGCCTGCGAGTAGCAGCATAGCTGCTAAAACTTTACCACTAGTGCGAATGCGGATCATAAATAATAGCCTTTACACGCGCGGGTAAATTCAGAAAACCGCGCTGTTTGTCATATTCAAAACCTTGCGATGTACCATGCGACATCCCATACTGGTATGTGACCGGCGCATCGGTTTTAATTACCTGAGTTTGTGTATCTACATGTAAAACACTGGTTTGCAGCTGGCCTTCCGGTTCATCGCCTACCGATTTCTTGTGCCACACTACCTGCCCAAGCAAATCCACCTGCCGGCTGTCAGTATAATACTGGCCGGTACTGGCCTTAATACGATACAGTTCAGCGCCGTTTTTATACAAACTCATATCAGGATTATCAATATAAATAACAGTCTGCTGCGGAAACTGCCGTGCAGCAGTTGCATGGATCGTTTCACTTAACTGCCCATGCTCATCAAAGCGTTCGCCGTTAATCGTACTAATCTCATACTTTGGTTCTTTCGGATTCAGCGGAATTTCCACCATTTTCACTTCAGTAATGCGATCAAGCCAGAAGCTGATACCACCAAGTGCCACCGCCAGAATCAGCGGGAAAACCCAGTTACTGCGGCTGCGTAACACACTCATGCCAGATACTCCGCCATTTCAGCAGCCAGAAATCCTTGTGCATCCAGTAACAAATCACATACTTCACGTACCGCACCGGCACCACCTTGCGCCCGAGTAACATAATCAGCATACTGTAATACCAGTGCATGCGCATTCGGTACGGCTATCGCCAGCCCGCAATGTCTCATCACCGGTAAATCCACCACATCATCACCGATATAAGCACATTGCTGTTCACCTAATTCCAGTTGCTGGAGCAGTTGCTGATAACAACTGCGCTTATCCGTAATACCTTTAAAGTAATGCTGAATACCGAGCTGCTGAACACGAATCCCAACAGAGGGCGCATCACGTCCGGTGATAATTGCCGTCTGGATACCGTGCCGGTGTAGCATTTTCAGCCCATGCCCGTCCAGCGTATGGAATGCCTTGATTTCCTCGCCATTATCACGGATAAAAATACGGCCATCAGTCAGCACACCGTCTACATCCATAATAAACAGCTTGATTTGCTGTGCAGCCTGCAAGAGTGCAGTAGCAGACATCATTGCATTCATCAATATACCCTTAAAATAACTTGCCAGACCGCCTAAACAATGCGCGCCTGTAATAAATCATGCATATTCAGCGCACCAACCGGACGGTTATCCTCATCAATAACCACCAGACCATTTACCTTATTGGTTTGCATGGTTTTTAACGCTTCCGTAGCCAGCCGATCTGGCCTAATGGTTTTAGGCGCATGTCCCATCACATCTGCCATTGTCCAGTCTTTCAATTGCTGGTTATTCTGGAACAGACGGCGTAAATCGCCATCTGTAAATAAACCACTTAACTGCCCGTTGCAATCTACCACTATCAGCATACCCAGACCTTTTTCGCTCATAGTCACAATGGCCTGATGCAATAGCGTATCTTCCTGTACCAGCGGCATTTCCTGACCACCATGCATCACATCTGCCACTGTTAACAACAAACGCTTACCCAAACTGCCGGCCGGATGGCTCAGTGCAAAATCTTCCGGCGTAAACTGACGCGCCCGCAATAACGCAACCGTCAGCGCATCGCCCAGTACCAACACCGCAGTGGTACTGGATGTAGGCGCCAGCCCCAGCGGACAAGCCTCATGTGATACATGAGCGCACAAATGAATATCGGCATGTTTCGCCATACTGGAACTGGCTTTGCCGGTAATACAGATTAACTGCACATGTTTGCGCTTGATGGCCGGTATCAGCGCCAGAATTTCTTCACTTTCACCAGAATTGGACAGCGCAATCAACACATCGCCATCCACAATCATACCCAGATCGCCATGTCCTGCTTCAGCCGGATGGACAAAATAAGCTGGCGTACCAGTAGAAGCCATAGAAGCAGCAATTTTGCGCCCGATATGGCCACTTTTACCCATACCGGTAATAATCACCCGCCCGCGACAATCCAGAATAGTAGCCACAGCCGCGGCAAAATGCTCATCCAGACTGGACGCAACTTCCCGTACAGCCTGTTCTTCAATAGCAAAAACTTCCTTGCCCCAGTCCAAATATTTATCCTGAACGTTCATAGCACCATCAGCAGCAATAATAAGCAAACAAAACAAATTTAACCTGATTATAACCTGATAACAGTCATTATGTTTGCTTAAGGAACTTGTCAAAATACCCAAGCCTCGTTAGAGTAAGCCATAACCCATTAACAACCGGTTCAATCAATTGATTAACCTAAACAAATCATATCTAACAGATATTTACCACAAGGAAACAAAATGACCGTATTATCACAAGTCAACACACTGGGACAGCAAATCTGGCTAGACAACCTTTCCAGAAGCCTGATTCAGTCAGGAGAGCTGGTCCAAATGCTGGAGGCGGGCATCAGTGGCGTGACTTCCAATCCGGCCATTTTTCAGAAAGCCTTTGCCGGCGACAGCCTGTACCAAAACGATATTGCCCGCCTCAAACAGCAGGCACTAACCCCGAAACAACGTTACGAACAGCTAGCCGTGGCGGATGTACAGGCTGCTTGTGATATTTGCCTGCCTTTATATGAAAGCAGTCAGGGAAAAGCCGGTTTTGTCAGTCTGGAAGTCGCTCCTGATCTGGCCGATGACGCACAGGCCACCGTTACCGAAGCCGTACGCTTATGGCAGCTGCTCGACCGCTCCAACGTCATGATAAAAATACCTGCTACCGATAGCGGCATACAGGCTTTAACCACACTCGTGGCACAAGGCATCAACGTCAACCTTACCCTGCTGTTTTCCAAAGCTCAGCTGCAAAAATCATGGCAGGCACATGCAGCCGGCATTCGCCAGCGTCTGGCCAACAACCTGCCCGTTAACCGCATACAGGTAGTAGCCAGCTTCTTCCTGTCGCGGATTGACAGCGCACTGGACATCACCCTGCCAGCTTCTTTACAGGGCAAAACCGCCATAGCACTGGCCAAAACCGCCTATGCCGAATGGCAGCAATTTATCCAAAGCCGCGAGTTTACCGATCTGGCTGCACAGCAGGCTGCACCACTGCGTTTGCTCTGGGCCTCTACCGGCACCAAAAATCCGGCTTATTCCGACGTCTGCTACATAGAAAACATCATTGGTGCAGACACCATCAATACCGTACCGGCCAATACCCTCAACGCCTTTATCGACCATGGTAAAGCTGCGGCTACCCTGACTCAGGACGTACAACACGCCAAAAGCGTACTGATTGAAATCGAGCAACTAGGTATCAACCTTGAAATACTGGCCAGCCGCCTGCAACAGGAAGGATTACAACAATTTATAGATGCCTTCGATGCCTTATTGCAACCTTTGAATTAAAGGTTTAAGTTAAAAAATAACAGGTATAAATTATATTATGTTTAATTTATACCTGTTATTTTAATTTTAAATTATAAAATTGTTAAATATAATTGTGCAATAAATTAAATATAAACAAAGATGATAATATTTGCCAAATTACTTTATATAGCTCAAAAACACCATCTATCTAAGCCGTACCAGCATAACCCGCCACAATAGACCGCAAGAAAAAAGCCACAACAGCATACAAACCATCGTGGCCTTTCCTGAGATAATTAACACCTATCCGTATTAATTAAGCTCAAACAACACTAATGCAAGCCGACAATATTGCCCGCAGCATCAACATCAATCTGGCGGTAAGCAGGTAAAGTACCCAGCCCCGGCATCGTCATCACATTACCCGCATACACCCGAATAAAACCGGCACCGGCTGATAGCTGCAAACGTGTAATTTCAACATCAAAATCAGTAGGCACATTTTTCAGATTAGGGTCGGCACTGATAGATAACGGCGTTTTCACCATACACAAAGGCAGATGGTCGAGCTTAAGCCGCTGGATTTCCGCCAGATTCTGCTCAGCCTGTGCCGACAAATTAGCCTGACGCGCGCCATATTTTTTCGCCATCGTCTGAATCTTTTCTGCCAGCGGCATATTGTCCGCATAGGGCAGAGTAACCGCATTATCCTGTGCACACGCAGCCACCACATGCCGCGCCAGCGCTTGCGTACCTGCACCGCCCTGAGTAAACGCATTACTGATTTCACAAGCACAGGCTCCGTGTTCCAAAGCATATTGTTTAACAAAATCCAGTTCTTCATCATGATCGTATGGGAAGCGGTTAATCGCCACAATCACCGGCAAACCATAACTTTTCGCATTCTGAATATGCCAGCCCAGATTGGCACTGCCTTCTGCCAGCAGTTCCACATTACATTGCGTTACCTCCGTCGGTAACGCCTGCCCGGGCTTAATATTGAAGCGGCCACTGTTGGATTTCAAACTGCGCACCGTAGCCACCAGCACCACACACGACGGCGCCACACCAGTCTGGCGATATTTGATATTAAAGAACTTCTCCATACCCATATCCGAACCAAAACCAGCTTCAGTAACCACATAATCAGCGAGCTGCAATCCCACCTTATCTGCCAGCACTGAAGAATTCCCATGCGCAATATTGGCAAACGGACCGGCATGAATCAGCACCGGCGTCTGCTCCGCCGTCTGCATCAGATTGGGATTAATCGCCTCTTTCAGTAATACCGTCATCGCACCGGCTACCTCCAGTTGTTCTGCCGTAACCGGATTACCCTGAGTATCATAAGCCAGAATAATCCGCCCGATACGCTGGCGCATATCCTGTAAATCAGTAGCCAGAGCCAGAATCGCCATCAGCTCCGAAGCTGCCGAAATCTCAAACCCGTCTTCCCGTTCTACCCCATTAACACCACCACCCACGCCCACCTTAATCCGGCGCAGCGCACGGTCGTTATGGTCAATAACCCTTTTCCACACAATCCGGTTTTTATCAATATTCAGCCGTGGCAACTGCGTTTGCGCCGTAAACTCCTCACCCAGATGCTCCTCATGATATAAGCGTGCATCCAGTGCCGCAGAGGCCAGATCATGCGCCGCCGTAATCGCATGAATATCACCGGTTAAATGCAGATTAAGCTTCTCCATCGGCAACACCTGCGCCTTACCGCCTCCGGCAGCACCACCTTTCACCCCAAACACCGGCCCCAGACTGGGCTGGCGGATACAGGCAATCGCTTTCTGCCCGATAAAATTCAGCCCCTGACTCAGCCCGATTGTCGTAACCGTTTTACCTTCACCCAGCGGCGTAGGCGTAATCGCCGACACCAGTACCAGCTTGCCTTGTTTTGCATCTGGCTGAATCATCTGCAAATCCACCTTGGCTACTTCATGACCATAAGGAATAAGATATTGCTCTGGGATGCCACAGTTGTGGGCGATTTCTGTAATGGAAGAAAGGGTAAAGGCCATGTTTATTTAATTCCTGATAGTGAGTTTAATAAAATTCAATAATTAAGCAACATTTACGTAAAAAATAGTAATAATATTAACCTATTTTATATTTTAGAGCTTGTATTAAGTTTTATGTAATAAAAAACAGCCAAATTAATTAACATAAAATTACATTTGTGGTATAAATATGGTGTAATCAGAATAATTTCTAAGACTACAAATGCTAAATATTTCATTTATATTTTAATTTAATAGAAGAGTGTATAAATTTTATTAATAATTTTAGCTTTTTTGCTACAAATAGTCCTTGTATAGAAAATTTATGTAAAATATAAGTAGTACTAGGTTTATCTGTGATTTGTATCTAAATATAATTAAATACTGTTAATTCAAAAGCCTTTATTATGGACCAATTGACAAAACAAGAAGTTAAGCGTTCTGCTGCTGCATCTGTTACAGGATATGATTATCAATTTCTTTACTTTCTTTTTTTAGCATTGGAATTAAGAAAAGGTCAGAAAATTGGTTTTGAAATTAAAGATGATATTCATATAGAAAAAGAAGATGGGTCAATTATTTTACTTCAGTTGAAGCATTCCATTAATAAAGCAAATGGGAAAGTAAAAAATATGGCCACTTTAAATGATGGTTTTTGGGATACATTATCTTCTTGGCTAAATTTAATTTCTTTTGGGCTTAATTTAGAGAAATATTCTTTTGTACTAGTTACAAATATGAATGAAAATGGAAATGAGTTTATTAAGCAGCTTAGTAATTTTCAAAAAACTAAAAATATAGATGTATTTAAAGAATATATTTTAAATATAAAAACTAAAAATCAGACAATCCTAGATTGTATAGATAAAATTAAAAATCTTGATATAATAAAACTGAAATTATTTTTCTTAAATTTGTCAATTGATTTAGGTGTTGATAATCTTATAAAAAAAATTGAAGATCAAATTCTTTACATGTGTAGAAAAGAGAATTTTGTAGAGGCAATTTTCGATAAGTATTACTCTAATATATCTAAAGCTAGATATTTTGATATTAAAAATAGAAAAGAATTCATAATAACCTTTGATGATTTTACGACTAGATTCGGTAATTGCATGGATTATGCATTTAATCCTAATCAGTTACCAATACGAGAACCAGTTTGTGTTATTCCAGATAATTTGGAAAATCAAATATTTATAAGGCAATTACTTGATATAGAGTATATTCAACCACAATCCGAAGAAATTCTTGACTTGACTTTCAAGAAGTTAAAAATGATTGATAATGTTTTTTATTGGGTTAGAAAGGGGATGGTTAGCCAGTCTGATATAGAACAGTATGATAATAATTGTATAGATCTTTGCAATACAAAATCAAAGCGTTTATATCGAGAGATAACTAAAAAGTTAAATCAGGGTATTTCAATTGATGAGTTAGACAATGAAATCAAACACCAAGCTATCACACTTGTCGATGAATTACATGAAGAATATATTGGCATTCCAGGTCATGATAAATTCTATAATTTAGTTATACATCAAGGTCATCTTTATGCATTATCTGACGAATTAAGGATAGGCTGGCATTATGACTGGCAGAATAGGTATAAAAAATCATGAAACCAATATATTATCTTTATAATAACGAAGCTATTGCTACAACTGCTTTATTGTCCATGATAAATAAATTAAAACAGATTGATATTGCATTAGCTCCCTTAATTTTGCCTTTCTTATTTGATAACCGTACAGTTAATCATCTATTAAGAAAAGAAGTTAATTATTTAAATATAGAGCAGTTTGTTCAGGATAAACGTCTATATTTTACTGCATTTAATAACAGATTTCTTTCATTGTTGCCTGTTACTATTAATGCACTGATGATTTTGCGCAAAAGTGGTGTGATAAAAATTACAGATATGATATCTATAAAAAAAGAACTTGAATTTGATATCAATAAACTAGGGATAAGATTTATAAAAATAGAAAAAGTCATACCTATATTTGTAGAATTGATTAAAGATTATTCACTTACTGATTTGTACATCATATTTAAGATACAGTTATGAAATTTATATTACTCGAAATTAAACTTTGGTTTAAAAACGAATCCATATCTCCTAAAAGTTATTTGTTTAAACCCAATAAAATTAATGTTATTACAGGAAGTTCAAGTACTGGTAAAACCACTATCTGGCGTATTGTTGATTATTGTTTACTTTCTGGTAAAACACAAATTGCAGATAAAATTGCTAATGCTGTATCGTGGTTTGGAATCCGTTTAATTCTTGATGGGCAAGAAATCTCCATAGCTCGAAGCTCCCCAGAAAACGGTATTGTATCTCAAGATATATATTTTAGTTTAGGCCCTTTACCTGAAAAACCCGTAAGTAACCAAACTATCTTAAAGACTAAACAACATCTAAATAAATATTTTAACTTTTCTAATGAATTGAAACAGGCTTACAATAATTTATTATCTTATCGACATTTTTTGATTTTCTGTACATTAACAGAAAAAATTATTGCTCAACCTGATATATATTTTGACCAAAAATTTTTTAGCGACGATTTCAAATATAGCGGCACTGGTAAAATGCTCAATCATATATTTGAATTAATTATTGGCGCTAATAATGTTGAAATAAAAGCTACAAATAAAGCTACAAAAGGAATTACTAGAGAAATTAATCAAATTATAGGTAATATTAAAAAAAATGAAAAAATAATCGAAGAATATAAAAATAAAGTAAAATCATTAATTGATGATTCTAAAAAATACAATTTTATTGATTCATCGCAAACATTTAAAAATGAAAACGAAGCAATAACATTGATTGAGCAAATCATTATCATCGCTAAAAGTATGGCAGTAGGTAATTCTGGTCTTGATGAAGATGATGAAAGACTCAATCAAAAAAGAAATGATATTATTCTAGAAATACAGAAGTTAAAAAAATACAAACGAGAATATGAAAATTACAGAGAAAATTTAAGGAAGTTGGCAGATAGCCTACAACCAATTGAATTTTTAAATGAGAATTTGTCAAATCAACTGGCCAACTCTTATGAAACACAATTATTTTTACAGTCGCTGGCAGATTCTTTTTCCAAGATTAAGAAAAGTATTAATCAACAAATTTCACCATTAGATGTTTCTGAAGATTTGAAAGTATTTGAAGAACAACTAAATAATATTAATAGGCAAATTAAAGAAAAAAATAAATCATCAAATAATTTTTTGCACGACAATGCAAGTTTTATCAATATTGGAAATATAGAAGGTAGATTAAAATCTCTTTTGAATGCTGAAGAGATTAATAAAATTGAATGTGATTTAGCGACTAACTTAAAAGAATTACAGCGTTTAAATGACAAAAAAGATGAATTTTCTAAGGAATCTGCTGAATGCCAATATGAGATTATAAAATTACAAAAAATACGCTTATTAAATGAATGTATACAGAAAGTCTATACTCAACTTAACTGGTTCACAGAGTATAGTGAATATAGTGTGGCTTTGAATATAAAAAATTTAACATTAGATATCTGCCCACCAAATATGGCGTCATTCTTTCCTATTAGTGAGATAGGGAGTCAGGCTAATTATGTGTTTTTGCATTTATGCATGTACTTGGCGTTGCATATACATATGTTTAATATGAATATTCATTATGTGCCACAAATTATTTTTATTGACCAGCCTAGCATTCCCTTTTTGCGCTATGAAAAAGATCAAGAAATGCTGCAAACAATTTTTCATGTGCTTAATTCTTTTATTGATACAATGGTTATTAAAAATAAAACCCCGTTTCAAATAATTTTGACAGAACATGCATTACCAAGTGATTGGGAAAAATTGCCAAATTTTATTTTGATTGATGAATTTATTGATGGGAATGCCCTTATACCAAATGAACTTATATAAGAATGTTTGAATTTATGCCGAAATTTGTTCTTGGAAATATTAGTAGATTAATTATACACAGTATTGGTAATAAAAGTACTGCGGATGGTGTACGCCTGTGTGATGAGTTAAGCGATTATACGAATGTGGAAGATACTTTTAATAAGTTAATCACTTCTAATTTCAAATTTGATGAATTGTATCAGTTTCATTTTTTTCCCGATTTGGAGCTTAATCCAGTTTATACCATTATCAATGCCATGTTTGAGAACACTGATATTGATAGTTTTATCAATCAGTCTAAAAATATGGGGCGTTATCTGTATGAGAAAAGTAACCACCCGCAAATCAAAGCTGGTGAGTTAGGGGTATTTTATCTTGCTGATTGTACAGTTGATGATGAATTAGTGGATTGTATTGGTATCTTTAAATCTGAAAATAAGCAGAAAATTCTTAAAGTTGAAGACAAGCAAACTGGTTACGATTTGGCGGATATTGAAGGCTTAAGTATTCAGAAGCTGGATAAAGGTTGCCTAATTTTTAATCTGCATCGGGAACAGGGCTATCTGATTGCCATTGTGGATAACACTAACAGACGTGCAGAAGCCAAGTACTGGACAGAAGATTTTCTAAGTATTAAACCAATCAATAACGAATTTCATCAGACGACATATATTATGGAAACGGCCAAGCAATTTATAGCTCAAACCATGGATGCTGATGATGAAGCCAGTAAGTCGGAAAAAATAGATTTACTTAATCGTTCTGTGGACTATTTTAAAAATAATGAACAGTTTGATTTACAGGAATTTGAGCAGCAGGTGTTTGCAAAAGATGATTTAATTAAGAAATATCAAGATTTTAGTCAGAATTATGCGCAGGAAACGCAATTAGAACCGGTTAAGAACTTTGATATTTCTCCGAAAGCAGTAAAAAAACAGGAGAGGTATTTTAAGAGTGTAGTGAAGCTGGATAAAAATTTTCATATCTATATTCACGGTGGCAAAGATATGATTGAAAAAGGTAGAGATGGTGATGGGCGTAAGTTTTATAAGATTTATTATCAGGAAGAAAACTGATTATTTAGCGTGTAGTAACCGGG
Source organism: Snodgrassella communis (assembly GCF_914768045.1). Classification (GTDB taxonomy): domain Bacteria; phylum Pseudomonadota; class Gammaproteobacteria; order Burkholderiales; family Neisseriaceae; genus Snodgrassella; species Snodgrassella communis. Next base: position 264,507 of record NZ_CAJZCD010000001.1, on the reverse strand, counting down.
TCTGGGGAAATGGTCCCGCCGACAGGAATCGAACCTGTATCACACGCTTAGGAGGCATGTGTTCTATCCGTTGAACTACGGCGAGACTGAAAAACAGGGCTATGGTTGGAATCAGCCATAGCCCGCTATTTTAAGAGATTCGGGCTAAAGATGCCAATGCTAAATCACGCATGGCCTGTGTGGTATCGTTATTTGGTAAATCATTCAGGCAGTTAATGGCGGCATCTACTGCTTTTTTGGCCTGTTCGGTGCAATAGGCCAATGCATCTGAATGAATAACATGATGGTGAATTTTGTCGAAATAGCTGCGGTCGGCATGCTCCAGTGCGTGGCGCACATCAGCAGCGGCGGCAGGGCTGCCCTGATTGAGCAGGTAAATCAGCGGTAGGGTGGGCTTACCTTCGGCCAGATCGTCACCAACGTTTTTACCAATGGTATCTACATCGCCGGCGTAATCCAGCACATCATCGATAATCTGGAATGCTGTGCCCAGATAAGTGCCGTAGTTTTTCAGTGCCAGTTCCTGTTTTTCGGTAGCCTTGGCCAGTATGGCGCCCACCTGTGCTGCGGCCTGAAATAATTTGGCGGTTTTGTATTTGATTACCTGTAGATACTGTTCTTCGGTTATGTCGATATTGCCAATATTCATCAGCTGCATCACTTCACCCTCAGCGATGATATTGGTGGCTTCGGCCATTACTTCCAGAATACGCAGGCTGCCGGAACCTACCATTAGCTGAAAGGCGCGGGTATAGAGGAAGTCACCTACCAGTACGGCTGCGGCATTACCAAACAGGTTGTTTGCGGTTTCACGGCCACGGCGCAGGTCGCTTTCATCTACTACATCATCGTGCAGCAGGGTAGAGGTGTGGATGAATTCCACCATGGCTGCCAGTGAAAACAGTGGATCCTCATTGTAGCCCAGTGCCTTACCGGCAAGAATGGTGATTATCGGGCGCAGACGTTTTCCGCCGGCGCTGATAATGTACTGGCCGATTTGAGAAATCAGGACAACTTCAGATTCGACAGCTCGGTTGATTACTGCATCAACTCGGTTTAGGTCTTCTGGCAGGTGTTTTTGGAAATAAGGCAGGTTTTCAAGCATGTGTTTAAGGTTTCTGCAACTGGTACTGGTGATGTGATTTAATCCATATGTGCTCGTAACTGCTGGGCACTATTGTCTATTATTATACTTGAAATCAATTTAGGAAAGAGAAAAGTTAGATTGGGTTAATTCAGATGGATTCTGTGGCCGCAGTAAGGTGCTGAAGATTGAATGCGCAGTAGGCTTTTATGTCTGTAGATATATGTGAGTCAGTTGGTTGATCAAATTGCAGTTGTTCTAGGTGAGTATGTTGCTTGCTTTGGTAACGTATGGCTGCTGGATTGATGCTAGTTAGGTAGCTGATTTTGTCCGGTACAGACAGTGCGTGTATTTTTGCTAATGGATTAGGGCGTGTGAATAATGTTTTTGGTATCAATATAAGTTTATGGCTACAGATATTGGTTTTTCTAGTATTACGCTGGATATTGTGCTGTTTGCTGTGCTTTTGGCGATGGCTTCAATATTGCTGTAAGGGGATGCAGAGACGAAATCGGTCAAGATTATATTTGGTGTGGTTATTTTTCTGTATGCAATTAATGGCGGCTTTTGTCTACCGGTATATATAAAGATTAATGTATTGGCAGGTGAGGTTGGTAAGGTAAAAATGTTGCTGTGCGCTTACTGTAGCTAAGTTTGTGCGGATAAGTTCACTATCAGATTTGTATGTATATAGCTATGTAAATGTTTTTGGGTAATCAAAGTATGTTGCTGTTTGGTGTTCTTCAATGATTGAGACCAGATAATCTGGCTGGATTGTGCAAATCGGGTGTAGCCAGTCTGAAATGCTACGGTCAATAAAAAACTCCTTACGAATAAGGAGTTTGATATGGGTATTTAAATGCCGTTTAGTTTTTGGGCATGGTGTGTATACAGCTGCCAAGACCAAGATGTGTTTGTTTCTCTATTTTGGTGGTGCCATTAATGTTGATGGTAGCACGCTGCCAAGTACAAATGTACAGAATATGCAAAATGGGTTTTGATTCAACTAATAACCAAGGAGAAGTGATCTCAATCGGTTTGGCAATAGGTAAATTAACATCACCGATAGGGTGAACTATGCCTACATTGGAATTACCGGCAAAGCTGCTGGCGGGAAGGGCTAAAAGCAAAGATGTAAAAAGTACGGCTAATTTTTTCATTTTATTTCCTAAATTGATTTATTAAGGAAAATTTATGTTAACACAAATAAAGTCTAATTTTTTTCAATAGGTTGTGTAAATGACATTAGTTTAGGAGAGGAAATTTTGCTGAACTGGAGATTAAATATTTTCGATTGGCCTTTTTTTATGCTTTTGATTTTAATATTTATGTCGATTGATTGTTATGAAATTAGAGATGAAATTTATTTCAGCCTTGTATCTAGCTGGTTTTCAGCTTGTCTGCTATTGATACTATTTTAAATTTGCTAATCAATGTTAATTCAAGCACTAAGTTATAGTTAGTATTAGTTTATAGATAAATGCTGAATGGGTTTGGTGTGTGTAATTCTTGGTTTTGAATGATTTGTTTGTTATTTTATTGCTTAAATATGTCATAATTAATAATAAAATAGGTTTTTATTGACTTTTTTTGGCATTAAATTGCTTTTTGCAAATTTCTGTGTTCGTAAAGAAATTTTTTGTGGTTTTTTTGTGTATTGGCTGTATTTTAGGATAAGGTTTTCAGATTAATAAAGTTAGTTATTTATAGTGTGGAGCCGGTTGTTGGATGTTCGATTAATCAGCAAGAATTTGTGGCCATGATTTTTGCTTGAACAGTACGCTAAGCTTAGCCAGTGTTGCAGATAGGAAGTCTTATGCAGATGCCTATAGTGCTGAGTGTTATTGATGAAGTCATTGCTACAGGTTTGATTACTGCTTCTTAACTGGCTGTTAGTAAGGCGGTTTACTGGCAGGTGTGATGCTGATAGTGGAAAGATAGATATATTCGGATTGCAGTCTTTATATGTATATATATTGTTTCAGTTCTATACAGACAGAAAGATATTTTATTTACTGTTTTGACAGTAAAATCAGTGATTGTTATAATTGCCAATTCCGTTTTTGTGCGGAAATTTAGTTTTTGTTTTTTTAATTGAATTCCTATTGGAGTTGAGTATGTACGCGGTCGTAAAAACCGGCGGTAAACAGTATAAAGTTACCGTTGGCGAAAAATTAAAAGTAGAACAGATACCAGCAGAACTCGACAGCCAGATCGAACTGAATGAAGTTTTGATGATTGCTGACGGTGAAGCGGTGAAGGTGGGTACGCCTTTTATTGAAGGTGCGAAAGTAACCGCTAAAGTGGTTGCCCATGGCCGTCACGATAAGGTACGCATTTTCAAAATGCGTCGTCGTAAACATTACCAGAAACGTCAAGGTCACCGCCAGAATTTTACCCAGATTGAAATCGTGGCGATTGCCTAATTGAGTGAAGGAATAACAGAATGGCACACAAAAAAGCAGGCGGTAGCTCCCGCAACGGTCGTGATTCAGAAGCCAAACGCTTAGGCGTTAAAGCTTTTGGTAATGAGTTGATTCCGGCTGGTTCAATTATTGTTCGTCAACGCGGTACCCGTTTTCACGCTGGTGAAAATGTAGGTATGGGTAAAGACCACACTTTATTCGCTAAAGTGGATGGTTATGTGGAATTTGCCGTAAAAGGTGCGTTGAACCGTAAAACGGTAAGTGTGCGTCCGTATACTGGCGCAGACGAGTAAGTTTTTACTGATACTAAGCCCTGCCTGTCTGGCAGGGCTTTTTTGTTGTAAAGCCGGTTGTGGTGAATAGTCAGCACTATTGTGCTGTAGTTTAGCTATAATCACGCTATGACGCTTTCACATGGGCAGTACGCTTTTTGTCTGCCCGGGCATAAATATTGCAGACTGAGAATGATATGAAGTTTATTGATGAAGCAAAAATCGAGGTAGTTGCCGGCCGTGGCGGCAATGGTGCGGCCAGCTTCCGCCGCGAAAAATTTGTGCCCAAGGGCGGTCCGGATGGTGGTGATGGTGGCAGAGGTGGCAGTATCTGGGCGGTGGCTGATGAAAACATCAATACTTTGGTGGAATATCGTTTTGTTAAACGTTATCAGGCTAAAAATGGTGAAAAAGGTCACGGTTCTGACCGCTATGGACGTGGTGCTGATGATATTGAGCTGAAGATGCCGGTAGGCACGCTGATTCGTGATGTGGATACGGAGCAGGTGGTAGCCGATTTAACGCATCATGGCCAACGGATATGTCTGGCTAAAGGTGGTAAGGGCGGTTTAGGTAATATTCACTTCAAGTCATCGGTTAATCGCGCGCCAAAACAGGCAACACCCGGTGAAGAGGGTGAGGCACGCTGTTTGCTGCTGGAATTAAAAGTACTGGCTGATGTGGGCTTGCTGGGTATGCCAAATGCCGGTAAGTCTACGCTGATTAGTGCGGTTTCAGCAGCGCGGCCTAAGGTGGCTGATTATCCGTTTACGACTTTGCATCCGAATCTGGGGGTGGTGCGTAGTGATGATAATCATAGTTTTGTGATGGCTGATATTCCCGGATTGATTGAAGGTGCAGCCGAAGGTGCCGGTTTGGGGCATCGTTTTCTGAAACATTTGTCGCGTACGGGATTGTTGTTACATGTGGTGGATTTGGCACCTTTTGATGAGGATGTAAATCCGGCGGCTGAGGCGCTGGCGATTATTGAGGAGCTGCGCCGTTTTGATGAGGCATTACACGATAAGCCACGCTGGCTGGTGTTGAATAAAATAGACATGCTGGCTGAGGATGAGCGCGCTGCCCGTGTGGCTCAGTTTCTGACCGATATCGGCTGGGATTATCCGCAGCCAAATGATGAGTTTGAATTTGATCTGACAACGCCACGTGTTTTTGAAATCAGTGCTTTGGCACATCAGGGTACGCAGGAGCTGATGCAGACTATTCAGCGTTATCTGGATGCACGGCATAAATTACAGGCACAACAGCAGGCAGTAGAGCCAGTTGCAGCAGTGACGTCAACTGCAAACGGATTGATTCAGCCTGAATAATTCAATCAATTGGTATGGTTTGTTTGGCCACCTGTTACAGGTGGCTTTTTTGTGTTTGAATAAGGCAGGAGATATGTGAAAGGAAAAGTTTAATTTGCTTACTGGTGAGAAATGCGACGGCGTAAAAGCCGGTATAAAAACTGTAAGATTAATACGCTGATTAAGGCCAATACTGCAGCTATGGATATCTGTTCTACGGTATAGGCAGTGGATTTGATGGGTGTAACAGTGCTGGCTGTTGCTTGATAGGTGGCAACAGTTATGCTGCGGGATGTCCGCAAGCTGGTTTGGATCAGTTGTTGTTGCGCTGTTTGCTGTACAACTTTGTAGCTAAAGGTATCGTTGTCATTCTTTTGTTTGCTGCCGTCTGGTTTTTTGGCCAGAAAGGTAGTTTTAGCCAGTGAATGCTGCTGGACATAGGAATAGGGTAAGGCCAGAAAGGAGCCATTTGGTTCAAATGCGGCAATGGTGAAATCTGAGTGCCAAGGTTTGCGGTTTTCGGCTGTTCTGCTGTCCAGATTGGCTTGCAGGAAGATAAACAGAATCAGAAAACCGCAGAATAATACCAGTTTGAGCAGTCGCTGCTTAAATGGTCGAGGATGTTTCTGGGGTTGTTTTGTTGTTTGATTATGCTGTTTAGTCATGATGCTGTACCACTGCTGGTTGGTTAAGTCGATTTGAAAGGGTTAGTGGAGGCCGGCTGGTGATTTTACCTAAATTTTGGGTTGTTGATATTTAATATGTTTTTATTGCCGCTGTAAAATGGGCTGACGGATGGCAGATATGTTGATTTAGATCAGTTGTTTATGTTTATAATTGATTCAGAATTATTTTTTTATCTGTATTGTTGGGTATGGATGTTTTTGCGGGCAATGATGGGTGGTGCAGAGTATATAAATGGTGTTTGAGTTTTCAGATGGAAATTATTATCATTAATATTTGATATGGTTAATCCGATTTAGGAATAGATATATGAGCGAGCAACATGATATAGCTGAACTTCAGGCAGCCGTAACACGGCTACAGCAGTTAGATTCTCTGGTTCTGGCTACAGTAGGACAGGATGGGGTGCCACTAGCGAGCTATGCGCCATTTGCCGAGCATGATGGTTGTCTGTATGTGTTGTTGTCGGGATTGTCGTTACATACGCAGAATTTACAGCGGCAGCAGCAGGCGAATGTGATGCTGATTGAAGATGAAGCTTCTGCTCGCAATATATTTGCCCGTGCGCGGCTAAATTACACGGTGTCGGTAACCACTATTGAAAAAGATACTACTGATGGTATTGCGGCTTTGCAGACGATGAAAGCTAAGCTAGGCAAAACGGTAGATGTGCTGGGCGAGTTGCCGGATTTTATGCTGTTTCGCCTGCAACTGGAAAAAGCGCGTCTGGTAACCGGTTTCGGGCGTGCTTATGTGTTTATGCCGGGAGATGTGGCCGGTGCGGTACAGTTAACGGAAAAGAATGCTAAAACAGAGTGATACCGGCAGGTGCGGCTATTGCTCGGTAAAGGGGAATAAAATCCCGTACAATAGTCGTTTTATTTGGATAAACCGGAGCGGCATTCATGTGGTGTTGGCCTAAACGAATTTGGGTAATTATCCAGACGATTTATATATATGGTTTGCTAGATCTGGTGCAAGTGCATATAAGGTCGTTATGGTTACAAAGGCTTGTATCCATGATGCCTCGTGGTCGCAAATACCGGCAGTTATCGGCGGCGGTGCGCTTGCGTCTGGCGCTGGAGAGTCTGGGGCCGATTTTTGTAAAGTTTGGGCAGGTATTATCTACGCGGCCAGATTTGATACCGCCTGATTATGCTCATGAGCTGGCTCTGTTGCAAGACCGTGTGCCACCGTTTGACAGCGATGTGGCAATTAAGGTTATTGAAAGTGAGCTGGGTAAGCCACTGGAGGCGATTTATGCCCGTTTTAATCCGCAGCCGGTAGCCAGTGCTTCTATTGCGCAGGTACATGAAGCTTATCTGTTTAATGCAGATGGTGGTGTTGGTCAGAAGGTAGCAGTTAAGGTGTTGCGTCCGAATATTGCTCCAGTGATTGATCAGGATCTGGCGCTGATGGCTATGGGTGCGCGCTGGGTGGAATGGCTGTTTGCTGATGGCAAGCGGCTGAAGCCGCGCGAGGTGGTGGCTGAATTTAAGAATTATCTGCATGATGAGCTGGATTTAATGAGAGAGGCCGCCAACGCCAGTTTGCTCGGACGCCAGTTCAGTAATAGTTCGATGCTGATTATTCCAGCAGTTTATTATGATTTTTGTGCCCGCCAAGTACTGACTATTGAGTGGATGGATGGTATTCCTGTTACCAGTCTGGGCAGGCTGCGTGAGAAAAATATTGATTTACGCCAGCTGGCTCGCTATGGGGTAGAAATTTTCTTTACTCAGGTGTTTGATAATGGATTTTTCCATGCGGATATGCACCCGGGAAATATTATGGTGGCGGATGACGGTCGTTATATTGCGCTGGACTTTGGTATTGTTGGCACTTTGACTGATTACGATAAACGTTATCTGGCGATTAATTTTCTGGCGTTTTTTAATCGCGATTATCATCGGGTGGCAGTGGCGCATGTGGAATCTGGCTGGGTACCGGCAGACACAAGGGTGGAGGAGCTGGAGGCAGCGGTACGTGCAGTATGTGAACCGGTTTTTAATAAGCCGCTGGCTGAGATTTCCTTTGGTATGGTGCTGATGCGGTTATTTGAAACCAGTCGCCGTTTTAATGTTGAAATTCAGCCGCAGCTGGTGTTATTGCAGAAGACGTTATTGAATATTGAGGGACTGGGGCGACAGCTTGATCCCGAGCTGGATTTATGGGCGACAGCCAAACCGTTTTTAACCCGCTGGATGCATAACCAGATTGGTTTGAAAGCTCTGTGGAAAGCGATACGGCAGGAAGCTCCGGACTGGGCTCAGATGCTGCCAGTTCTGCCACGCAAGCTGAATGCTTTGGTAGATGAAAGGCAGCATCTGCAATGGCGTGATGCCTATGTTCATTTACTGCGTACCCAGCGACAGCAGAATTTCTGGCTGGCGGTAATTGCGCTGGTGATGCTGGCCATTTTTCTGTTTAAATGATAGTTGCTGCCTGCGTAACCCAAAGTTGTGGTGTGTATTCATGACCATATTGCTGGTATTGTGAAATCTGCTTAAAGTTATAGGCAGTATTTCAAAAGACAGATTTCAGGTTATAATTTTGTCATTGTTTCTATGTGGCGGCCTGTCCGCAGTATCTCATCTGTAAAGGAGTAGTCTTGTGTCGCGTGTGTATCCTTACCCTCTGATTGCAAAGGAAGGCTGGCCGTTTATTATCGGCAGTCTGGTGCTGAGCATATTAACGGCTATCTGGTGTGGATGGTGGTCGCTGCCGTTATGGGCACTGACAGTATTTGTGGTGCAGTTTTTCCGTGACCCGGCACGTGATATTCCCACGGGGCCGGAAGATGTATTAAGCCCGGCAGACGGAAGGATTGTTGTGCTGGAAAAAACTACTGACCCATATCGTGGTGTTAATGCGCTGAAAATCAGTGTGTTCATGAATGTGTTTAATGTTCACTCCAATCGCTGTCCAATTGATGGTAAGGTGGAGCGGGTAGATTATTTTAAGGGTAGTTTTCTGAATGCTTCAATGGATAAGGCTAGTGTGCAAAATGAGCGTAATGCGGTGCTGGCGGTAACAAAGACTGGCCGGCCGGTAACTTTTGTACAGGTTGCCGGTCTGGTGGCACGGCGTATCCTGTGTTATGTTAATGCACACGATATATTGCATCGCGGTAATCGTTATGGTCTTATCCGCTTTGGTTCGCGTGTGGATGTTTATCTGCCTGAAGATGCCACTGCGCTGGTAGCAATTGGTGATAAGGTAAGAGCCAGTAGTACAGTTCTGGCTACTTTGCCCTTACATGCGCCGCCGGCTGCCACTTCTGCGCCAGAAAATGGTGCCAATTCTGTGGACAACACAACAGAACAGGCTGATATGGTGAAAGAAGCCACCGACCGGGCAGCGCTAGCTGCACAGCATGTCCTGTCACAGGAATAAATATTATTTATTGTTATACAGGCTGTTTGCTCCTTTTCGGGATCAGGCAGCCTGTTGTTATTTAATCAGATAGCTTATGAGTGAAATTGCTAAAGCCAGTTTGACTGCCCAACAGGCAGCTGAACGGGTGTTGCTGGTAGGTGTCATGCTGGATAAGGATTTTCCGGTTGTGGCTGAGCGCCGTACAACGCTGTTTCAGTCGGCACTGGCTGAAGCACAGGAACTGGTGCGTGCCAGTGGGGCTGAACTGGTGGGCGTGATGACTTGTAAACGCCAGCAGCCGGATAGTGCATTGTTTGTGGGCAAGGGCAAGGCTGAAGAGCTGGCGCAGCAGGTAGCTGAGACTAAGATTGATCTGGTGGTATTCAATCATGCGCTGACGCCAACGCAAGAACGTAATCTGGAACGGTTGCTGCAATGCCGGGTATTGGATCGGGTGGGCTTGATTCTGGCTATTTTTGCACGGCGTGCGCGTAGTCAGGAGGGACGTTTGCAGGTAGAGCTGGCACAGCTGGTGCATTTGTCCAGCCGGCTGATACGGGGTTATGGGCATTTGCAAAGCCAGCGCGGGGGGATAGGGTTACGCGGGCCGGGTGAAACACGTCTGGAAACCGATCGCCGCCTTATCAGGCAGAAAATCACCCGTTTACGCCAGCAGTTGCAGCAAGTACGGCGGCAGCGGGCAACACAACGTAAAAGCCGTAATCAGGGTATGCTGCCTGCTTTTGCACTGGTAGGCTATACTAATGTGGGTAAGTCCAGTTTGTTTAACCGCCTGACTAAGGCACAGGTAGTGGCGGAAGACCAGCTGTTTGCTACGCTGGATAATACGGTGCGTCGCCTGTATCTGAATGATCAGACAAGTGTATTGTTGTCTGATACAGTAGGTTTTGTGCGTGATTTGCCGCATGGTCTAGTGGCTGCTTTTGCAGCTACGCTGGAAGAAACTGCGCTGGCTGATGTGCTGTTACATGTGGTTGATGTTACTCATCCGGAATTTGAACGGCAAATCGATGATGTGAATGCGGTGCTGAAAGAAATTAATGCAGCAAACATACCACAATTGATTATTTATAATAAAATTGACAAACTGGCTGCTGCGCAACGGCCACAGGGTATCGTATGTGATGCACGAGGCCGTCCACAGGCAGTTTATATTTCAGTACAAGATGGTAGTGGACTGGCTGATTTGCGTACGGCCATGATTGAACTGGCTAACTTTAAGCATGTAAGACATGATGAACAGGTTGGTAGTTAATGCTGCCTACCGAGGATTTGATTAAAGATGACACAAGAACAAGCTAATATGATTAAACATAATCGTCCTAATCGTCCGAGCCGGCGCCGGCGGCTACGTGACAACAGTATTTATTTGTTGCCGAATGCATTTACGCTGGCTGCGCTGTTTGCGGCTTTTTATGCGATTACTCAGTCTATGCATGGTCATTATGAAATTGCAGCGATAGCAGTGTTTATTTCTATGCTGCTGGACGGAATGGATGGGCGGGTTGCACGCCTAACCAATAGCCAAAGTGCGTTTGGTGAGCAGCTGGACAGTTTGGCAGATATGGTGAGTTTCGGCGTAGCACCAGCGCTGGTTGCGTATAAGTGGCAGTTATTTCATTTCGGTAAAATTGGCTATTCAGTAGCCTTTATTTACTGTGCCTGTGCGGCTTTGCGGCTGGCACTCTTCAATACTCTGATTGGCAAGGTAAGCAAAAAATGGTTTATCGGGATTCCCAGCCCGACAGCTGCTGCTCTGGTGATTGGTCTGATCTGGGTAAGTCATACGTTTCACGGCTTACCTCATTTAAACTGGCTTTGCCTGATTATTACCCTGTTTGGTGGTTTGTCTATGGTAGTGCAGATACCTTTCTGGTCGTTTAAAGAAATTAATGTTTACCGCAAAGTACCTTTTTTTGTGATGATTTTGGCTGTAATCTTCCTGCTGGTGGTGACATGGGAACCATCGGTGGTGTTGTTTACATTTTTCCTACTCTATAGTTTATCTGGCTATGTGATGTTTATCTGGCGCGTGCTAACCAAACGTAAATTTCAGCCAGAATCGTGATGAGGACTTATTTAGCGTTGTAAAAAAATAAGCTGATGCATTCAATATAAAGGAGAATATTTATGGCAGTTAATTTATCTGTACCGAGTGATAAACAGATTCTGGCTATTGATGGTGTGCAGGTTTTCATTGGTCAGGCTGGAATCAAAAAGCCAAAACACGATGATTTAACTTTGGTGGTACTTAATAGTGTAAACAGCATTGGCGCTGTATTCACACAAAACCGTTTTTGTGCGGCACCTGTGCAGATTGCCAAGCAGCATTTGGCGGCCGGTACAGGAGTACGTGCACTGGTGATTAATACCGGTAATGCCAATGCCGGTACCGGCCAGCAGGGGCTGGCAGATGCAGAGTTTATTTGTGAAAAGGTAGCACAACAGATTGGCTGCCAAGCTTCAGAAGTACTGCCATTCTCTACTGGGGTGATTCTTGAACCATTGCCAGTAGATAAAATTGTAGCAGCATTACCAAAAGTTAAAGTTGGGCACTGGCCGCAGGCTGCGGCCGCAATCATGACTACCGATACTGTGCCCAAAATGGCCAGCCGTACCGTATATATTGATGGGCATAAGGTACACTTTACCGGAATTGCCAAAGGTTCGGGTATGATTCATCCGAATATGGCCACTATGCTCGGATTTGTGTTTACTGATGTATCTATAGCCCAGCCACTGTTACAACAAATGGTAGCAGAGGTGGCGGCCACAACATTTAATGCGATTACTGTGGATGGCGATACATCTACGAATGACAGTTTTGTGGTTGTGGCTACGGGTAAGTCTTCATTAAGTCGAATCGTTTCTATGTCCAGCAAGAATTATGCTGCGGTGAAAATTGTACTGGCTGATCTGGCACTGGAGCTGGCGCAGGCTATCGTGCGCGATGGTGAAGGTGCAACTAAATTTATTACTATTGATGTACGTCATGCGCTGACAGAAGCTGAGGCGCGGCAAGTGGGTTATGCAGTTGCTCGTTCACCACTGGTAAAAACCGCTTTTTATGCCAGTGATCCCAATCTGGGGCGTATTTTGTGTGCTATTGGCTATGCAGGAATCGCTGATCTTGATGTAGCAGCAATTAAAGTATATCTGGGTGATGTTTTGGTGGCAGAAAAAGGTGGGCGTGCCAGCAGCTATACAGAAGAGGCTGGTCAGCAAATAATGGCACAGGATGAAATAACCGTGACAATTGATTTGGCACGAGCTGAAGCGCAGGCGAAAATTTATACCTGTGATTTATCCAAAGAGTATGTGGCGATTAATGCTGATTACCGTAGCTAATTAGTTAGCTTACTCAAAAATAAACCCGCTGTTATGGCGGGTTTATTGTTTCAGCTGGATTATTTCTGTACCGCAGTCAGTTTGATTTCCACTTTCCATTTTGGATTAGCCAGAACAGCCTGAACACAGGCTCTTGCCGGTGCTTTACCAGAAGTAACCCAGTTGTCCCATACCTGATTCATGCCCGCATATTCCTGCATATCGCTCAGGTATATAACTGCTTCGCAGATATGCTGTTTGTCACTGCCACAGGCAGCTAGAATAGTATCTATCTGTGCCAGAACATTGGCAGTTTGTGCGGTGATGTCGGCATCCTCATTAGTGGGTACCTGTCCGGCGAGAAATATCAGACCATTGGCAATGGTGGCTTCTGCAAGGCGGTTACCGCTCTGGTAAAATTCGATACTCATGTACAGGCTCTTATAGTAGTAAAACAATGATGTTAGCACAGTTGTCCTTGCCTGAATTGATGAGGTGAAGTGATGAGTAAAAGTAAATTTCCAGTAACTCCTGCTATCCGTTTTTTGCGTGCGCACCAGATACCGTTTGAACCTCGTGAATATACTTACGTTGAGCATGGAGGAACGGCACAATCGGCGTTAGCACTGGGCGTGGACGAACATGCAGTGATTAAAACCATTGTGCTGCAAAATGAACACAAGCAAGGTTTGATTGTACTGATGCACGGTGACCGGCATATTTCTACACGACAGCTGGCAAGAAAGCTGGGTATGAAGCATATAGAACCGGCCAGCCCGCAGCAGGCCAATAAATGGACGGGTTATCTGGTAGGTGGTACCAGCCCGTTTGGTAATAAGGCCGGGCTGCCGGTATATGTGGAGGAAAGTATTTATGCTTTGCCACTGATTTATATTAATGGCGGTAAGCGCGGTTTTCTGGTACAGATGCAGCCACAGTATCTGTCTTGTTTGCAACCGCAATCCGTGCAGGTGGCAACAGAAATAGAATAATAAAGAGAATTTATTATTACTGAACAGACCGGATAATCTTATTTCATTTGCCCGCGCTGGTAAGAATCATTGAAAGGCTGATAATGATGGTCGTGCAACTGCCGTGCAGCATCAGCTAGCCAGTTGACGTTGCGTAATAATACCCGTCCTTCCAGAATCAGGTCTGCCTGCTTGGTTTGCAGGATATATTCAGCCAGATCCGGACTATCCAGTAAGCCTACTGTCGCTACCGGAATATTCACGGCCTGTTTCATGGCAGTAGCAAACGGTGTCTGATAACCGCCATGTAGTGGCAAATCGGGGGCATAATCCATAACACCACCGGTGGATACATCAATACCATCTCGTTCAAGCCACTGGCATACTTGCTGCCAGTCGGCAATACTGTTTTGCTGACCACTTTGGTCGTAATCGGATAAAGACAGACGTACCCACAATGAACCGGAGAACTGTGCGCGCATATCAGTGGCAATTTCGTGCAGCAAACGATATCGATTCGCTAACGAACCGCCATATTCATCCCCGCGCTGATTACTCAGTGGTGACAGAAATTCATTGATCAGATATCCATGAGCACCATGAATTTCAATAACATCTACACCAGCCTGTTGCGCACGCCTGCTTGCAGCCACAAAATCTGTCCGGATCTGTTTGATTTCATCTAGGCTAAGTTCTTTGGGTGTTATTGAATTGGTATTGAAAGCGATGGCACTCGGTGCTACCGGCTGTTGTGCATCAACTGCCTTACGTCCGGCATGAGCCAGTTGGACACCAACCTTACTGCCCAGATAATGTAATGAATCTACCAGCTGGCTAAATTTTTCTGTCTGCTTATCGTCCCACAGACCTAAATCATACTTAGTAATGCGCCCATCTGGCTGTACAGCAGTCGCTTCAATAATAATCAGACCAACATTGGCAATGGCTCGCGCGCCATAATGAGCAAAATGAAACGGCGTAACTATTCCATCTTCCTTTTTTACTTCATACATACACATCGGCGACATAACTACGCGGTTTTTCAGCGACAGATTGCCAATGGTGACTGGAGATAATAATAATGACATGGCTTTTTCCTTTTTTATGTATTCAGTAACCTCGAAAATTTACTTAATTATCAGCATATTTTAAGGATTAGTCACGCCAAATGGAATGTGTACCGAAGGTAGTATTTGTGCTACTTTTTCTAAATGGTTCATCTGGTCATCGAAAAAAATGTGTGGTCGTATAATTTCTAATACTTTATATTTTTCTACTCCGCCAAGAAAAAAAGCTTCATTAATTTCTATTCCTAGTTCTCTTAAAGTGTTAATAGCTCTTGTATGTGACGGTGCGTTTCTGGCTGTGACGAGCGCTGTTTTAAGAATTGGTTGATATTTAGGATTTTGAGATAGTTCTAAATGCTCGATTTTCTGAATATGCGCTAGTCTGCAAATAAATTCATTTAATGGCCCTGGATTATGAAGAATATTTCGTTTTATGTTCTCATTCTCATGAAAACTTTTTAAATCCCCATTTTGCTGGTAGATTGCTTCAGCTTCATCATCAATAATTACACCATCGAAATCAAAGGCGATTCTTAGCTCATGGTCGTTAATATCGTCTTTTATGTTTCCTTTCATTACCATACCAGCAGGATAACCAGCTACTGTCGCTTGACGCACATCAACTTTGTTAGCTGATAGAAATAACTCAATATCGAAAGCGGGTATGTAAGGCAAAGGTGACTTTCCCTGCAAAAAAACAGCTCTGGTAATGTTTAAATTGTAATACTCTATTGAGTTCATCACTCTCAAGCCAGTATCTGGATCATTCCTTGATAATAATATTACTTCTACAAGAGCTCCATTTTCATCATTTAATGAATTTAATGACAAAAGTCTTTTTATAAAAGGGAATGCAACTCCTTTTTCGAGTGGTTTATTTTCATTTTTTCTCTGGTACTTTCGGTAACTCTGCTCTCCCTCGGTTCTGAAAATCTGATCTGATTCTTCTAAATCAAATAATGCACTTGAAGCCAATCCTATTACTAGTCTTTTGGTTAGATCATAAGCCATTATTTTCTATATGCTCCTGCTGTTAGAATTAATTGTAGTTTGTAGATAATAAGGGTTTATATGCTTGCAAGTAAGATTTTTCTGTAATTGGTTTGTTTATAATTTATGACACAAATCTCCATGTATAAATCCTTGCCAGTCAATATCAATATCTTTGCCAAATGCGATAACTTTAAATAATTCGCCCATTTCATGTGCGTTGAGCAGGGTATGGCAGGCTGAGGCTGCCTGGATGTAGGCTGTATCTTCTGGCTTGCCGGTTTGTGCCAGTAATTCGGTTATGCCCAGATTGAGCAGGAATGTTGCCTGATTGGTGTAACCAATTAAGTCTAGATGGTTATCGATTGCGGCGTCGGCAATGCGGGTGAAGTTGATATGGGCGGTTAGGTCGGTTAGGCCGGGGTAGTAAAAGGGGTTATGAATGGTGTGATGGCGGTAATGTCCGATCAGGGTACCTTGCCGGCGCTGCGGGTGATAATACTGTGCTGCATCAAAGCCATAATCAATCCAGATCATGGCTCCGCGTTGCAGTTTTTGCGCCAGTGTGGCGATGAATGCATATTGTTGTGGATGCAGTTCGGATTGATAGGGTTCTGCTGTTGCGGGGAAGGTTTGCAGTATCTGCTGTTGTGCAGCCGGATTGTTAAGGGGACGGGGTTGCCATTTTAATTGGCCGTCCAGCCAGCTGACGCCCATTTCTGCTATCTGATTTCCATGACGTTGATAAACCGGTACTGGTATGGCATCCAGAACTTCATTACCGAGCAGTATGCCATCAAATTGTGCTGGTAACTGGGTTAAATGGGTAACTTTATCTGCCTGCGCAGGGGCATGGGTATGAATGTATTCACGCTGGCGCTGCGCCAGTTCTGCTGATAGTTCGATGATGTAGTAGTGTTGAAGCTGGCTGTGGTGCAGTGCTGGCAGGATAGATGCGGCCAGCTGGCCGGTGCCGGCACCAAATTCGTAAATGTTACCTGCGGTTTGGGGTAATAGTGCATTCAGTTGTTGTGCCAGTGTGTGGCCGAATAGTGGTGTCAATACTGGTGCGGTAATAAAGTCACCATCCCTGCCAAATTTTTGTGCACCGCCGGTGTAATAACCATACTCGGGTGTGTAAAGCGCCATTTGCATATAGTCTGTAAAAGACAGCCAGTTATTCTGTTGCTGGATTTTTTGCTGAATAAGTGCTGTCAATGTCTGAGAGCTGGCTAGGGCAGATTTTTCAGGGCTGGGTAAGTGATCCATGGGATAGACGGTGAAAATTGTAAAGAGGAAGTCATTATAAACGTTGATTTTAATCTGTGTCTGCCCGGATAAAGTATCGCAAAAGGCACAGATAATCTGGTTTGGATGAATGGTAATTTAATGTGTTGAAATAATTGTGTTTTATGCTTTCAGTTGCTTTTCTATATAGGTAAAGTTTGACTGGATTACGTTGACCCTGTATGCAAAATTGCCTTATAGTGTGAATAAGTGTGTAAAGGTGTGGCAAAGTGGGGGATAATCCCGTTACGGTGAACTGGAGCTGAATGATGTTTGGCGGCGCGTACGAGTTGAGTATAGACAGTAAAGGGCGACTAGCCATTCCGGCTAAATTTCGCGATTTGCTGGCGCGTCATTTCACTCCGGTTCTGGTGGCTACACTGGAAAAGCGCACACATTTGCTGTTGTATCCTGAGTCATCATGGCGCAGTGTGGAAGCGCAGTTATTGCAGCTGCCTGTGGCGGGTAACAGGGTATTGCAGGCTTATCAGAATTTGCTGTTGCATAATGCGGATACGATGGAGCTGGATAGTGCCGGCAGGGTATTGTTGCCGGCGCATTTGCGCCGTTTGGTGAATTTTGAACGTGAGGTTTATGTGGTGGGTCGTGCCAATCGCATTGAGGTATGGGGTAGGGCTCTGTGGGAAGAACAGAATAATGCCGCACTGGATATGGATGAAGACATGCTGGCAGCAGAGTTGGGCAAGACTCAACTGCAATTATGAGTGAACTGATGAGTAATGGCGGCCATGTAACTGTTCTTTTGAATGAGGCAGTTGCTGGTTTACAGGTGCAGCCCGCTGGGGTGTATGTTGATGGAACTTTTGGCCGTGGCGGTCATTCGCGCCTGATTCTGTCGCAGCTGGGCGTTGATGGCCGGCTGGTTGTTTTTGATAAGGATCCGCAGGCGATAGCTGTGGCGAAGCAACTGGCACAGCAAGATGGGCGGGTGCTGGTAGTGCACGAGGGTTTTTGTGCACTGACTCGCTCATTGGCGCAGCTGGGTATCAGGCAGATAAATGGTGCGTTGTTCGATCTGGGTATTTCATCCCCGCAGATTGATGAGGCTGGCCGTGGTTTCAGTTTTCGCTTTGATGCGCCACTGGATATGCGTATGGATACTACGCGTGGACAGTCGGCAGCCCAATGGTTGGCAGTTGCTGAAGAGCAGGCTATACATGAGGTGATTAGAAATTATGGTGAAGAGCGGTTTAGTCGCCAGATTGCACGCGCAATCGTGGAACAGCGGGAAGAAATGCCGATTACCACAACCGGCCAGCTGGCGCGCCTCGTGGCGCAAGTCGTCCGTACTCGTGAGCGCGGCCAGGATCCGGCCACACGTACCTTCCAGGCCATTCGTATCTTTATTAACGGTGAACTGGAAGAAATAACGGCTGTGCTGCCACAGGCGATGGATTGTTTGGTGGCTGGTGGCAGGCTGGCAGTGATTTCGTTTCATTCGCTTGAGGATCGTATTGTTAAACGTTTTATGCAGCAATACAGTCGGCCGGCGCCTTTACCGCGCTGGGCTGTAGTTAAGGAGGCTGATCGTGAGCAGCCGCCGCTGCGTTTGATAGGCAAGGCGCAAAAGCCCACTTCGGCTGAGATTGAAGCCAATCCGCGTGCTCGTTCAGCAGTATTGCGTGTGGCAGAACGCTGTTGTTAGATAAAAATTTATGGTTGGTTGATTATGAATAAAATCAACATTATTTTGCTTTTGTTGGTGCTGGCTTCAGCTTTTGCTGTGGTAACAGTACAGGATCGTTCGCGCCAGTTTTTTATTGCATTGGATAAGGCGCAAAAAGGAGAAAATCTTCTGAATGAGGATTTCAGTCGTTTAAAGTTAGCGCAGGCAAGGTTATCTAATCATCAGTTGATTCTGGATGCTTCAGCACGGCAGGGTTTGCATTCGCCAGCACTGGCCGAAACGCAGATGCTGGCTGCACCGCAGACAGTTAAATGATGATATGCGCGGGCAGAGAATAATGGAATGCTGCTTTTGGGCAGTTATATCCGGCAGTGGAACAAACTACTATGTTAATTAAAAACGATTATAAGCCGCGTATGCTCCCCTGTGAGGTGAAACAGGCTAAGCCTGTGACAAGCAACGGGCGAATTGTGTTGGTGCTGGGTACGCTGGCTATGGCATTTGCTATGTTAATCGGACGTGGTATTTATTTGCAGACTGAAAAGCATGAATTTCTGAAAGAGCAGGGTGATCAGCGCTTTGTTCGTACTCTGCCTCTGGTGGCTACCCGTGGCACGATTACTGACCGTAATGGGGCTGCTCTGGCTATCAGTGCACCAGCAGATTCTTTATATGCAGTGCCTTCGGCTATGGAGCAGATGCCCGCTGATTCTGAGCTGCAACAGTTGTCTGCTTTGATTGATGTACCGGTGTCTACGATTAAAAGCCGTCTCAGTCGCAATAAGGATTTTATTTATCTGAAACGGCAATTGTCGCCAGAGATTGCAGAAAAGGTGGCTGCGCTGAATATTAAAGGTTTGGCCTTTCAACATGAAAGTAAACGTCATTACCCGATGGGATCGGTTTTTTCTCATATTATTGGTTTTACCAATATTGATGGTAAGGGGCAGGAGGGGCTGGAACTGTCGCGTGAAAGTATACTGCATGGGGTTGACGGAGCTAAGGTTGTACTGCGCGATAATAAAGGTAATATTGTTGATAGTCTGGATTCACCGCGTAATCAGGCACCGAAGAATGGTGCCGATATGGTGCTGTCAATAGATCAGCGTATTCAGTCTATTGCCTATGAATCTTTAAATAAGGCAATGCAGTATCACACTGCTTCGGCTGGTTCGGTAGTTGTGCTGGATGGTAAAACCGGTGAGATTCTCGCACTGGTTAATTCACCGGGTTATGATCCTAATAATCCGGGTGCGGCTGAAAGCGATGCACGGCGTAACCGTGCTGTTACTGATATGATTGAGCCGGGTAGTGCAATGAAGCCGTTTACTATTGCTAAGGGGCTGGATAGCGGCAAAATCAGGCCGGGCACGGGTTTCAATACTATGCCGTATAAAATCGGGCCGGCTACGGTGCGGGATACGCATAATTATCCTTATCTGGATGTGCGTGGCATTATTCAGAAGTCGTCTAATGTGGGAACAAGTAAGATTTCTGCGATGTTTACGCCGGAAGAAATGTACAATTTGTATACTTCTATTGGTTTTGGCCACCGGATGCATTCGGGTTTTCCGGGGGAAACACCGGGGGTGGTGCGTGACTGGCATAACTGGCGCCCGATTGAGCAGGCTACTATGTCTTTTGGTTATGGTATTCAGATGAGTTTACTACAGCTGGCGCGGGCATATACTATTTTCACCAATGATGGGGAGTTATTGCCGGTGAGCTTTCTTAAGCTGGACAAGGTACCACAAGGTGAACGCATTATTCAGTCCAAAACAGCGCGGGAAGTGCGCCATATGATGATTGCTGTTACTCAGCCTGGTGGTACTGGTTTGCAGGGTGCTATAGATGGGTATGATGTTGCAGCTAAAACTGGTACGGCAAGAATGCTGGTAAACGGGCGTTATTCTGATTCTAAGCATATGGCTACATTTATTGGTTTTGCACCGGCGGATAATCCGCGTGTGATTGTGGCTGTCAATATTCAGAATCCTACTACTAATGGTTATTATGGTGGTCCGGTTTCTGGCCCGGTATTTCATGATGTTATGGCGGGTACGCTGAATGTACTGGGTGTCTCGCCTACAAAGCCGGTAAAGACTGGTTTGCATTCTGAAAGGCATTAATCTTCTGACAATCTGTGCTTGCACAGATTGTCTGTCTGTTTGTATCTGATAGAAATGTTCGAAACGGCTGTGTTATGTTTTCCCTGAAAAATCCTTTAGCAGAATATCATTTAAGTGCTCAAACTCGTGCACTGGTTGCGGGTCGTACTCTTCGGGTTGACAGCAGACAGGTACAGCCGGGCGATGTATTTGTGGCCTGTCAGGGTGAATACGCTGATGGACGCGATTTTATTCAGGCTGCTATTGATAAGGGTGCTGTATTTGTATTCTGGGATGATGATGGTCGGTTCAGGTGGCAGGCTAGCTGGAAGGTAGCAAATGAGGCTGTAGTGGATTTGCGTCAGCGTGCCGGATTGGTGGCTGCTGCCTGTTATGACTATCCGGGCAGGGATCTATCCATCTGGGGTGTAACTGGAACCAATGGTAAAACTTCGGTGTCACAATGGCTGGCACAGGCTGCTGATATTCTTGGGAAAAAATGTGCCATTATGGGTACGGTAGGCAATGGCTACTGGCAACAGTTACATGACAGTGTTAATACGACTATGGATGCGGTTGCCAATCAGACATGGCTGCGCCGGTTTGTGCAAGAGGATGCGACAGCTGTGGCCATGGAGGTGTCTAGTCATGGCTTGGATCAAAGTCGTGTGGTTGGTGTGCCTTTTGCCAGTGCGGTATTTACTAATCTGACCCGTGATCATTTGGATTATCATCATAGTATGCGGAACTATGGGGCATGTAAAGCTTCATTGTTTTACTGGTCTGGCCTGCAACATGCTGTTATTAATATCGATGATGAATTTGGCTATGAGTTGTGGCAGGATTTGCGCCGTGCTCGTTCACATTTAACTATATTGGCTTATGGCTTTCATGCACAGGCCGATATTCATATATATCAGTTTCAGGCCTCTGCCAATGGTATGCAGATACATTTACGTACACCGTGGGGTGAAGGTGTTGTGCATACGCGTTTGCTCGGGCGCTTCAATGCTCAGAATCTGGCTGCCTGTGTTGGTGTATTGTGTGCCAATGGCTTTGCTTTTGATGATGTGCTTGCTGTCTGGCCGCAGATTCATCCGGCTACCGGACGTATGGATTGTCTGATGGGGGATAAACAGCCATTGGTGGTTGTTGATTATGCCCACACGCCAGATGCGCTGGAAAAGGCGTTGGCTACTTTACAGGAAATCAAACCAGCCGGTGCACATTTGTGGTGTGTTTTTGGTTGTGGCGGGGATCGTGATGCGGGTAAGCGACCATTAATGGGGGCAGCAGCTGATGCCGGAGCCGATTGTGTGGTGGTAACTAGTGATAATCCACGTACGGAGAATCCGCAGGCAATTATTGCTGATATTTTACCGGCAATTAAGGCGCCGGTGCTGGTTGAGGCAGACCGTGGCAGTGCGATTCACTATGCTGTGCAACATGCAGCAATTGGTGACATTGTGCTGATTGCGGGTAAAGGTCATGAAACCTATCAGGATATCGGTGGTCAAAAGCAGCATTTTTCTGATTTTGAAGTGGCTCAGGCTGCTTTGCGTCAACGCACCTGATGTCTATGTAACTGTTGGTAGAACATGCTCAATTTAGATCTGGATTTTATTTATCAAGCTTTTGGACAGGTGTTGTCTGTCGCTAATCAGCAGGTAACGCGGGTGGTTATTGACAGCCGTCAGATTCAGCCGGGCGATGTGTTTGTCGCGATTCAGGGTGAACGCTTTGATGGTCATGATTTCATTGATGAGGTATTGGCTCAAGGTGCTCGGTTATGTATTGTCAGTCGGGATGACTGTCAAAATAAGGCGCATTGTCTGGTAGTAGCAGATACTGAGAAGGCATTAGGGCAGCTGGCTCACGCTTGGCGAATGGCGGTTAATCCGGCATTGCAGGTTTTTGGTATTACTGGTTCGGCCGGTAAAACCACTGTAAAGGAAATGCTGGCGGCTATTTTGCGTCATTATGCCGGCAACGAAGCTGTTCTGGCCACTACAGGCAATTTCAATAATCATATTGGTTTGCCATTAACGTTGTTGCAGCTACAGCCACAACACCGCTATGCGGTAATTGAAATGGGTATGAATCATGCCGGTGAACTGGGTTATTTAACCAGTCTGGCCTGTCCGGACTATGCGCTGGTTAATAATGCTTTGCGTGCTCATATCGGCTGTGGTTTTGCAGATGTGGCTGATATTGCCCGTGCTAAAAGTGAAATTTATGAGGGTTTGGGTGCGGATGGAATTGGCTTTGTTCCTGCTGATGATAGTCAGTCTGCTATTTGCATTGCTGCTTTACGTGATAAGCGTTATATCTGTTTTGGTACGGAGCAGGGTGATGTACATGCTGAAAATATTGTCTTGCAGCCTTTAGGTATCTGTTTTGATTTGCATAGCCCGCAAGGGGTAATTAATTTACAGGTGCCGGTGCCGGGATTGCATATGGTGCACAATGCTGTGGCTGCCTGTGCACTGGCGCTGGCAGCCGGTTTGCCTTTGACGGCTTTGCGCGGACTCAATGAGTTTGAAAATGCTAAGGGTCGATTGCAACAGAAACGCGGTGTTCATGGTGCTCTTGTGATTGATGATACTTATAATGCCAATCCGGATGCGTTCAAGGCTGCTATTGATGTTCTGGCTGCATTTGCGGCGCCAAGGATTATTGTTATGGGTGCTATTGGTGAACTGGGCAGTAATGCTCCTGCTTTACATGCTGAAGTCGGTGCTTATATCAGAAAGCGTGGCATAGAGGCTGCTTTTTTTATCGGTGACAATTGTCAGTATGCGGCAGAAGCTTATGGCGTTGCAGAAGCGTTTTATCAGGACAGAAGCAGGCTGATTGACGATTTACGTGCATGGGATCAGCAGACGGCTACTATTCTGGTGAAAGGTTCGCGTTTTATGCATATGGAAGATGTGGTACAGGCATTGACGCAAGAATAAGCTGTAGATAGTTATCGTCAAGCTGGATTGAACAACTTAGAATACCGTTTTGTGCGGTTCAGGCTGCCTTGAATGACTGTTTTCATTCGGGCAGCAGTGATTATCAGATTAACCGTCATGGCTTTGTCCGTGGCAAGGGAAAACAACCATGCTGTTGTGGTTAGCAGAACTTTTTCATTACTGGATAAATGGTTTTCATTTATTTCAATATACTACTTTTCGTGCTGTGATGGCGGCACTCACTTCTATGGGCTTGAGTCTGGCATTCGGGCCATGGATGATTCGTAAATTAACCCAGCTCAAGGTGGGGCAGGCCGTACGCGATGATGGTCCTAAAACTCATCTGATCAAAACGGGTACGCCGACTATGGGCGGTACGCTGATTTTAATGGCCATTACTGTAACAACTTTATTATGGGGCAATTTGGCTAATCCTTATATCTGGGTACTTTTGCTGGTGATGCTGAGTACTGGTGCTTTGGGCTTTTATGATGACTGGAAAAAAGTAGTCTATAAGGATCCGCACGGTGTTTCGGCTAAATTTAAAATGGTATGGCAGTCCGCGGTGGCGCTGATTGCCGGTCTGGTGCTGTTTTATGCTGCACACTTAAGCTCAACAACTACTTTTATTGTGCCATTTTTCAAGGAAATTACTTATCCGCTGGGTGGTATTGGCTTTGTGGTTCTGACTTATTTTGTGATTGTTGGTACTTCTAATGCAGTCAATCTGACTGATGGTTTGGATGGACTGGCTGCTTTTCCAATAGTGTTGGTGGCTGCCGGTTTATCTATTTTCGCCTATGTTAGCGGCCATGCTGAATTTGCCCATTATTTGCAGCTGCCGCATGTGCCCGGTGCCAATGAAGTGATGATTTTCTGTGCTGCCGTTTGTGGTTCCTGTCTGGGATTTCTATGGTTTAACGCCTATCCGGCGCAAGTATTTATGGGCGATGTCGGTGCGTTGGCACTGGGTGCAGCACTGGGTACAATTGCGGTGATTGTGCGTCAGGAAATTGTGCTGGTGATTATGGGTGGCTTATTTGTGGTTGAAGCTTTGTCTGTCATGTTACAGGTAGGGTCATACAAGTTACGGCGCAAGCGTATTTTTTTGATGGCGCCGATTCACCATCATTTTGAGCAGAAAGGCTGGAAAGAAACGCAAGTTGTTGTACGTTTCTGGATTATTACTATGATTCTGGTATTGGTAGGATTGTCTTCGCTGAAAATTCGTTAGTGGTAACAGGAATATAATAGATAGTATCTTGATTGATATTGTAATTGAAAATGAGTCTAGGACTGAGCCATGATTGACTGGCGTAATAAAAAGGTTTTGGTTGCAGGGCTGGGACGTACAGGCGTTTCAATGCTGGCATTTTTGACACAGGCGGGTGCTGATGTGGCCGCTTATGATGCTCAGCCAGACGAAAAGACACGACAGTCAGTCTCAGGATGCTATCAGGTTGATATTCATACAGGTGAATTGGCTGCTGTGCTCGGGCAGTATCAGTATGATGTTCTGGCCTTAAGTCCCGGAATCAGTCAGCGTGATGAAGCTATCGTTACTTTTAAACGTGCCGGCGGTGTGGTGCTGGGTGATGTGGCGATTCTTGCTGATTTGCTTACTGATAGTGATAGTAAAATTATTGCTATTACTGGTTCTAATGGTAAAACTACTACTACTAGTCTGGTGGGTTTTCTGTGCGCACAGTGTGGGCTGGATACGGTAGTGGCTGGCAATATCGGTACGCCGGTACTTGAAGCCTATATGGAGCGTGCTGGTAAGGCTGCCGATGTCTGGGTGCTGGAGTTATCTAGCTTTCAGCTGGAAACCACGCCCTGTCTGAATGCGTCTGCTGCTACGGTACTGAATGTGTCAGAAGATCATCTGGATCGTTATGATGATTTGCTGGATTATGCCCATAGTAAGGATCGGGTTTTCCGTGGTCAGGCCATTCAGGTATTAAATGCTGATGATGTATTCTGTCGTGCGATGCTGCGACATGATCGTCCGGTGAAGTGGTTTTCTTTACAACAGGTTACTGATTTCTGGCTTAATAAAGGTGTGTTATGTGCGGGTAATGAGCCATTACTGGATTATGATGTATTGTCTTTACAGGGTACGCATAATGCAGCCAATGTATTGGCTGCATTCGCCTTATGCGAAGCTATTGGTTTACCACGGTTGCAATTACTCCAGCATGTACATGCATTTAAGGGTTTGCCGCATCGGGTAGAAAAAGTGGCTGAAGTCAATGGTGTGGTATTTATTGATGATTCCAAGGGGACAAATGTTGGTGCTACGTGTGCCGCTTTGCAGGGGCTGGATAAGCCGATTGTATTGATTGCAGGCGGACAGGGAAAAGGACAGGATTTTACTCCTTTACGGCTTGCATTGCGCGATAAGGCACGTGCTGTTTTGCTGATTGGGGTGGATGCTCATCAACTGGGCACTACTCTGGCAGAGACTACTTATCCAGTAGAATATTGTGATGATTTGCCTCAGGCCACTAAACGAGCTTTTGCGTTGGCGCACCCGGGAGATATTGTTCTGCTGAGCCCTGCCTGTGCCAGTTATGATATGTTTAAGGGTTATGTACACCGCAGTGAAGTATTTATTGCCAGTGTTCAACAGTTGCAGGACGGCGCAGTATGATTACTGAATCACGTCTGCTGGATCGTAATTTGCTGCGGCGCGGCGATACTTTTGACCAGTCACTGCTGTGGATGGTGGTGTTGATGGCGAGTTTTAGCCTGATTATGGTGTACTCGGCTTCAATTGCCTATGCACAGCATGATGGTGGCAGTAGCTATTTTTATCTGATTCGTCAGGCTGTTTTTCTATTGAGTGGGGGTGTCTTCGGCTGTATAGCGGCTCGTATTCCTTTGCGTACTTGGAAAAAATTAACTCCACTGGTGTTGCTATTCAGTATTATGCTGCTGATTGTGGTGCTGGTAATGGGGCGGGAAATTAATGGTGCCAAACGCTGGATTAATATGGGAATGATCAATATTCAGCCCACAGAGGTTTTCAAACTGGCCATTATTTTATATTTATCGAGTTTTTTTACTCGGCGCGCTGAGATACTGAAAGAATTCAAAAAGGTTTGGTTTGCCGGTATTCCAATAGGGCTTGGGCTGGGGTTGATTATGCTGGAACCGGATTTTGGTTCGTTTGTAGTTGTTTCTGTTATTGCTATTGGTTTGCTGTTTTTGGCCGGTTTGCCGTTTCGTTGGTTTATGGCTGTAGTAGGATTTGGTTTACTGGCCATGATTATGTTGGTTTTGTTCGAACCTTACCGTATGGCTCGTATTGCCGGTTTTCTTGATCCATGGGCAGACCCGCTAGGGAAAGGCTATCAGCTGACGCATTCGTTAATGGCAATCGGGCGTGGTGGCTGGTTTGGTGTAGGATTAGGCGCCAGTCTGGAAAAACGTTTTTATTTACCTGAGGCGCATACGGATTTTATTCTGGCGGTTATCGGGGAAGAATTTGGCTTTGTGGGTATTCTGGTATTAATGTTCTGTTACATTTGGCTGATGATTCGTGCTTTTTCTATTGGTAAACAGGCGCGTGATCTGGAACTGTTTTATGGTTCTTTCGTGGCAAAAGGCATTGGTATTTGGATTGGTATACAAAGTTTTTTTAATATTGGTGTGAATATTGGCCTTTTGCCGACTAAGGGCCTTACTCTGCCTTTGTTGTCTTATGGTGGTTCGGCCGTCATGATTGTTTTAATTTGTGTGGGTTTGCTGTTACGGGTTGATTATGAGAATCGGCGCGTCATGCGTGGGTTTAAAGTTTAAATAATCACAGAATATTTTTGGCTTGGCGAAAAAACAATGAGTGTAAAAACCTTTATGGTCATGGCAGGCGGAACAGGCGGGCATATTTTTCCAGCGCTCGCTGTTGCTCAGGCATTGCAGGCGCAGGGGCATCGTATTGTCTGGCTGGGTAGTGCTGGTGCGATGGAAACACGTCTGGTACCACAGTACGACATACCGCTGGAAACGCTGGCCATAAAAGGTATTCGTGGTAATGGGCTGAAACGTAAGTTGCTATTACCGTTTACGCTGCTAAGGACTATTACAGCAGCACGGCAGATCATTCGCAAACATGGTGTAGACGCGGTAATTGGTTTTGGTGGTTTTGTTACTTTCCCGGGGGGGATAGCAGCCAAGTTATGTGGTTTGCCACTGCTTGTGCATGAACAGAATGCTATTGCCGGTTTATCCAATAAGATGCTGTCGCATTTTGCTAATCAGGTAATGTATGCATTCCCACAGGTATTTGCTAATAAGAACGGGCTGGTTGGTAATCCGGTACGGGCTGATATCGCTGCATTGCCACCGCCACAACAACGCTTTGCCGGCAGGCAGGGTGTGTTGAATATTCTGGTGGTTGGTGGCAGTCTGGGTGCGGATGTTTTGAATCAGGTTATACCGCAGGCAGTGGCTTTATTGCCAGTATCACAGCGTCCGCGGCTGATGCATCAGTCTGGACGCAATAAGCTGGCACAATTGCAGCATAATTATGCTGAGTGTGGCGTCAATGCTGAATGTGTTGAATTTATCACGGATATGGTTTCTGCCTATCGTGATGCTGATTTGGTGATTTGCCGTGCCGGAGCTTTGACTATTGCCGAGTTAACAGCGGCCGGAGTAGGGGCAATTCTGGTACCTTATCCCCATGCTGTTGATGATCATCAAACTGCTAATGCGCAGTTTATGGTTAAGGATGGTGCTGCTGTGTTATTGCCGCAAAGTGGTTTGAATGCGCAGGCGTTAATGACTGTACTGAAAGATTTATCGCGCGAACGATGTTTGCAGATGGCGGCTAAGGCACGTGCACTGGCACAGCCAGATAGTGCAGCTAAGGTGGCAGCGGCAGCCGTGGCTAGTATCCATTAAATTATGATTGAGTCGGCTTGCAGGATGTTTGGCCGAGTATCCAGCCGGAAGTCTGGATTAGCAGGAAAAGTTATACAGTATGAAAGAAAATATGAAAGACCGTATCCGCCATATCCATTTTGTGGGTATTGGGGGTACTGGTATGTGTGGTATTGCTGAAGTTTTGCATAATGAGGGTTATCAGATCAGTGGTTCTGATTTGGCTGATAATGCAGCAACCCGGCATTTACAGGCAATCGGTGTACGTATCTGCTCTGGTCACCGTGCAGAAAATGTTACTGGGGCTGATGTTGTAGTTACTTCAACGGCTGTTAAAAAAGATAATCCGGAAGTTGTGGCTGCACTGGCACAGAAAATTCCAGTGATCCCGCGTGCTATGATGCTTGCAGAAGTCATGCGTTTTGGCCGTGGCATTGCGATTGCCGGTACGCACGGGAAAACCACTACTACCAGTTTGACGGCTTCTGTGCTGGCGGCTGCCGGACTGGATCCGACTTTTGTAATCGGTGGCCGGTTAACTGCTGCCGGCACAAATGCCAAGCTGGGCAAAGGTGAATATATTGTTGCTGAAGCAGATGAATCGGATGCGTCATTTCTCTATTTAACGCCTTTATTTACAGTAGTTACCAATATCGATACCGATCACATGGATACTTATGACCACGATGTAGAAAAGCTGCATCAGGCGTTTGTGGATTTTGTGCATCGGATGCCGTTTTATGGCAAGGCTTTTCTGTGCATTGACAGTGAACATGTGCGCCAGATATTACCGCAGATCCAGAAACCTTTTGTGACTTATGGACTTGATGACAGTGCTGATTTGTATGCAACTAATATTGTTGCTTGTGGTGCGCAGATGCATTTTGATGTGTATACCCGCAAAAAGGGCATTGAACCGTTTAATGTAACGGTTAATATGCCGGGACAGCACAATGTGCTCAATGCACTGGCAGTGATTGGTGTGGCGCTGGAAATTGGCGTGCCGGTGCCGGCTATTCAGCTTGGATTGGCAAGTTTTGCTGGTGTAGGACGCCGCTTTCAGCAATGCGGTGATATTTCATTGCCGGAAGGAGGCAAGGCATTGCTGATTGATGACTATGGTCATCATCCGGTAGAGATGTCTGCAACCATAGCAGCAGCACGTGGTGCTTATCCTGAGCGTCGTCTGGTGGTTGCATTCCAACCTCATCGCTATACACGTACACGAGACCTTTTTGAGGATTTTGTGCAGGTATTAAGTAAAGCTGATGGTGTAGTATTAACTGAGGTATATGCTGCTGGTGAAGATCCGATTGTGGCGGCAGACAGTAAAGCATTAATGCGCGCAATTAGAGTATTGGGTAAAGTTGAACCGATTTATGTGGCAAACGTAGATGAAATGGCGTCTACTTTATTAAATGTGTTGCAAGATGGTGATGTTTTGCTCAATATGGGTGCCGGCAGTATTAATAAGGTACCGGCTATGCTTACGGGTATTGCCGCGGTATAGTGCGGACAGCCTATTTTTATCTAGGCTGAAGACGCAAAAAGAAAAACAGGATTAATTACAATAATGAATGATTTTGGTAAAGTCGCTGTGCTGATGGGTGGCTTCTCCAGTGAACGCGAGGTTTCACTGGCAAGTGGAGCGGCAATTCTGACAGCATTGCAAAGTCGCGGTATCGATGCGCAGGCTTTCGATCCATCTGAGCGCCCACTATCTGAGCTGGTCAGTTCTGGGTTTACCCGAGCCTTTAATATCCTGCATGGTTCTTATGGTGAAGATGGAATAGTACAGGGTGCGCTCGAAGCTTTAGGTATTCCTTATACTGGCTGTGGCGTGGCGGCCAGTGCTTTGGGTATGGACAAGTTTCGTAGCCGTCTGGTCTGGCAAGGTGTTGGTTTGCCTTGTGTACCGTTTATCGTATTGCGGGATGACAGTGATTTTGCGGCAGTAGAAAAAGAACTGGGTTTGCCATTGTTTGTCAAACCAGCGGCAGAGGGTAGTAGTGTTGGTGTGATTAAAATCAGACAGACTGGTGAACTGGCACAGGTTTATCAGCAGCTGAAACAGTATCACGGTGAAATTCTGGCTGAGCGGGCAATTGAAGGTGGTGAATATACCTGCGGGATTCTTGGTGAGCAGGTTTTACCGAGTATTCGTATTGTACCGGCAACAGAATTTTATGATTATGAAGCTAAATATCACCGCGATGATACTAAATATTTATGCCCAGCCGATCTGACCGCGCCAGATGAACAGTATATGCGTGATTTAACAGCCCGTGCCTTTAAAGCACTGGGCGGACGTGGCTGGGGGCGGGTAGATTTCTTGCGTGATGTTGATGGCACTATCTATATTCTGGAAGTAAATACTGTGCCCGGTATGACTGCGCACAGTCTGGTGCCCAAAGCTGCTCGTGAAATTGGCTTGAGTTTTGAAGATTTGTGTGTTGAAATTTTAAGTCATGCGACTTTGGGATAATGCGCAAGCCTTAAAACGGCTTTATCGCTGGTTATATGTGTGTGTATTATTCTGCCTGCTGGCAGCAGGTGGAACATGGGTGGTACATTCACCTTATTTTCCGGTGCGACAGATTCAGGTTTTACAACCGCTGAAGCATTTGCAGTCAACTGAAATTGAAAAAATCAGCCGTCAGTATTTGCGGGGTAATATTTTTACGGTGAATGTAAATGCTGCGCAGGCGGAGCTGGCTAAGCTGCCATGGGTTGCCAAGGTTCAGGTAAAACGAATATGGCCGGATACGGTGCAATTGGATATTAAAGAGCGGGTACCGGTAGCGCGCTGGAATACACAGCAACTGGTCGATATGGACGGGCGGATATTTAATGCAGCAGCTCAGGTACAGTTGCCTTTGCTTGTTGGAACCACCGGTTCTGCTCGCTATATGACTGTACATTTGTTAACATTTGAAAATCTATTGCAACCGACCGGTCTGCATGTTCAAGAATTGCAATTAAGTGACCGTTCTGCTTGGCAGCTGATATTAACTAACGGTATTACCCTGCGACTTGGACGGGAAAAAGTAGAGCAGCGTCTGGCTAGCTTTGTTTGGGCGTGGCAGCAGGTTTTGCAGAATCAGGCCAGTAATATTGATTATGTGGATTTGCGTTATCCGGATGGTTTTGCGCTAAGGTACAAAAATAGAACTGTTTCAGAACCAGCTGGTGTTAATATAACAGATGCTGCAGCAGCAATGGATCAGCATGGAGCATAACTGGACTGATACGGACCGACCGATTGATTATTTGAATTTAAAGTGATGACCATGGTTAAAGGTAAAAAATACATCAGTGCATTGGATATCGGCACGTCAAAAGTAATCGCCCTTATTGGTGAAGTACAGGACGACAGCGAAATTCACATTGTTGGTTTGGGACAGGCACCATCGCGTGGCTTGAAAGCTGGTATGGTGACTAATATCGAAACCACGGCACAGGCAATCAAACAGGCTATGGAAGAAGCGCAGATGATGGCCGATGTACCGGTAGACTGTATTACAACTGGTATTGCTGGTAATCATATTCGCAGTTTCAATTCACAGGGTGTGGTGAAAATCAAGGATGGTGAAGTCAGTCAAGCTGATATAGACCGTGCAATTGAAACGGCTAAGGCTGTGAATATTCCGCCTGATCATGATATTCTGCACACGGTGGTGCAGGAATTTATCATTGATAATCAGCCTGGGGTGCGAGAACCAATTGGTATGAGTGGTGTGCGTTTGGATACGCGTATCCACATTATCACTGGTGCAGTAACTGCCATGCAGAACATCCAGAAATGTGTCAATCGTTGCGGTTTGCAAATCAGTAAAATGATTTTACAGCCTCTGGCCAGTGGTCAGGCTGTGTTGACTGAAGATGAAAAAGACCTTGGTGTGTGTGTGATTGACATTGGTGGTGGTACAACAGATATTGCCGTGTATACCAATGGTGCTATCCGGCATACCGCCGTTATTCCGGTGGCCGGTGATTTAATTACTAAAGATTTGGCTCAGGCGTTACGTACACCGCATAGTGCTGCCGAATACATCAAAATCAATCACGGTGTGGCACTGGCTACCATGGATGGTCTGGATGATATGATTGAGGTGCCCAGCGTGGGCGACCGTAATCCGCGCCAAATTTCCCGTCGCACACTGGCCAGTGTGATTGGTCCGCGTGTGGAAGAAATTCTGGAATTGACATTAAATGAATTGCGTCGTTCTGGTTTCCCGGAAGACGTTTTGACTTCCGGTGTGGTTCTAACCGGAGGCGCATCACTATTGCCCGGTATGGTGGAACTGGCTGAGGACGTATTTAATTTGCCGGCACGTATAGGCGTACCGCAGGAAATGGGTGGTGTATCAGAACGGATCCGCAATCCTCGTTATGCCACTGCAATTGGTCTGTTGCAGGCCGCCTACGAAGATGAAAATAAAACAAATATGCCAGTAGCTGCTGCTACCGAGCCGAAAGAGTCATGGATTGGGAAATTACAAGCTTGGTTCAAGAACAATTTTTAACTTAACTCAAATATTAAATGACAGAATTTTTGCGCATTGTGTATAAATGTCTATATAATGATAGTTATACAAAGGTCGATGACGTTTATGCACAGGTTTGTCAGGAGACATGAATGCAATTGGTATATGATGTTGTAGAGACAGTGGTTGGATCTGCTGTTATTAAAGTAATTGGTATTGGTGGCGGTGGCTGTAATGCGATTAACAATATGGTTGATAATGCGGTTGCTGGTATTGAATTTATCAGTGCCAATACTGACGCACAGTCTTTACAAAACAGTAAGGCCTCAAAACGTATTCAGCTGGGTAATAATTTGACCCGTGGTCTCGGCGCTGGTGCGGATCCGGAAATTGGCCGTAATGCCGCGATGGAAGATCGTGAGTCACTGTCGGATGCCATTCGTGGCGCTAATATGCTATTTATCACTACAGGTATGGGTGGTGGTACCGGTACGGGTGCTGCGCCAGTAGTGGCAGAGTTGGCCAAGGAAATGGGTATTCTGACTGTTGCTGTAGTCACCCGTCCTTTTGAATATGAAGGTAAACGTATTCAGGTGGCTAATAACGGGATTGAAATTCTGAAAAATACCGTTGATTCTCTGATTGTTATTCCAAATGACAAGCTGATGTCAGCACTGGGCGAAGACGTGAGTATGCGCGAAGCTTTCCGTGCGGCAGATAATGTATTGCGCAATGCAGTAGCGGGCATCGCCGAAGTCATCACTAATCCGGGTATTATCAATCTGGATTTTGCCGATGTGAAAAACGTGATGAGCATCATGGGCATGGCAATGATGGGTTCAGGTAGTGCACATGGTGTTGACCGTGCTCGTATTGCAACCGAACAGGCTATTGCTAGTCCTCTGCTGGACGATGTGACTTTAGATGGCGCACAAGGTGTACTGGTTAACATTACTACTGCTCCGGGTTGCCTGAAAATGTCTGAATACAAGGAAGTTATGTGCATGATCGATGAGTATGCGCATGATGATGCAGCCTTGAAATACGGCACATCTGAAGATCCAAGTATGGAAGAGGGCGAAATCCGGGTAACCATTATTGCTACTGGTTTACAGGAGCAGAAAGTTTTACATCATCAGCAGTCAAGCAATCTACGTGTATTGCAAACTGTACAGTCTACTGGTACAGACGATGTCTATCCGGATATTGGTAGCGTAGTGCGCTCTGGTCGCAGTGCGCGAAGCATGAATCTGGCTGCTGCAGATTTTTCTAATCAGTCTGTGCTGGATGATTTTGAAATTCCGGCGGTCATCCGTCGACAGGCTGATTAATATTTCAGCAATATCAGAGCTGTCCAGAATAAATTCTGGACAGCTTTTTTCATTGTTTGAATATAAATAGTATTTATTCAGGAAATATACTGTTAAAACAGAAATTGTATTTAACGCCGGAAATTTGTGTCTCTTGTACAAATATACGACAAGTTGTGCGGCAGAATCTGGATAGCAATGAATATTGCCAATCGGTTTAATGTATCAATATCTATTTTTGTGCTGCTGAAGCCATTACCTTGTAAGCAAACCAGAATCTGACAATTTTGGGTATAAGACAGAAATCCTTTACAATACATAGCCTGAGTAATCTGTTTCAGATAAAAATTTAGTGAAGTCAGAATGATATGAGTGAAGTAATCCAACAGCCAGACCGCGGTGACGATTATCTGTTATTGGGACAGTACGCTGAACGTGCTTATCTTGCCTATGCTATGAGTGTGGTAAAAGGGCGAGCTTTGCCTGATGTCGCGGATGGCCAAAAACCAGTACAACGACGCATTTTGTATGCGATGAAAGATATGGGACTGGTACATGGAGCCAAGCCAGTGAAATCAGCACGTGTGGTGGGTGAGATTCTGGGTAAATACCACCCGCATGGTGATGCATCTGCTTATGATGCTATGGTGCGGATGGCTCAGGACTTTACTTTGCGCTACCCTCTGATTGATGGGATTGGTAATTTTGGCTCCCGCGATGGTGACAGTGCTGCGGCAATGCGCTATACCGAAGCACGATTAACTCCGATTGCTGAATTACTGTTGTCAGAAATCGACATGGGTACAGTGGATTTTATTCCCAATTATGATGGTGCCTTTGTTGAACCTACAGTACTGCCGGCGCGGTTACCAATGATATTACTCAATGGTGCTTCTGGTATTGCAGTAGGAATGGCAACTGAAATTCCTTCTCATAATTTGCGTGAAGTCAGTGCTGCTGCTGTGGCACTATTGAAACAGCCAGAATTGGATACAATGGCATTAATGCAATATTTGCCTGGCCCTGACTTTGCCGGTGGTGGACAGATTATTACGGCGCCGGAAGATATTCAGGCAATATATGCACAAGGTAAGGGCAGTATTCGGGTGCGTGCACGTTATGAAATTGAAAGACTGGCACGCGGACACTGGCGTGCTATAGTTACCGAATTGCCGCCAGGTACATCTGCGCAAAAAATTCTGGCAGAAATAGAAGAACAGACTAATCCAAGACCCAAGGCTGGTAAAAAAAATCTGACGCAGGAGCAGCAAAATACGCGTACTCTGATGCTACCACTATTGGAAAAGGTACGTGATGAGTCAGACGGGCAGGATCCTGTGCGCTTAGTGTTTGAGCCTAAATCCAGTCGTCTGAAACCAGAAGAGTTTATGAATACCTTGCTGGCACAAACTAGCCTCGAAGGTAATGTGCCGGTTAATCTGGTTATGATGGGGCAGAATAATAAGCCGGCACAAAAAAATTTATCTCAGATTTTGCGCGAATGGCTAGATTTTCGTATCCTGACTGTAACCCGACGTTTGCAATACCGATTGGAGCAGGTGGAAAAACGCATTCATATATTGCAAGGCAGGCAGACGGTTTTCTTGCACATTGATGAAGTTATTCGTGTTATCCGTGAATCAGATGAACCAAAACATGAACTGATGTCTAGGTTTGGCTTAAGCGAAATACAGGCAGATGATATTCTGGAAATACGTTTGCGCCAGTTGGCCAGACTGGAATGGCTTAAGCTGGCAACTGAACTGAACAAATTGCAACAAGAGCGGGAACAGTTAACTACCTTATTAGAGGATGAAAAAGCTAAAAAACGTCTGATTATTAAGGAAATTGAGGCTGATACCAAAATTTATGGGGATGAGCGTCGCACGCTAATTCAACCTGCTGAACGAGCTACACTTACTAAGAAAACGGCTGATGAGCCGGTAACGTTGATATTGTCCCAGAAAGGCTGGCTGAAAACACGGGTTGGGCATAATCTGGATTTGAGTCAGACTACTTTCAAAGAAGGCGATGGCCTGTTGCAGGCTGTAGAAGGACGTACGGTATGGCCGGTTATATTACTTGACTCACATGGGCGTGCCTATAGTGTGGATGCGGCTAGCATTCCCGGCGGACGCGGTGATGGTGTACCGGCTAGCTCACTGATTGAACTGGATAAAGGCGCAAGAATAGTGGCTATGCTCAGTGCCTTACCTGATCAGCATTATGTGCTTGCCAACAGTGGTGGATATGGTTTTGTGGTTGCCTTCAAGGATTTGGTTAGCCGTACTAAAAACGGTAAGGTAGTAATGACTGTTAATGGCGATGAAACATTGTTGCCACCACAGCCAGTTAAGGCTGATAGTCTGGCTGTGACCAGTAACACTCAGCTTATTGCCGTTTCTAGTGCCAATCGTCTGCTGGCTTTCCCGCTGCATGAACTGAAGATTATGACCAAAGGTCGTGGCCTGCAGATTATGAGTTTGCCGACAGATGAGAATCTACATTATCTTGTTCTATCGGATAGCACAGAATTTATGCTGGAAACACAGGGTAAACGTGGCGGACGTCATCAGGAGGTATTACGCGTGCAGGATATCAGTAACAAACGTGGACATAAAGGCAAAGAATTAAGTGTTACGGGTAATATTGTTGCTGTACATGGTGATTTAAATAACTGAAATTAAGCCGGTATGAAAAATCGTATAAATAGCTGGCCGCAGTATCTGGACAGGCTTTCAGCCTTGCTCAATATTGCCCGCATGAGTCTGCTGTTTTCGATTATGACGTTTTACGTACTGACTCGGAGCATGGACGAGCCGGATCTGACCGGGCCTATATTCAATACAATTGAACTTTATAGCTGGGCGATACTGTATGGATTTCTGATATTGTTTTCTATGCTGGTACCGCGCTGGCAGAATCAGACGGATGCGTTACCGAATGTTAATGCGGCTGTAGACATTACCATGATTGCTTGGCTGATGAGCATGGGTGGGGGTGTGGATAGTGGTTTCGGTATTTTGCTGCTGCCATTTGTTGGTTCAGCTTGTCTGTTTAGCCGTGGTCGCTATCCGATGATTTATGCAGGCTATGTCACCTTACTGATCGTTATCATCGCCGGTTTGCAGATAAGTCACAGTGGTTTTGAAAATATCGGTATGCGGGTTTGTACTATAGCCATTATGCTGATAGCTGCTGCTTATTTCGTGGCCGGGTTGACCTCCTATGCCGCTACTTCACTGGTGCGTTCGCAAAGCTTGCAATATCAGCAATCGCAAATGCTGGATAGTTACCGTCATTTACTTGATCGTGCTTTCAATTATGTACAGGAAGGTGTGGTTGTACTGGATGAGAGTGGTCTGGTGTGGTTAGTTAATCGTAAGGCACAAAGTTATTTTCCGATATTGATGACAGATACACGCACAACAATATTCAGCCGGATAATGCACCATTGGCATACGGAACAGAAAGATATTTTTGAGATGAACTGTACGCTGAATGGTTGGCCGATGCGAGTGCATGCACGACTATTACAGGAGGCCAATATCCCTCTATTGATGCTGTCAATGCGCTCTCGTACCGAAATTGATCAGGAAGCTATGGCAATCAAACTTGCGTCATTAGGACAGTTAACGGCCAATCTGGCGCATGAAATCCGTAACCCGATGTCGGCTGTACGTCAGGCTAATGAGTTATTACAGGAAGAAGAGCACGATTTGGCACGGCTTAGACTGTTTCAAATTGTGGATAAGAATATCAGTCGTATTGATAAAATGCTTGAAGATATCAGTATGCTGAATAAGCGAGATAAAAAAAATAAGCAGGCAATTGATTTGCGCGTTTTCTGGTCTGCATTTATGCAGGAGTTTTTGTTGATTAAGCCGCAGGCAGCAAATTGTATTCAGCTGGAAATCGATATTGATCATTTAATTGTCTGGTGCGATTCAGTACATCTGCAACAGATTTTATGGAATCTGATGAATAATGCATGGCGCCATAGCTTGCAAAATAAGCAGGCAATTCGTGTAATTATCCATAGACAGGCGCAGCAGAAAATTTCGATTACAGTAATAGATAATGGTGCCGGAGTGAGTGCTGAAAACCAGCTACACTTGTTTGAACCATTTTTTACCACTGAAGCCAGCGGGACGGGGCTGGGGCTGTATGTCGCACGTGAACTTGCTCAGGCCAATCATGGCCAGTTAAGCTATTGCCCGCAGTTGAATGGATTTGAACTGACGTTGCCAAGGATGGTTGATGAATAATCAAATAGATTTAAAGAAGCCGGTACTGGTGATAGATGATGAAGCCGATATTCGTGATTTGATGGAATTAACCCTGATTAAAATGGGTTTATCTGTACAAACAGCTGCAGGTGTGGCTGAAGCTAAAAAGGCTTTACGTAACCATACTTTTTCACTGGTGCTCACAGATATGCGGATGCCGGATGGATCCGGTCTGGAGATTGTTGATTATATTACTGCCCATAATCTGGATATTCCGATTGCTGTGATTACAGCTTACGGCAATGCCGTACAGGCTGTAGAGGCGCTGAAAAATGGTGCTTTCGACTATCTGCAAAAACCAATTACCTTAGCACAACTGCGTACTCTGGTTAAGTCTGTGCTAACCATTAATAATACAGTGGAAATCGAACCAATCAGCAAACAAGCATCAGCACCAAAACAATCTGATAAAAAAATGAAAAATGAACCAACTTCTGACAAAGCCAGCGAAACACCTGTATGTGAGCGCTTACTGGGTAGTTCACCGCTAATCGCAGAAGTGCGACAACTTATTGGTAAACTGGCCAAAAGTAATGTACCGGTATATATCGCAGGGGAATCGGGTAGTGGTAAAGAACAGGCAGCACGCAGTATTCATGAGCTATCGGCACGCAGAGATAAAGCGTTTGTCGCTGTAAATTGCGGAGCCATACCAGAAGCACTGATGGAGAGTGAATTTTTTGGTTATAAAAAAGGCAGCTTTACAGGTGCTGATGCCGATCGGGCAGGTTTTTTCCAACATGCGGATGGCGGGACATTATTTCTGGATGAAGTAGCAGATTTGCCATTATCAATGCAGGTTAAACTGTTGCGCGCCATTCAGGAACGTGCTGTACGCCGGATTGGTGAGATGGAAGAAAAACAGGTTGATGTGCGTATTATCTGTGCAACACATAAAGATCTGAATACTTTGGTTGAGTCGGGACAATTTCGTCAGGATTTGTTTTACCGTCTGAATGTGGTATCCATTACCATGCCACCTTTGCGTGAGTTACGTGATGATTTGCCGCAATTGATTCAGGTTTTGTTGCAACGAATTTTGCACGGTGAAACCATGACTTTAACTGTCGCTGCTGAAAAAGCCTTATTGCAATACAGCTACCCGGGCAATTTCCGGGAATTGGAAAATATTTTGGAACGAGCGATTGCTTTATCCAAAAATCAGGTTATAGAGGTTGATGATCTACAGATTCATAGTCACCAACTGGAGGCACAGCATACGGCGTTTTCCGACAGTAGCAGCAACTTATCGTCAGATAGTCATGCATCGCCTCAGGATTTTCAGTTTGGACACACTCAGATACAGGATTATCTGGACGATATAGAACGACACATCTTGCAGCAGGCATTGGTACAAACCCGCTACAACCGCACACAGGCGGCCAAATTACTGGGTATCAGCTTTCGATCGATGCGTTACCGGATGGAACGATTGGGTATTGTCTGATGATGCAACCACTGGTTTTAACTGGTCAGGTAGTAGACATAACGAATCTGCCTATTCACTTAAAGAATTTGTTCACTGTTGAAAAGCTACATTATCAGCCGCAGCCACCTGCGCAAGGGTTGTATTTACTTTACGAAGAAAGTGGTCTTGCTCTGGCTAAAGCAGGGTATAAGGGAGTAGTGCGTGTGGATTTTGTACAGGGTACGGCTCGGCACCGGCGTCTGTTTGGTGGGGGTGAATTACTGTCACGCGCAGTTCAGGCTAAAAATCAGCCACTTGTATGGGATGCTACCGGAGGCTTAGGCCGTGATGCGTTTGTAATGGCATCATTGGGTTTAGATGTGGTGGTGTTTGAACACAATCCCTATGTTCATGCCTTGTTGGCAGATGGTTTGCAGCGTGCACGGGCAGATGAGCAGACTGCACCGATAGCACAGCGGATTAATCTGCATTATGGCAGTATTAATTTGTTGGAACCAACGCAAAAACAGATACCCTTACCAGATGTGGTGTATCTGGATCCAATGTACCCACAAAAGCAGAAATCAGCAGCGGTAAAAAAAGAAATGGCGTATTTTCATGAATTACTGGGTACTGCTGATGCGCATAATGATCAGGCTCTACTGCTGGCCGCACAAAAGTTTGCCCGAAAGCGGGTTGTGGTAAAACGGCCGGCTAATGGTGTGGTTTTGGCAGAAAAAACACCAGCGTTTCAATATTTAGGCAAAACTACGCGATTTGACGGGTATATGCCTTTATAATTTAAGTAAGAAAAGTTTTTATTGATCAGGATTATTTAGCAAACAATATATTTTGTATACTGGAGAATGACGAATGGCTAGAAAAGTCTGGGCATATGCCAAAGATAAAAATCATCAGTTTATCTATGAAAAGCAATCAGAACAATTGAAAATTTTTTATATTTGGGATGTTCTCAGATTAAAAGCACAAAATCCGGACGAATATAAAGAACTCAAGTTTTATTCTACTGAGTTTGATGAAATTAATCGCTTAGAATTAACTGCATCCGAACATGGTTTTTTTAAGTACAAATCTGAGCAAATTGATAAAGAGACAAGAGAATCCATTTATCATTCTACAGCGATGTTGATATTGATGGAAATGTCTGAAATCAATTTCGTCATTGATAATGATAATTATCTTTTCACTTTTTCAAAATTTTTAGTTGAGCCCTGCCTGCGTTTCAAACATTTTGACAAGAATGAAGAGAAATACTATCCAGACCTTGTTGGTTATTTTGATAAGGATTGTGAGCTATATGATAAATGGCATGGGTGTGTAGCTATTGAAGTTGTTTTTACTAATAATTGTTACTTTCAAAAAGTAAATTCATTTGAAAAAAATCATATTCCTATTATTGAAGTAAGTATCTCTAAAAAATTAAAGCTTGGAACAGAATTTTGTGGTGAAATAAAGTTTACCGTGGCCGATGTTGAAAAATATTATTATGCACTGAAAAAAATGTTTGCTAATAAGGTGTTTGGAAAAATCCGTTCTGATCCAGTGTCTAAAAAATTTTATCAAAGTGAAATAGATAAGCTGCAAAATTCACACCGGCAGAATTTAATTGCACTAGAGAATAAAGAACAGTTACATCACGCAGAGAAGCTAACATTAGAAAGAGAGTTCAATCTGTTAAATATTGAACATGAAAAATTGAAAGCTGAAATGTCTGACTTAGCATGTCTAATGGCAAAAATGAAACAAAGAGAATGGAATTTGAATAGCAGACTAAATTACTATACAACAATGGGATTCTGGCAAAAACTTAAACTGTTATTTCAAAGTCCTGTTGATTAGTTTAAAAAAGCTGCTTACAGTTAAAGCAGCTTGGATATTTTTATTTTTCAGATGTGGTTGATTATTTCAGAAAGTGTAACCGGTCTGAACTTCTTCCGCTCCTATCAGCTCGGTGATTAATTGCAGTAATGGGCGCAATTCATGATAACGGCGGCTGGTCTTACGCAAGTATTTCAGGAAACGATGGATTTCACCACGATATTTGTCTTTACCATCACGATAATACAGGCGGGCAAAGATACCGGCTACTTTCAGATGGCGTTGCACGCCCATCCATTCAAAATCACGATAAAACTGATCAAAATCAGTACGTACTGGCAGCCCGGCAGCCCGTGCTTTTTCCCAGTAACGAATGGCAATATCAAGGATAAATTCTTCATCCCATTCAATAAAGGCATCACGTAATAACGATACCAAATCATAAGTAATTGGGCCATATAATGCATCCTGAAAATCCAGAATACCGGGGCGGTTATGGGTGAGCATGATATTGCGTACTATGTAATCGCGATGCACATAAACCTGTGGCTGTGCGAGAATAACAGGTAGAATGGCAGCTAGGCTCTGCTGCCACAGTTGTTGCTGCTTTTCTGTCAAAGACAAACCCAGCTCTTTTTGTACGTACCATTCAGGAAAAAGTTGCATTTCACGCTTTAATACAGCTTCATCATAGACCGGAAGCTGATCAGGAAGACTGGCTGTTTGCAGTTTGATGAGTTCATCAATCGCTTCTAGCAATAATACTTTGTGTACTTCAATACGTTTATCCTGTTGCAGTGCAGCCAGATAGGGCGTATTGCCAAAGTCTTGCAGAGTCATGAATCCCAGTTGTTCATCTGCGTGATAAATTTCTGGAACATTGATGGCTTGAAAAAGCTTCTGTACTTTCATATAAGGCTGGATGCTCATTTTATCTGGAGGCGCGTCCATACAGATTACTGTCTGTCCATCATGAAACTCAGCCCGGAAATAACGCCGGAAATCAGCATCGGCAGCAGCGAAGCTTAAAACAAAATCCTGTTGTGGATAGCAGGTATGTAACCATTTTTTTAGTGCGGATTCTCGTTGCATGACATTTTTCAGGTTAAAATAAACGCTATTTTAACTGGCAAAGCCGTTAAGGTGATACATTGTCCTACTTATTCTCTCCCAAACCATTGGTTTTGGCATTAACTACGGTTTTTTGTACCTTACCCGGGCTAGCTATTGCTGCCTCTCCTCTGTCTATGGGAGAAGGCAATGTCTGTACGGCACCACAGCGTCCGCAACATTTTGTCAAACCAGTGCAGAGCAGTGGTGAAACTAACCTCGGTACCGATGTTACACGGCTTGTGGCTGATGATGTTAACGGGCAGTCACAGGTTCAGGTTCATGCCAAAGGCAATGTCATTATTGAACGTAATGACGTTACTCTGAATTCAGACTGGGCTGATTATGATCAGCAGACCCAGATTATTAAAGCTGGTGATCACTTTACGCTGGATAATGGTCAGGGACGTGTTACCGGTGAACATGTGACCTATGACATGGCTAAAAGTACTGGTGTAGGTGATGCCGGACGTTTTGAGATGGAAAAGGATAACCGGCGCCTACAGGGAGTTGGTGATGAGATACAGATGGGCGGTAAAAATCGCTACCGTCTGCAAAGTGCCAAATTCAATACCTGTAATCCGGGGGACGACAGCTGGTATATCCGTTCCGGCAGTATTGATCTGGATTATGATAAAAATGTTGGTGTAGCGCGTAATGCAACGCTGGTGTTTGGCGGGGTACCACTGTTTTATACTCCATGGATTGATTTCCCGTTAAACGGCAGCCGTAAAAGCGGTTTTCTGGCGCCTACAATCAAGGGAGGGTCTGATGGTTTTGAGTTAATGACTCCTTACTATCTGAATCTGGCGCCCAACTATGATGCGACTATTCGCCCACATTTTATCAGCAGCCGTGGTATACAGCTGGGGGGTGATTTTCGCTATCTTCAACCTAAATATCAGGGACAGCTCAGTGCCGACTGGGTACCTAATGATCAGAAAAGCAGTCACAAGAATCGTGCAGAAATCGATTTTACCCATACCCAGCAACTGGCAAAGGGATTAACGGGAGGTATTGATTACCATCAGGTTTCAGATGATGACTATCGCCGTGATTTCTGGAATGGAGACAGTGGCAGTGTCAACCTTAACCGGCAGGCATGGCTGAATTACCATCAGGATTTATGGGGTGGAACCTTTGATAGTAATTTAATGGTACAGAAGTATCAGACTCTGGCTTCTACCAGCGGCTATAAAGATCAGCCTTATTCACGGTTACCACGCTTG
This sequence comes from Snodgrassella communis, assembly GCF_914768045.1. Lineage (GTDB taxonomy): Bacteria > Pseudomonadota > Gammaproteobacteria > Burkholderiales > Neisseriaceae > Snodgrassella > Snodgrassella communis. The sequence continues at coordinate 220,418 of NZ_CAJZCD010000001.1, read as the reverse complement.
TCTGCTACCTGGAATCGTTATTTTGGTAATCATTATGCGGTTAATGTGTATGCAGAGGCAACCCGCTTTGAAGGTCGACAAACTGGACATAAAGATTGGATGTATAAATATCCTAATGGCACCCGTTTGTTATTATTACCAACCTTTACGGCAGATTATGCCAATAACTGGGGCTATATTCGGCCGAAACTGAGTTTTCATGCCACTCATTATGATATAAGTAAGCAGAATAATCAGAATAGCCGCAATATGGATCGGGTAGTGCCATTATTCAGCGTAGACTCAGGTATCACGTTTGAACGTTTGTGGGAAACTCGCCATTTGCATAAAGGTTTTATCCAGACGCTAGAACCACGCTTGTTTTATACCTACATTCCGAGACGGAACCAGGATGATATACCGCTGTTTGATACCGCAGAAAACAGCTTTACTTACGATCAGCTCTTTCGTGAAAATCGTTATTCCGGTCAGGATAGAATCAATGCAGCCAACTTTCTGACTACTGCACTGCAATCACGCATTTATGATAGTACTAGTGGTATAGAGCGCTTTGCGGCCGGTATTGGCCAGCGTTTTTATTTCCGTGATGATAATGTTAAATTGAATGACAACACCCCAAAAAATAAAGAACGTAAACGCTCAGATATAGTTGCTTTTGGTCGTGCAGCCTTGAGTAATCACATTACTGCTGAATCTAAATGGCATTATAATCAGGATTTGAAGACATCTGAAAGTTATAACTTTGGTATCCGCTACACGCCAAAGCCGGGTAAGACAGTAAGCGTACGCTATAAATATGGCCGTGACGAAAATTTATATGACGATGTTTATGGCAAAATGCGTGCAATTGATGTAGGTGTGCAGTGGCCTCTAACGCGCAATTACTATCTGGTTGCGCGGCAAAATTATGATTTTACGCACAGTACTACACTAAGTCAGACAGTAGGTTTTGAATATCAGAGCCCATGTCACTGCTGGAGCGCTGGTCTAGTAGGAACACGTTATACTGATGACTACAAAAATCGCAAAACTGCCGTATTATTTCAATTACAGCTGCGTGACTTGACTGGAGTAGGTAACGGACCACTCAATCAGCTCAGTTCTCAAATCCCCGGTTACAGCAATACTTATGAGGTAAAACACTAATGAAGCGCACACATTTCTGGCTGACAGCAAGCCTGCTGGCTCTCGCCTTACCTTCAGCACAGGCTCTGGATATTAAACCAGTGGATAACATTGTCGCTGTTGTCAACGATGATGTGATTACACGGCAGGAGCTGGATCTGGTTACTGCCCAGATGCGTTCACAGTTGCCAAAAGGCCAAAACATTAATACTGCAGATTTGCAGCAGCAGGCACTGGCACAGCTGATACGTAAAGATTTACTGATACAAGCGGCCAAACGTGCCAATATCCGTCTGAGTAATGCTGATATAAATGAAGCTATTGAACAGTTTGCAGCACAACGACACATGAGTGTTAAAGAGCTGATTCAGCGCATTGCAAAAGAAGGTATTAACGAAAACCAGTTACGTCGTACTATGACTGAAAACCTGCTGGCACAGAAAATCGAACAAAGTGAAGTCATGGGTAAGAGTCAGGTAAGTGATGCCGAAGTTGACGATGCCATTGCCCGGGCACAGCAGGAAGGCCGGCAATTGCCGCCACCAGTGACAGCCTATTCTTATCATGTACAACATATTCTGTTGAAAAATGATAATGATATCACGCGTAAGCTGATTGAGCAGATTGCCCAGCAGGCGCGTTCCGGTGCTTCATTTGAACAACTGGCACGACAGTATTCACAGGATGGCAGTGCACAAAATGGTGGTGATCTGGGCTGGATTATTGACGGTGAAACCGTACCGCCATTTGAAGCAGCTGTAAAAACATTGCGACCCGGGCAGATATCCTTGCCAGTGCGTACCCAGTTTGGCTGGCATGTAATACGTCTGGTAGACGTGAGAAGCAATGATAGCCCTTCAGAACGTCAGCGTAATGGTATGCGTGCAGTGCTGGTACAGGAAAAACGTGGAATTTTATTACAGAATTTCCTGAAACAGCTGCATGATCAGGCTTATATCAATATTCGTCCTCTGGATTAATATTTCTGATGCAGGCTAATCCACCCAGTTTGCAGCCATCAGCAACTGTCTTTTGACATGCTGGCTGTAAACTCTACTTCTATTGATGCGTCAGTATTTAATGCAATCAGAATGTTAATATGAGTCACATGAATAACCAGCCGGTTATTGCTGTTACCAGTGGTGAACCAGCTGGTATTGGTCCCGATATTTGCTTGGATCTGGCTGCCGGTGATTTACCGGGACGCATAGTCGTACTTGGGGATATGCAGCTATTGCAGCAGCGGGCAGCATTACTGGGAAAGAATATAATCATCCAGCCGTATCGGCCAGATGGTAAATCTGCACCCGGAATACTGGAAGTGTGCCACACTCCGCTGCAGGTACCGGCACAAGCAGGAATATTAAACGTGCACAATGCTGCTTATGTATTGCAACTTCTGGACAGAGCCCACATTGGCATTCAGCAAAATGAGTTTGCAGCTATGGTGACAGCTCCGGTACATAAAGGAATTATCAACGATAGTGGTATCCAGTTTAGTGGTCATACAGAATATCTGGCGGCCAAAAGTGCAACGCCACGGGTAGTGATGATGCTTGCTGGTGGTGGCCTGAAAGTGGCTTTGGCTACTACTCATTTACCGCTGCGAAATGTAGCCGATACTCTGACAGCAGAACTACTAACAGAAATATTAACTATTCTGCATCTTGATTTACAGCAAAAATTTGGCTTGCTACAGCCACGTATTGTGGTTGCGGGACTTAATCCTCATGCTGGTGAGGGTGGCCATCTGGGGCATGAGGAAAACAATATTATTATGCCGGTAATTGGCCAGTTACAGCAGCAAGGTATGAAAATCACCGGGCCATTTCCGGCAGATACGTTATTTCAGCCTTTTATGCTTGAACAGGCTGATGCAGTTCTGGCGATGTATCATGATCAAGGTTTACCAGTATTAAAATATGCAAGTTTTGGTGAGGGAGTAAATATTACTCTCGGACTGCCTTTTATCCGTACTTCAGTGGATCATGGTACGGCACTGGATCTTGCAGCTACAGGCAAAGCTACCAGTAGCAGCCTGTTTGCTGCCATTAATACCGCGGTTGAAATGAGCCAGTACTGGAAGCCTAATTAGTGCATACACCTGTATTTGATAAATACCAGCAGACATCATAAAATCTAAATTGCTATACGGCATGGGAAATCTGAATATGGCTACGCCGTTTATTGAAATGAAAGATGTGGCTTTCGCCTATGGCGATCGCACCATTTTGAAAAACATTAATTTTAAACTGGAACAAGGTAGCTTCACCGCTATTATGGGTAGTTCCGGTAGTGGTAAAACCACACTGTTGCGCTTAATTACTGGCCAGGTTACCGCACAGCAGGGACAAGTGTTGATTAATGGCCGCGATATTGCCAAATTTAATCGTGAAGAACTGTATCACCACCGCCGCAACATGGGCGTGCTGTTTCAGTTTGGTGCTCTATTTACGGATCTGTCTGTTTTCGATAATGTAGCCTATCCGATGCGTGAGCACACCGATTTGCCGGAAACTATGATTCATGATCTGGTGATCATGAAGCTGAATGCAGTAGGCTTGCGCGGAGTAGAACATTTAATGCCATCCGAGCTTTCCGGCGGCATGTCTCGCCGGGTGGCATTGGCGCGCACAATCGCATTGGATCCGGCACTATTGTTATATGATGAACCATTTACAGGGCTGGATCCGATTTCACTTGGCGTAATAGCCAGTTTGGTAAGTAAAATCAATAAGGCTTTGCAAACCACTAGTGTCATGGTGACACACGATATTCAGCAATCACTGGATATTGCCAGTCATGTAGTATTTCTGGCACATGGAGAAATAATTTTTTCAGGTTCTCCGCATGCAATGAGTAAGCTGGATTCACCATGGGTAAATCAGTTTATTCATGGACTGGCTGACGGGCCTGTAGCATTTCGCTATCCGGCAACCACAACCTTACAACAGGATTTAGATATCGCGTGATGAAAGCAATCGAGCAACTGGGTGCAAAAACCCTGAGTTTTGTCCAGCATCTGGGGCGTGCCGTACTGTTCCTGTTTGCCGTCCTGATGCGTAGTGGAACAGTATTACGCCGTCCGAGCCTCATGATTCGGCAAATGTATTTTTCCGGTGTTCTCTCCATCATAATTATTGCCGTATCAGGGTTATTTGTCGGTATGGTACTGGGCTTACAGGCTTATACGCAGCTGGCTAAATTCAAGTCGGCTGATATCCTTGGTTATATGGTGGCAGCAGCCATGCTGCGGGAACTGGGTCCAGTGCTTGCAGCAATCCTGTTTGCCAGTAGTGCCGGTGGTGCAATGACCAGTGAAATTGGTCTGATGAAAACCACAGAGCAGCTGGAAGCAATGAATGTTATGGCTATTGATCCGGTGGCACGGGTAGTGGCACCGCGCTTCTGGGCCGGTGTGCTTTCCATGCCTTTGCTGGCTTCAATATTCAATGTAGCTGGTGTATATGGCGCTTATCAGATTGGCGTAAACTATTTTGGTATGGACAACGGTGTGTTCTGGGGGCAAATGCAGAACAATCTGGATTTTTATTACGATGTAGTGAACGGCCTGATCAAGTCACTTGTGTTTGGTGTAGTTGTCACACTAATCGCGGTTTATCAGGGTTTTTATGCAAAGCCTACTTCAGAAGGTATCTTGCGCGCTAATACACGTACCGTAGTATCCAGTTCTCTGACCATTCTGGCAGTGGATTTTATGCTGACAGCTCTGATGTTTACCAAATAAGATACAGATTAACAGGGTAATGATATGAAAAAAAACAGTCTGGAAATGCTGGTTGGTCTATTCGTTCTAATAGGCATAGTGGCGATCCTATTTTTGTCTTTTCGCGTGGCTGGTGGTAATGGTATCGGTTCTGCACAACCTAGCTATACTGTAACTGCATCATTTAATGATATTGGCGGGCTGAAAGCTCAGGCTCCTGTCAAAATAGCCGGTGTGGTTATAGGAAGAGTGGATAAAATTGTGCTTGATACCAAAGATTATCAGGCAAAAGTTACTTTAAAAATTGATAAGAAATATCAATTAAGCACGGATACTTCTGCACAAATTCTGACTTCTGGATTGTTGGGTGATCAATATATCGGATTGTCTCCGGGCGGTGATCCGGATAATCTTACTGATGGAAGTGAAATTTATCTTACTGGTTCAGCTTTAGTACTGGAACAACTAATCGGTAAATTCATGACTAATTTTGCTGAAGGTAACGCCAAGAGTGATAATAAAACAAATAGTACTGCTGCGAGTAATTAAGCAGTAATATTTAGAGAAAAATAAGTATTCTTAATTTGAAGGATAAAATTATGAAATTAAATAAATCAGCTCTATTAGGAGCATTAAGTATTGGTATTATGAGTATCAGCATTGCATGTGCGACACCACAGCAGGCTGTGACTCAGCTTAAAAATAATGCCGATCAGGTATTGAATATTCTCAGGGCTGCTAATGGCGGTAATGATAACCAAGTGCGCAGACAAGCAGAAAATTATGCAACACCATATTTCGATTTCGAACGTATGACCGCTTTGGCTGTAGGCGCTCCATGGCGGGGAGCAACACCTGCGCAGAAGCAGGCCTTGACACAAGAATTTAAGACATTATTGATTCGAACCTATTCCGGCACAATGCTAAAATTTAAAAATGCACAGGCCAACGTAAACAATAACCCGATAGTGACAAAAAACGGGCGTGAAGTAACTATACGTGTCGATGTTACTGCACCAGGCAGTAAACCAGTACGTATGGATTATGCTACCTATCAATCAGGAAATATTTACCGTATTTATAATGTCACGGTAGAAGGTGCTAGCTTAGTGACTGTTTACCGTAACCAATTCAACCAGACTATTAGCCAAAAAGGGATTGATGGACTGATAGCTGATCTGCATGCGAAAAACGGTAATTAACCGTGCAGACCACTGTGCAGGGTAAAACCCTGATGCTTCATGACAAGATAACCATGAGTACAGTAGGGGAGAGCGATTACAAGCGATTCTGCAATTGTATTCAGAATGAAGGCATTGAAAAAATAGATGTTAGTGGCGTCACTGAAGCTGATTCAGCATGTGTGGCTTTACTAATTGCCGCAAAGCGATTGGCACACAGACAGAAATTTATGTTGCACATCACTGGCGTGCCATCAGGACTGATTACCCTAATGGCACTCTATGGTGTAGAGGAATCTTTACAATGAGTAAGAAAAAGTTGCTGGCAGCCACACTGCTATTATTTCTGAGTCAGGCGGGTTGGGCTGAAGAGCAGGCCTATAAAGACCCCTATGAAGGATATAACCGGGTAATGTTTAATATTAATGATCATTTGGATCGTTACATCATGACACCGGTAGCTCGTGGTTATCGTAAAGTAACACCGTCACCTGTACGTACCGGAGTAAACAACTTTTTCAATAATCTACGCGATGTAGTCAGTTTCGGCAGTAATCTGTTGCGGCTGGATATTGAGAAGGCTAGTACAGATTTTGTACGCGTAGGCATCAATACCACCTTTGGTTTGGGCGGTTTACTGAATATTGCTGATGCGGGCCAGATTCCGAATAATAAAAATACACTTGGTGACACCTTTGCCTCATGGGGCTGGAAAAACAGTCATTACTTTGTTTATCCGATTTTGGGTCCATCAACCGTACGTGACAGTATTGGTAGCACCATCACTGATGCATTTCCAGTAGAAAATGCTATTTTCAAGGATAACACTGTACGCTGGAGTGTTACCGGCTTAAATGGAGTTGCTACTCGTGAGGCTTTGCTGGATGTAACCGATAGCTTGAATGATGCAGCGCTGGATCGCTATACTTATATGCGTGATATGTATATGAGACTGCGTAATCAACAGGTTGGAGGTACATTATTTCCTGCTGAAGATGAGGACGATGACGACGATATCGACAATCTGGTGACACCAGATGGTGGTAATAGCACCCATACACAGCCAGCATCAGCTACAGCAGATAAACCTGCTGATGCAGCAATCAAGACCTCTGTACCATCTACCAACAGCAAGCATGTAAAAACTGAGCCAGTATCTTCTGCTGAATATGTTGCCGGTACTACTACAGCACCTGCTGATACAGCCTCAGTCAACCAGCCTTACTGGAATGTGCACTAAGCACAAATATGGGCATTGCCAGAATTTAAACTTGTAACTGAAAATCTGGTCGTATTACCACAGGGATGCAATTATGTATGAAGTAAACCGCAGTGTATTTTTGCTCGTTCCGCTTGAACCATTCTGGGCATGGTTACAAAACCTGCCAGATATTGATCTGGAAGAGTTATCATTGGAGGTTTTACAGCAGGATGCCAATGCCTATCTGACTTCTGCTCATGAGGATGCTAATGATTTATGGACTGAAGTTGAGCAGCGTTATCAGGATATTTTTGCTGCTGAACTGGCTGACTGGTGCGAGGATGAAAGCTTATGGCCAACTTTAAGCTTTGATAATTTTAAGGATTGGTTTGGGGTACAGATTTCAACAGTAGTAACCGATCTGGCGCAGGAGGAACTGGCACGCGAAACATTCGTACCTATTGCTCTGAATTAAATCAGTATTATTGCTTATGTAAAAAAGCCAATGTTAAACATCGGCTTTTTTATATTAAAAGCTATTCTGTGACATTTATTATTCTGTATTAAAATCACCCTGTTAAACTATAAATTAATTGCAAAATCTTTAATCTTGCTAACCTGATTTAAAATAATCCATTACAATTGTATACAATCAATCAACTTTTAACTTAGTTTATATGTTGTACACAACTGGAATTAACTCATATGCAGTACAGAAGTAAGACTGTATCGCGACGTCGGTTATTATTGGCAGGCAGCGCGGCCATGCTTGGTGTAGCCATGCCACGGATGGCACTGGCTGGAGCACAACGTGAAGAAACGCTTTCTGATGACGTGACTTCCATTATGCGCAATGCTGTCAATAATGCCAATCCACCACGGTTGATTTTTGCTTCACCTGCAGAAGCCAGCCGCTGGTTAAATGCCATGTCAACACGGCTTACGCCATATGTTCCAGATGAGTATGCGCGTAAACGGCTACTTACCAATATCCAGTATGAAGCGATGCGTGCCGGTCTGGATACACAGGTGATACTTGGTTTAATTGAAGTAGAAAGCCGTTTTCGCCAGTATGCTATTTCTGGTGTAGGTGCTCGCGGGCTGATGCAGGTAATGCCTTTCTGGGTAAAGCAGATAGGTCGTCCAGAACATAACTTATTCGATATTCGCACTAACTTACGCTATGGTTGCACCATTCTGCGTTATTATCGAAATCGAGAGAATGGTAATATGGCAAGAGCACTGGCGCGTTATAATGGCAGTTTGGGTCGTACTACTTATTCAAATGCTGTTATTGGTGCCTGGCAGCGGCACTGGCAATGGGCATAACAAGCATTCTGTAACAAAAAATCTTATCAACATGGGTTGTCTGCGAAGATTACCTGTATTCATTATTAGGAAACCACCATGTCTGTTAATAAAGTCATCCTGGTTGGGCGTTTGGGGCGAGATCCGGAAACGCGATATATGCCTAGCGGCGATGCAGTAACCAATTTTTCTATCGCTACTGATGAACAATGGCGTGACCGCAATGGCGAACGCCAGACCCGTACTGAATGGCACAACATTACACTGTTTGGCAAGCTGGGTGAAATAGCCAGCCAGTATCTGCGTAAAGGTAGTCAGGTGTATATTGAAGGCCGTATTCAAAGCCGTAAATACAGTGGCAAAGATGGTATTGAACGAACAGCTTACGACATCATCGGCAATGAAATGAAAATGCTGGGCAGCCGTAATGATGGCGCCAGCGCTGGTGGTGGCTATGATCAGGCCGGTGGCGGTGCTGATTATGCTCAGGGCGGCAATAACTATAGCCAGGGCGGTTATGATGCTGCGCCTGCTGCTTCCAGTCCACCACCGGCAGCACCACGTCGGCAGGCACCACGACCAGCACCAACTCCGGCGCCGGTGGATGATATTGATGACGATATTCCTTTTTAATCATCCAAAATTGATTAAAAACCAATTCATGACTGAATTAGCTGGATAAATTGATTTTTGGTAATTTTCGCCTTTCAGATGTATATTTGAAGGGCGTTTTATTTAATGAGGGAAGACACTAATACTCAAACAACCTATTTAGTGCAGATTGAGTAAACCGAATTGTGATTAATCAGCATAATAGTTGGTTTTAATCTCATTTACTGGTAACTATGCCATATTTTTATACGTTAAAACCTGCATCTTGATTAGGCTAATTGTGTCTAATATGTAACTACTTTCTAAAATAGTACAGCCACCTATAGGAGAAATATTTGATTGCTAAAGTAAACATTAAAACTCAGCATTTTTATCCCAGATTAAATGTTCAACAGGAATCCATTTGTGGTCTTTTTCTTCAAACCAAACAGTGAGGTTTTCTTCATCACTGCTAGCCCAAGTTACTTCCCTAATTTTTATATCTCTGCTCCTTATTTCCTTTTGTGTAAATTGTTTGAATAGTCCTACTCTAAATTCGGTAATAAAACCGTCTTTTTTACCCAGAATAAAAGTTTTATCCCACAAGGGCGGGTATTTTTTTATCAGACTATCTACAGGTGTTTGTTCTATCTGATTAAAGTTCATAAATTTTTTCATAGTATCTCTATCAGATCTATTTAACTCTATTATGTGATTATCCTGATTATTCTCTTCTATTACTTCAATTTTATTGCACGAGGCTAGAAGCAGAATAAATAATATGATAAATACGTTTTTATTCATAACTTTATATTAGATAAAAAGTTGTATTAAGGAGCATGGTATTTAGCTGATTTAGAATATCATCTAAATGACGCTTATGTAATTCATTTCCTATATTCATTACGCTGATTTGAATCGCTTGTCGCCAATATTAACGCAAATAAAAGCGCACGATCGTTGTATGCTGGAACTTTTTGAAAAAGATTCAACAATCAGCTTTATAGAATCGCCTGAACAAAGTGCGCTTTACTGAATGGATATTTAACAATAAGTAGGGTTAATATTGCTTACGTGATAAGAACAATTAAACTGTATTATTTAATCATATTTGATAAGGCAATTCAGTTTGTATACAAAAGGATTAAATTAAAAGGTTATTGCATTACATCGTGCTTAATGGTTTATCGATTTGGGCGATAGAAACTAAAATTTACTTCTGTTTGAGAATGGAATAAAACACAATAATGTGGCAAATGTCAGCATAGCTACCGCGCCCCATACAGCACTCCATCCGTAGCCATCGGCAATACGGGCAATGATAATAGGTGTTAGAAACGAAGTGATAAATACAGTAGTACCAACCATACCTAGGGCTGTTCCTGCCCGTTCAATGCCAGCTTTCACCGCCACCTCGGTATAAGCGATACCATGCCACGCATGACCAAATAAACCAGTTAGTACAACAAATACAACACCCATATATGTATTATTCACCATTACACAGAGCAGCAAAGAGGCAATTCCACCAAGTATGGCGTAATATTTTAGTAAGGAAATGCGATTCTTTTTTTTGTCAGTATAGTAACCGGACCAAATCCTGAGCATTCCGCCGCCAATCTGCACACCAATAAGAATAATGGAGATTGATGCCAAACCTATATGTAGGATGTCGCGCATGTAAATGCTGCCAAATGTAAGTATGGCCATTTGAGGTACTGTTAGAAAACCAGCCGCTATAACAATCTTCCATACTTCAACACTTTTCAGTGGTGAAGGAATAGTGAGCATTGATTTAGATGTATATTCTGATTCGGCGTGTTTGGTATTAATGAACAATACAACTACTAGCCCCACGCTGAAACCTGCGATGGCTAGCACAATAAACATTAGTTCAAAACCATATGAATAGGCCAGCCAAGGCAGTAGCCCTGTACCAATTGCCCCGCCAACCGGAATTGCAGTCTGGCGAACACTCATGGCAAATCCACGCTCATTATCATCAAACCATGACATCACTGTTCTGCCAGATGATGAGTTAATACTGCCACTGAGCGCTCCTGTGACTGCTAGTGCCGCTCCCAAGTGTAAATACTTAACGCCGCCAAGTGAAGCCTCTGGCGTAAGTGATATGGCGATTAAGGCATATACTATGGCTGATGACCATAAGCCGAGAATCAGAACTTTTTTATCACCTAATTTGTCTGTCAGAATCCCCCAAATTATTTCGGAAGCTGCAACTCCTAATCCCATTGAACCTAAAACAAAACTAAGCTCGTATAATGAAAAATGGTAAGCATCTCGCATTAAAATTCCAGTGATGGGAATACCAGCAAAACCCATTGCAAATGTTGCTTGTGCCAGAACACCAATTGCAAGTACAAACCAACGATAATTATTTTTTTTATCCATTTTTGTCTTGCTTTCTTTTAAATATCATACGAAATTGTATGCGTTTTTTGATGCTATGCTGTTTCGGTATGTGAGTAAACAAAATAATTAATATGTAAACATATAATAAATAATCGGTATAATTTTATTATCATATGAATAATGTTTATGTTACTGTATCAGTTTGTCTATTTTTTAATATTATGCGCAATAATAGTGGATGATGCAGCTATTTATGGTTTTAGGTATAGCTTATGCATACATTACAGGAGAACTAGATATATTATTGGCATAATGTAATCATAGACCAAACAATGAGCCGATGTTGTGCTGGAATCTGCAAATGTATCGAATGATGGCAAAAATCATCAGCCAATCTTAAAGCAGGAGCTAAGAACTTATTTCTACACCTGCGAAATAAGCTTTGCTATTTTATACTGGTCTGCTAAAATAGCATCTATGGAACAGCGCAAGCCGCCAGAATCGGGCGGCTTGCTTTTTGTTATTAATGCGAAATACCGTTGGAGCATTCGACTTCGGTATCTTGGAGAAATATGATGCAAAAAATTCCATTGACCGTAAATGGTGCCGATTTGCTGAAGCAGGAACTGCAAGAACTCAAGAGTGTGGCTCGTCCGGCTGTGATTGAGGCTATTGCTGAGGCACGTTCACATGGCGATTTGTCGGAAAATGCAGAATACGAAGCTGCTAAGGAAAAACAGGGCTTTATTGAAGGCCGGATTGCTGAAATTGAGCATAAACTTTCTCTGGCACACATTATTGACCCGAAAGAAACCAATGCTGATGGTAAAGTGGTATTTGGGGCAACAGTGAAAATGCAGGATCTGGAAACTGAAGAAGTGGTTAGTTATCAGATCGTTGGTGAAGATGAGGCCGATATTAAACAGGCAAAGATTTTTGTTGGCTCACCGATAGCGCGCGCGCTGATAGGCAAGGAAGAAGGCGATGTGGCTGAGGTTCAGGCACCCAGTGGTGTGCGTGAATATGAAATTCTTGAGGTTTTTTATATTTAGGCAGGTGGTTTTAATCAGTTGCCTGTTGTCTTGGGTTAAACCACTAGGGGTAAATAACTAAGCGATTCATGGAATGAATCGCTTTTGTTTATTCAGTTGTTTCGGATTTCTGGCGGTATAACACCAGTTGTTTGCCGATATGCTGTATCAGTTCTGCGCCAGTTGCTGTGCACAGTGCTTCAGCAATGGCAATACGCTGTGCACGGTCGTCGCCAGCTACCTGTACTTTTATCAGCTCGTGTGCATCAAGATTGCGGTTAGTTTCGGCGATTACTTCGGTAGTTAGTCCGTGTTGCCCAATTAGTACAACGGCATGAAGTTGATGTGCACGTGCTTTTAATGCCATTTTATTTTTACTGTTTAGTTTATCAGTTGCCATTTTAGTTTCCGTATGGTTAAAACCTGCTTATCTGGTTAGCAGATACGCTGGTTAGATTGAAATTGGGCTATTTTAAATGAGACATATAAATTTTTATAGTTAATATCAATCTTATTTTATTCAATATGCGTAATATTAGGTATTTCGCAGGATAATTGAATCTGAGCTCATATATCGTGTTTATGGGGTAGGTTGTGATGATGGGCGTGAATTGGTTGGCAGAAGTATGCTGATCAGGCATAACTGATTCGTTGTTTGGGATTTCTATTTGATATATCAATCTTTGATAATATGTCGCTTAATTGGTGAATTGATTTCAGGTTGATGGCATTTGCTGGGTTGCTTATTTGGATTTGAGCATTTAAATTTTGCTTGAAGCTATTTAAGATCAATATATTAGCGTGTATGTAGCGGTATTGTGGCGCAGGATATCATATTTTTTAGCATATACTTCTGGTTGTGCTCAGGGATATTATTTATGCGCTTTTTTCTATACAGAAGTTTGGGACAATGTATAAAGAATCATTGTTCTGTTTTGTTGTTTCAGGCTAATGTTTAACTTGTCTCGTATAAATGATTTTTGTATTTTCGGCGAAAGATTACATAATACAAGTATGTTGATGCATTAACATTTATAATAACAGGACAAAAATTATTGTAGCTTTAGTAAAGTGAGCTACTTAGTCAGGAATAAATATCTTCATGAATAGGAATAGCCAGTTTAATCATATCGGTATAGTGACGCGGCCACAAACGCCGATGATGAGTGCAGTATTGAATGAACTTATTGCTTTTTTATGCAATGAAGGTCTTTCGGTATATCTGGATAGTGAGGCGCAAGCAGATAACCAGATTAATCCGCAGCAGCTTCAATATTGTCATGTCATCAGGAAATCTGATATGGGGCGGCGTTGTGATCTGGTTATTGTATTGGGTGGTGATGGTACATTGCTGTCTGTTGCTCGTAAATTGGCGCCATACCGAGTACCGTTGATTGGTATACATCAGGGACATCTGGGCTTTTTGACACAAGTGCCTCGAGCACAAATGATAACTGAGCTGTCCGGTATGCTTACTGGAAAATATTTGCCTGAAGAACGTATTTTGCTGGAAGCCACGGTAGTACGCGCCGGTGAGGACGTTTATCATTCGCTGGCGTTGAACGATGTGGTGCTTAGCCGTGGTGCGCTGGGGCAGATGATTGAATTTGAGGTTTTTATTAATAAAGAATTTGTCTACACTCAGCGTTCGGATGGTTTAATTGTGTCTACGCCGACAGGCTCAACAGCATATGCACTGGCTGCAGGTGGCCCGATTCTGCAACCGACTTTGCGTGCTTTTAGTCTGGTACCTATTTGCCCGCAATCAATGTCAAACCGACCAATTGCTGTTAATGATACCAGTGAAATTGAAGTGCTGGTTACTAAAGGCAGTGACGCACGTGCTCATTTCGATGGTCAGGTATTTTTTGATTTGAAGAGTATGGATAAGGTATGTATCAATCGTTATCGCAATTCTCTCAGAATTCTGCATCCGATTAATTACCAGTATTACAAAACTTTGCGCCAGAAACTGCATTGGGGTGATCAATTGGTATAAGGAGGAAGTAATGGATATAAATCATATTTACTCAATCAGAAATTAATCCTGCTTTGATGAATTTTTGAGGCCAGCTCTAGTTGTAAGGCAAAAGTATCATCTCGACGATAATCAGAAAAATGTGGTAATAATTAATAAAATCGAAATTTATTACAGGTAATTTTAGTTTTTTCTAAAAAAGTGTTTCCTGTTCTTCTAAAAAATACTAAAATCAGGTCTAAATTATTAATGCTTTCTTTCAGAAAGGCTGTTTATGCTTTTGGCGTTATCTTTGCGGGACTTTGTGATTGTTGATGAGCTGAATCTGAGTTTTCAAGGCGGGTTTACTGTTCTGACAGGGGAAACCGGTGCGGGCAAATCGATTACACTGGATGCTTTAGGTCTGTTGCTGGGTGATAAGGCTGATTACGGACAGATTCGCCATGGCGCTAAAGAGGCACAGTTATCTGCGCTATTTGATGTTGGTGATGTACCGCAGGCGTGTGTGCTATTACAGGAACAAGGATTGCTGGCTGAACACGAAACGCAGTTGAGTATCCGTCGCATAATTGACGTGAAAGGAAAAAGCCGCAGCTTTATCAATAATCAGGCAGTAACGCTTGGTCAGTTACGCCAGATTGGCGAATTGCTGATTGATATTCATGGTCAGAATGCCCATCACTCTTTAAATAGTGAAGCCGCACAACGTGTATTATTGGATGCTTTTGCAGGTGCAGATAAGGAAGTTGCGCAGGTACGCGAAGCTTATCAGCGCTGGCATGATGCAGAACGTGAGCTGGAAAAAGCACAAACTCAGGCGGACAGCCTGAATATTGAACGTGAGCGTTTGCAATGGCGCTTTGATGAACTCAATGCATTAAATCTGCAAGAAAATGAATGGGATGCTCTTAGCCAGAGCCATGATGCACTGGTGCATGCAGCTGATATCCTGCATACAGCAGCCAGCGTGGAGGAAATAATTAATGGTGATGATGGCTTGCAAAGCCGTTTATATCACTGCCGACAGCAACTGGCTGTACTGGCCAATGCTGCGCCTGCTTTTGCCGATAGTGTGACATTATTGGAGTCGGTAGAAGCAGAATTGGGAGAAGTCAGTGCTTATCTGCGCGAAGCCAGTGCCAGTGTTGAAACAGATGAAAATCTGCTTGCACAGCAGGGACAGCGAATGCAGGAATTAATGAGTGTGGCGCGTAAATACCGGTTGGAGCCACCGCAGCTGCCTGAAGAACTGGCTAAGGTTGCAGCTGCCTTGAACGAGTTGGAAGCATCCGCAGATATTGAAGCATTACATGCACGGGTAGCTGAGCGCAAAAATGAATATATGCAGGCAGCTCAGCAGTTATCGGCAAAGCGTCATCAGGCAGCCAAAAAGCTGGCGAAGCAAACCACTGCCCACATGCAGAATCTGGCGATGCAGGGCGCACGCTTTAACATTGAACTTCTAAGTGCCTCACCTTCTTTGCATGGTCTGGAGCAGGTACAGTATCAGGTAGCGGCCAATCAGGGCACACCTTTACGTGCCATGAGTAAAGTGGCTTCCGGCGGTGAACTGGCACGTATCAGTTTGGCGTTGCAGATGGTGACAAGTCAATACAATGCTGTACCTACGCTGATTTTTGATGAAGTAGATACCGGTATTGGGGGGGCTGTGGCCGATGTTGTTGGCCATGCTTTGCGCAGTCTGGGACAAAACCGTCAGATACTGGCTGTCACCCATTTACCACAAGTGGCTGCCTGTGGACAGCAGCATTGGCAGGTACGCAAACACAGCAGTAAAGGGCAGACATTCAGCGAAATAAAGGTTTTAACATCTGCTGAACGTGTTGATGAGATTGCGCGTATGCTTGGTGGTGAAACTATTACCGATACTACGCGTAATCATGCCAAGGAGATGCTGGAGCTGGCGCAAGATTGAAGCTGTTATGCTGGTTTTATCGGGTAAAGCTAAGGATTATCTTTGTTGCTAAATTCTGCTCAGTTCTCACGCTTAGTATGCTGTGATTTATAAAGCTGTGTGAAGTGAACTATGGCAAAACTGGTTTAAGAAAAAATTGTATTTTTAGTTAATGTAATATACGAAATAGATAGTAATATGCTGAATCAGTATAAAATACTAAAATCATCAGGAAATTTTTCTAACAAAATTATTAAGTAGGATGATTGGATTCTGATCTTGAATCTCAAAAGTCAATTTTTACTGTTAGATTATGGAAAATTAGATAGAAGTAGAGAAATTTGAAGAAATTATTTGCCCATTGAAAATGATAATTACATTGTTATATTGGTAAGGGCTATGGTATGTGAGAGGGGCTTATTAATTAAGATTAGATTTCTCTAAGGAGGCCAAGACAAATTTTAAATAAAGCTTTAAGCTATAATAAAGCAGCTGATGAGGTTTTAGGAAATACATTTGATAGAACAATCGAATGATTATCGCGGAGTTAAAAAATCGAAAGATTGAGAATTTTAGTGTGTCTGCCTGTGGGTTTTAAGGTCATCTGTCCAACAGGCAAGCTATTCAATCCGAGCGATAGCTATAATAGAACTTAATTCTGCTATGATATGGTACATATCATTGCTGTATTATAACTTTTTGGTTAATCGTTCTGGCAAGTTTTGTTAACAGACAATAATACTTTGGAAAATATGCTGTCCGTCTATAATGCATTGACTACCAGCCTGAATTAGCCAGATTAATGAAAAATAAAGCGGTAACAAGGGGGTAAAATGACGACATATAATTTACTGCAAACGGAACATGCCAGACCAATTAAGATGTGGACCCAAGGGGTGCCGGTAGATGAGAAAGCCAAAGCGCAACTGATTAAAACTGCTCAATTACCGTTTATTTTCCAGCACATCGCGGTTATGCCAGATGTGCATGTGGGGAAAGGTTCTACTATTGGCAGTGTTATACCTACATCTGGTGCAATAATTCCGGCCGCCGTGGGCGTGGATATTGGTTGTGGCATGATGGCGGTGCAGACTTCACTGATGGCGGCTGATTTACCGGATAATCTGCAAGGGTTGCGGCGGGAGATCGAAAAAGCGGTATCATACGGGCTGTCGCCCAGACATCGGGGTCGCGATCAGGGCAGCTGGCAGAGTCCGCCCTCAGTGGTTGACCAGTACTGGCAGCAACTGCTGCCGGGATTTGAACAGCTCACCGCCAAATATCCGCGATTTCTCAATACTAATAACTACCACCATCTGGGTACGCTTGGCACTGGCAATCATTTTATTGAAATCTGTCTGGATGAGGCTGAGCGGGTGTGGATAATGTTGCATAGTGGTTCACGCGGTATTGGCAATGCCATTGGTACTTTTTTTATTGAACTGGCGAAAAAGGATATGCAGGTGCATATTCAGAATCTGCCTGATGAAAATCTGGCTTATTTGCGTGAAGGCACTGAACATTTTGAGGATTATGTTTCAGCCGTACACTGGGCACAGGAATTTGCGCGCTTAAACCGTGAAACGATGATGCACAATGTGATTATGGCGTTGCGTCAGGTAATCAGCAAACCCTTTAATACTCATCTGGCCGCAGTAAACTGTCATCATAATTATGTGCAGAAAGAGCAGCATTTTGGTGCTGAAGTTTATATTACCCGTAAGGGTGCGGTTTCAGCCCGTGCAGGGGAACTGGGCATTATTCCCGGTTCAATGGGGGCGCAGAGTTATATTGTCAAAGGTTTAGGTAATGCAGACAGTTTCTGCTCCTGCTCGCATGGTGCCGGAAGAGTGATGAGCCGTACCGAAGCCAAAAAACGATTCAGTATTGCTGACCAGATTCAGGCTACTGCTCATGTGGAGTGCCGCAAGGATGCCAATGTGATTGATGAAATTCCGATGGCCTACAAGGATATTGATGCTGTGATGACGGCACAGAATGAGTTGGTAGAAATTGTGCATCGCTTACGGCAGGTGGTATGTGTGAAAGGCTGAAGTAATGTTATGCAGCCAGAATGTATCTGGTGGGTGCTGTATTGTAATTAATATTGCTGTGATTGTGGCTGTTTACCGCTGAGAATGTTTGGTCTCTTGCATGCACGTTGTATAATTGTGTTTTACAATAATCTGTGATGGGTTGTTTATGAGCGAACCACATAGTGATGCTATTTTGGATGTTACCGGTCTGAATTGCCCGATGCCGATTCTGCGTGCCAAAAAAGCGCTGGCGGCACTGGATGGTGGGCAGGTATTACAGGTATTGGCAACGGATAAAAGTGCACCAGATGATTTTGCTGCTTTTTGCCGCCAGACCGGACATGAATTGTTGCATCAGCAAAATAGGGATGATGGTGTAATGATCATGTGGATAAAACACCGTTAGAATCAGTCTGGCTATGATTTAATACCCTTATTCTCGGCATTTTTTAGGGGATATGCCAGTACCGGATGCCGGAGCAGCGGCAGAGTAGTACATTAATCAATTGTCTTTTTGAGCAGTGTAACAGCCTGTTAATGAAACGGATGCAGATGCAGACTCTCACCATAACCCGACCCGATGACTGGCATCTTCATGTACGTGATGGTGCAGCTTTAAAAGCGGTGGTGCCATTCAGTGCACGTCAGATGGGGCGCGCTGTGATTATGCCTAATCTGAAACCACCGGTAACCACAGTGGCGGCAGCTATGGCCTATCGTGAGCGTATTCTGGCCGCAGTGCCGGCTGATAGCCATTTTCAGCCACTGATGACCCTATACCTGACCAATCAGACTACGCCGACACTTATCCGCGCAGCCAAAGCCGCCGGTATCATTGCGTGCAAGCTGTATCCGGCTGGTGCTACCACCAATTCTGCTGCTGGTGTCAATGATTTATGGGCTTTATTACCCGTACTGGAAACCATGGCCGAAGTAGGCTTGCCACTACTGATTCATGGGGAAGTAACCAAAAGCGAGATCGATATTTTTGACCGTGAGGCTGTATTTATTGATGAGCTGTTACAACCACTACTACAGCGTTTGCCCAGCCTGAAGCTGGTACTTGAGCATATTACCACCGCAGAAGCAGCACAGCTGGTAGCTGAAGCGGGTGATAATGTGGCAGCCACGGTAACACCACAACACTTACTTTATAACCGCAATGCCTTGCTGGCGGGCGGAATACAACCACATCATTATTGCCTGCCGGTATTGAAGCGTGAAACCCATCGACAGGCATTATTACAGGCTGTCTGTGGTGCACAGGCACATAAATTTTTTCTGGGCACGGATAGTGCTCCTCATGCACAGGCCAGTAAAGAATGTACTTGTGGCTGTGCGGGCATCTTTAGTGCTTTTGCGGCTATTGAGTTGTATGCTGAGGCATTCGAAGAGGTCGCAGCACTGGATAAATTACAGGCTTTCGCCGCTGAAAACGGCCCACGTTTTTATGGTCTGGATCCGAATACGGATACAATCACACTGGTTAAATGTACTCAAACTGTCCCGCCACACTTTCCATATGGTCAGGAGCGCCTGATTCCGCTGCGTGCAAATGGAACCATTGGCTGGACAGTAGTGGAATAATTCAGACGATGCAGGATTTACATACAAAAATGATTCAGTTGCCGCTACCGGGACATCAGACTGAAATTCGGGTGCGCGGCTTTCATCTGGATGTATACCGACATGTTAACAATGCGCGTTATCTTGAATTTCTGGAAGAGGCACGTTGGCACTATTTTGATGAAGCTGGTTTAACGCCGTTATTGACTACTGCTGGCTGTGGTATGGCGGTGATTAATATTGATATCAGTTACCGGCGCAGTGCTGGTTTTGGTGATGATTTGCTGATTACTACGGCTTTTAGTAAAGTTCAGGCGCGTAAAGTGGAAGTTAGTCAGACTATCACACTGAAAAATACAGGCCAGACAGTGGTTCAGGCACAGGTTGTATTTGTGGCTTTTGATGTGGACAGTAATAGGGCTATTTCTTTTCCGGCTGTTATACAGCAGCGTTTTGCTGCTTTGTTGCAAAGTGAAGTAAGCGGAAAATAAAAGGCATGAGTATCTGTGGAGTGATCAGTTACAGAAATAGAGATTATGTCTAATTAGGGCATTAAGGAAAGATATATTTACCCTGAAAAATTGTTGCTAACGCAGCAACTTAAGTTTTGGATGGCAATGGTTTGGCATTAAGCATCGCAGTAGATGCTTGTGTTAAGACCTACTCATGAATCTGCTACCAATTGTAACGCTGAACTTGAACCTGATTGATATATTTCAAGCCAGTAAAAACCCTGCTTTAGGCAGGGTTTTACACATCAGGCTTTGCCATCTGCTTCCCGTAGCATGGCATAAATTTCGTCTTTCAGACGCAACTTCTCCCGTTTTAGCTCATCTAGATTATCCAGACCACTGGTAACAGGATTATTGGTCAGACCGGTAATTTTATCATCCAGCCGGTTGTGTTCTTCAAATAGGTTGGCAAAATGATTATTTTCCGCCTTCAATTTACTAATCAGCTCGCGATATTCTGGGAACATATAAAATCCTTTACAGTTTGGTTAAAATGATTTTTATTATTTTGCATTAATTATAGCTTAAGGTATATAAGATTGCGCTAATTATGGCGTAAAAAGTCACGATAACATGTTAAAATGTAACAATAATACATATGGGAGTTTACAATGTATAAACGGTTGATGGGCTGGCTAAGTGTATTTATTTTGGCCTTGAGCCTCAGTGGCTGCGGCTATAATACTATGCAATCGCAGGATGAAGCCGCTAATGCGGCCTGGTCGGAAGTTCTGAATCAGTACCAGCGTCGTGCTGATCTGGTGCCCAATCTGGTGAATACGGTGAAGGGCTATGCCAAGCATGAACAGCAGGTTCTAACTGATGTTACGAATGCTCGTTCACGTGTTGGCAGTCTGAATATGACTGGCAGCGATGCAGCTGATCCGGCAAAAATGCAGCAGTTCTCGCAAGCTCAGGGTAATCTGAGCAGTGCATTGAGCCGTTTGCTGGTAGTAAGTGAAAATTATCCTGATTTGAAAGCCGACCAAAGTTTCCGCGATTTACAGGCGCAGCTGGAAGGTACGGAAAACCGCATTGCGCTGGCGCGTAACCGTTATATTCAGACGGTGCAGGTTTATAACACTACATTGCGCTCTTTCCCGAATAATCTCACCGCCAAAATTTTTGGTATGCATGTACGACCAAATTTTGTACCGGAAAATGAGGCCGCTGTGAAGCAGGCTCCGCATGTAGAATTCTAGTTTAGTTGCCTGCCTGATTGTTCATTTCAATCCTAAACAGCCAGTTTGTATAAACTGGCTGTTTCTCTGTCAAATCATTACAAAACCGGCTTTTCGGGTGCAGTAAAGCAGACTTGTACCAGCTCGATAGCATCCAATCTTGCATATTCAGGCAAAATTTTGGTTGTTGCTGAATATAATTCAGTTGCGCTGTTAGCTGTCTGAACATGGTGTCATTAATTTTCTGGCTATGCATATGGTGAGGTATTTATAATGATGCCTGCCGGTTTGATAACAGCCAGTTGTTTAAATATTAATCCACATATTTTTAAAATAAATAAAAGTGAAAAACAATGTATATATATAAATTGGATGGATTTTATTTCGACAGGAAACGAAAAGGTTGGTTGGATTTTTTCAGACAAATGGATAAAGTTTATCTCCCCCGAATTGAAAACCCTACTGTGGAGCAGATGCAACAGTACCTTGAAGTTTTGAGAACCAATAATGGCTTTCTGAGTCTGTGGAAGCAGTCGAAAAGTAAACCAACTTCACCTGGTATGCAAATAACTTTGTATTCAGATAATCATGAAACTGATATTCAGACTTATATGGTATTACTGGGTGAAGAAACTGAAGAAGATTATGAAGTCAGAACATTTTACAATCCTGCGGCACCTAGTAACCCTGAGGCACCCCGGGGAATGACTTATATGCTGGGGGAATGTTTTGCAGCCTGCTCGACTGTCCGCAATTTTGCGCTGGTTGTCTATGCATTTACACAGTTTTTAACCACTGGCAATGTGAGTGATGAATTACTCAGCTAAAATTGAGTTTTTCCAGTACACCAGAAATGCCGTTTAGTCAGTATCTGTTGGTTTATCCAGCCAATGCCATCACTGATATATGCTAAACAATCAAAATCGTGCCTGATGGGTTAATTGGGATGCTGTAGCTTAGTCTTAAAAGAAGTAATGGCGGCAGTATTAATGTCTAGATCATAATTAGTATTTGTGCCTATATTATTGTATTGCTAAATGGTTTTTATCCAATAAAGCTGTTTAAAATTGAATTAAATTTTGTATTTTTCATTATTTTGTTGCAAATACCACTATTCTGTTTTTATGGCAAAATTGTTCTGATATTTAAGATATATTAGTTACCTGAGTATAAACCGGCCATGCATGAATGTAAGCAGAAAATTTGAATATTCAGTACGGTTTGCTGATTTTCTGTTTATCTTGTGCTATTGCTGTTTTAGTGGCCACAATATGGCACAGTTATTTGTTACAGCTAGGAGCTGTCTAGCCGGTATGAACTCGGTACGTACAGCAACAAGGTGAAAATCATGAATATAATCCGTTTATCAGCCCGCAATTTATTGTTATTGCTTCTGGGTTGTTGCTTTGCCTTGCTGGCACCAGCTGCTGAAAATCTGGTACCAGTTCCGGCTTTGACTGCTCCGGTAATGGATACGGCTAATATGTTACAGCCAGACACCCGTGATGATTTAAACAAGCAATTGCGGGCATTCAGTCGCGAGCACGGCAGCCAGATTGTGGTATTAACTGTACCTACTATTGCACCGGAAACGCCATTTGATTACGCCACTCGAGTGATGAATGTCTGGAAACCCGGGCGTAAGGGAGTGGATGATGGAGTGTTGCTATTACTGGTGCGTGATGAGCACAAAATATTTCTGGCTCCAGGACGTGGGCTGGAGGGTGCCATTCCTGATATTTATGCTAAAAGAATATTGGATAATGTGTTGCAGCCACAATTGCGTGCAAATAATGCAGATGGTGGTGTGCGACAGGCAGTAGATATGCTGGAAAAACTGATTAAAGGTGAAAATCTACCAGCAGCACAGCAACCAGATCAGCAGCAAACAAACAGTTTTACCGCTATGTTAGTAGAAGCGATGTTTCTAATATTTATAGCAGGTGCATTTTTAAAGAATATATTTGGCAATACGCTGGGCAGTGCAATTGTAGCTTTTCTGGTGTTAACGCTAGGCTGGTACATTGGCTGGAATCTGTTTGTGGCGATAATTATTGCTATTTTGTCATTTATCGTGACCTTTATTTTTGCCGGTAATGTGTTGATCGGTGGCTACAATAGCAACAGAGACGATGACTTTTTTGGCGGGGGAGGATCTGGTGGCGGCTTTAGTGGCGGAGGCGGTGGCTATGGTGGCGGTGGTGCTTCTGGTCGCTGGTAATTTTCGGGCATGTTGAAACAAAGCAGTATGAGGTACAAAGTATAGTTATTTATTTTGTTGCATGGATTATGTGATTTCTTTTCTGGTAGGCATACATGTCTAAAATCGGATTTGGTATTTGTTTTCTGGTGCTGTGGTATTTACCCAAGCGTTTTGGTGTTAGCGGCATGTTGCTTGATATTGTGCTGATAATACTGATTCTGTTTTATCTTTATGCAGTGCACATTGTTAATGATGGTGCTGAAGCGTCTATTGCTACAGACAGAAATCTGTATATTGCGGTGCTGTTTGAGGTGGCAGGGCAAGTTTGCGCTGCTAAGGGGCATGTTTCAGAGGCAGACCGGTCGCGTGTTTATGCAATGACTAAAGCATTGAAGCTGGATGCAGAAACGGAAGTGCTGACACGCTATGCTTTCAATACCGGACAAATGCAAAATTATCCGCTCAGAGCACGGCTTAGCCGGCTGTATGGTGCCTACAGTCATGATAAGCACGTTTTGATGCTGTTTTGCAAACATATACTCGAATTTGCGCTGATAGATGGCCGGCTGCATAACAATGAGCGGCACATTTTGAAAATTATGGCGGATGAATTCCATATTCCCTATGCGCAAATGCTGATTTTTGCCAGCCAGACAGTACATAGGCAGAATAATGAATACCACCACCATTACTGGCAGACAAATGAGCAATGGAAACAGCAGCAACGCCAACAACAGCAGCGTCAACAACAGCAGCAATACCGTCAACAATGGCAGAGTAACACACAGTCGCCACCAGTTGAAGAATCATATGAGGATGCTTATCAGGTACTGGGTATCTCGGCAAATGCCAGTGTGCAGGAAATCAAACAGGCATACCGCCGTCTGATGAATAAATATCATCCGGACAAGCTGGTCAAACAGAAATTATCGGCTGCTGAAACACAGCAAGCAACCGAGCATACTCAGCGTATACAGGCTGCATATGCCTGTATAAAAAAGTTGCGTGGATTTGTTTAGCTGCTTGGGAGCTACTTGATTGGTGCTAAGTTTAATATGCCATAGATAGTTTATAAGGATTTTTAAAGGATTATTCCTTTTCAGACAGGTAAATCTGATAAATACCTATACCTTTTGCATAAAATTCACTCTTTTCATTAATCTGCTCAGTACTAAAAATATTCAAAGCAGTCACAGACAAAACAGTGGAATCAGTCTTGTTGATTGGAAAAAACCGTATCTGTTTAAATATGAGTATAATTTTTATAGTGTTGATTTATAAAATCAAACTCCATACACTCTTAAATTAATCAGTAGTGCTACCAAATTGAATCAATATACAGGAAAGAATGGGCTGTATGAGTACAAATAAACTGAGTATGAGGTTGTGGCCACGGCTCTGGCGCCACTGGACACATCCACGCCAGCGGGTAAGTATGTATTTTCCGATACTGGCGCGGCAACAGCTTACTGAGCAGATTGCGCGCTCGGAACAGCGCCATACCGGGCAACTGCGGTTTGTGATCGAATCCAGTCTTAATACAGCCTGTCTTTGCCATCATGTAACGGCACGCCAGCGTGCTCAGTACTGGTTCGGGCAACTGGGGGTGTGGGATACGGCGGAAAAGAGTGGCATTCTGGTTTATGTGCTGTTTGCTGACCGCGCGGTGGAAATCATTGCAGACCGGGGTATTAATGCCTGTGTTGACATGACGCTGTGGCAACAGATATGCAATCACATCATACAAGCATTTCAGCAGCAGAATTATATGGCTGGTTTAAGTGGTGGACTGGATGAACTGACAGAATTACTGGCGCAGCATTTTCCACGTATACATGCGGGAGTCAATGAACTGGAAGATGAGGTGATTTTGAAATAATGCTGAAGGTATTATATGTCTGGTATTTTCTGATTCAGGTCTGGGTAAGATATAAAATAATATTTTCAGTCTTGTGATTAAACAGCAGAATGGAAATGATCAATATACATATTGATCTTAATTATCAATATATTGTGATGAAATGATATAAATAGTTTTTTTGAATAAATTTTGCTAAATATTATTAAAATACATATATATAGGGTTTACAATCTGCCTGCGGCGTAAATGACAGACTTAAACAAAGAGAAAATATGCACTGGCCGTAAATAGCTTAGCTATTGTGCATTAGTATAAGCCAGAATAATTTGATACTGATTAGTAGGGTTATTCTGGCTTCAGTGTATGAGGCTGTGGAGTAAGGCAGGGCAGGCTGCTGTTCGCTTGTATAAGTGTATGGGATGACAAATG
The DNA here is from genome assembly GCF_914768045.1 of Snodgrassella communis. Classification (GTDB taxonomy): domain Bacteria; phylum Pseudomonadota; class Gammaproteobacteria; order Burkholderiales; family Neisseriaceae; genus Snodgrassella; species Snodgrassella communis. The sequence continues at coordinate 194,200 of NZ_CAJZCD010000001.1, read as the reverse complement.
CCAATATATGCTAGCTTAGCGCAGACGCCCGAGAATGATACTTGATGCTTTGATTAACAGTATAATTTCATCGTCGCTATCCAACTGCATATTTTCTACGCTGTTGCGGGTAACGCTAGCAGTCAGGCTAAGCGCTGCACCTAAGTCTACAGTAATAACACTATTAACTGCGCCGGTATCGATATGGCGTATTTTTCCGTTAAGCTGATTGCGTGCAGATATAAGTAAATTGGCTTCAGGACGGGCAAGCATAATGGCTGATGCCTGAATCAGGGCAAGTGCGTCGATGTCAACAGCTAGTTCCATCTGTTCACAGCTGTGACGGGTAAGCATTGCTACCAGTTCCTGCCCACTGCTTAAGCGCAGATGAACTTCATTATTTACTGTCCCCTCAACGATGCGGCTTACAATTCCGGCCAGCTGATTATCGGCACTTAAATCCAGATTCATTTTCTGCCATAAACCATAGTGGTTATAGTCGGCATTGCTTTGCAGTTGCCGGAGTAACTGCTGGTGGCGTTGCTGCATGGTATGGTAATAATTTAAAAAAGCTTCACCAAAGGCGGTTAAAACGCTGTTGCCACCGCCCTGGCCGCCAGTCTGGCGTAATACTAAAGGTTGCGGTGCGAGATTATTCAGCGCGTCTATGGCATCCCATGCTGCTTTATAGCTCATGGGTACAGCTTTGGCTGCCTGAGTAATCGAACCAAAACGCTGAATATTTTCGAGTAGGGCGATCCTTTTGCTGTTACCAATTCGCTGGCCGTTAATGGTAGGAATCAGTTCGGTATCGAGATTGAATTCATTCATAATGGCTGCTATGGGGAGCTGAATATAAATGTCCATTATCCATGTGCCAGATTTGAGCGTCAAAAGCAGCAGCATCTTCAGGGTCATGCGTAATCAGTAGCATAGGTAAATTTAGCTGGTATTGCCAATTGGCCAGTTCTGTACGCATTTGTGCGCGTAGCTGAGTATCGAGTGCGGAAAATGGCTCATCCAGCAGAATAGCACTTGGTCTTGCAATTAGTGCCCGAGCAAGTGCCACGCGCTGGCGCTGGCCACCAGACAGGTGTGCCGGATATTGTTCGGCTACAGCATTAAGCTGCATAGCTGTCAGCCAGTGTTCGACTTCTGGATCACGGCTGGATTTACGCGGATTAAATAAACCATGCTGAATACCACAGGCAATGTTCTGGCGCACATTCAAATGTGGAAAAAGAGCATAATCCTGAAAAACATAGGCCAGTTTGCGTTGCTGCGGGCTGAGATTGAGGTCTGGTGCCTGAAACAGCGGTACTCCGTTAACAATAATATGACCCTGTGTTGGAGTTAACAAGCCTGCAATGGCTTTCAACATCAGGCTTTTACCACTACCAGATGCGCCCATAATTACCGTACGTGGAGCCTGAGTGCACAGGCGAATATCCAGTGTAAACTGGCTGCCATCAGTACGCTGGAGGTTTTTTTGGAAATTAAAATCTAACATAAAACCACTGGCTGAATTAAAAACAAGCACAAACAAGGCAATGCAAAAGCAGTATCGTTATATTCCGGTACTGGCATTGGGTTATTTAAGATTGTGCATGGGTACTTTGCCGGATAAAAGTTTGCTGGTAAACAGTAATATCAGAATACATACCACAGAAATGATCAGTACCAGTGTATTGGCCAGAAAGTCATCACCGGCCTGTACTGCTTCATATACGGCAATTGAAAGTGTTTGTGTTTGCCCGGGAATGCTGCCAGCCACCATCAGCGTAGCACCGAATTCGCCCATACTGCGGGCAAACGCCAGTAATACACCGGCCAGAATACCGCGCCATGCCAGAGGCAGGGTGATGCGCAGGAAAACACCGGCATTACTGATACCCAAAACACGGGCGGCCTGTTCCAGTTGTGGATCCAGACTCTCAAATGCAGCGCGCGCTGGTTTAAATACCAGCGGAAACGATACCACTGTGGCTGCTATTACAGCACCTTGCCAAGTAAAAATCAGATTAATGTTTAGATAATGCTGTAGCCATTGGCCAATAAAACCATTTTTACCAATCAGTACCAGCAGATAATAACCCAGTACCGTTGGCGGCATCACCATTGGCAGGGTGAGGACAGTATCAATCAGTTCCCGCCCCCATACAGCCTTGCGTGCGAGTATATAGCCAGTGCCAATACCGAGAACAAGATTGATAGCTGTTGCCCACAGGGCAATTTTTAGCGATAAGGCAAGGGCAATCCACGCCGCAGCCATTGCTTCTCCTTAAAATGAAAAATTCAGGCAATCAATGGTAATAACTACCAGTAGAAATTATGTTCAGCTGGCGCTCTGAAAACCGTAATTCTTAAGTATCTGCTGACCTTTTGCTGAGCGGATAAAGCCAATGAAACGATATGCCGCCGCTGGTTCCTTACTGGCTACGGTTTTGGCGATAGGATAGCTGACGGGTTTACGGGTGGGAATGGTAATGGCTACACTTACCTTATCCGGCATAATAGCGGCATCCGTACCAAAAACAAAACCAGCTTCCGCAGATTGGTTGGCCACATAATCCAGTGCTTGCCGTACATTATTCACATTAACGATTTTAGGCTGAACCTTATTCCATAGATGCGCCTGCTCCATTGCTGCCTGTGCATAGCGACCCGCTGGTGTGTAAGCAGGATTCCCCAGTGCAATATGCTTAATACCATTTTGTTGCAGATCTTTCAGACTACGTACAGTTACGCCACCTTTCTTGGGTGTAATCAGCACCAGCGTATTATTCACAAAATTAATTCGGTCTTTTGCCTGCACCAGATTTCTGGCTTGTGCCTGATCCATGGTCTGCTGGTCTGCCGACGCAAATACGTCTACCGGCGCACCATTTTGCATCTGCTGTAGCAGGGCTCCGGATGCACCAAAATTGAGCTTAACTTGGTCTTCCGGATATTGCCGCATGTATGCCTTGGCGATGTCTTGGAATGCATTATAAAGACTGGTTGCAGCAGACACAGAGATGCTGGCGGCAAAAGAAGAATTGCTGATAACGCATAGACCTATTGTGGTGATAATGGCATTCAAACGGGTATACATATGACTCATGTTTTGTCCTTGGTTAAAATGTATTGTTATCTTTGGTGAGGTTAAGCTGAGCTGATTATAAAAGAAAATTGTTTCGAAATATACCTTGCTATATAACGAAAGGCAATGAGGCCTGTATCTGAGCCTAATATGTGATTGTGAATAAAAATATTTATAAATCAGAATATATGCAAATATTTATTTGCAGATGAAATAATTTGTTGAATGACTAATATAAATTTCACCAGCAGGTTAAGCATATTATTTAATTAAAAAAATTGTATGTATTAGATAAATCAGGGTTTTAAATGAAACTATATTTATTTATAAATATTAAAATTAGAGATAAAATTGTAATATAAAGAGTCCAAATAAAGTATTATAATGGAGTGTAATGTTAGTATTAATAAAATTACTAGCATATTTAGTAAACTGTAAGAGATTAAATTCTCTGCAATAAATAAAAATAATTTCATTAGGAACCATCAAACATGAACCTGACAAGACGCCAGTTTTTCAAGGTTACCGCAGCTGGTGCCGGCGCGACAGGATTAGCAGTCATGGGCATGGCACCAGCCACTGCTTTTGCTGAAGTCCGCCAGTACAAATTATTACGGGCAACTGAAACACGCAATAATTGCACATATTGTTCAGTGGGTTGTGGTACGTTGTTGTACAGCCTCGGTGACGGCGCGAAAAATGCCAAAAAGAAAATCTTTCATATTGAAGGAGATCCGGATCATCCGGTTAGCCGCGGCAGCCTTTGTCCCAAAGGCGCTTCTCTGATTGACTTTGTGAACAGCCCGAACCGGGTGCTGCATCCGCAGGTGCGTGAAGCAGGCAGCAGTGAATGGAAAGACATTAGCTGGGATGAGGCTCTGGATCGCATTGCCCGTCTGATTAAAGACGAACGGGATGCCAACCTGATTGAAAAAAATGCAGATGGTGTTACCGTAAATCGGCTGGAAAGTCTGGGGATGCTGTGTGCTTCTGCCAGCTCCAATGAAACTGGTATTCTGACGCAGAAATTCATGCGTTCGCTCGGGCTGGTAGGCACCGATTCGCAGGCACGAGTTTGTCATGGTCCAACAGTATCGGCGCTGGCTGCAACATTCGGCCGTGGTGCCATGACCAACACTTGGACGGATATTCAGAATGCAGATTTTATTCTGGTCATGGGCGGTAATGCCGCCGAAGCGCATCCGGTTGGTTTTAAATGGGTTATTGAAGCCAAAAAACAGAAGGGCACCAAGCTGATTGTGTGTGACCCGCGTTTTAACCGTACTGCCTCCGTGGCCGACCATTATCTGCCGATTCGTTCCGGTACAGATATTGCTTTTCTTGGTGCGGTAATTAACTGGCTGATTAAAAACAATAAAGTTCAATGGGATTATGTTAAAAACTATACCAATGCTGCTTTTATTGTGGCCGAGGGTTATGGATTTCATGAAGGTCTGTTTTCAGGGCATGCTGATTACACCACTGAAGACGGCAGCATGGCTCCGGAAGCCGCGCCAAAAGGTGCTAAAGGTGGTGCTGTCTACAATAATGCCAGCTGGACATATGAGCTGGATGAAAACGGCTATGCCAAAGTAGATCCTACTCTGGAAGATCCGCGTTGTGTCTGGCAGGTAATGAAACGACATTATGCTCAGTACACACCGGAAATGATGCATAAAATTACCGGCACACCGATTAAGGATTTTCTGCTGGTATGTGAGGCACTGGGAGCTACTTCAGCAAAAAACAAAGCTGGCACGATTCTGTATGCACTTGGCTGGACACAGCATACCTATGGTTCGCAGAATATCCGTACCATGGCGATGATACAGCTGATTCTTGGCAATATCGGCATGGCCGGAGGTGGTGTCAATGCTCTGCGTGGCCATTCCAATATTCAGGGGCTGTCTGATCTGGGGTTGCTTTCCACCAATTTACCGGGCTATCTGAGCCTGCCCAATGAAAAGAAAAACCCTACTTTTGCCGATTATTTAAACGTACAGACGCCGGCTGCCTTGCGCCCGGGACAGCTTAATTACTGGAACAACACGCCCAAATTTATGGTAAGCCTGCTCAAATGGTTCTTTGGTGATAACGCTACCAAAGAAAATGATTGGGGCTATGATTGGCTGCCAAAGTGGGACAAAATGTACGATGTGCTGCAAATGGCAGAAATGATGTATCAGGGACAGATGCATGGTCTGCTGGTACAGGGCTTTAATGCCATGGGTTCTTTCCCTGATTCTAATCGTATTGTTGAAGCATTCTCACGCCTCAAGTGGATGGTAGTGATGGATCCGCTGAATACAGAAACAGCTACTTTCTGGGAAAATCATGGTGATGCGCATAATGTAGACCCATCTGCTATCCAAACTACTGTATTCCGTCTGCCAGTGCCCTGTTTTGCGGAAGAAAACGGTTCTATTGTCAATTCTTCACGCTGGTTACAATGGCACTATGCCGGCGCCGAAGCACCGGAAGAGGCCAAAGCCGACCTTGAGATTCTGGCTGAGCTGCATTTGCGTATCAAGGCATTGTATGAAAAAGAGGGCGGTAAAGCACCCGAACCGATTCTTAATCTGAGCTGGCCGTATAAAGTACCGCATTCACCTACACCGGAAGAAATGGCACAGGAGTCCAATGGCTGGGCTTTGGCAGATATCAAGGACGAACAGGGCAATATTATCGTGCCCAAAGGCGGCCAACTGGATGGCTTTGCTCAGTTACGCGATGATGGTACTACTGCCTGTGCCTGCTGGATTTTTGCTGGTTCATGGACTAAAAACGGCAATCAGATGGCACGGCGCGATAACAGCAATGCCGGACTGGGCAATACCCCGGGTTGGGCATGGTCATGGCCAGCAAATCGCCGCATTCTCTATAACCGAGCTTCTTGCGACCCGGCAGGTAAAGCCTGGGATCCGGAAAGGATACTGATTCACTGGGATGGCCGTAAATGGATTGGCGCTGATGTTGCCGACTATAAGGCCGATCAGGCACCTGACACCAATATGAATCCGTTTATCATGAACGAGGAGGGCGTTGGTCGTCTGTTCTGTACTAAAAAACTGGTAGATGGTCCATTCCCGACATTTTATGAACCGACAGAATCTCCGGTGGGTAAAAATCTGCTCTACCCGAAAGTGCTGAATACACCCGCAGTGCGTCTGTTTGACAGTGTTAAAGAACGCATCGGTGACAAAAATGAATTTCCTTGCGTCGGCACCACCTATCGCCTGACTGAGCATTTCCAGTTCTGGACTAAATCAGTGAAATTACTGATGATTGCCCAGCCGGAACAATTTGTTGAAATCAGCGAGGAGCTGGCTGCACAAAAAAATATTGCCAAAGGCGATACCGTTAAAATCAGTACCAAGCGCGGCTGGGTGGAAGCCAAAGCCGTAGTCACTAAACGTCTGCGTCCTTTGGATATCAACGGACAGACAGTACATCAGATTGGTATTCCCCTGCATGGTGGCTGGGTAAATGTTGGCGAGAAAAAACAATTTCTCATCAATACACTCACACCATTTGTTGGTGACTGCAATACGCAGACACCAGAATACAAAACCTTTTTGTGTAATATCGAAAAAGCGTGAGGGGAATAAATTATGGCTTTACAATCTTTAGATATCAAACGTCGTTCCGCCACTAATCAGCTCACGCCGCTGCCACAGGCACGCAAGCCGATTGAAATTGCCAAACTGATTGACGTTTCTACCTGTATAGGCTGCAAGGCTTGTCAGGCTGCGTGTTCTGAATGGAATGATATTCGTGACGAAGTCGGTACCAATCATGGCGTATACGATAACCCGATTGACCTGAGTGCTGATAGCTGGACAGTCATGCGCTTTTCCGAGACCGAAGAATACGGCAAACTGGAGTGGCTGATTCGCAAGGATGGCTGTATGCACTGTGCCGATCCTGGCTGTCTGAAAGCCTGTCCATCACCGGGAGCAATTATCCAATATGAAAACGGTATTGTTGATTTCCATCAGGAAAATTGCATTGGTTGCGGCTACTGTGTTTCTGGCTGCCCGTTCAATATCCCGCGCATCTCGAAAAAAGACAACCGTGCCTATAAATGTACCTTATGCTCCGACCGCGTCGCTGTCGGGCAGGAACCGGCCTGTGTGAAAACTTGTCCTACCGGTGCTATCCACTTTGGCAGCAAGGAAGACATGAAAAGTCTGGCGGGTGAACGCATTAAGGATTTGAAACAGCGTGGCTTTGAACAAGCAGGGCTGTACGACCCGCAGGGGGTAGGGGGAACCCATGTCATGTATGTATTACATCATGCCGACAAACCCAGCCTATACCACGGCTTACCAGATAATCCGCGTATCAGCACCACTGTCAAACTGTGGAAAAGTATGCTCAAACCAATAGCTGCTTTTGGTATTGCTACTGCTGCTTTTGCAGGCTGGCTGCACTACATTACCATTGGCCCGAATCGCCCCGATGATGACGAAGAACAGGTTCTTAATCGCGACGGTGAAATCCTTAAGGACAAAGGGGACGCATAATGAAAAAATTGTTACTTCAGCGCTATAAAAAATCCGAACGTTTTAATCACTGGGTAGTGGCAGGCTGTTTTGTACTGCTGGCCATTTCAGGACTGGGATTTTTCTATCCATCTTTCTTCTGGTTAACCGAAGTGTTCGGTTCTCCGCAACTGGCGCGTATACTGCACCCGTTTATCGGTGTCGTGATGTTCCTAGGCTTTTTTATCCAGTTTTTCCGCTACGTTAAATTTAACTTTTTTGAACGTGACGACCTAAAATGGCTATTAGGCATCAGGCATATACTGGTAGGCAGAGAAATTGGCGATACCGGCAAATACAATGCTGGTCAGAAAATCATGTTCTGGGTGATGACGATCAGCATGGCGTTGTTATTACTCAGCGGCCTGATAGCATGGCGGCAATATTTCTCCGGTTATTTCCCTATCTGGGTAGTGCGTATCGCCTTGCTGGTACATTCTGCTTCTGCTATTCTGCTGATTGTTGGCATCATCATTCATGTTTATGCCGCATTGTGGATTAAAGGTACCATTCCGGCTATGGTAGAAGGGGTAGTCACTCAGGAATGGGCGAAAAAACACCATCCGCGCTGGTATCGGGAAATGATGGCCAAAAAAGAAGCCAGAACTCAACAGAATTCTGGTTCACAGACCAACGAGTAATCCTGCCGGTAATATCTGGTAATCCTGTCTGTATGGCTATTGTCGCCATACAGACAGTAAAACTAATATCTTTCTTTTAGTCCTGATTTCTGTTCAGGATTGTCTATCCCCCCGTTACTGCCTGTATACAGGCAAAGAAATCTCATGAATCATACACCCGCACAAAGCCGTACAGTCTGGGTGGCACAAGCCGGACAGTGCAGCAGTACCAGTGACAATATCAGTGCCGAAATCCCAGTAGCTCTCGTTTATAATGGTATATCCCATGTTGTACTCATGGCTACCCCTGCAAATATTACTGAACTGGCGCTGGGTTTTAGCCTGAGTGAGGGTATTATTGAAAATGCAGAGCAGATTTATGCCATTGAAGTCAGTGAACATCAGCATGGCATTATGGTTGAGATTGAACTGGCCAGCGCTGCTTTCAGCCGTCTTAAAAGCCGTCGTCGCCAGATGAGCGGGCGCACCGGCTGCGGTTTGTGTGGCATTGATAGTCTGGCAGCAGTACAACCAGAATTAAAACCAGTATTACGTACAGATCATATAAATTTTAGTATAATCGGGCAAGTTTTGACTGATTTTAACCAATGTCAGCAGTTGCGGGCGCAAACCGGTTCCGTTCACGGTGTGGTGTGGGCAGACATGTTTGGCAGGATTGTAACCGTACGTGAAGACATCGGCCGGCACAATGCTTTAGACAAACTTATTGGCTGGGGATTGCGTACAAAAGTGGATTGGAAGCAGGGTTTTGTGGTATTGTCCAGTCGCGCTAGTTTTGAAATGGTAATGAAATCAGCAATAACCGGTATTGGGTGTATCGTGGCCGTATCTGCGCCTACTACCTATGCCATTGATTTAGCTCACAAGGCTAATATCACGCTGGTGGGTTTTGCGCGCTATAATCGCCAAGTAATTTATACCCATCCTCAATATTTTCATCCTTAACGCATATATAAAACAAGAAATAGTAGGGTATACTCTATTGTTTTTGTTTTGCTTGTTAGCTTGAATAAGAACTAAATTACCAATTAAAGTAAGGACGACTATGTTATCGATAATCAAACGATATAGCCGTAATTTGGCCTGGCAAATTCTCTTTGCATTGATCATGGGTGTAGTAGTAGGATTGTATCTGCATACCTTTGCAGATCCGTCACATCCGTACTACAAAACCTATCAATCATGGGTAGTTAATGTATTACAGCCAATGGGCGATATTTTTATCCGCCTGATTAAAATGATAGTACTGCCTATTATCCTCAGTACCCTGACACTGGGGATTGCTGGGCTGGGCAATTCCAAAAGTCTGGGCAGACTGGGTGGTAAAACCATTCTGTACTTTGAGATTATTACTACCGTTGCCATAGGTGTGGGTCTGCTCTTTGGTAACCTGTTCCATCCCGGTAGCGGCATTGATATTTCCAATCTGCAACACAGCAGCGTTGCCCAGTATGTACAGAAAAGCGAGACACTGGCCGAGAAACCGCATGGTCTGGTTGTGATGATTCTGGATATGATTCCACATAACATCTTTGACTCGCTCAGCTCAGGTGAAATCCTGCCGGTAATCTTTTTCTGTGTATTCTTTGGTCTGGGTTTAACCAAACTGCCTGATAACCAGCGCCTGTTCTTTTCAGATTTTCTGAAAGTCATCTCCGATGTGATGTTTAAAATCACCAATATGATTATGCGCTATGCGCCGATCGGGGTGTTTGGTCTGATGACCGTAACCATCAGCAAATTTGGTTTTGGCTCACTGATTCCGCTGATGAAACTCATACTCATCGTTTATCTGGCGATGGTGGTGTTTACACTGGTGATTCTGGGTGGCGTGGCCTATATCTGCCGCTTCAACATTTTTACCATCATCAAGATTCTCAAAGACGAGCTGATTGTTGCTTTCTCAACTTCCAGTTCTGAAACCGCACTGCCAAAAATGATTGAGAAAATGGAAGCATATGGTGCGCCGAAATCCATTACCAGCTTTGTGATTCCTACTGGCTACTCATTCAATCTGGATGGTTCTACCCTGTATCAGAGTATTGCCGTTATCTTTCTGGCACAGCTATACGGTATTCCCTTGTCTGTTACAGATCAGGTAATGATTGTAATTACCCTGATGGTGGCATCCAAAGGTATTGCCGGCGTGCCCGGAGTATCATTTCTGGTATTGTCTGCTACATTGGCTACCACATCCATCCCGCTGGAAGGCTTGGGCTTTATTCTAGGTATCGACCGTATTCTGGATATGGGACGTACCGTAGTGAATGTAATCGGTAATGCACTGGCTTCACTGGTGATCTCACGCTGGGAACATGATTTTGACGATGAAAAAGCGCGAGAATACGAGAAATCCCTTGGTATCAAATAAATGATTGATGCTGATAAAAAGGTTCAGAAAAATCTGAACCTTTTTTATTGCCCGCAGTTAACTTATTCGTTTGTATAAAGTGCTTGGCTGCAGATATCACCGTCATCTCTTGCAGCAGCACAGCAAAAATAACCGCCAGCAAATCCAGACAGAATGCATAATTTTAGTTAAACTCAGTTATTTTAATCATTGATAATGGTATCAGCACAATCGCATCATCATGAGTAACCACTATCAGATAGCATAGATACATGAAAACACAAGCAACACCAGAAGCCATACAGGCACAGGAATTTTTTCATATCCCATTCTGGCAGCAGCCTCAGACCGATATCTTCAGCCAGCGTGCATTGCGCCTGAGTGAACTGGCCGCAGAAGACAGCAGCGACTGGCAGCCATATTTACAGCTTCTTGCTGCTATATGTCATGCCCAGCAAACCTTGCTGGAGCGCTGTGCACAAGCTGCATGGGTGCTGCCGTCAGACGATACGGCTGAATTTCCGCTTACTCCGGCTTTATTAACAGCTAATCACGATTTAACTGGCCGCCTGTTTACGAATTTACACGCTCTACTGCAACAGCAATTGACACCAACAGCCGCACAGGTATGGAAAGAATTATTGCAGCTTGACAGCGAAGAACGCAGCCAGTTGTGCCAGCAAGCATTAAACCAGCAGCTCGGCGTGGCGCAGCAGGATTATCAGATTTGGGTAAACGCTGTAGTGCAGATTATCTATACCCATGCTGCGCTGAATTTAGCAGCTACAGCAGTAAAACCATTGTCTGAACTCGGATTCTGCCCATGCTGTGGTACTGATGCCGTAGGTGCGGTGATAATCGGACATGGTGAACTTGAAGGGCTGCGCTATCTGTGCTGTGGTGTGTGTAACAGCCGCTGGCATAGCGTACGCGCGCGGTGCAGCTTCTGTGATAACAGCCGCGATTTAGGTGTACATCGCATCGAACAGGCCAGTGATGGCGTCTTGTCTGGTGCCGAAGCTGAATGCTGTCCGAGCTGCCATGCCTATCGCAAGCGCTTTCGTCTGGCCAAACAGCAGTATGCCGACCCGATTGCCGATGATTTAGCCTCTTTATCATTGGATATACTGCTAAGCGAAGACGGTTGGCATCGCGGTGGTGCCAATCCGTTTTTACTCATGGGTAAAGTACCCAGACATTAAAATTAACCGGAAGCTGTTTGGCTTAGATTAAAAATCAGCAGCTAAACAGCTTTAATGCATAAATAACCTTGAGACTGAGTAAATGGGTAGCTGCAATGACAAGGCTGGAGAAATCTTTTTAGCGCAATCAACTCTTTTCCTATTATGCTTGGAATAAAAGTATTGTTAACAGTACCCATAGCAAACAAAAATATTATATCTCCTTGCAGATAAGCCCAAATATCTGTTATCCCTGAATTGTGCTCAAAAGGAGTGTGTTACCGCAGTACAGATAAGATATGCTTATGCAGGAAACGCATACAATCAATTATTTATGATTAATGCCATATATCATTTCCACTACTATTTTCAGGAGGTAGATAAATCCTGTAACAATAAATGATTTACCGGTTTTTAGCGTGGGTGTGGGTCTCAATAAGGGGAAAATGCGCTATGACTGAGTAGTTTTCATCTTGGACTAGGGATATTAAACAACAATTTAGCTCATCAATTTAAAATAAAACGGAACAATCAGAAATAAGGTTAATTCAAAGCGGATTACTATTTATGGCTTACTATACCAACATCTTTTCACCGGAAACATACCAAGCTTTTACCCATTCAGATAAAACGGTAGCCGGTTTCCGCGTGCGGCAAAAATCATTAGCCGAAAAAATCAAAGCCGGCGATATTTTTGTTTGTTATCTTACTCGACTATCTCGCTGGTGTGGTCTGCTTGAGGTGGTTGATGGTCCTTATGAAGATAGTACGCCACTTTTTTTACCTGCGGATGATCCGTTTATGATTCGCTTTCATGTTCGGGTTAAGGTGTGGTTACCATTAACCCAAGCCATTCCTATTTATACTGATCAAATATGGCAACATCTTTCTTTTACCCAAGGCATTGAGAAAAACAGTAAGGGTTGGACTGGATTGCTGCGTAATAGTTTAAATAAAATCAATGAAAAAGATGGCAAGTTATTAATGCACTGTCTATTACAGCAACATGACATCGCCACTGATTATCCCCTAAATGAGCAGGATCAAAAGAAATTAAAAAACCATACGGTAAACCGAACCGATAAAGTAGTTAAGGTATCAGTGCCCACTGATGGCGAGCTGGTCGATGATGATGTGCCAACCCAAAACCCAGAGGTGCGCGAATCGTTCAAAATGCAGGCGTTACTTGCCCAGATTGGTGCCTGTATGGGAATGAAGATCTGGCTACCGAAAGCGGATCGTAGCCGTGTATTAAAAGAGTGGAAAAAAGGCACTGAAGCATTATTAGAAAAATTACCGCTTAATTATGATGAAACCACTTTAAGCACTATTGAACAAATCGATGTGATTTGGTTAAAAGGGCGTGCTATTACGCGCGCGTTTGAAGTCGAACATACTACTTCGGTGTATTCTGGTATTTTACGCATGGCGGATTTACTTGCCTTACAACCCAATATGAATATTAAACTACATATTGTTGCGCCAGATAGCCGGCAGGAAAAGGTGTTTCAAGAAATCCGCCGCCCGGTATTTTCGTTACTGGAAAGCGGGCCATTATCGGAGCGTTGCAGCTATATTCCCTACCGCAATTTAAAAGCACTGAGCAAAGTTAAACATTTAGACCGTATGACCGATGCGGTATTAGAGGATTATACGGAGCATGAAGAATAAAATTTATTTTTAACTGATTTTACTTTTTTATCATCATTAGGCAAATAAATCTAATCAATAATATTTTAAATGGTTAATTTTTATTTGCTTTTATCCTGTAATTTAAAAAGATTTATTAAAATTACATAGTGGACTATAATAATTGATACCAGATAGCCTATGGAGTATCTCTTTTGTTTAATGACAATGAAATACCAATCAAAACGCTAGTTCCTATAAAAATTATTGCAACTGGCGTGGCATTACCACCGGATAAGCTTGAGGCCACAGAATTAGATAAAAAACTGAATAAACCGATAGGTTATTCGCTTAAGCGTTCAGGTATCCTCTATCGTTATCATGCTGATCATCAGTTACAGCAAGCTGATTTGGCCGCCAAAGCGATTGATGATGCGCTGAATCGCTGTGATATTGCTGCACAATCCATTGATTTATTAATTTCAGCGTGCGCACTCCCTGTTCAAGCTTTGCCTTATACGGCAGCGCATATTTTAAAGGCCAGCTCACTGCCCAAAACCATTGCTAGCTTGGATGTGAATGTTAGTTGCGTCAGTTTTATCAGTGCGTTACAGGTGGCTGCCGGGCTATTGAATACCGGAGCTTATCGACGCATTGCCATTGTTTCGGCGGATTTGGCTTCACGGGGTTTAAACTGGCAAGACGAAGAATCCTCATTAATCTTTGGGGATGGCGCCGCTTGTGCGATTGTCGAACAGGGAGATGGACGCAGCGGTATTCTTTCTTGTTTATTAGAAACGCATACTGATGGTATCGATCTGTGCGAAATCCGCGGTGGCGGTAGCCGTCGCAATCTGAGAACTGGCATGGATGAAAGCGATTGTCTTTTCCATATGCAAGGCAAGCCACTATTCAGATTGGCATCGTCATTAATTGAGCCTTATTTAGCCCGTTTATTAAATCAAGCCGGTTTAACGCTTGCTGATATTGCTACGGTTATTCCTCATCAAGCCAGTCATTTATCGCTGGAACATATGCGTAAACGGCTTAATGTGGCAAGTGACGCCTTGATTGATATTTATCGCTTTCGCGGTAATCAAGTGGCGGCTTCGATTCCTAGTGCATTGCATGAAGCGGTAATCACTCAACGCTTTAATCCGGGTAAACCGGTCATGTTAATTGGTACCGCCGCGGGGCTAACCCTAGGTGGAATGATTTTATTGCCATGAGGTTTTTAGTAACTGGTGCGACCAGTGGCCTGGGTCGTAATGCGGTAGAGTGGTTACTGACACAAGGTTATCAGGTACATGCCACAGGTCGCAATGGTGAGGTAGGGCAGCAGCTTATTGCGCTGGGAGCAAGATTTACTGAACTTGATTTAGTCACGGCAACAGATAGCGAATACCGCCAATTACTTAATGATTGTGATGTGGTTTGGCATTGTGCGGCATTATCATCCCCTTGGGGTAAGTATGAATGGTTTTATCAGGCCAATGTTGCGGTGACTTCACGTTTAGCCGATATGGCAGGTCAGCTTGGGATTGAGCGCTTTATCCATGTCTCAACTCCGTCGATCTATTTTGATTTTAAATCCCATCACGATATTCCTGAAGATTACTGCGCTCAACGGTTTGCTAATCATTATGCTGATAGTAAATATCAGGCTGAACAGCGCATTCAGGGATGTGTGACACGCTATCCGGGCACGGTTTACCTGCTATTAAGACCGCGTGGCATTTTTGGGCCACATGATCGGGTGATTATGCCGCGTATGCTGACGTTATTAAAGCGCACTGGTGGCGTGTTATATTTACCGGCAGGGGGTAAAGCCTATCTTGATCTCACTTTTGTGCTAAATGTGGTGTATGCGTTATTTTTGGCCTCAACCAAGCAAACGCTCCAATCGGGCGAGGTCTTTAATATAACTAATCAACAACCGTGCCAGCTTAATCAGTTATTAAAGGCGTTGTTAAGTGATCAGCTGCATATCGATTATAAAGTGCGTGCGCTACCTTATCGCTTGCTTTATGGTATTGCGACCACGCTTGAAAGCGTAGCCACTTTAACTCATCAAGAACCTGCTTTAACCCGTTATAGCGTTGGTAGTTTGTATTTTGATATGACCTTAAGCCAGAAACAAGCGATAGAACGTTTGGGTTACCAACCGCTTTATCATCTCAGTGAAAGCATTGAGCTGACGGCACGCTGGTTACAACAAAATGGGTTAGTCTGAGATGGCGAAAATTATTCCTTTTAAAGCCGGATATTGTACTCATATTGCTTGTATGGCTATGCGCGGTGCCGGATTTCATGTCTGTCAGTTTCCGGCACGGGCATGGCTGATTGAGGTTGATGGCTATCGCTGGCTATGGGATACCGGTTATGCCGAATATTTTCAACGCTATACTCAATCGGGCATCTTTAAACTTTATCAAAAAACCACACCGGTTTATCTGAAACAGGGTGAATCATTAAAAGCGCAATTTGCCGCGTTGGGGATTGAGCTGGCCAGTATACAGCATGTGATTATTTCGCATTTTCATGGGGACCATATTGCTGGATTAAAAGATTTTATCCATAGCCGCTTTATCTGCTCACAGCAAGGTTGGCAAACGGTTAAACCTTTGCGAGGATTTTTTGCCCTTAAGCAAGGTTTTGTGCAGGATCTTATTCCGGTTGATTTTGAACAGCGAGTCAGTTTTTTAGAGCAGTTCGAGCGATGCACGCTGGCACCTGAATTATCGCCTTTTACTCATGGCTATATTTTACCCAATAGCAAGAAACAGGTGATTTTAGTCCCGCTGCCAGGTCATGCTGCCGGTCATATTGGCGCGTTTATTTTGACAGATGAAGGTTGGACGCTGTTAGCCAGTGATGCTGCATGGGTTAAAGATAATTATCAAGAGTTAAAACAACCCTCGCGCTTGACGCAGCTGATTATGGCCGATCCGCGTGCCTATAAGCAAACTCTTATGCAGCTGCACCAACTTTCGTATCAGCCAAACGTTACCATTTATTTAAGCCATGAGGGTGAATAATGAGGTTACTAAAAATACTTTGGTATTATTGGCGTACGAAACGCTTAACATTTAAACAACGCGCTGATCTTGAAGCATATCAGTTGAAACAATTAGAAAAATTTAAACAGCGTGTATTAACCAAAAGCCCGTATTTTAGGCAGTTTATTAATCGGCCATTTGAAACATGGCCTTTAATGAACAAACAGCTAATGATGGCGCATTTTGATCAAATGAATACCGCGCACCTGAATTGCCATTCCTTATTGGCACTCGCCCAACAAAGCGAACAACGGCGCGATTTTAGCGCCAAAATGGGCAAATTTAGTGTGGGGTTATCCTCGGGTACCTCAGGGCAACGCGGGCTATTTGTGGTTAGCCCGAAAGAGCAACAGATATGGGCAGGCGGCATACTGGCGAAAATGTTACCGCGGGGTCTATGGACAAAAGAACGCGTTGCCCTGTTTTTAAGAGCCGATAATCACCTTTATCATAGCACCAATAGTAACAGACTGACCTTTCGTTTTTATGGTTTGTTTGATAATTTTAAGAATCAAATTCAATCACTTAATGAATATCAACCCACCATTATTGTGGCGCCTGCGCAGGTACTGCGCGCCTTGGCCACAGAAAAGCTTAACGGCCAGTTAGCTGCCGATCCGGTTTTAGTGATATCAGCCGCAGAAGTGCTTGAGGAGCAAGATAAAAAGCTGCTGAAACAGGCATTTAAGCAGGTGGCGGAAGTTTATCAAGCCACAGAAGGTTTTCTTGCTGCCACCTGTCCACTGGGAACGCTACATTTAAATGAAGAGTTTATTTATATCGAACCACAGTGGATAGATGAGAATCGATTTACGCCGCTTATTACCGATTTTACCCGTGAAACGCAGCCTATCGTCCGTTATCAATTGGATGATATTTTAGTTCGCCGTTCTACTCCTTGCCAATGTGGGCGGCAAGGGATGGCGATTTCTCATATTGAAGGGCGATGCGATGATCAGCTACTGCTAACCGATCAATATGGCAATCCATTAACTATTTTTGCTGATTATTGCAGTCGGGTGATTGCCAATACTTTGCCATTAACCAGCGATTACCGCCTGATTCAGCATACCGATCATTGCATTGAGCTGGTGGGATGCTGTAGCAAGGCGCAGTTAAGCCAGTGTCAACAAGCATTAAATGATCATTTCATTCAACAAGGTGCAGATGTTGAACAGTTAACATGGAAGCTGACACCTGTTACGGCATTACCAAATGAATTTGCGCAAAAAAGACGGCGAATTATTCGTCAGCGAGGTAGCTAATGCAACCTTTTTTTATGCGATTGTTCTATTTGCTGGTGGGTTGGATCAGTGTAGGGATCTGTTACCGTAGCGCAGCTGAGTTACAAGGTAAACCAACCCTCCTTGCACCTTCGATGATTGACCAGTGGATTGACTTTACTCCTCATGCAATTTGGTTTTATCTATCGTTTTTTTTGATTATTCCAATTTGTTTTTGGGTTGCCCCGTATAGCCGTCTGCGCTGGATGTCTGCCTGTTTTATGCTCAGTGGATTAATGGCTGCGCTATGTTACCTTTTTTTTCCAACCACTATGGATTTTCCTGTTGATACGGGCAACTCAGCCAGCTCTTGGTTACTGGCAAGACTAATTGATATTGATGTACCGGTTAACTGCTTTCCCTCACTCCATGTGACCTTAACTATGCTTGCTATTTGGGGCAGCTTCGATCGCCATCATCCGCTGCGCAATATCATCTTGGTATTGTGGGGCATGGCCATTGCCTTTTCGATTATTCAACTTCGGCGCCATCTTTTTATTGATTTTATGGGAGGCATGGTATTAGCGCTGATGGTTGGATATGGCGTGCGTTACGGGTTTACTCGTTTAGCGCAACAACAGTCAGGTTAGTAGGAATTATTATTATGCTGGAATTAGTTTTACCTTTTGTGGTTATGATAATCTTAATAATAACTGAAGCCATGATTTTACAATATGTAAAAAAAGTGTCCATTAACTGGCCGGATATCATTTTTAATTTAAATTCTGGGCATTTAATGCTGTGGTTATTTCGTGGACTGGAATTAGTTTGCTATCATTTTATTTATACGCATTTTAGTTTTAATCTGTTTGTTCATGTACCGATTATATTAACTTGGTTATTTACCTTGGTAGCTTGGGATTTTGGTTTTTACTGGGAGCATCGGCTGCACCATAAAATACCGCTGTTATGGGCGATTCATATGGTTCATCATCAGGGTGAACATTTTAATTTATCCTTGGCTATTCGTAATTCTTGGTATTCATCGCTCACTTCTATCCCGTTTTTTGGTTTATTAGCTATTGCCGGGGTGCCTACACCAATTTTTATTGCCGTATCTATTTTTCATTATTCAATCCAGTTCTTTAATCATAATGCCATTACACCTAAATTAGGACTATTGGAACAGATATTAGTTACCCCAACTCACCATAAAGTCCATCACCTGAAAGATCAGTATTACGCAAATAGTAATTTTTCAGGTTCATTTATTATCTGGGATAAGCTTTTTGGTACCTTTGAAACAACGCCGACAGACAGAACCATTGCCTATGGCAGTCATGGCATTATGTCGCAAAATCCTTTTTGGGCGAGCATGTTACCGTTTATGAAAATGTTCAACATTCTCTATACACCGAGTTTAGGGCATTATCGTTTACCCAATGCATTATTAGTGAGTGGCGGCTTATTTCTATTTGGGCTAGTACTAAGTTATGTTTACGATTATGGTTATGGCTATCATAATGTTAATGCTACCCAGTATCTGTTATTTAGCAGTTTGGTCTTAGGCAGTATTGCCTTGGGTGGCATGGCGGAAGGTAAACGCTGGGGAATGATCAGTTGGTTTGGGCTTTGCTGGTTGATACCGCTGTTTTTTATTATCTTATTGCAATGGTCTGCCTTTTATTGGCAGCTATTTATGGGATTAATGCTCATCCACGGTACCATCACTTTTGCTATGTGGCTTAGAGGGCAATATTATGTCAACTAAGCCATTAGCTAAATTACATTACGCACATCATGATGAGCAATTTCACCAAATATTAATGGCAGAAGCCAAAGCTTATTTAGCCCAAAAAGGCGATCATCGCTTTGCCAATAGCGCGTTACTGCTCAAAAACCTATTATTATTACTGTTTTGTGCTGTGTGTTATCTCTTGAGCTTACATCAAGTGACTATTGGGTTATTTGCCCTCTGTTATTTTGGTTTTGTCATGTCAGCCATGCTGGCTAATATCAATGCTCAACATGATGCATGTCATAATGTGCTTTTTCGATCACGATTAGCTAACCGTATTTTCGGGCGTTTGGTAACCTTGCCGTTAGGGCTTGATCCGCATTATTGGCAAGTCAGGCATGTCGACTATCATCATATTTATCCCAATATTCAAGGCTATGATCTGGATATGGAGGAAAATGGTGTCTTTCGTCAAACACCGTTTCAAAAATGGTATCCGCATATGCGGTTTCAGCCGTATTATTGGCCTTTTATCGCCGGATTGTCGCTACCTTATATTGCTTGGGTATTTGATTGGTCTGATCAGCTAGGTAAAACACCGCTAGCCGCCGATAAAAAAACCTTAACGGGCATTAAAGGCTGGGCGCTATTTTTAGGTAGTAAAATTTTACACTTTATTATTGCCTTAATTGTGCCAATACTTATTTTATCTTCTGTTGGCATCAGTTGGTATAGTGTGTTATGGGTCTATCTGATTACGCAGATGGTTTCATCTTTTATTGTCGTCTGTTTACTTTTAGGTACGCATTGGGCGGATCCGGCTTTCTACACTGCGCCTGCGGATAATCACATGGAGCACGGTTGGTATCATCAACAATTTACCACCTGTTGTGACTGGTATCCTTCGCCGAAGATATTTAACGAATTATTAGGTGGACTAAATTTACATTTAACCCATCATCTGTTTCCGGGGTGGAGCCATCGTCATTATCCTGCGTTAATGCTGATTATTGAACGATTAGCCCAACAATATCAATTACCTTACCGAAGATTGAGTTATGTTGAACTGCTCGTTCAGCAACAACAATTTATCCGCAGATTGGCGCAAAAACCGGATAAACAATCTTCCGATTAAGGGCTAAATTAATGCCAAGTACGAACAAGTCAATATTACTTTTCAGTAATACACAAGATGCAGCATTACGTGAAGCGTTAAATACCGCGGCTAAAAATTATTTACTTACGGCAAAAGATCACCGTTATGCAGATGGCGGTATGTTTTTTAAGCTAGGCTTACTATCCATATTGTGTCTTGGGTTTTATATCAGTGCGCTTTATCAGCACTCAGCTTATTTATTTTTTTTCTGTTATGTTATATTTATTTCGCTAGGCTTGCTATTAGCCATTAATGTTGTGCATGACGCATCGCATAATGTGTTTTTTAAATCCAGCAAAGCCAACACTTGGCTTAATCGCCTTGTGACTATTCCGCTTGGTATTGATCCGGAATGTTGGCGCATACGCCATGTCGTACAGCACCATCCTTTTACCAATATTGAGAATTACGATCTGGATATTGATTATAATGGTGTACTCCGGCAGACACCTTTCCAAGTGCATCACTGGTTTATGCGTTATCAACATTATTACTGGCCATTGGTTGCTGCCATGACCTTTCCCGCTATTATCTGGTGTTTCGACTGGCAAGACCGGTTGGGACTAAAATTTGATAAAAATAAATTTACCCATCATGGTGTCGTTGGCTGGTTTGCCTTTCTGATGATAAAAGGATTGCATGTGAGTCTGGCAATCGTACTTCCTTTAGTTATTTGTCCTCAATTCAGTGTAGGATTTATTCTCATCACCTATGGACTAAGCCAACTGTGTGCTTCACTGATCTTTGTCATACTGATTCTTGGTACCCACTGGGCGAAAGCCACTTTTTACCAAGCGCCCACTGATGGCCTTATGCCACATGGTTCAACACAACATGTATTTAATACGACGCTTAATTGGCGATTAAAATATCCTATTATAGAATACTGGTTAGGCGGGCTGAATTTACACCTAACTCACCATATCTATCCCGGTTTCAGCCATCGCCATTACTTACATTTAACGGCGATTATCCAACAAATAGCTAAGCAATTTCAGATTGATTATCATGAAATTACTCTGCCTGAACTGTTTATACAGCAGCAAATTTTTTTAAAACAGATGGGGCGGGTTGAATGATGTTTAAGGAATAAAAGCAACCGCATTAAATCTTATTCCAGCCGGAAATAAATTATATTTTATCTTCTTATCAAAGACTTATTGGTGAAAGCCTATTCGGATAATGGACAATTTAATAGCATAAGCAATAATTCATTCTCACGTTCAATATCTCAACAGAACAATAAAAGCAGCCCAAACTGACAAAACTTGGGCTGCTTTTGTGATTACGCTTTAAAAGTGATCCAAGGTTTAAGTTTTACTACCGGCTGAATTAAATCAGCATTTTCTTGGGCTTCGATTACCGGGGTAATCGGTTTATACGCCGCAGGGGCTTCTTCACGTAAACGTTCCTCTTTTAAAGTAATACATTGCCATGACAAATTATCCTGATCAGACATAATTTGTTTGCTACGCATTGATTGCCGTTTTTCAGCTCTGCCTGCACCGTGCGAGCAAGACCATAACCAATCTGGATTTCCTTTGCCAACTGCTACATAAGAATAGTCTCCCATTGAGCCGGGAATTAATACAAATTCGCCATCATTGGCTGGTGTAGCTCCTTTACGGTGAATATTCATGCCATGCTCAGGTAAAATAATGTTATGCGAAATATCCACGATTAATTGACTATTATCGTGCTTAAAAATCGCCATTAGTTCTTTACGTATTAACTCAGTGATGACAATGCGGTTAATCCATGCATAACGTGCAGCAACGCCCATCGCCTGTAGGTAATTTTGTGCATCATCATCTGCTAAGCCAAATAAGCCTGATGTTGGATATTTTGCATTTGCAGGCCATAAGGCTTTGGCTTTATCCTGCCAGCGGTTGCCAATATAAAATCCCACATCACGCGAACCGGTATGAATCATTATTACAATAGCGTTTTTCTTTAATCCCATTTGATAAGCTAAATGTCGATCAAGGATTTCATCTACAATTTGTAATTCAACAAAATGGTTACCCGAGCCAACTGTACCTAAGCTAGCTGGGCGGATAATGTTTCGCGCCTCAAAAAAGGCCTCCGGCGCATATTTGCTATCCGCTGTAATTAATGACTGCCCTGATATTTGATTAATCTCCGCCAGTAGTCGCTTAAAATTGACTTCTTGCCACAAACCTTGTTGTGGTAATGCCGCTACCCATGCAGCTATACCATCATCAAACAATGCTTGAAAGGATTGCGGTGTAACAGGAATATTACGCTCGTCTTGCAATAATACGCGTTTGAGTTGCGCGATAATAGTTGCTTTTTGTTCATTCACTTGATCATAGCTTAAGCCAGTTGCTAAAAGCCGCATACCGCAATTAATATCAGTGCCAATGGCTGCCGGAATAACTAAGTCTTCTGTTGTTGCCACAATACTGCCCACTGGTGCAATTGCGCCCGGGTGAAAATCAGGTGTTGCTCGAGCTGCGCACACGTGGCCTAAGCTGTCAGGTACGTTGACTGATGCAAAATCCAGTAACTGCCTGACTGCTTTTTCTTCTAAAGGCAAAGCCTGAGGTAATAATACTTGAGCAGTTGTATTTTGTTGATGAAAAGTATAGATATTATTATAAAAATGACATTCAATCCCAAGTCGGGATAATCGTTTTTGTAAACGGATAAATGTAGACATCATTGCCACCTAGAAAACAATAAAAAAGCCTCCTCTTCCTGAGAGGATAATTACTGTTTTCCTGCAGCAGCACGATTCAGGAAAGCGGGCGCATTGTATATAAAGATTATTAAATTGTAAAGTATCGATAAAAAAGATATTTAGCTGATCTGCTATTTAAAAAAACTGATTTTGATAAAGATGTCTCAAATAATGGGTGTGTTTCAGTATAAAACACGTTGCGGATGCCTGTATTAGTCAGGAATGGCAACGTCTTTCCTAATGCATTCAGCAATAAGCTTACTTATTGTTATGCAAAAGGCAAGCTTACGGGTAGGCTACACGAATGCATACGAATTTTTAGGAGGTAAGGTCAATTACCCTCTAAAAGGCACAAGCGAATCAATAAAAAATGACAGAAAAGCCTATGTTTAGCATAGGCTTTTTTTCTTTATTAAGTAAATCAAATATTTATATAGGATAAACAGTCAACCATTGCCCATGCTGAATATCGGTTTGCGCGGGAATGTCGATTAATACCTGTGCATCAACGCAACCAGACAGCATATGAGATCCCTGCTTAGCCAATGGCTGTACTTCGGGGCCGTTATTGGTAAAGCGGATCGTGCCACGTAAAAATTCGCGCCGTTTTTGCTGATTGGGCACAATGCTAAAGGCAGCTTTGGCCTGATAGCATTCGGGTAATGCCTGCATGATATGACGGCCAGCTGCGGTTTGCAGTGCCGGTAATCCGAGCAGTTTGAAAGTAACAAAGCTGGCAACCGGGTTGCCGGGCAGCAGCATAACGCGGCATTGCTTAATATTGCCCCAGCCAAAAGGTTTGCCCGGTTTTATCGCCAGTTTCCAGTGTTCAATATTGCCTAGCTGTTGCAGGGCTGGTTTAACCAAATCGCGGTCGCCTACTGAGGCACCGCCGGAAATAATGATGCTGTGGCTGCTGTCTGCCGCCTTGGCGAGGGTATTGGTGATGATATCAAGTTTATCAGGCAGAATGCCACCATCAATAATTTCAATAAACGCATATTCGCTCAGGCTGGCCAGCAGCATCGGACGGTTGCTGTCGTATATCTGATGCTGTTGTAGCTGGCTATTGCCGCTTACCAGCTCATCGCCAGTGGTAAATACGCTGACGCGCAACTTCTGATACACATGCAGTTCGTTTGCGCCTTGTGAGGCAGCCAGCCCGATTGCCTGTGCGTTTAGCAGGGCACCTTTTTCCAGCAGGGTGGCACCTTGTTTCAGCTCTTCACCACGGCGGCGGATATTGTCACCGGTAGCAGGTGTGCGGGTGCTGCACAGGTTGTCGCCATTAACGCTGGTATTTTCCTGCATGATAACGGCATCGGTATTGTTCGGAATGCCGGCGCCAGTATAGATGCGCACAGCCTGTCCGTGTTGCAGGGTTAATTGCTGAGTGTCACCGGCAGCAGCAGTGCCGATAAGTTGCCATGCAGTGCAGTCCAGTCCGCAGACGGCGTAACCATCCATGGCACTGTTGTCGAATGCAGGGGCATCGGCAGTGGCGATAAGTGGTTGGGCAAGAATGCGGCCGGCAGCCTGATTAAGGGGGACGATTTCACTGTCGACTATACGGCTGGCCTGTTGTAGTAAGGTTTCCTGTCCCTGATAAAAATCCATCATGATGTTGTTGCTCCGCTGCGCGTGCTGGTAAACATAGCGCTGCTGTTATAGTTAGTAAACGGGGTGCTATCGGCAAAAGTAACGATGGCGTGGCGATAAGGCTGAATAATTGAGCGTACGCTGTGTTTGCCGCTGCTGTTCAGTTGTTGCCGGATCGGCTGCAAATGACGCCGGCGCATCTGACAGACAATGGGGTGCAGATTGCTGGCGTCGGCAGCACAAACGATATCCAGCTCGGGCTGCTTATGCAGTTCCTGATACAGACGGGAGATGATATTAGCATTTAATCGTGGCAGATCACACGGTACGATTTGCAGGTATTCAATATGTTCCGGTAAGGCCTGTGCTGCGCTGATGATACCGGCCAGTGGTCCCATCTGTGCATATGCAGGCAGATCGCGGTAAACCGGATAGCCATAAGTCTGTATCTGGGCAATATCGCGGTTGGCACTGATAATAATGTGGTCGCTGCAATCGCCAAGCTGGCGCAGAATATGTGCCAGCAGCGGCTGGCCGTTAAGCGGTAGTAAGGCTTTGTTGGCACCGCCAACGCGAGTGCCAAGACCGCCGGCAAGGACAATCAGGCCAAGCTGAGCATCTATTGCCATGACTGAGTGCGCTGCTGGTCGCTGTGTTTCATTTCTACCCAGTGCTGCTGGCCGTTGGCAAAATATTCTTTTTTCCAGAATGGCGCTTCGGTTTTCAGGTAGTCCATGATGAAATGATTAGCCTGATAGGCATGTTCGCGGTGACCGCTGGCGGTAAGTACCAGTACAATTTGTGCGCCTACTGGCAGTTTGCCTACGCGGTGAATCACGCAGACATAGGGTAATGACCAGCGTTCTGCTGCCTGAGCAATGATTTTGCTGATTTCGTGCTCGGTTACTTCGGGCATATGGGTAAGATAGAGGTGGCTGAGTGGCTGCTGCGGATTATCATGGCCACGCACTTTGCCAATGAAACTGACCACAGCGCCGCAATCAGGTGCGCTGGCGTCAACCAGTGCCAGTTCTTGGCTAAGGTCGAAATCTTCGTTTTGTATTTGTATCCGAATTTGCATTTTAGCCTCCGGTTACTGGTGGTAGCAGTGCTATGCTGTCACCGTCTTTAAGGGCAGCACAGTCATGCTGAATAATATTATTGACGGCAATTTTGTATACTTTACCGGCTGCCAGCACCTCACTAAATGGGGCACCACGCTGGCGCAGGTAGGCTAAAAGAGCATCGCTGTCGGTAAAGTTGGGAGATAGCTGTTCCTGTGTCAGGCCAAGCTCTTCGGCAAAACGTGCCAGATAAATCACGGTAATCATGATAAAAACATGGATCAATCAATAATTGTTTATTATGCCGTGTTTTTTCTTTTTGTGGCAGATGATTGTTGCTGATGCAATTGAATTTAAGGAGTAAAATGGGATAAAATGCGACTTTTTTCTTAATTATTCCAAATATTTGTCTTGTTTTTGTTTTTTGTTTCTGAAATGATTTTCCTTCTTACAGGCGCTTACTTTTCTCATGCTGATTGACCGCTTCAACAGACGTATTGATTATTTACGCATTTCGGTAACGGATAAATGCGATTTACGCTGTACCTATTGTATTCCTCAGGGATTTACCGAATTTGAAAAGCCAGCTAACTGGTTGTCGTTCGCGGACATTGAGCGTGTTGCCGGGGCTTTTGCCCGCATGGGCGTGTCTCGATTTCGCTTAACCGGTGGCGAACCGTTGTTACGTAAAAATCTGCCGGAGCTGGTAGCACGGCTGGCAGCTTTGCCGGGGGTAGAAGATTTGTCTTTGACCACCAATGGTACGCAGCTTAAACATTTTGCTCATGATTTACGTAAAGCAGGGCTGAACCGGCTGAATGTCAGTCTGGATTCATTGCGGCGTGAATGTGTGCAGGAGATTTCCGGCAAGGATAGCTTCGATAAAGTAATTGACAGTTTGCAGGTGGCACGGGATGCAGGCTTTGAACGGATTAAAATTAATATGGTGCCGCTGCCGGGGGTGAATACCGGTGATATTGAGGATATGGTGGCCTTTTGTATTGCCAATGGCTTTATTCTGCGGCTGATTGAGGTAATGCCTATGGGTGTAAGCGGGCGGAAACTGGAATATTTTAATCTGCTGGAGCTGATTGAAAATCTGCGACCGAAGTATCAGCTGCATGAGAGCCAGCGGGTATACGGAGGCGGGCCGGCTAAATATTGGGAAAGTGTTGATGGCCGTTTCACCTTAGGACTGATTACACCACGGTCACAGCATTTCTGTGCCACCTGTAATCGCGTACGCATGTCGGTTGATGGGACTTTGTATCTGTGTCTGGGGCAGGAACAAAGTATGGCATTAAAGCCATTACTGCTGGCTGATTGTTCAGAAGCACAGCTGGAAGATGCCATTCGGCGGGCGGTGGATTTGAAACCGGAAAAACATGAATTTAATGAACAGCCGGACAAAATTGTGCGCATTATGGCGAAAACCGGTGGTTAGCCATAGCGGTTATCACAGCCAAACAAAAGCCCGCTGTATTGAGCGGGCTTTTATTGTATGGGCAATCAGAACAAGGTTAATGTCCATGGCAGCAAATAGGTTTGTACGACGGTAAACAGTCCGGCAATCACACAGAAG
Source organism: Snodgrassella communis (assembly GCF_914768045.1). Taxonomy (GTDB): domain Bacteria; phylum Pseudomonadota; class Gammaproteobacteria; order Burkholderiales; family Neisseriaceae; genus Snodgrassella; species Snodgrassella communis. Next base: position 166,669 of record NZ_CAJZCD010000001.1, on the reverse strand, counting down.
AGCAGGCTGTGGCGCACGGTGAAGCGAAACAGATCAGATTCTTTACCAGCCAGTCCTACCGCAGCACATGCGATGGCAATAGACTGTGGTGAAATCATTTTGCCAGTTACTCCACCGACTGAATTAACCGCAACAGCAAGCACCGGATCCATACCTACCTGCATGGCCGTATTGGCCTGTAGGGCACCAAATAAGGCATTAGCAGAAGTATCGGAGCCAGTGAGGAAAACACCTATCCAGCCGAGAAATGGCGAGAAAAACGGGAAAGCTTTACCAGTATCGGCCAGTACCAGTGCCAATGTTGATGACAGGCCGGAATAATTAACCACATAGGCAAATGCCAGTACCAGACCAATTGACAGTACCGGATAGCGCAAATCGTAGAGGGTGTGTCTGAACGTATCGATAGCCAGACGTGGTTTTATTTTCAGAATCAATACGGAAATGAAGGATGCCAATAAGATGGATGTACCGACTGCACCTACCAGATTCAGCTTGAATTCGGCGGCGATAGGCGTGTTTTCTGCGACAATAGGCGCGGTTTTAATCACCAGATTGTCCAGCATAGGCCAGTGAATTTTGATTTGGCTAAATGAATTAAACCACGCTTGCAGGGGTTTGATTGTCCAGACGGCAACGCAGACTGTCAGAATGATAAAAGGTGACCAAGCTTGGGCAATCTGGCTGATGCTGTATTCTTTGCGTTTGTGCTGTTCACTTGGCTGCTGCATACCACTAAAGGTGAATATCTGTTTTGGCTGCCATTTTTGCAGAAACAGTGCCAGACACACCAAACTTACCAGCGCTGAGGTGACATCTGGCAATTCCGGCCCGATAAAATTGGCAGTAATAAATTGAGTGGTGGCAAAGGAAATACCGGAAACCAGCAGTGCCGGCCAAGTTTGGCGAATTCCGCGCATTCCGTCCATAATAAATATCAGGTAAAACGGAATCACAATAGACATCAGGGGCAATTGCCGGCCAGCAAGCTGGCCGATATGAAACGGATCAATACCGGATACCTGTCCGCCTACCAGAATGGGAATGCCTAGTGCACCAAAGGCAACCGGTGCCGTATCGGCAATCAGGCATAAACCTGCTGCATATAAGGGTTTGAAGCCCAGTCCTACCAGCAGTGCTGCACTAATGGCAACAGGTGCGCCAAATCCGGCTGCGCCTTCCAGAAAAGAACCAAAGCAAAAGCCAACAAGCAGTAATTGCAGACGCTGGTCTTCAGTAATAGAAAGAATGGATGCGCGGATAATGTCAAACTGGCCGCTTTTGACAGTAAGATTGTAGAGAAAAACGGCAGTAATAATAATCCAGGCAATCGGCCACAAGCCATAGAAAAAACCATATAGCGCAGCGGATAAGGCGAGAGTGAAAGGCATTTTGTAAGCTGCTACTGCCACAATAATAGCCAGAATCAGGGTAATGGCACCGGCAATATGACCTTTCATGCGCAAGGCTGTCAGTGCCACAAAGAAGAAGATAATCGGTAACAGGGCAGCCAGCACGGTGAGATAAATGCTGTTGCCTAATGCAGAGTAATTTTGTACCCATGTGTGCATGTAATTCCTCCTCAATGTATGAGTTTGTTTGTCATCAATTTAATGAAATAGACGTGCGTGATTTATGAAAAATAAATGTTATTGATTATTAATACGGACAATACAGATTGCAATAGCAATTGTTACTTTAAAAAATAAAAGCATAAACGTCAATATTTGTATTTTTATTTTAATAGAAGTAATTGCTGGTAACTGGTCTGAATTAAGTCAGTTTTTGCTTAACTGCATGGTAATTGTATGATGTAAATATATTAATTTATTACGATATTTGTCTGTATACTAGATAAAATCAATTCCCGTAATTTCAGCTTTATTGTAGTGACATATATGCAACCGAATTGTTCAATTTTTGTAAGATGGCAATAGTAGAGTTTAATTACCTTCTGTATACTGATGTAACTCAATAATGCAGATGAGGAATTCAGCTTTGCATTGTCAATAAAACTGAATGTACTGTAGGCACAGATATGTGGCTGTTTGTAAACAGATCGCAAGTGACTGGAAATGGCGAAATAAGCAGAATTTCCAACAATAGACAATAAACTTTTGTCTGTCACAAAATTGTCATATTGGTCTTTTACAATAAGTCAGAATAAAAGCTGGTAACAGGAGAAAACTGTGTCTGCGTCATCTGCGACTTCTTCGTCTGGGGCAATTATGTTGGCATCCGGGAAAACTGGTAAAGCAAGTAAAATAGTGTTTCTGCTGATCCTGCTAGGCGGTCTGGCTTATGCAGGTATTTGTATTTACCATGATTTGCAGGGTGTGCCCAGTTCTTCATTAATAGTATATGCATTATTAACAGTAGCATTGCTGATTGCACTGGCATTTGAGTTTGTCAATGGCTTTCATGACACCGCCAATGCAGTAGCCAGCGTTATCTATACGCATTCACTCAAGCCAAATACAGCAGTTATCTGGTCAGGAGCTTTTAATTTTCTCGGTGTGATGCTGTCCACCGGTGCTGTGGCCTATGGCGTGATTTCTTTGCTGCCGGTGGAATTAATTCTGCACATGGGCAGCAATGTTGGCTATGCAATGATTTTTGCTTTACTTTCCTCTGCCATTATCTGGAATCTGAGTACTTGGTGGCTGGGGTTGCCGGCTTCCAGCTCGCACACACTGATCGGTTCAATTATCGGGGTAGGCGTGGCCAATCAACTGATGTCAACGCATCAAAGTACCAGTGGCGTGAGCTGGAATCAGGTCATTCATGTGGGTGAATCACTGCTATTTTCGCCACTATTAGGCTTTATTCTGGCAGCGTTGCTGCTTATTGTAGCAAAAAGGCTGCTGCGTATTCCTGCGTTGTATCAAGCACCAGAAAACGATGCACCGCCACCTTGGCCGATTCGTCTGTTACTGATTTTTACCTGTACTACAGTTAGCTTTGCTCATGGTTCGAATGACGGGCAAAAAGGCATGGGACTGATTATGCTGATACTGATTGGTACAGTACCAATGGCGTATGCACTCAATCATGCCGTACCACAAGAGGAATGGGCAAAATTTTCCGCCAATTCACAGGCGGCGCAGAAAACCATCGAAGAATTACTGCCACCGGGGCTAGTATTGCATACCAATACCGATGTGCGTACTCAGGTAACAGCGTTGGTAGAAGACAAACAGGGTACACCAGAGCAACTGGCTGCACTGGCACAACTGATACAAATCGTTGAACATAATCTAAGTAAAAGCGACAGCCTGCGTAATTTGCCGCCTGAACAAGTGGGTAATATCCGTAATGATATGTATCTGGTTTCAGAATCTTTAACATTATTGCAAAAAAATACCCTGCATAACCAATATACACTTAACACAGTACAGACAAATAATTTAAACGCCTACCACCGATCGATTGACCATGCCACCAAATATATTCCAGTATGGGTAAAAGTACTGGTGGCTTTAGCACTGGGGCTGGGTACACTGGTTGGCTGGAGGCGTATTGTAGTCACCGTAGGCGAAAAGATCGGTAAAACCCATTTGTCCTATGCTCAGGGTGCTTCTGCTGAGCTGGTAACCGCTGCACTGATTTTGGCAGCAGATCGTTTTGGTCTGCCGGTGAGCACCACCCATGTACTGACTTCAGGGATTGCCGGTACTATGGCTGCAAATAAAAGCGGTTTGCAGAAATCTACTATCCGTAATCTGTTGATGGCATGGGTACTTACCTTGCCCGTATCCATTGCGCTGGCCGGTGGATTATTCTGGTTTTTCCGCCTGATTTTCTGATTGCAGATTACTGTTTTGTGTCCTTACTGGCAGCTACTCTGTAATAATTTGCCAAATGCTCTTGCAAGGCGCGTTATTTCACAGTTTAATGTCGGTTTAGTGGTGGCTGTGCTGGTGCACGTCATAAATACTTGCTTCCCGCCTTACCGCGGGCATACAAATTGGAAATCATGTATGAAAAAATCACTGGTATTGTCAGCCATCGTAAGTGTGCTGATGGTTGCCTGTTCGGATGCCGGTACAGCAAATAAAAATGCTGCCTCCAGTAACGCAGTTATGAATTCAACTGACCAGCTCAATATCTATAACTGGTCGGATTATGTTGATCCCGATACAGTTAAAGCATTTGAGAAAGAAAACAAGATTAAGGTTCGCTACGATTATTACGACAGTAACGAAACCCTTGAGGCCAAAATTCTGATTGGCCGTTCCGGCTATGATCTGGTTGTACCATCTATAGCCAACGTAGGCCGTGAAATCAAGGCGGGTGCTTACCAGCCGATAAATAAAAGCCAGCTATCCTATTACAACAATATTGATCCTGATCTGCTGAAAATGATGGATAAAGTAGATCCGGGTAATAAATATGCAGTGCCGTATTTCTGGGGTATGAATACGATCGGGATTAATACCGAACTGGTAGAAAAGGCACTGGATGGTAAACTGCCGGATAACTTGTGGGATCTGGTATTTAATCCAGCCTACACACACAAACTGAAAAGCTGTGGTATTTCCCTGTTTGACAGTCCTACAGAACTTTATCCACTGGCTTTGCATTATCTGGGGAAAGACCCGAACAGCAGTGAGCCTGATGATATCCGTGCTGCTACCAACCTGATTAAATCCGTGCGCAATGATGTGAAACGTTTCAGTTCTTCCGGCTATATTGATGATATGGCTCGCGGTGACCTGTGCGTGGCTACGGGTTATGGTGGTGATCTGAATATTGCCAAAAAACGAGCCGAAGATGCCAAAAGCGGGGTACATTTGCAGGTACTGGCTCCGAAAGAGGGTGTTGGGATATGGATTGACTCCTTTATGATTCCCAAAGATGCTCAGAATGTAGCCAATGCCTTAAAATACATCAATTACACACTCGACCCCAAAGTGGCAGCGAAAAATGGTAACTATGTCACCTTTGCTCCAGCCAGCAAACCGGCGCGGGCGCAGATGAACAGTGAAATCAGTAGCGATCCGAGTATATTCCCTACACAGGAAGTACTGGAGAAAAGTTTTGTGGTATCGCCCAAATCGCAGGATGCAGTCCGTTTGGCTGTACGACTGTTTCAGCAAGTAAAGGCGGGGCAGTAGTGGCTTTGTATACCAATGCAGAATTTTCTGCTTGAAATTATCTGCTGAGCTAGCTTAGAATTGAGTAATAAACGAACCGTTCCGGTTCGTTTTCTGCATTTATGCTGTATACAATAATATAGCGATAATAGACCAACTGCTTTAACTGTTGGCACCGTGAACGCCTGATTCACGATCAATATCTGTACCGGATATTGGCGTAATAGGGCAAAAATTGCCGATAAGGCTGCCAGAATGCATATAAACCCTTATAATTAACTGTCGGGGAAATGCCAAATGTATACAGATTGTTATAATTGAAGGTGCACAGAAAAAAATGTGGAATAACAAGTAGCAAATAAGCATACTGGCTGCACCTGAAATAATATCTGCTTTGCGCAGACTGCTTTGAGTATTAACCGCCTCCATGTATCCTGACAAATAAACGGGGTTGACTGGTCATAACAGGATAAACAGTCCTGAAAATATAGAGGCAGCCGGACAGAAATTTTGAATTGGATGGTTATGAAAATATTAATTTGCAATGATGATGGTTATTTATCAGCAGGGATTGCCTTATTGGCTAAGGTTGCAGCACAGTTTGCCGAAGTAAGAGTAGTAGCACCGGAAAGCGATCAGAGTGGTGTGAGTAACTCTTTTACCCTGAATCGCCCCTTGTCCATAAAAAAAGCCTCAAATGGCTTTTATTATGTTAATGGCACACCAACTGACTGTATCCATGTCGCCCTACATACCATGGCCGATTTTAAACCTGATTTAGTTCTGTCTGGTATCAATCATGGTGCCAACATGGGCGATGATGTTTTGTATTCCGGCACCGTAGCTGCTGCTACCGAAGCTTTTCTAATGGGTATTCCTGCTCTGGCATTTTCTATTAATGACCGCAGCGGCCAGTACTGGGCTACGGCTGAAAAAGCAGTGCATACAGTTTTAGCCCGAGTGTGTGCGCAGCCAGCAGCCGAGCCCGTTTTATGGAATATCAATATTCCGGCAGTTAACGCAGAAGCAGTGCAGGGCTATCAGGTGGCCAAACTGGGACGGCGGCATCATGATCAGTGTATTGTACCGTTTAATAGCCCGCGTGGAGAAACCATGTACTGGATCGGAGGCGTGGGTGCTGCCGATACCAGCAGGCAGGATACCGACTTTTGCGCCAATGAAGCCGGTTTTGTTACCATTACCCCGCTGACACTAGATTTAACCAACTACCAGCAACTGGGTACAGTAAACACATTTTTGCAAGATATACAGTGGTGACAACAGTGGGACAGGGCGTAAGCTGGACCGGATATGAATTCCGACGAGCACGGATGGTGGAAAGACTGCGGCAGATGGGAATCACACGAGCCGAAGTACTGGCGGCCATGTCTGCTGTGCCTCGCCATGTTTTTGTTGAAGAAGCACTGCGCTCCCATGCTTATGATGATATGTCCCTGCCGCTAGGGCTGGGACAGACCATCTCCCAGCCCTATACCGTAGCAGTGATGACACAGTTGCTGTTTGACAAACGCCCGATAAATAATAAACTGCGCATTCTGGAAATCGGTACCGGTTGTGGTTATCAGACAGCAATTCTGCAAGCACTCGGTTTACGTGACATCTATTCAATAGAGCGCCTGCGCCCGTTGCATGAACGTGCCAAGCAGAATCTGCGCGCAGTGCGCTTACTGGCTCATGCCCGGCTTGTATGCGGTGATGGTTATCTGGGTTTAGCGCAGGAAGCACCCTTTGATGGCATTATTCTCACAGCCGCCCCTAAAGAAGTACCACTGCCTTTATTGCAGCAAATGTCAGTAGGCGGCCGCATGGTACTACCACTGGATGAGGGCGGAGTACAGTTTTTATGGGTAATCGATAAAACTGCTGAAGGTTTTCAGGAAACCTGTGTACAGCAGACTTTATTTGTGCCACTGGTAAATGACAATTAAATATTAATCGCAATCCCAGCGGGCATATATCAATGTAGCTGCTTGAATCAATGGCGTACTAAGCATGGATAGTCATGACTTCAGATTTTACGTAAATAGCCCAATACACGGAAATTATCAATCTTCCATAATCCATCTTTATAAATTAATGGATAAGTAGCGCGACTGCTCGCGTAAGGGCCTGGATTCTGTTGCACAATTTCAATTTCATTATTACTAACCTTACTTATAATGGCAACATGGCCATATTGCGACCAGCTAAAAACAATAATATCATCAACTTTTGGCCGAGTTGGCGAACCATTATGAAACTGTAGCAAATTACGCTTTGGATTAATATGGCCATCGGCAATCGAAGCATCAAAAAAATCTTTAGCATGGCCATAACTATCGGGCATTTTATGCTTGAAACGCTCATAATAATAGCGTTTTATAAATTCAACACATTGATATTTTTGCCCTAAATTGTAACCATCCTTAGTTAGGTTACGCCCGCTGACATGACTTATTTGCCCATTGTAATATACATTGACACCATTAAACTGATCGACAACCTGACCAACCTTTTGCGCACCTGTTTGTCTTTGATCAAAAAACTGAGCATAAACAATAAAACTAAATAGCGATAAACCCAAAAACAATACAACACTTTTTTTATATCTATTAGCCATATAAACTCATTAATAGAATGATAATAATTTAGGAATAAAAATATGATTTATTTCTGAATATATAAATATTATAGCGGTATATAATAGAAACACAATTAATTTTTTCTGCCATATGCACTGATTAACAACATAATACTTGACATAATCATGCACAAAAAAGACCATATCCATAGCATAGTTGCCACAATATAACTGCATCAGATTCAGTTCGTAATAACACATGAGTACTATACCAATCACGCCAAGTGAATATAAACAGAAGCATAAATCTAAATATATCAGATTAATGTTTAATCCGTTAATTAAATGTATTTTGTATATCTAATATCTTATCTGTAGCAATAGCATTACTGTTACATCAATACCGGCTATAAGCCACAGTCTAAAATATCATAACCTAAACGAATCTGTTCTTTATCAGCTGGCATGGTATGATGATTAAACCGCTATAAACTAACGGCAAAATTGATTTAATTCAACAGCTAAGGAAAGATAACCATGAAAGTAGCAGTATTTGTTGCGCCCGGTGAAGTGGCCATACGAGAAATGGATAAACCTGTTATCCAGCAGCCTACCGATGCCATTATCCGTATTGTCCGTGCCTGTGTTTGTGGTTCAGATTTATGGTGGTTTCGCGGTATCAGCCAGCGCAAAACCGAAAGCCCCGTCGGGCATGAAGCCATCGGTATCGTCGAAGCTGTAGGCCATGCAGTAACGCATATTCAGAGTGGTGATTTTGTTATCGTACCCTTTACTCATGGCTGTGGACATTGTGCTGCCTGCAAAGCCGGATTTGACGGCAATTGCCAGAATCAGGAGCAGGGCGGCAATGGTGGCTATCAGGGAGAGTATCTGCGTTTTAGCAATGCAGACTGGGCGCTGGTTAAAATTCCCGGCCAGCCACAGGATTATTCCGATAGCGTGCTGAATTCATTGCTCACCTTAGCCGATGTTATGGCTACCGGCTATCATGCCGCGGCCAGTGCCGAAGTCAAACCCGGTGATACCGTAGTTGTCATGGGCGATGGTGCAGTTGGTCTGTGTGGTGTCATTGCAGCGAAATTGCGTGGTGCAGAGCGCATTATTGCCATGAGCCGGCATCCGGACAGAGCACAACTGGCGCAGGAGTTCGGTGCTACCGATATAGTACCGGAACGAGGTGATGAAGCAGTTGAAAAAGTATTAGCGCTCACCAGTCAGGCTGGAGCAGATGCCGTACTGGAATGCGTGGGTACCAAACAATCTTTACAGACAGCCATTGCAGTTGCGCGCTCGGGCGCCATTGTTGGCTGTGTAGGCGTACCACAGCAGACTGAAATCAAAACCGGCGATATTTTCTGGCGTAATATCGGTTTGCGTGGTGGTATTGCCAGCGTTACCACATATGATAAAAACCTATTGCTGCAAGCAGTTTTGAATGAAGGAATTCAGCCGGGCAAAGTCTTTAACCAGCGCTTTGATTTAGCCGATATTCAGGCTGCCTATCAGGCAATGGATCAGCGTCAGGCAATTAAATCGTTATTAATTATCAGCCATTGATTTAACAGTACCCCGCCACAGATTAAATTCAGTGGCGAGGTAGTTACTGCTTATTCACTTACTCAGACATGAGTATGCCTAAATTCAGAAGATACCTTTCATTCCTTCAGGCGTATACCGTTCTCCTTGAATTTGAATACTGTTTTTCAGATCATTTAATAGATTGACATCCGATTCTTCTAATTGCAACAAACTGGCCTGATTATTCTCGCGCAAGTATTTCTCATTTTTGGTACTCGGAATCGGTACAATATGTGCCCATTGTGCCAGCAACCATGCCAGCGCAATCTGCCCCATAGTACAATTGTATTTGATTGTCATGGGTTCTAATGCCTGTAGCAGCCGTTTATTATGTTCCAGATTATTATCTTGAAAGCGCGGATTGGTACGGCGGAAATCATTTTCAGCCAAATCTTCCTTATTCTGAATCTGGCCGGTGAGAAAACCGCGTCCCAGCGGAGAGTAGGGCACCAGACCGATATTTAATTTTTTCAGCAAAGGCAGTAATTCATCTTCAATATCACGTGTCCACAGCGAATATTCAGTCTGCACCACATCAACCGGATAAACAGTACAGGCACGCTGCAAAACCGGAGCGGAAACCTCACATAAACCAATATGGGTAATCTTGCCGGCCTGTACCAGCTCGGCCAGAACCTGCATCGTATCCTCAATCGCCGTATCCGGAGCAATGCGGTGAATATAAAATAAATCAATTTGCTCAATACCCAGTCTGGCCAGAGAATCATCGCAGCACTGCTTAATGTATTGCGGACGATTATTGATATTGCGGCTATAGCCGGTGGTATGACTTCTATCAATACCGCATTTAGTAGCAATAGTGAGCTGCGCGCGGGTAGAATCTGACAGCGTTTTCAGTACCGAACCAATCAGCTTTTCATTTTCACCGTGGCCATACATATCCGCTGTGTCTATCAAAGTAACGCCACAATCAATTACTTGATGCAATATCTTTTGTGCATGTGCTGTCTCCACAGCACCATAGAATTCGCTCAGTCCCATAGCGCCATAGCCAATGGCTGAGACAGTAAGATGCTGGCCAAGTTTTCGTTGGGGTAAAGAATGAGTCATTATTTATTATCCTATCAGAATTAATTGTGCCTGAACTGCTTTATCCAGTATTCCATATACTTATTTCAAATCAGGCAGATGCTTGATTGCTGAAATTGATAGTAAATAATTCAACCTGAGAAGAGAAATACAAAATTATTGATATAAAAAACATATCAAACTAAAGTATCTTTTTAGCATAGCAGCATACAAAGACTTTATAACGCCACAGAGGCCGTATGGTGAAGCTTAAAGTACTCAATCATCTCATTGATTATGGTGTTGTCCGCTGCCGACTTATGCCAGAGCAGATGCATATCCATCGATAGCTGCTGCTCATATTTTGCAGACAGCCTTTTATACACCACTCCCTGCGCATGAGCCTGTGCCATTGATGCTGGCAGCAACAACATACCCCTGCCCATAGCTATTTCCATCAGCATAGTTAAGAAGTTAGGTAGTTTCTGCTGCAAAGTCAGTGGGGTTGGTAATTGGCTGATTATCTTTTGCAGCCGGTCGTACAACGCCGGATTCTGATAGCGTTTGCACCAGTAAAGAGGTAAATCCACCACCGCATTTAAATCTATTTTTTTCCTGTGCACAAGCCGGATGGTTTTCCGGTAAAGCCAGCAGCATGGTTTCCTGATAGACAAATAAACTGCTGGCCTGATGACTGTCATGTTTATAATCAGAGATGATCACCAAATCAATATTATTTTTATTGAATTCAGCCAGCAGCTCCTTAGAAGAATAGTCCTGCTGCAACAGATCAATGTGCTGCTGAAAACGGCTACTAAATTCATGGAACAACGGAACAAAATTAAATCCCAGAATTTTAGTAATACCAATTGTTAACCGGTCAGCAGAGTAGGGGTTGATATTGCTTATTGCCAGTGATAAACCTTCCAGCCAGCTTCTGGCCTTATCTCGAAATTGCCTGCCCTGTGCAGTAAGCAGCACATAACGGGTATTGCGTACAAATAGCGTGGTTTGCAGTTTCTCTTCCAGCGCCTTAATTTGCTGGATAGTGGTGGCTGGCTTATCCCCAGCCTGCTGGCAGCCTTGCGAAAATTGCCTTCCTCACATACCGCCAGAAAATATTGCAGTTGCTTAATTGTAGGCAGATGCCGGCTGTAAATAGCCGAATTATCCAGCGTATATTCCGGCTGAACCGGTAATTGATTACACATATTTTCCCGCTTATCTCCCTTATCCTAGCTAATAAACCGTTCTGCATAGCGAAAGTATTTACACTGATACAGACAAAGCCACTTTAAATTAAACATTATAAACATTATATAGACTTTCTCATCAATACTCTGCTGCTAAATAAAATATCAATTATGATCTGTTAAGGTAAATTTTGTAGAGGAAATTTTATCTTATAAATTAAACAAAAATTATTTGAGATTGAAAATTTAAATTTTGTGATGTCAATATTATTACTAATAGTAAATAATATTGACATTTATTAAAAGGCTAATTATAATAAATTTAATTGATGGATGAACCGTCCATTTCGATCTTTAATTTTATTTTGAATCTCTTAGTTTTAAGTATTGTTGTGGAGAATTAACCTATTTTGGGTGCCACATTGTGGATATTTGCTTTATATGTCAGCTACAGCGCGCAACAGACGTAGTTCGTAGGCCGAAGTAAACTGGATAACGGAAGACGGAAAGCAGTAGTTGTGCATATATAAAAAAGTGCCAGGGTCTGAACGTGTGTAGGTGGGCTTCTGTGGTTGCTAATCGTACTAAACCGGCAACAATACTTGAAATCGCCAGGGCAGGTGTCTTGCCCGGTTTATATTAACTTATGGAGATTTTATGAAACAAAATGAAATTAAAGACCTTATTTGTTTGATTGAAAAAATTCTTGCAGATAAGTCGAATACGATTAGCGACCCTGCTCGGAAAGAGCTAGAAAGTTTTCTTTTGCAACTGAAAGAAGACAAAAGTAAGTTTTCATTACTTCCATATTTAAATGGTATAGCAAAAGTAATGGATATTATTGAGGTCATCAGTGAGGCAATTGAAAAATACTTTAGCTAAATATGGGCAAGCCCTACATTCGTTTTGGAAAATATTAATGAATATCGGTAAAGCAATAAAATTTTGTAGAGTATCAAAAGATATCTCATTAGAAGAGTTGCAAAATCGGACTGATTTATCTCAATCCTATCTTTCTTTGATAGAGAATAATAAAAGAAAGCCTACTTTAGATACTATTGAAAAAATCTCTAACTCTCTAGGTGTACCTATTGAAATTTTAGTATATTTAGCATCAGATAAGCGCGAATTAAATTTGTCGCCAAATATTGCAAAACTTTTTGATGAACAAATAATTAATTCGATTAAAAATAATGCTTAATTTACAATTTAAATACCCCTTAGCTGCTATTCAGTCAATTGAATCCTTAGCCAAGCATCTTAATATTGATTGTAATACAATTATTTACTTGTTAGGAAATATAGACTTTCTTTATGAAGGACCTATACCAATACTTAAATCTAACGGTAAAACCCGACCAATTTATTTATGTAAACCACGGTTAAAATATTTTCTTAAAAGATTAAATTCTAAAATATTTAAAGTAGTCTCTTATCCAGATTTTTTATATGGAGCTCTTCCTAATAGAGATACCTACACCAATGTATCTCAACATTTAAATGCGAAAGTTATTTGTAATTTTGATATTAAATCATTCTTTACTGCTATTACTTATGAACATGTATTTGATATATTCAAGAATTTTTTTCATTTTTCTGCAGAGGTATCTCAGGTACTGGCAAAGTTAACAACCGTTAATAATCAAGTTCCGCAAGGTTCTCCATGTAGTTCTTATATTGCAAATTTGGTTTTTTATCGGTCAGAAGTTAACGTGGTACAAAAATTAAGAAATAAAAATTTTGTTTATACCAGATTTATTGATGATATTAGTGTTTCCTCCTTATCTGAAAAAAAGAAAAAAGATATAGAGGAAGTACATAGAATCGTAATAGGAATGATAAGAGCTTATCAATTCAGTTTACAGACTGAAAAAATATCAATAGCACCTAGTCATAAAACTCAGTCGCTTACTGTAAACAAAATTAATATTGTAAAATCAAGACTATCAATCCCAAAGAAAAAAAGAGCAAATATAAGAGCTGCTTTGTATCAATTAGAGCAACATTTTCAAGAAAAGGATATGAAATTTGTAGTTAAAAATTTCGAAAGTGTTCAAGGAAAAGTACAATATTTAAGCAAATTTCATCCCAAAATTGCTGATAAAATGATGAAGAGGTTAGAAAAAATTCACATTAAAATTGCTCAACCTTTAAATCATTATAAGCGTAATAGATTAAAATCAGATATTCGAAAGTATAGAAATATAAATTTTATAAGGAATAAATCAGTCCTTACCGAAAAGATTTAATAATTTTTCTGCGCATATAAACTCCAAGAGTTTATGGTTGCAAATTTAGATTATATAGATATATTTCAAACAATATATTACCATCAAAGGCCAGATTGAAAAAAGGTGGTTTTGGTGTTAATTATTTTCCAAAAATGCTTTTGAATCTGGCCTGTTACTGGTTGGAGTAAAATAATTATTAATTAGCCAATGAAATATCCCGCCGTCTGAATATCAGCACAGCTATTAGGACGAAAATGCACGCATAAGTAATGTTGGCTAGTAAGGCGATATAGAATTCATTCTGTGCAGAATTCTCGATTGCATCTTTCATTAAATCAAATAAATAGCTATTTATATTTAAAGGGCATAATTTATATAGCCATCCGTCTGTTGGTAGGTCAAGATAAATTAAATTGATTAACGCCCACAGACCAGCAGCAAAGAAATAATACACAATACAGCAACCGGTAACAAAGGCAGGGCTGCTGGTCAAAGAAGAAAGCATTAGTGCAAATGCAGTAAAAAATACTGTAATCCCTAATATGTATAGGCTACATATTTTAGTATATTTTATTATTATACTAAGTTCTGGCAAATGGTGTAGTGTTAGTAACTGTAATAATAAAGTGATGATTACAAATATAATCAGCATCACTGGCATTAATATTGTTATTGCTCCAATTTTTGCCAGTAGTATTTTGTAACGTTGATAAGGACGTGTGAGGATAAATTTAATTGTACCTCTGGATATTTCTGAGCTCAGAATATTGGAAGCATAAATAATAGCGATAAAATTGATAAAATAGTAGCAAATACTTATGCCATAAAAAAATGCCTTGTTACAATCTGCAACTGAAAGTGAGTGCGTTGTCTTCGAAAATATAAAACCTATAGTGCTAAAATAAATAATTAATATAATCAGTAATATCAGTGGTATGATAATTACGCTGCGGACGTTGAATAGGTATTTACGCCATTCATTAATCAGTAATTTCATTGGTTAACCCTTTTTTGATTATCGCTATTGATGGTATCGAGGAAAGAGTCTTCCAGAGAGTAATGTGTAAGTTTTAGGCCGATTAAGGGAATATTGTTTTCAACCAGTAGTTTGGCAATTTTTGCACGTGGGTCGTGATCATTCTGGTTAATTGTGATTTCAAGGCTATTGAGCTGGTTGGTAACCTGATATCCATTTTGCTGTAGTATTTTTTCTGCCAGTAATACATCGCCATCTACTTCTATAGAAATAAGATTATTAGATTTACTGAGGAAATCTGCCATTGTGCCTGTGTATATTTGCCTGCCGTGGTTGACGATAATGATATCGTTAACGATTTCTTGTAGCTCGGAGAGAAGATGGCTGGAAATGATGATGCTGTTTCCATTGCAGATAAAGTTTTTCATCAGGTTGCGGAAGTCTTTCATTCCCTCTGGGTCGAGGCCATTCATGGGTTCATCCAGAATTAATACTTTGGGCTGATGGATGGTGGCATTTGCTACCCCTAATCTTTGCCTCATGCCTAAAGAATAGCCTTTAACTTTTTGATGCTCAGCACCTTTTAGGCCGGTAGTGGCTAGGGTATGCATTATTTTGTTTTTGCTGATTGGCTGGCGGCTCATATCAGCAAATACCTGTAGATTGTTAAAACCGGACATATAGTTATAAAACTCAGGGTTTTCAATTATGGTACCCAGATTGAATGCTGCCTGTTCGTGGTCTTGTTGGATATTATGGCCACAAATTTTAATTTCTCCTGAAGAGGGAAACATTAAACCTGTGAGCATTTTCAGCATGGTGGTTTTGCCGGCACCATTGGGGCCAATGAAGCCCATTATTCTGCCGGGTGCAATTTTAAATGAGATGTTATCCAAAATTTGCCGGCTTTTGATTTTTTTGGAAACATTTGTTACTTCAATCAGATAATCGGTATTTCCCACGATAAACCTTTCTTATTTTCTGGTTTGATGTAAATCGTTTTGTTGCTGTGTGATTAAATGCATTGTATACCTCTATATATAAAAATAAAAATTTATGTTGTTTTACCAATAATATAATCAATAAGATTTAAGTAAACATATTTTAACAATCATACTGGGCAATTGTCTATGGGTGGATGTTATTGGGTAGTTAAAGTTGTGTCTTTTGTATGTATATTGATGTTTTGATTGGTGTTTTATGGTGGCTTCCAGTAGGTTGTGTTGTTATTTATCGGGGTATGCTTTTTTAAATTTTTTATAGAGCCTGAAATCTAGCAGTTGTTTTATTATCTGGAAATTATTTTTTATCTCTTTGGTTATGCTAAGGGTAGAACTTTATTTTTCTGTCTATGCGCTATTCATTATTTTAGTATTTAATATATATATCTGTGTTGTTCTTCAAATCCGCTATTGTATTCTTGGTGGCTTTTGATGGTTATTTTGGGTTTTATGGCTTAGTTGGTCGCTAATAATTTGACAGTCTGGAAATAAGATTGATGAAAATACGGTGGATAATGGAATCTGTATTCTATGCTTTCTTTTTTGTTATTTATTTTTGATAAATGGTGGCGATTTTTGGTTTTGCTCTTTTCTGTAATTATGTTCTGGATTTTGAGTTTTTAATCCTGCTCATTTGTTTCTGTTTATTATTGCTGCGCAGAAGTTTTTATAATTTGCTGCTTGTTCTGGAGTGTTTATTTGTCTTTTTAGTTGTTAAAAGTATCGATATGTTTTTTATTCGTGTTGAGTGCATTGTTAATTATTTGGGTTGGGCAGGTTTGTATTATTTTTATATATAAAAGTTGATTCGATGTGTATGGTGTTTTCGGTTGTTTTTATTGGTGCTGGCTGGTTTTCTAAAAGATAGTGGCTATTGTCTTTATCAGTACTATTGCTGAATGGGGGAGCTATTTGTTTAAGGCTGATGATTCTGTTGCTTGCTGGTCTGGCTGCTGTAGCAGCTATGGCTAAGTTGAGGTTATTGGTTTTGGTTGTTAATAAAAAAGCACAGCAGAAGCTGTGCTTTTTTTATATTATTTTGGCGCGGCGGACGGGGCTCGAACCCGCGACCCCCGGCGTGACAGGCCGGTACTCTAACCAACTGAGCTACCACCGCGCAAGTTTCATGCTAGGCATAAAACAGTAAACTGGTGGGTGATGACGGAGTCGAACCGCCGACATTCTGCTTGTAAGGCAGACGCTCTACCAACTGAGCTAATCACCCGTGCTTTGGAAAGTCGGTATTAAACCAGATATGCTGTCTGCTGGCAAGTGCTGATTGTGAAAAAATTAGCTTGTTCCTTGTAGTGACCAGTTTTCAAAGAGAATTACTTTGTCTCTGAGACCCAATACTACTAGTGTATCGGAGGCTTTGAAGCGGAAATCCGGTGCAAATTCGCGTAGCTGGTGTGCGTTGCGGCGTACGGAGAGTAGTTTGATGTTCAGTTTGTCCAGCGGCAGTTCGTTGATGCTTTTGCCCACTAGGAAGGCATCTGGTGGCAGGGTGAAAGCCTGACGGTAGTAATGTACATTTTCATCAGAAATTTCGTCATCACTGCCAGCAAACAAGCCTTCAAGTTCTTGATAGCGGTTTTGGCGGATACGCTGCATGATCTGATAGACTTCATCAAATGGTCTGCCTGAGCTTAGCAGTGCTTCGCTGGCCAGTGTGAGGCTGGATTCTTTTTCGTCGGAAACGATGTCGTCTGCACCTATTTCGGTGAGGGTGGAGATGTTGTCATCGCTGGTGACGCGTACGATTACTGGCATGGTGGGGGCAATCAGCATGATGTTGCTGAGGATGTGTTTGGCCTCGGTCATGTCGTTGATGGTGATGAGTACGGTATTGGCGCGTTTTAATCCGGCTGCCTGTAATACTTCCTGTCTTTTGGCGTCTCCGAATGTAACTGGTTCTCCGGCTGCTTTGGCGGTAGCCACGCGTTCTGCATCTAGATCGATGGCGTAGTATGGTGTTTCTTCCTGTTGCAGGATGCGGGCTATGCTCTGGCCACAGCGACCGAAGCCGATAATGAGGATATGGTCGGATTTGCTCATGGTATCCACCAGTATGCTCTGTAAGTCGACTGCTTGTTCGTCCCAGCTGCGTTTAACCAGTAGTTTGGCAATTTTATCGGCACTTTTCATGATGAAGGGTGCCAGTACCATGGAAAGCAGGATGGCGGCAATGGTTGCCTGTTGCAGCTCAAGTGAGACTAGTTTGAGCGCACCGCTGATTGCCAGCATGACAAAGCCGAATTCACCACCTTGTGCCAGATACAGTGCAGTTTTGATGTTGTCGCTGATGTTTTCTTTCATGTAGCGACAAATACCATAGAGTACCAGTGCTTTGAGGATGATCAGTAATGCGCACAGTGACAGTATGGTTAACCAGCTGGACTGTAATACTTGTATGTTGAGTTTCATGCCGATGGTAATGAAGAAAAAGCCAAGCAGGATGTCGCGGAAAGGTCGGATGTCGTCTTCTACCTGATAGCGATATTCTGTTTCGGAAATCAACATGCCGGCAACGAAGGCGCCCAGTGCCAGTGACAGGCCAGCTAGCTGGGTGAGGTAGGCAACGCCCAGTGTGACCAGTAATACGTTAATCATGAACAGTTCGCTGGATTTGGTGCGCGCAATCAGGCGGAACCATGTCGGCATGATTTTGCCACCAACCACCAGTAATAGGCCAAGTGCCAGTATCATGGTTAGCAGGGCTTTGCCCATTTGTAATATCAGGCCGTCACTGCTGTGTGCCAGTGCGGGAAACAGAATCATTAGTGGTACGACGGCGATGTCCTGCATCAGTAATACGCCCATGATCATGTGGCCGTAGTGTTGCCCCAGTTCGTTTTTTTCTACCATGATACGGCTGACGATGGCGGTAGAGGACATGGTCATGGCGGCGGCGAGGGTAAATGCCCATGTGAGCTGGATACCCATGATGCCCAGGATGATGAAAAGAGCTGTTAGGGTGAGTGCAACCTGTAACCCGCCTAATCCGAGTACCAGCCGGCGCATGGCTTTAAGTTTGCCAATGGAAAATTCCAGTCCGATGCTGAACATGAGGAAGGTGATGCCGATTTCGCCAATGAATTCGGTGGCATGGTTCTGGTTGATTAAATGCAGCCAACCCGGGCCGGCAATGAAGCCAACTACGAGGTAGCCGAGCATGGCAGGGATGTGCAGACGGCGACAGATGATGGCAGCTAAAACAGCTACCAATAGGATCATCACGACAGGACCAAGAGAAATATGCATAATATGTTGATTTTATTTAATTAAAATTTTATTATCATATTTTAACATAGATACTTTGGCTTGTGCGGACTTATCTTTGGTAAGACTGTTTTTTTTGATGCAGATTATTGTAAATAGTTACGCAATTGTTTCAGTGCTGCCCATGCTGTGGCTTTTAGGTGGCTCTGGCGCAGTAAGCGTGCCGGATGAGGGGATATGACGTATGGGATGTTATGCAGGTTCTGTGCTAGGGTGTTCTGGTCGAGCTGGCTGTATATCTGACCCAGTAGGAGGATAGCTTGTGGTCTGATGTGCTGGATTTGTGCACTCAGGTAGGGCAGACATGCGCGCATGTGCTCGGCTGAGATGCGCAGGCTGACGTTGGGCGCACACTTTACTTGGCTGGTATAGAAAACTTCTTCGGCTGTGATATTGATGGCAGCCAGCATGTTGTTGAGTAGTTTGCCTACTTCTCCGCTGAAAAGTTGCTGGCTGCTGTCGTCTGGTGGTGCCGGATTGGAGCTGACCACCAGCAGACGTGCGTTGATTGCGCCGTAACCGGGCAGGGGAGTGCAGCGTTCCTGATGCAGATTGCAGCGGGTACAGGTTGGCAGTGTGCTGGGTATGGTGTCAAAACTGATGTTCAGTTCGTCTGCGATGGGGTTTAGGCTGCTGCTGTCGCTGCTTTCGTCTGTGTTTTTTTGTGCTACAGGTAGGGCAGCAGGAGCGCGCTGGCTGATGATTTGTTGTAAGGCGGCACGGTGACGGTTGACTGGTTGGGTTATGTGGGCATCAGTTGTAGACGGCGATTTGCCCGTGCTGACGGGTACGGTTTGGTGTGCGGGTGTTGCTTCGCTGTCTGTTTCTGTATTTTTTCCGGCTGTTGCCGGAATGATCAGATGAGCACTCTGTGATAACCACATGGGCCCGAGTCCCATGGCTTCGTGTAGGTAGAGATAGCGGCTGTCTAGCATGGTTTTTCCATTAGCACGGCATCTTCGCCATTGTGATAATAGTTTTTGCGCAGGCCACAACGTTGAAAACCGTTGTGTTTGTATAATTGTAATGCGCCGTTATTGCTGGCGCGAACTTCGAGCAGGATGCGGTTAATGTGGTGCTGCTGTGCCCACTGAAATAAATGTTCTAGTAATTGCTGAGCATACCCTTGTCGTCTGTGTGCCGGATGGGTATTGAGTAGATGGATTTCTGCTTCATCTGGTAATTTTTGCCAGACCAGCATGGCGATAATTCCGTGTTCAGGCTGGTCGATTACCCACACAGGCTGTAGCGTATTAATGCTGCTGCTAAGTTGTGCTGCCGACCATGGTGAGGGGTTGCACTGTTGTTCCAGTTCTTGTAAAGCGGGAATGTCGGTAAGAATGGCGTTGCGGATATTCATGCGGTCTGATTCGCAGCGCGTCTGGCTGCCTGTTCGGTGGCGGTTAGCGCAATTTTGTTGCGTACGTAAAGCAGGCTGGCATGGGCAGCATCGGTAGGGGCGTAACGGCCGGATAAGGCCAGTTGGGCATATTGCTGTGCGCCCGGCATAAGATTCTGCCCTGAAACTGGTAAGGTGATATCCAGTGCATAGGCGTTGCCAACGCCGCTAGCGGTATGCTGGCCAGCTGGCAGTCTGATGTTGTCGGCAGAATCGACTTGATAATCACTTAAGCGTTTATGATTCCGGGTGTCATACCAGGCAAAGAATAGTTCGTTCATGCGTGCATCTGTTGCGGCTAGTACGCAGGGTTGGTCTGGAGCCAGTGCAGCTACGGCATCCAGACAGGGAATGCCAATTAGGGGTAGGTTATTCGGCAGTGCCAGACCGGTAGCTACGCCCAGTCCGATACGTAATCCGGTAAATGCTCCCGGCCCTTGAGCGTATACTATGGCATTCAGTTGCGTCAGTTTGAGGTTGGCTGTGTCTAATAATTGCTGAATACGCGGTAGTATCAGTTCGGATTGTTTTGCACCCACTGCTTCGTAAATGCTGTGGGTGTGCCCGTTCTGATGAAGTCCCAGTGACAGGTAGTTGGTGCTTGTATCGATTATAAGCAGGCGCGAGTCGGAGCTAATCATGGTGTGCCTATATGTTCAGTTAGGTTGGATTATACCTTTTTATGGTTCTTGTTTTTAGTTCTGTTGCTGCTTTGATGGTAAAGGTGAAAATTATATTTGCTGATTCGGGGTGATTTTTTAATAAGTAATTGTTTATGTTGTTGTGGCTGCTGCTGATGGTGCATATTGGTTTGTACTTTTGCAGGGGTAATGTTAAGTTAGTTGTTATGTTGGCTGTATAGGGATGGATGTTGTCTGTGACTGATTTGTATGTGGGGCGCTTTGCTCCCAGTCCTACTGGTTTATTGCATATTGGTTCGCTATTAACTGCGGTGGCATCTTATCTGGATGCGCGTAGCCGGCATGGCCGCTGGCTGGTACGTATGGAGGATTTGGATCCGCCGCGAGAAATGCCCGGTGCAGCCGCGGCTATTCTGTCTACACTGGAGGCTTTTGCGCTGCATTGGGATGGAGAGGTGGTCTATCAGAGCAGGCGCTATCATTTGTATGCGGCGGCGCTGGCGCAGTTACGTGCACATGAGTTGGTTTATCCGTGTTATTGCAGCCGTAAAACTGTGCAGGCCGAAGCGCGTGGTATGGGTGTGGATGGGGTTGTTTATGGTGGGCGTTGTGCATCGCTTAGTAAAGATACATGCTTGTGTGCTGATAAAATGCCGGCGTGGCGTTTGCGGGTAGGGTCTGAGTTAATCAGTTTTCTGGATGCGGTACAGGGCTGGCAGCAGCAGTGTCTGGCCAGTGATGTGGGTGATTTTGTTTTGTTACGTGCTGATGGTTTCTGGGCATATCAGCTGGCGGTGGTGGTGGATGATGCTGCGCAGGGTATTAATCATGTTGTGCGCGGGCAGGATTTGCTGGTGTCGACACCGCGTCAGATTTATTTACAGCAGTTACTGGGTTTGCCTCAACCCACATATGCTCATTTGCCACTGTTGACTAATGCGTTGGGGCAGAAGTGGTCGAAACAGACGCAGGCACCCGCATTGGATCTGCACAGACGCGAGGCTTTGTTGCGGCAGGTTCTGGCTTATCTGGGACTGCCACAGGCGCCACAGGTGGATAGTCTGGCCGATTTGCTTGGCTGGGCAGTGCAGCACTGGCAGCTTGAGCGGGTTTTACCACAGGCAATTGTGGCTGTTCAGTAGTTATGAGCAGAATGTTTTTTGATGATTTTATGCAAAGGGAGAAGCAGGTTGGCTAGACAGAATGTACAAGCCTCTGTGCCGCGGTCTTATCTGCGTTTATGGCAAAAGCAGCAACGCCGTTCATTCCTGTTGGCATGGATGCTGATGATTACGGTGGCGATACTGATTATTGTACAAAGTGCACTATTGGCCAATCTGTTTGCTCGGTGGCTCAATGGTGAGGGTGTGACTGCGGCATTACGTCAGTTTTTACCGGTTTTGCTGTTTTGCTGGTTGTTACGGCCGTTGTTGAGTTATGTTAAGGAACGGTTGTTGTTGCGTGCCAGTATGTCGATTCGGCTGCATTTGCGCAGCCGGTTATTAAAAGCACTTGCTTTTCTGGGGCCGGAACGCAGCCAGTACGGTAGTGATGGTGCGTTGTCAACGCTGGTGCTGGAACAGGTGGATGCTCTGGATGGCTATTTCAGCCGATATGTGCTGCAACAGCAACTGGCTGCATTGATGCCGTTACTGATTGCTGCGGCAACTTGTTTTTATAGTCCGTTTGCTGCTGTTCTGTTATTGCTGACTGCACCACTGGTGCCGGTTTTCATGATTTTGCTGGGGCAGGCTGCTGCACGCAAAAACCGGGCTCAGTTATCTGCTTTGGCGGCTTTAAGCGGGCGTTTTCTGGATTTGTTACGCGGTTTGCCAACTTTACGCCGTTTGGGCGCGCAGCTACAGGCTCAGCAGGCCATTGATTCGGCTGCCGAGTCTTATCGTATGCGAACGATGGCCGTACTGCGTCTGGCTTTTCTGTCTACAGCGGTACTGGAATTGTTTGCATCGCTGGCAATTGCGCTGGTAGCGGTTTATCTGGGATTAGGTCTGTTGGGGGTGTTGCCGTGGGCCAATGGTCAGATTCCGGTACCTTATCAGGGTGCGCTGTTTATTTTGTTGCTTGCACCAGAATTTTATGCACCGCTGCGTCAGCTCGGAGCTGATTATCATGATAAGGCGAAAGCTGAGGCGGCAGCAGAGGCGTTGATTCCTTTATATGAGGTGGTAAATAGTGTGGCTGCTGTGCCTGCTAAAATGGATTTTGTGTTACAGACTCCACCGTGTTTGCGGGCAGAAAATCTGGTGGTGTACGGACGAGATAAGCGTATTCGTTTGCCACAATTCAGTTTTAATGTGCAAACCGGCGAACGTGTTTTGCTCAGTGGGGCAAGTGGCTGTGGTAAATCCAGTCTGTTGCAGGCTTTGCTGGGGTTTGCGCCTTATTCTGGTACTGTGTGGATTAATCAGCATAATTATGCTGATCTGAATCTGCCGCTGTTGCGGCAGTCGGTAGCTTATCTGGCGCAGATGCCGCCGATTCTGCCATTATCGATTGCTGAAAATTTACGTCTGGCTAATGCTGATGCCACTGATAAGCAGTTGCAGCAGGTCTTGCAGCAGGTAGGACTATGGACACTGGTGCAGGGTTTACCTAAACAGATGGCTACTTTACTGGGGGAACGTGGCCGTGGATTGTCTGGTGGTCAGTTGCAGCGGCTGGCTCTGGCGCAGATGCTGTTGCGCAATGCGCCACTGTGGCTGCTGGATGAACCAACGGCTCATCTGGATGCGCAGACTGCGGCGGACATTATGCAGCTGCTGGCGCGTTTGAGTGTTGGTAAAACGGTGCTGCTGGTGAGTCATGATGTCAGTTATGCGGGGTGGGTAGATCGAGAGATTGTGTTGTCTGGCCATCAGGAGCAATTATGATGAAACATTACCATTTGTTGTGGTCGGGACAGCAATTAAAATTATCGAATCTTTTATTGAGCCGCAAGGGTGTCTGGATGCTGGCGTGGCTTCTGGGGCAGGCAACGGCTATTGCCAGTATTGCTTTGCTGGCTTTATCAGGCTGGTTTATTACAGCTGCCGGGCTGGCGGGGGTGGTGAATCTGGCAACAGCCTATACGTTTAATTATTTTACGCCCGCTGGGGTAATCCGTTTGCTGGCCATTGTGCGAACGGCCGGTCGCTATGGTGAGCGTCTGGGATCGCATGATGCGGTGCTGGGTTTGCTGGCAGATTTGCGCAGTAGTCTGTTTGCGCGTCTGGCTACAGGTAAACAGCAGCAATCGGCATCTTTACGCCAGATGCACCGTTTGCTCAGTGATATTGAACTTCTTAATAACTGGCCGCTGAGTGTGGTTTTGCCATGGTTATGGGCACTCATTATGCTGCTGTGCATTCTTGGTTTAACTTCAATTGTGGCCAATGGGTTGCTGGCGTTGTATCTGGGTATTCCTTTATTGCTGGCAACAGTGCTTATTCCTGCTGTGGCCGTCTGGTACGGGCAAAGCTGGGGTAGGCAGCAGGCTGCGCAAGCTGAGCAACGACGTTCAGCTTTGCTGCAACCGCTGGAAGCGTTAACTGCGCTATTACAGTGGCAGCAATGGCCGCGTTTTGCTACTGCTTTTCTTGCTGAAGACCGGATTTATGTTCATGAACAGTTACGCCAGCAGCAACTGGCGGGTAAGGTAGTGCTATTACAGCAGGTATGTCTGGCTGTAGCAGCAGCAATGCTGCTGTGGCTGGGGAGCACGCTGTCAGGCAATGGCACTTTATCTGTTGCGATGTTACTGGCCTTATTACTGGCTGTGTTTGGCTTTGCGGAATTGGTGCTGGTACTGGGTATGAATATGATGACATATGGTTTGTGCAGGGCTGCGTGTGTGCGACTGAATGCTATTGTGCCAGCACAGATATCGGAGGAATGCGCCAAACAAATCTTACCGGTACGATTGCATTTGCAGGCGCGGGGAATATCTGCGCGCTGGCCGGATGCGTTGAATGGTGCTGAAAATGTTAATTTTGATGTAATTAATGGTGATATTCTGCTGTTACAGGGCGCATCGGGCGCAGGGAAGTCAACACTATTGTCTGTGTTGGCGGATGAGCTGCAACCTGCAAGTGGCAAGCTGTATTGTAATCAGCAGCCATTTTCAGCATGGCAATGGCAGGGACAGATAGCCTATCTGGCACAGCAGCTGGATATATTTGATTTGACTTTGGCCGAAAATCTGCGTTTGGGTAAAGCAGAGGCTACGGATGATGAGTTATGGGCGGTATTAACTGATGTCGGGCTGGCTGTATGGGCTGAGAATCAGCCTGAAAAACTGGATACGCCCTTGGGTGAATATGGTGCAGCGGTGTCGGGTGGGCAGGCGCGGAGGATTGCTCTGGCGCGTTTATTGCTGCGCCCTTATGCGCTAATGATTCTGGATGAGCCTTTTGCTGGTATTGATGAGCACACTCAAATGGCACTGGCATCGATGCTCAGGCGGCATCAGCAGCATGGGATTCTGATTGTGGCCAGTCATCAGCTTAATCCATGGCCGGATGCGCAAGTACTGCATATAGGTGGAAACTGACTTTGATAAATTGTTAGCTGATGTAATTTTTATTATGGTGCTGGCATGTTTATTTTTGAAAAGGAAATATTATTTGATGTAAATCAAGTTTATGTTGTGCAGATAAAATCCATTGTTTTATAATTAATACTTCTATGTATGTAGAATTTATGTTGTTAATGCAAAAATTTAATTGTTTATCTGTAATGTAAGTTTTATTTATCTTAATTTTTGCTTTTTTTGATTTAAGTTTAAATATGTTCATATCAGGAAATTTTTATTTTAAGTTTAAAATTTCTGATTTGTTATAGTACATTTTGTTCTATGTAATCAGGATAATATTGTAACTGGTGCTATTAAGAACTGAATAAAAATTTATTAATATAAATATAGGGAACAAAGCTATGGATTTGGTAGAACTGTCTAGGTTGCAGTTTGCACTGGTCGCGCTTTATCACTTTTTGTTTGTACCGCTGACACTAGGGATGACATGGATTCTGGTAATAATGGAATCAGTCTATGTGTTAACCGGCAAGCAGATTTACAAGGATATGACGCGCTTCTGGGGTAAATTATTTGGTATTAATTTTGCTCTGGGGGTAACCACTGGGATTACAATGGAATTCCAGTTCGGTACTAACTGGTCGTATTACTCGCACTATGTCGGGGATATATTCGGTGCTCCACTGGCTATTGAAGGGCTGATGGCTTTTTTTCTGGAATCTACCTTTGTAGGTTTGTTCTTTTTTGCCTGGGATCGGTTAAGTCGCCCCGGTCATCTTATGGTTACTGTATTGATGGCTTTGGGCACCAATCTGTCTGCATTGTGGATTCTGGTGGCCAATGGCTGGATGCAAGACCCGGTAGGCGCGCATTTCAACTTTGAATCCATGCGTATGGAAATGACTAGTTTTGCGGATATTTTCCTTAATGAGGTGGCGCAGAATAAGTTTGTGCATACGGTATCCGCTGGTTATGTAACCGGTGCGATTTTTGTGATGTCTATTTCTGCCTGGTATCTGTTAAAACGTCAGGATGTGGAATTTGCTAAGAAAAGCTTCCGTATCGCTGTTGCTTTTGGTATGGCGTCAATTCTGTCGGTGATTGTGCTTGGCGATGAGTCTGGCTATACAGTTGGTAAGTCGCAGCAAACTAAAATGGCTACGCTGGAGGCAATGTGGGAAACTGAACCAGCTCCGGCTTCATTTAATTTGATTGCTATACCAAATGAACAGGCAATGAAAAATGATTTTGCAATTGAAATTCCGTGGGCAATGGGGCTGATTGGCACTCGATCGCTGGATAAGCAGATTCCGGGGATTAAGGAAATTATTGTTGAAAATATTGAGCGTATCCGCAATGGTCGTGAGGCGGTAATTGCTCTGGAAGTGTTACGGAAAAATCGTACTGATGAACAGGCACAGGCCACTCTAAAAAAATATGGTAATGATCTGGGCTTTGGTCTGTTGTTGAAATCTTATGTACCGGATGTACGTCAGGCTACTGAAGCTGATATTGTTCATGCTGCACGAGAAACCATTCCACGTGTGACTCCGATGTTCTGGAGTTTCCGTATTATGGTATTGAGTGGCTTTTTGATGCTTTTATTGATGGCTGTGGCCTTTTATGCTTCGGTTAAAAATAATTTTGCTGAAAAACGCTGGTTGCTCAAGTGGACTTTCTGGAGTTTGCCATTGCCATGGCTGGCCTGTGAAGCTGGATGGTTTGTAGCAGAATATGGCCGCCAGCCATGGACAGTATATGGTGTATTACCAACCAATTTGTCTGTTTCTTCGTTAACTGCCGCCAATATCTGGGGATCAATTTTCGGGTTTGTAACGCTGTACACGATATTACTGATTGTGGAAATGTATCTTATGGTACGGTTTTCGCGTCAGGGGCCGGGCTCATTGGGCACGGGATGTTATGCCAATGAAGCTGAGCATTAGGAGTAGACTATGGAATTCTTCTTGGATTATCCAGTATTGAAGTTCATTTGGTGGTTGTTGCTGGGGGTTCTGCTGATTGGTTTTGCCATTATGGACGGGCAGGATATGGGTGTAGGTGCTCTACTTCCATTTGTAGGCAGAAGCGATAATGAACGCCGTGTGATTATTAATACGGTAGGCCCGCACTGGGATGGAAATCAGGTATGGTTTATTACCGGTGGTGGTGCCATTTTTGCCGCTTGGCCATATGCTTATGCAACCGCATTTTCCGGTTTCTACTGGGCAATGATGGCAGTGTTGTGGGCTTTGTTCTTCCGTCCGGTAGGTTTTGATTATCGCAGTAAAATTAATAATCCGCAGTGGCGCTCCTCTTGGGACTGGCTGCTGTTTGTCGGCAGTTTTGTGCCACCGCTGATTTTTGGTGTGGCATTTGGTAATCTGTTGCTTGGCGTACCGTTTCATTTTGATGATGATTTGCGTTCTTTCTATACCGGCACATTCTGGGGGCTGCTCAATCCATTCAGTCTGTTGTGTGGTGTGGTATCTGCTGCAATGATTATTTTCCATGGTGCAATTTATCTGGCTTTACGTACCGAAGATGTGGTGAGAGAACGGGCGCTGCGTGCCAGTACAATTGCATTAATTGTGGTGGTAGTAACGTTTTCGCTGGCCGGTATCTGGATTGATATGGGGATTAATGGATACACGATGGTAGCCGGAAGCTATTTACCAGCTGCTGCTCCGGATCCTCTGAATAAGCAGGTGGTTACTGCGGTTGGTTCATGGATGAAGAATTTTCAGCAATATCCACTGTTACTGTTGATTCCAGTACTGGCATATGTAGGCTTTATTCTGGCATGGTTACTGGCGAAGAATGGTAAGAATTTTGTGGCATTCTGGTCTTCTGCACTTGGTCTGGCCGGGGTAATCGGTACAGCCGGTGTGGCGATGTTCCCTTTTATTATGCCCTCCAGTACAGACCTGCGTTCCAGCCTGACAGTGTGGGATGCCAGTTCCAGTGAATTTACTTTAACTGTGATGCTGGTGGCTGCAATTATTTTTGTGCCGATTGTGTTGTTTTATACCGGCTGGTGTTATCGGGTAATGCGCGGCAAGGTAACTGGCGAGCATATTCGCAAAAACGATCACAGTGCATATTAAAAATGGCTTTGCCTGCCAGTGCGCAGTGGCTGACAGGCAGAACACAAATCAAGGAGTTTTTTATGTGGTATTTCGCCTGGTGTTTGGGAATTGGCTTTGCCATACTTTTGGGAGTAGTAAATGCTTTGTGGGGTGAATATCAGCAGGACAGGGAAGCATCAGACCAGCAATCGCAATAACTGAAAATAGTTTGCAGGTTTAGTTTCAGCTGTATATATCCTGAATATTTGCTCAATTTAATGTTACTTTAGCTGGCTGTATACCATGAGTTGGTATACAGCTTTTTATGTGTAATTATAGTTATAATGAGTGTATTAATAACAATATTATGCTTTTGGTATGCTAATTTCTGCTGAGGTGAGGTAAGTTACAATAATTTTTCTGGAAAATCTTGCGCGTTTGCTTTAGTATATTTTGTGGTTTTTCTTTTAGGAAAGGAGCCCGATGAATAAATTGATACGAAATGGCTTGATGCTTTCTTTAGGGCTGTTGGTAGCGGTAAGCGCTGGCGCTAAGGATATTAAGATTGCAACTAATAATACTGCCTATGCACCAGAAGAAGTACAGAAACTGGCCAGCACCGCAGTGAAAATGGGTGTGAAACAACCCCTGAACATGAATCTGGCTGCCGGAAGTCTGACTGTATCTGGTAGCAGCAGTACCAGTTGTGTTATTAAGGTAGGTACAGCAAATACGCCACAAATAGCTGGTATTAGCTGTAAATAATATGATAAAAGGCTAATTGTGGCCTGAATGCTAAAAACTGACTAATCCGGTAGATTAGTCAGTTTTTATTTGTGGTTAAGACAATCTGGCAGTCGCTATGATAAATATGGATCTGTTGTGGCTGAGTATTTTAATACACGCCATTAAAGTGATTTGCTAGTCGATTCTGTGGTCTTATACTGTGGCTTTCTGGCTGAATGGTGTGGCTGTACAGCTAATCAGCTTTAAGCGGTACGGATTTACAGGCTATGTTAATGATGAGGAGTATTTTATGTGGTTAGGTACGGCAGCGGTTAATCTGGCTGTAGCTGTTATGCTAGGGGCATTCGGCGCGCATGGATTAAAGCATACGGCTAGTGCGCAGCAACTGCAATGGTGGTTTACGGCTACACAGTATTTTTTCTGGCATGCGCTGGGCTTACTGGCATTGGGTGTACTGGCAAGAGTTATGCCGTCATTTGCGGTAAAAATGCCGTTTTGCCTGCTACAGCTGGGGCTGATTATTTTTTGTGGTTCGCTGTATCTGATGGCTTTAGGGTTACCACGCTGGTTGGGTGCGATTACTCCGGTGGGCGGAATATTAATGATTATTGGCTGGCTAATGTTGGCATGGCTGGCTTTTAAGCAGTAGTCATTTTCATTGATTCTGGCAGGAGGTATGCGATGTGTGGTTATATTCGCTCTATATGTTTTTGTCTGGTGCTGGCTGGCTTACTGGGTGGTTGTAATCATCCCTCGATCATGGCAGCCAAGGCTTCGGCTCGGCTAGGTAGCCAAAATGCAGTGCCGGTATCTTACCAGCAGGCGAGTAATTATTTTATTAAAAATACGGTAACTGAATCAGTACCACGGCATATTACTTCGGCAGAAGTATTTGCCCGTTATTTTTCGGTGGCTGCAACCATGGGCGAAGCAGGGAAACCTACGCCGATTGATTTTACCACTCAGGACGTACTGGTATTTGATGTCGGAATAGTACAGCAACAATTGGATATCAGGCCATTGATTCTAAAACTTGTTCAGGACAGGCTGGTATTAAATCTACGTATCCGATCTGGTGCTGAGCTGGGCTATCAGATGCGAGCGTTTGTATTATTGATTGTGCCTAAAGGCTTGCCTAATCGGGTTGAATTCAATGTACAAAGTGATTAGGCGCAATGGCTGTTGCTGTTTGTTATGATAAATTCGCAAAATTTTATTCTTTCAGCCGTTAAAAAGCAGTCTGTTATGACAGACTGCTTTTTAACTGGCAATTAGAAAGATTTATTTCTGACTTACAACCACCAGTTTGTGATTTACAAACTCTTTAATACCTAAATCACTCAGCTCACGTCCAAAACCAGAGCGTTTTACTCCACCAAAGGGTAATTCGGCTACTGAATCACCAAAGCGGTTGATAAATACCATTCCGGTTTCGATTCGGGAGGCCAGCTTTTTTGCTCGCTCAATATCTTTAGAGAACACGGTGCCACCCAGTCCAAAATGGGAATCATTGGCCAGAGCAATGGCTTCATCATCATTTTTAACCACATACAGTTGGGCTACCGGGCCAAAAAACTCTTCAAAATAGGCCGGATTGTCACGACTGATATCGGTAATCAGGGTAGGGGTGAAGAAGTTACCTTCGGCTGGCTGATTGCCACACAATACTTTAGCACCATGGGCGATGGCTGCATCAAGCTGTTTCTGCAAATTTTCTTTGCTTTTACTTGAGGAAAGTGGTGCCAGTGTAGTGTTTTCATCCAGCGGATCGCCCATTATGACTTTGGCAAAGCTGTCCTGTACAATTTGAATAAATTGCGGTGCTACTTTTTCGTGCACGATATAACGTTTTGCCGCGGTGCATACCTGTCCGGCGTTATATAGCCGGCCACCCACAGCGGTATGTGCCGCAGCTATTACATCTGCATCATCTGTCACTATGAATACATCATTGCCGCCCAGTTCCATGGTGGTTTTTTTCAGTTTGCTGCCGGCCTGTGCGGCCACAATGCTGCCAGCACTTTCGGAACCGGTTAGGGCAACACCCTGCACCCGTCTGTCGCTGATAATGGCGGCAATCTGGTCTGGGCTGACGAACAGGTTGGTATAGGTACCAGCCGGTGCATTGGCTTCGTGCAGTAAATCTTCTACCAGTTGCGCACACTGTGGTACATTGCTGGCATGTTTGGCTACTACCGGATTTCCTACTGCTATTGCTGGAGCAATGACGCGAATTAGTTGATAAATCGGAAAGTTCCACGGCTCGATAGCCAGAATAATGCCAATAGGATGATGTTCTACCCAGCCATCTCCTAGTTTGCTAGGATACGCTACTGGTTTGAGTAGGTCGGCAGCCTGTTCGGCATAGAATTGTACTATTTCGATGCAGTTGGCAATTTCGTTGCGACTTTCAATCAGAAGTTTACCCATATCCAGTGTGATGGTACGGGCAATTTTTTCCTGATGCAGAATCATAACATCTGCCAGACGGCGCAGTAATGCCTGTCTGTCGCTTATGTTTTCTGGTTGCGCCCATGCTGATTGGTACAAGGCATAAGCCTGATTCAGTGTATTTTCTATTTCAGTATCGGTGTGATTGCTGAACGTTTTAACCACTTCGTTGGTAAACGGATTGATAGTTTGGTAAGCCATATGCTGCTACTCCTTATAGATGTGATGGTAAGAATATTTTGTCTGTTAATAGGTGAGGCAGGGAAAACCTGTCATCTGGTTCAGGGGTATACGACTTTAGCGAAATAAGGAATAGAATCAGATATTAAAAATGATTGTACGGCAGTGATAAAGATTTTGCAAAGTGGCGTACGAGCCGTATAACAGACGATGTGGGTTTGGCTAATAGTATGAATAAATTGGCCAGAATGTTGGTCTGATTGGTCATAATATCTGTATCTACATGGCATAAATGATACCAAATTCATGGGCAGCATTGTCAGTTAATGTACGGTTAGCCAGATGCTGGCGACTATAAGCGGATGCTATAGTAAGCTCACCAATCTGTATGCCTACCAGCTTGGTTTTGATGGTAAATACTGATGGCAGGGAGACAGGCTGTAGCTAACTTTATGATTAAATGTAATAGATGTGCTATCGGGTGGGTTCTGTCTGCGTTGACACGCTGGTGCTGATAAGTGTGGATAACAGTTAATGCATGATTTCCTGATACTGCGATACCGGTAGGATAATGGCGGCTGCGGTGGGGCTGAACAAAATGGACATAGCGTTGTATTCTGTGTAGCTGATGTTATGCCACTGCATTGTGGTTGTATTAATATGTGCAAGGTAATAACTGGTAACAATTAAGTAGATTGGGTGCTACGGTATTTTTCCAGTACATATGGGTTTTTGAATTTTTTTATTATTACTCAAGCTGATATTGTTCAGTTTGAGTAAAGAGATGCGGTTAATACTAAGATATTTTTATCCGTTGTAATTGATATATATTGTGTTTAATTACTTGAAGGAGACAAAATGGCTGGAAATAAAAAACATCTCCGAGTGTAGTAATCAAGGCTGCTAAAACGCTTATTGATCCAAATGCTTCTGCTATCCAAGGAGGTTGAGCTGGTTCGGCACTTGCTTAGTCTGGAACAAGAAAACAAACTGGGAAGGAAATGCAAACTCTTATATCAAATGTTTTAGCTAATGGTAAATATAGTTAGAAAATCAATGTCTTTGCTGCATCTGTTTTAACACAGTCAAATTAAGTACGGTTAAAATTTGATTACAATCAATCTTTTATATGTAGGATACTTGTGCAAATAAAGCTGCTTATAAAAGTAGATATTTTAAAACTGGAATTATTGTTTTAAATTCTCGTTTCTGTTTCCCAAATTATTTTTATTAGAAAACGGAAATTTAAGATTAAACCAGTATTGCAATTAGTTGTAATACTGGTTTAGGTTATGGATTTTAAAAGTCAGCCAGTTCAGCCCTCATGATACATATGATCCTGCATGATTTTTTCATATACTGCATCAGGTACATAGCGGCGTATCATAGCTTGCCAGTTTTGTGGCCCTACCATTCCTTTAACCATGGTTGAGGAAACTTCGGCAAATTCGCGTGGCGGCATCAGAAAAATAGTGGATATATCCGGCTGTAAATCATGATTGATGTGGCGCATAGAGCGCTCATATTCATAGTCTGAGGCGGTACGAATACCACGTACGATGAAATCTGCGCCTATGCTGCGAGCATAGTTAACTAGATATTGATTCTCAAAGCAGGAGATTTTTACGTTGGGAAAGTTGGCTGTAATGGCACGCAGCATTTGCTTGCGTTCTTCTATTGAATATGTGGTGGTTTTTTCCGGATTAATTCCGATGGCGACGGTAAGTTCGTCAAACAGTGGCTGGGCTTCACGAATCATCCATAAATGGCCGTTGGTGGGCGGGTCAAAACTGCCGGCATATACGGCACGGCGAATGGTTGAACTGGTCATTATGATATGTTCCAAACTGCTTTGTTTAAGTGCGTCTGAATAATTTATCAGTATGCTGATGTTGTTGGCCGCACATTAATGGTGTGGTTGTAATCCGATTATGTTTGTTCAATGCTATGAATGCAATGCTGCGCAGCTTAATCATTTATGCTGTTGTTGTCAAAGTATAATGTGTTTTCATTCGGATTGGTGTGAAAAAGTTTTTTCAAGGTAAATAATGGTTAATAAAAGCTGTATTCTGTCTGTTTCATAGCAGACTTACAGGATTATCTGGAAGATAGGTTGATGAGAATGGTTTTCATCCTTTACAATTTTAATCTTTTGCCGCTATTGATGAGTTGTATGTTTTAATTAGGGCAAAAATGCTTGAATGTTAAACGGGTAATGAAGCAGATGAAAAAAAAATGGGTTAAAAGGGTAGTATGGCTACTGGTTTTGCTGCTGTTGGCAGCGGTATTGTGGAGCCTGTTTTTCAAACCTGAAGATCAGATGAATTTTGTCACTGATGAAGTACGCCGTGGTGATATAACACAGACTGTGAATGCTACCGGTGAAATTGCCGCAGCTCAGCTGGTTGATGTGGGTGCACAGGCATCTGGTCAGATTAAGAAATTGTATGTCAAGCTGGGGCAGCAGGTGAAAAAGGGGGATCTGATTGCTGATATTGATTCCACTACTCAGTTAAACACGCTCAATACGAATAAAGCCAGGCTGGATACTTATCGTGCACAGCTGGTGTCGGCTGAAATCGCTTTGAAAATGAAGCAGCGGGCATTTAAGCGTGAACAGGCATTAATGGCTCAGGATGCGACATCTAAAGCTGATTTTGATAATGCGCAGGATAATCTGGCGGCGGCACGTGCCAATGTGGCTGAATTAAAATCTCAGATTCGGCAGACTCAGATTGCGATTAATACTTCCGAAGCTGATTTGGGTTATACCCGTATTACTGCTCCGATGAATGGTACTGTGGTTTCTATTCCGATAGAAGAAGGGCAAACGGTAAATTCCAGCCAGAATACGCCGACTATTGTTCAGCTGGCAGATTTAAGTAAAATGCTGAATAAAATGCAGATTGCCGAGGGCGATATGAGTAAGGTTAAGGCGGGTATGCCTTTGACTTTCACTACGCTGGCAGATAATAGTAAAGTTCGTAATGCTACGCTGGAGGCAGTGGATCCGGGTTTAACCAAGATGTCGCAAGGCGGTTACAATACCAGTACTGATACCACTGATACGGCTATATATTACTATGCCCGTGCATTGGTTCCGAATGATGACGGTGCGTTGCATATTGGTATGACAACGCAGAATAATATATTTGTAAAATCTGCCAAAAATGTACTTACTGTATCCAATCAGGCCATTAAGCATCGTCGCGGTAAAAAAGTGGTGCAGATACTGGGTAATAACCAGCAGATAGAGGACAGACAGATTCAGACTGGTATTACGGATGGAATGCGTACGGAAGTGAAATCAGGTTTGAAAGCTGGTGATCAGGTAGTGCTGTCGTCATTAAGCAAAGCTGATGCCAGAAATGGTGTCGGTAAAGACCCGAAAATGCGCGGCTCGAGAATGTAAGCCATGAGTTTATTGGAAATTAAGAATATTAATCGCTGGTTCGGCCATGGTGAAAACCGGGTACAGGTGCTTAAGGATATCAATCTGAGCATCGAAAAAGGCGATTTTGTGGCTATTATTGGCCAGTCTGGTTCTGGTAAGTCTACGCTGATGAATATTATTGGCTGTCTGGATGTGCCTTCTAGTGGTTCATACAGAATAGACGGTGTGGAAACTGCGGCTATGACAGCAGACGAGCAGGCTGCTTTGCGGCGCCGAAGTTTTGGTTTTATTTTTCAGCGTTATAACCTGCTCAGTTCGTTAACTGCGCGCGAAAATGTGGCCTTGCCGGCGGTGTATGCCGGTATGGAACACGGCGAACGGCTGAAACGGGCAGATGAGTTACTGGCGCAGCTCGGGTTAGCGGGTAAGGAAGCAAATCGACCCAGTGAACTCTCTGGTGGCCAGCAGCAGCGAGTGAGTATTGCTCGGGCGCTGATGAATGGTGGTGAAATCATTCTTGCGGATGAACCAACCGGCGCACTGGATACCGGTAGCGGGCAAAATGTGATGGAAATTCTGCATAAGCTGCATGATGCAGGACATACTATTGTAATGGTCACCCATGATCCGACTATTGCTGCCAATGCCAATCGGGTGATTGAAATTCGCGACGGGCGCATTATTGCTGATCATAGTAAGAATACAAGTATGCGCCCCAGCAAGATTGAAAGTATTGCAGAGCATAATTCCTGGCATTTTTACCGTGATCAGTTGTTTGAATCGTTTCGGATGTCGATTCAGGCAATCATGGCGCATAAAATGCGCTCCTTTCTCACTATGCTCGGGATTATCATTGGTATTGCTTCGGTGGTATCGGTGGTGGCATTGGGACGAGGTTCGCAGGCAAAAATTCTGGAAAACATTAATGCTATGGGCACAAACACGGTTTCGGTCTATCCGGGATATGGGTTTGGCGATCGTCGTTCATCGCGTATTAAAACGCTGACTGTGGGTGATGCTGAAGTATTGAGACAGCAGGATTATGTGGACAGTGTCACGCCGGGAGTCAGTTCCAGTGGTACATTAACCTATGCTAATCAGTCTCTTTCTGCTCAGATGTATGGGGTGGGTGATCAATATTTTGATGTACGCGGTATTAAGATAGCTGTTGGTCGCCTGTTTAATGAGGATGATGTTACCCAGAACAGTCAGGTGGTGGTGATTGATGATAATACTAAGAATAAGTTGTTTGCTGATGGTACTAATCCGCTGGGGCAGGTGATTTTGTTTAATAAACGGCCATTGCGGGTTATAGGGGTGACAGCACCAAATAATAATGGTTTTATGGATAGTGACAGTTTACAACTTTACACGCCCTATACCACGCTGATGAATCGGATTTCAGGTTCAAAGTATATTACTTCGGTAACGGTTAAGGTGAAAGATAATGTCAATTCGCAAACGGCTGAAATAGGCATTATTGAGTTACTGAAAGCCCGGCATGGTGCGGAAGATTTTTTTACCCGTAACAGTGATACTATCAAGCAGACTATTGAAAGCACCACCGGTACTATGACATTACTGATTTCCAGTATTGCTCTGATTTCTCTGGTAGTGGGCGGTATCGGGGTGATGAATATTATGCTGGTGTCGGTAACTGAGCGGGTAAAGGAAATTGGTATCCGTATGGCCATCGGGGCGCGGCAGCACAATATTCTTGAGCAGTTTCTGATTGAAGCGGTGCTGATTTGTCTGATTGGCGGGGTGGTTGGTGTCTTGTTCTCTTTTGCTATCAGTATGCTGTTTAATCTTGTGGCTAATGATTTTGCTATGTCGTTTTCACCGTTGTCTATTGTGATGGCTGTACTGTGTTCCAGTGTGATTGGGGTGCTGTTTGGCTTTATGCCGGCAAAACGGGCTTCGCAATTGAATCCGATTGATGCATTGTCACGTGATTAGGTTTGTTTTTCCTGA
Source organism: Snodgrassella communis (assembly GCF_914768045.1). Lineage (GTDB taxonomy): Bacteria > Pseudomonadota > Gammaproteobacteria > Burkholderiales > Neisseriaceae > Snodgrassella > Snodgrassella communis. The sequence continues at coordinate 129,299 of NZ_CAJZCD010000001.1, read as the reverse complement.
AAGCTGTAGTTGAGGGTAAGTGTTTGCGCTGGTGTATTGATCCGGCAGGGTTCGGTTGCCGCTAAAGTTTAAAGTAACCATGATGAAAAATATCTCTATGAAAAGAAGCACTGCTGTATTGGTGCTCAGTTTAAGCGTACTGCTGGCTGGCTGTGCTACGCATACTTCATATCCGCAGCAAAGTCTGCGTAAGGCCGGAATGTTAAGCAGTGCAGAAATTGCTGCGCAATATCAGGTTAATGCAAACTGGTGGGAAATTTATCAGGATGCCACTCTGAATCAGTTAATCAGCATGGCACTTGCCAATAATGCTGATTTACGTCAGGCGGCGTTAACCGCTGAAAAAGCGCGCTATAGCGCCCGATTGAATGGTGTGGATTTATTTCCCAAGGCTAATGGTTCGCTTGGTGCCAGTAGTACTAAAGATCTGAAACATGGTGGGGTATCCAGCCGCAATTTTAGTGGACAGCTAGGTTTGAGCTATGAACTGGATGTGTGGCAGAAAATACGTGCCAATACCGATGCAGCCTTCTGGCGTTATCATGCCAGTGAGCAGGATATGGCCGCCAGCCGGCTGTCGTTGATTAACAGTGTGGTGGATAACTATTTCCATCTGGCTTATATTGATGGTGCCATTAATCTGACTACAGACAGTATCAGGCAGTACCAGCAGATTGCACGTATTGCGCAGGCACAATATCAGGTGGGTAAGGTGAGCAGTATTAATGCCACCAATGCCAAGCAATCGTTATTGAATGCAGAAAACAGCCTGATTTTGCTGCAACAAAACCGGATAGAAGTGGTGCAGAATTTGCATAATTTACTGAATCAGCGCCCTAACGAACAAGCAGATATCCGGCCGACACCATTAAATCAGATTCATTTTGGCGGGGTAAATCTGGATGTGCCGTTATCTGTATTGGCCAATCGTCCTGATTTACGCGCGGCAGAATATCGCTTACAGTCTGCCTATGCCAGTCAGCAGGCTGCGCGGAGAAATTGGTACCCGAGTATTAGTCTGAGTACCGTGGTCAATTCGCGTTCTGATACGTCTGCTTCTGCCTTGCATTTTCCAGTTGGGACAGCGAGTGTTAATGTTAATCTGCCGTTTCTCGACTGGCAAACTCTGTACTGGCAGAATAAGCAGGCCAAGGCTGATTTTGATAGTGCGAAATTAACTTTTGAACAGTCGTTGACTACAGCGCTTAATGAGGTGGCGCGCTATTATCAGCAATATTCGCTTAGCCGCGTTACTCTGGCCAATACTGAGCAGAAATATCAGTTTGATTTAAAAAACAGCCGTTATTATCATGCGCGCTATCAGTATGGTACCAATCCGCTCAGTGACTGGCTGAATGCATTAAATACGCAATATTCTTCAGCACAAAGTGTATTGAATAACCGTTATAATGTCTTGCAGAATGAAAATCTGATTTATCAGGCTATGGCTGGACGTTATCAGCCGCGCTGATGGTGATACTGATTGAGCAAGTTTGTATATTGCATTAAATAACCAAACAAAAAAAATCGCCCCTAAAAAAAAGGGGCGCTAAAAGGAACACAAACCACTACCAATAGTTAACTTGCAGAATAAACTGTTGCGCAGACAACAATTTATTTAAATAGATTTTTCAATTACGCCAACAAGTTATTAGTGAATAACTGTGTTGTTGCATGACGATAAGGACATCATAAACAAATTGGATTCTAATTGCAAATGATAGTTATTATTATTTGCATAGATATCTAGATTTAATTTTTATATTATTGATTTTAAATCGAATAAATATAATGTTATGTGTGCTGTTTAGTCGCTTATATGACAATAATTTGAAAACTATGGTGGTTTTGCTTGTATATACTGTGAAAAATCTTACTTTGCTACTTAGGTCTGAAAATTAATCTGTAACGGGTTGTACGGGCAGGTATGCGCAGTAATAGATTTTTAGTATGATTATTGTTTTAAATCTGCGGTGTTCAACCGCTTAAAGCATCAATATGCGTCAAATTATTCTCGATACTGAAACCACAGGTCTGTCGGCAAACAACGGTGACCGTCTGATTGAATTTGCCGGTGTGGAAATGATAGACCGGCGTCTTACTGGTAATAATCTGCATTTGTACGTTAATCCTGAGCGTGATATTCCTGAAGAAGCAATAGCGGTGCACGGGATTACGTTGGACAAGCTGAAAGAAATGAATGCGCCGGTATTTGCTGAGGTGGCACAGCAGATTGCCGATTATCTACGTGGTGCCGAGCTGATTATTCATAATGCCGCGTTTGACGTCGGTTTTCTGAATATGGAGTTTAGCCGTCTGGGAATGCCTGAGGTTGAAAGTATTACTAGCGATATCACTGATACCCTCAAAATGGCACGGGACAGATATCCGGGGCAAAAGAATTCGCTGGATGCTTTGTGTACACGGCTGGAAGTTGACCGCAGCAAACGTGTGCTGCATGGTGCACTGATTGACTGTGAGCTACTGGGCGAAGTATATCTGGCCATGACCCGTAGCCAGTTTAGTCTGGTTGATGAACTGATGGATACAGCCAATACCAGCAATAATCCGGCTGGTGGCAGCCAGTATCAGATTAAACACTCGGCACTGCCAATAGTCACGCCCAGCAGTGAAGAGCTGGAGGAACATGAGGCCTATTTGCAGGCACTGGATAAAATTGTTGGCGCGCCCTGTGTCTGGCGGCAGTGGCAGCAGGATACTGAGGATAAATCTGCATGACCCGCTATGTAGGGCTGATTCCGGCTGCCGGCATCGGTGCCCGCTTTGGCGCAGCGTGTCCGAAACAATACGTTAAGCTGGCGGGTAAAACTGTTTTAGAGCATACCGTGTCGCGGCTGACACAAATCAGTGTCATTGATTTATTGCTGATTGTGGTTGCTGAACAGGATGATTATATTGATAGCATCTATCCGGCAGCGGCGTTACCGGCGCATGTTCATATTCTGCGCTGTGGTGGTGCCACACGTGCGCAGACTGTGCGTAATGGCATTGCGCAGGCACAGCAGCAATTTGGCTTACAGGATAATGACTGGCTACTGGTACATGATGCAGCCCGTTGCTGTGTGAGTGCAGATTCGGTGCAGCGTCTGCTTGCAGCTACACACAATCATGCCGTAGGCGGGTTGCTGGCGCTGCCGGTAGCAGATACTTTAAAGCAAGCTGATGCAGCGCAGCATGTATGCTGTACAGTCAATCGGGCAGGCTTGTGGCAGGCACAAACACCACAGATGTTCCGTGCTGGTATTCTTGCCAGAGCACTAGCACAGGCAGATTTAGAGGCAATAACAGATGAATCTTCCGCTGTGGAAATGCTTGGTCTGGCGCCGCTGCTGGTGAGTGGCGATGTATGCAATTTTAAATTGACTAGCGCACAAGATGCTATGTTAGCCACTTATTTTTTACAACAGGAAACCGGTGAATGAATTCGATAAGAATCGGACAGGGCTATGATGTGCATCAGCTGGTGGCAGACAGACCACTGTTACTGGGCGGGGTAAATATTCCTTTTGATAAAGGTTTGCTTGGCCATTCAGATGCCGACGTTCTCTTACATGCCATTACTGATGCGCTGTTAGGTGCTGCGGCTTTAGGCGATATTGGTAAACTTTATCCGGATGACGCAGCTGTGAATAAAGACGCAGATAGTCGTGTGTTGTTACGTGGTGCTTATGCAGCAGTGCAGGCTGCTGGCTGGCGGGTGGTGAATGTTGACAGTACGGTGATTGCTCAGCGGCCAAAGTTGCGTCCTTATATAGATCAGATGCGGATGCATATTGCTTCAGATTTGAATCTGTCCTTTGAAGCGGTGAATATTAAGGGTAAAACCAATGAGAAATTAGGTTACCTTGGACGGGAAGAAGCTATTGAAGCCCAGGCCATTGTATTATTGACAGCGGTTTAATCCGGCATAAGCTTGGGCTATAATTTTTTATGTAGATAAATTATCGTCTGCGCATCAATCAAAATAAAGAAGGAGCAGTAATTATGGCAGTACAAGATGAACTGAAGCGTCAGGCCGCTGAAAAAGCACTGGAATACGTACAGGAAAACGAATATTTGGGCATTGGCACGGGTTCAACTGTGCGTTTCTTTATTGAAGCGCTGGCGCAAAGTAGAAAAAGAATCAAAGGTGCGGTTTCTACTTCTGCCCAGACAAGTGAAGCTTTGAAAAGCTTTGGTATTCCTGAAGTAACGCTGAATGAAGTCAATGGTTTGCCCTTGTATATTGATGGTGCAGATGAAATTAATCATTTATTGCAGATGATTAAAGGTGGTGGCGGTGCTTTGGTTAATGAAAAAATTGTGGCCAGTGCGGCGGAAAAATTCATTTGTATTGCTGATGAAAGCAAGTACACCAGCCGCTTGGGTCATGTCCCGTTGCCGGTAGAAGTTATGCCAAATGCGCGTTCACTGGTGGCACGCAGATTATTAAAACTGGGCGGTGAGCCGGAATTACGCTTAGGCTTTACGACTGATAATGGCAACCAGATTCTGGATGTGGCCAATCTGAATCTGAACGAGCCAATTAAAATGGAAGATGCGATTAACAATATACCTGGCGTGGTAGACAATGGTTTGTTTACCCATTATGCGGCTGATTTGCTGATACTCGGGTGCAGCAGTGGCGTTCAGATATTAACGGCTAAAGTCTGAAATCGCTGGGATAGAAGTATGTAATAATAATCTGAATTAGTATCTGTCAGCCAGTTGCCTTAAACAGGGTGACTGGCTGCTGTTATTTGAAGTAATTATTCTTTGCAGCAATAATTGACGGCAATTACAGGCAGCTAGTTAAGCTGACAAATCATATTCAGAATATTGTTATGATATAATCATAAAAGGTAAAAATTTTGACTAAATGGCGTAAAATTCTGCTGTGGGTAGCAGTTGTTCTGACAATAGCCAAGGTCTGGTTACCAGACAGCATGATTGCACCACTGGAAGACTGGATTTATAAAGCTGATGGCATTGTTCGTTCTGTGCAGGATATTTTCAATGGCAGACCGGCAGGCAACAGAGGCAAAAAATGGGTAGTTGCCGGTAAAGGACATTATACTGGCAGCATTGATAGTGTACATGACGGGGATACCGTACATATCAGAGACAGGGATGGACATATGCATAAGGTACGTCTGGCCAATATAGATGCTCCTGAAATCAAGCAGGCCTACGGGGTTGCCAGTCGTGACGCTTTAAAGGCACGTATTGAAGGACAGCCTGTAGATGTCAATGTAGTTGCCATTGATCAGTATCAGCGTGAAGTTGGTCAGATCATGCTCAATAATGTAGATATTAATTTATGGATGGTGCAACAGGGACATGCTTGGCATTACAGTACAATTGCTAAAAAACAGCAGGATCGTTTAGGTTTTAGCCGTTATCAGAATGCTCAGCTTATGGCACGCCAAAAGCGGCTGGGTTTGTGGCACAATGCGCGAGCAATTGCACCCTGGCAGTTTCGTCAGCAACAAAAAAACAGATAATAGTCGAATCTCATGAATGCACATAAACGCAAGGAAATTTTTACCCGTTTGCAGGCCGCCTGTCCGCATCCGACTACAGAACTGATATACCATTCACCATTTGAATTATTAATTGCGGTGATGCTTTCAGCTCAGGCTACGGATGTATCCGTAAATAAATGCACCGTCCATTTATTTCAGCTGGCGCCTTCGGCAGAAGCCATGCTGGCTTTAGGCATGGACAAAATCATGGATTGTATCCGCACGATTGGTTTATACAAGACCAAAGCCAAACATGTAATGGAAACCTGCCGAATTCTGGTACAGCAATATAATGGAGAGGTACCGCAAACACGGGAACAACTGGAGGCTTTACCCGGAGTAGGACGCAAAACTGCCAATGTGGTGCTGAATACGGCATTTGGTCTGCCAACGATTGCTGTAGATACCCATATTTTTCGCGTAAGTAACCGTACTGGCCTTGCACCGGGTAAAACGGTGCGGGAAGTTGAGGATAAATTAATGCAGACTGTTCCCAGACAATTCAAAGTAGATGCACACCATTGGCTGATTTTACATGGCCGTTACGTATGTAAAGCACGCAAACCCCTGTGCGAGCATTGCGTGATTAGCGATTTGTGCGAATATCCAGCCAAGACAATTTTAACCCTCTGATCGTGTAACTTAACGCCTCTTTTCGTTACAATATTATTGATAACCGCTTGTGTAAGAAAACAAATAAGATAGGGTAGTTGATGCGGATAAATCGCAAATATATGTTGACGGCAACTATGTCGATGTTGTTAATAGCAGCCGGCTGTGACAGGCTGCAACATTGGTTTGGCAAAGGAAATTCCGAGCAGGGTTTTGTGAAGGAGATTCCTGCGGGCGCGGATGACAATAGTAATCAAGTAGCCATGTTATTGCCTGATTTCACTCAGTTGGTTGAACAGCAGGGCCCAGCGGTAGTCAATATTCAGGCAACACGTGATAACCATACTATCGATGGTGAAAGCGAAGACAGCACCGATGCCTTACCTGATAACGATCCGTTTTACGAATACTTCAAACATTTGTTACCGAATGTTCCCAAAACACCGCAGTCAAATGATGATGAATATAATTTTGGTTCCGGATTCATCATCAGCAAAGATGGTTATATCCTTACCAATACCCATGTCGTCAATGGCATGAACAACATCAAGGTGTTACTAAATGATAAGCGTGAATTTCAGGCCAAACTGATTGGTGCTGATACTCAGTCAGATGTTGCGTTATTAAAAATTAGTGCCAATGAATTACCAGTGGTACAGGCAGGTAATCCAAAACACCTGAAAGTTGGAGAGTGGGTGGCTGCAATCGGTGCACCGTTTGGTTTTGATAACAGCGTGACAGCCGGAATTGTTTCTGCTAAAGGGCGCAGCCTGCCAGAAGAAAATTACACCCCATTTATCCAGACTGATGTGGCCATCAATCCGGGAAATTCGGGTGGACCACTGTTTAACCTGAAAGGACAGGTCGTCGGCATCAACTCACAGATTTATAGTCGTAGTGGCGGATTTATGGGTATTTCCTTTGCCATTCCGATTGATGTGGCGATGAATGTGGCTGAACAACTGAAAGCAACAGGTAAAGTACAACGTGGCCGTCTGGGTGTTGTTATTCAGGAAGTTAACTATAATCTGGCTAAATCTTTTGGTCTGAATAAAGCTAATGGCGCACTGATTACACAGGTTGTTACTGGTGGGCCGGCAGCTAAAGCGGGATTATTAGCAGGCGACATTGTCGAAAGCGTGAATGGTGAAGAATTAGAAACTTCCAGTGATTTACCGGTTCGGGTAGGTCTGTTACCACCGGGTAAAAAGATTATTTTGGGTATCTGGCGTAAAGGTAAAAAAGAAGAAATCAGCGTCATACTGGATAATATGTCTCCGGCCATTACTAATCCACCCGCTATTGCCAGTACCACTATGCCAACCGACGGCACCAATTTTACCGAACAGCTCCTTGGTCTGACTTTACGGGCAACAACAAAGGGGCTGATGATAGAAGACGTCAGTGGGATAGCTGCACAGGTAGATTTACGTCATGGTGATATCATTGTGGCCGTTGGGCAAAAACTGGTGCATGATAAAAATGATTTTGAGCAGGCAGTACAGGCTAGCGGTAAAAGTCTGCCACTATTAATCAGACGAGGCAGTGGCACACAGTATGTCGCCCTGATACTGCCCTGATATGTTGTAAAACAGCTCATAAATTGCAATCTTTTCTTGCCTGTCTGGCTGCAAAATTAATCGGGCAGGCAATTGATGCCACTTATATGCAGGTTTTCCGTACTCAATTAATTCAATTATTGTGAGTAATTCACACTTAACCTGATTGAATGGTTAATTCATTTAATATCTAATGGAACAAATTTATGTTGTCAGCACAACCTAAAGCATTAGCACGTGGCCCAGTTATGGCCGATGTAGCAGCCTATCAGCTCAGTGCCGCAGAACGTGAACGGTTATGCCACCCTGCAATAGGTGGGGTAATTCTTTTCCGGCGCAATTATCAGTCTCGTGCGCAACTAATCGAACTGGTTGCAGAAATCAAAGCTTTACGAAACCCGCAACTAGTTGTAGCCATTGATCATGAAGGTGGGCGGGTGCAACGTTTTATTCCGGAATTTACCCGTCTGCCAGCAATGCGTACACTTGGACAGTGCTGGGAACAGCATGGTTCAGCAATGGCTGATAAAATGGCCGAAACAGTAGGCTGGGTACTGGCAACTGAATTACGTGCATGTGATATAGATTTGTCATTTACGCCAGTACTGGATCTGGACTGGGGCGAGTGTGCTGTTATTGGTAATCGCAGCTTCCATCAGCAGCCAGCTGTAGTCAGTGCTCTGGCGATTGCTTTACAGCGTGGACTGGCTCGTGGCGGTATGGCTTGTTGTGGTAAGCATTTTCCCGGCCATGGTGCCGCCAGCGGCGACAGCCATCTGACTATGCCTGAAGATAACCGCAGTTGGCAAGAATTATGGGTAGATGATATTCAGCCATTCAATGATTTGATTCATCATGACATGCCGGCACTGATGCCGGCGCATGTTGTCTATCCGCGAGTTGATCCTACCGAACCAGCCGGATTTTCCACTATCTGGCTAAAAGAAATTCTGCGAGACAAAATGCAGTTTGATGGTGTGATTTTTTCTGACGACCTTACCATGGAAGGTGCCAGTAGCGCTGGTGATATTAAACAGCGTGTAGCACATGCATTTGCTGCCGGTTGTGATATAGCGCTGGTATGTAATAAGCCAGACTGGGTAGATAATTTGCTTGACGGCTTTGTATGGCCGGATACCAGCCGGCTGGCACAACGCTGGCAAATGATTGCCGGCAGCGGTACAGCAGCACAGTACTGCGCCAGCATGCAAACCCCCGAATTTCAGGCAGCACAGCAGCTAGTAGCGAGTCTCGCTTCCGTGCAGGATACCTTTAACGGCGTACAGGTAGGTGAAGCTTGTTAATCATCGAATTTCTATTAATAAAAAAAGCCATAGTAAAACTATGGCTTTTTTAGTGATCAGCTTGGATCAGGCATTTTTGAAATCAATCACCATACGGCCAGTGAATTTACCGGCAGTCATTTCATCAAAAATATCATTGATGTCTTCAAGAGGGCGCAAAGTTACTTTCGGTACCACTTTACCTTCAGCACCAAATTGGAATGCTTCACGTAAATCTTCACGTGTACCTACCAGAGAACCAACTACCTCAATGCCATCCAGTACCAGACGTGGAATATTCAAATCCATAGTATCTACTGGCAGTGCCACAGCGACAATGCGTCCGCCTGCACGTACAGCAGCCACAGCAGAATTAAAGGCTGATTTGGCTACCGCAGTAACCACAGCTGCATAAGCACCGCCCACTTTTTCCTGAATAATGTCTTCTACCTTTTCCTTGGCCGGATTTAAGGTCATATCTGCACCCATTTCCCGCGCCAGTTCAAGTTGCTTATCGTTTACATCAATAGCAATCACTTTAGCATTGAATACATTCTTCGCATATTGCAGCGCCAGATTACCCAAACCGCCCAGACCATAAATCGCAATCCACTGGCCAGGCTGAATATGAGAAACCTTAATTGCCTTGTAAGTAGTGACACCAGCACAGGTAATGCTGCTGGCTGCCTCAGAACTCAGACCATCTGGTACCTTAACTGCATAATCAGCAACCACAATACATTCTTCTGCCATACCACCGTCTACAGTATAACCGGCATTTTTAACTTCCCGGCAGAATGTTTCGCGACCGCTATTACAATATTCACAATGTCCGCAGCCTTCAAAGAACCAGGCAACACTGGCGCGGTCACCTACTTTTAAAGAAGTAACATCTTCACCTACAGCAGTAACCACCCCGATACCTTCATGTCCCAGAGTGACACCGGTAACGTCACCAAAATCTGCATTTTTAACATGCAAATCAGTGTGACAAACCCCGCAACATTCCATTTTCAGTAACGCTTCATTCGCTTTCAGAGGACGTACAGCTTTGTCCTGAATGGCAACTTTTTTGTCTTTTGTTACTACGGCTGCTTTCATAATGAACCCTTTTCATCAGTAAAGATAGAAGTGTTTGGCCTGTTTATTTCTGTTATCAGACAGACCGGTACAACTAAAAATCAATTGCCGGCCAGAATCACTACCAGTATAGATATCATCCATAATCAACATGGCTAGTTAATTATCTGATGGGACAACTGACTCCATCAAACAAGCAAATTGCCATTTAAATCAGGACTCAGTGTAGTAGTGCTCTGGCAACTATTCTGACAGATGTATTAATGTATTACCAGCAGTAAAACTTAAATAATTGTAACTCTAACAAAGCTGTTGCGTAAGATTTAATTACAGCCAGATACAATATATGCAGAAGAATTTGTAATAAGTTTTAACTATTCGTTTCTAACTGATTAGCATTAAAATACAAATCAGCCAATATGCACCAACGTCATTATAACCACAGCTAAACCAGAATTAAACAAATAAATCAATATGCAAAGTTATCCATTCTAAACGTAAACAGCATCTGTCATACCCGTTTGCGCACAAGCACAGCTATGTATTAATGATAGCCGGATCCGGTTTCGAAAAACTGTGAAAAAGAGCTGGTTGCAAACCTGTAACCTTTAAGGCACAAACAGCCATATAAAGCATGGTATGATGCGCACGCTCGATCACTCAGAAACCAGATCATAACCATCATGAATACCCAGATTAGCCGGCGCAAACGCGCCCTTAACGGAGTGCTGCTGCTGGATAAAGACAGCGGTATGAGTAGTAACAGCGCTTTACAGCGGGCACGATTCTTATATGGCGCAGCCAAGGCCGGACACACCGGTGTACTCGATCCGCTGGCTACAGGCCTGTTGCCTGTGTGTTTTGGCGAAGCCACCAAATTTGCCCAGTATTTACTGGATGCCGACAAAGCTTATATAGCCACTTTGCAGTTAGGCGTGGCTACCAGCACCGGCGATACTGAGGGTGAAGTTGTAGCCACTGCGGATACCAGCATCACACTAGAACAGATACAGGCGGCAATCATGGCTTTTAGCGGTGAAATTAGCCAAACCCCGCCCATGTACTCTGCCATCAAACATCAGGGTAAACCGCTGTATGAATATGCCCGTGCCGGCATCACCATCGAACGTAAAAGCCGGCAGGTGACTATTTACCAGATAGATATTCTGGAATTTGCCTTTCCCAGACTAGTAATAAGTGTGCGTTGCAGCAAAGGAACCTATATCCGTACTCTGGCCGAAGATATGGCCAGACACATGGGCACAGTAGCGCATCTGACCGCTTTGCGGCGTATTGCTACGGCTGGTTTTGCAATTGAAGACACATATTCACTGGCTGCCATCAGCAGCGCAGATGAAGTAACACGTGATAACTGGCTCTTACCCTGTGATGTGCTGGTGCAACATTTTACTGCTGTTACCCTGACAGATAAGGATATTTTGCAGTTACAACATGGCATAGCCGTGCATTCCGAGCAAAATTATGGCACAATGTGCCCCTTGCGTATTTATGCTGCTAATGGGCGTTTTATCGGATTAGTGCAATATCAGGAAGCCAGCCGGCGCTTGAAAGTACTGCGTCTGATGAATACCGCTTCTGCCGGTTAAATACGTATCTGGAGTTGGTAGTTGTTAATCACATTATGATTAGCTTGGCCAACTTGTCTGCCGCAAGGCTTTTTTAAAGAGTAAATTACATGTTAACTGTTGAACAAAAAGCACAAATCGTTAAAGATTATCAGCGTACTGAAGGTGATACCGGTTCTTCTGAAGTACAAATCGCGTTATTAACTTTCCGTATTAATGACCTGACTGGCCACTTCAAAGCCAACCCAAAAGATCACCACAGCCGTCGTGGTCTGTTGAAAATGGTAAGTGCCCGTCGTCGTTTGCTGGCGTATATCCGTCGCACCAAACCGGATACCTATCGCGAACTGATTGCTCGTCTGGGTCTGCGTAAATAAGCATATCCCGTTTGACCAAAAAAGCCGTCTTTTTAAAGACGGCTTTTTTATACCTTATCATACCTTACTACTTTGAGCGATTAACAATGGCAATTGGCCGAGGCATAGACAGCCTTCGGAATGTCTATAACAAGCTTAAAACAACGGTAGAGAATAGGTTGAACGTGCGACAGGATATTTGACCAGAAAAAAACTAAAAGGGTTGCGATTGCGCCGAGTAATGATAGGGATGATGACGAACCAAGTATGTGACAAGATTGAAACAAAATAAACGTCAACTTATTGATTTCTATTTTAATTCGATTTACTATAAATTTACCTATTTTCCAGCAAATAGGAGGAATTTTGATGTTAAAGCGTTTAATTTCTTGATCAATACTGGTAGCTTTAAGTATATCAGCAGTAACTGCTACCACTGCTGACTAAAAGCATTCTTGTAGCTAGTATATTGAGTAGTAAGAAACAGAATCAAAAACAAGATAATGAAGGATTGCTGCGCTTATCAGTAAGTCAGCTTAACCGGTGCAGCCAGCAATATAATCGCTGTACTGAAGGCCTTATTGCTAATATAGGGTTTCATCAGTGTTATGCGGTCTATATGTATTGTCTTGGTTCTGCTAGTGGAGGTATTTTTGACTTACCTGGCGGGGCAGCGAATCATCATTGGTAATGGGTATGGACAAATCAGAATTTTCTCATGAGCAACTAGTTGAGATTAACCAGAGAGCTAATGAATTAGGTAAGGCTCTTGATCAATTTGCTCTTGATCTACGACATAAATATCATTTTTACCCTGATCTAACAGTTCATGCATGTGGAGCAGCTTTAGGTAATATGATTAACATAAATATGCTTGTCTATAATCTGTGTCCTGAATTAGCACCACCTTATTTACAAGGTACTGATTATTCCGTTGTTGTTGAAAGGATCAAACAAGAAAAACAAGAATTTGATAATGAGATAGCGCGATATGAACAGAAACAAGCTGCAAAATCTGTGTGAAATTAAATAAAGTCCTAAACAGGGTCTTGTTGTTATTTAGCTTACAGTCTATGACTTAATCACGCTTCAGCATGTACCATAAAATTTAATAGCTCGCTTATGATACAGACAGCTTGTAATTGTTCTAGCGTCCCTGTTTCAAGTCACGTTTTATCTTCTGTCAGAAAGAGCAGGCAGCGGCATAAGCACGATAACTAATACCTTGCACGCTAAATACTTTGGCTTCCTGTTTTTGGTTAAAGCTTAGCCGTACCCAGCGTATTTCGCGCTTACATTTTCTAAATGAAATATCAATATTAAAATCAGTATTGGCATTGATTTATTCAACTGCTGGAGCAATTACGAATCCTTTAAGGCTACTAATTTTTTTGTATCTGTCGCCAATAGCTAAAAAATTCTCTAAAGTCATTAATTTCAAATCCATACTGGCGATTGTGCAATAACGCCAGACAGGGAGATGGTGATAAGTAGAGCAAATAGCCTTGAATCACGGCTGAAAGATCAATACTACACATCGGCAGAAGAGAAGTGCAAACAAAACTGTATTATTCTATTTTATTATACAAATCAGCATTTAGCTGCGCATTCTGCGTCTGACACCAATCCAGATGATCTTTATTTAAATGAAAGGTTTTAACCTGAAACTCTTTCAGACTTTCCTGTTGTTCCATTTTACGCGCATATGAGCGCACAAAGCGGCGTACATCATTGGGCGTTTCCAGAATCAGACCGGGCACAGTTTGCGGTTTGCTGGTGGAAGAATCAATCGCTACCATAGTGAAATAACTGGAATTACTATGGCGTACTTCACCGGTAATCAGATTTTCCGCCTCCACACGGATACCAATCATCATAGATGATTTACCTACATAATTTACCCGTGCCTTAATGGATACCAGATCGCCGACATAAATCGGTGTGCGGAAATTAACTGTATTAATAGCCGCAGTCACCGTTACAGCACGGGCGTGCTTGCTGGCACAGGCATAGGCAGCCTGATCCATCAAAGCCAGAATACGCCCGCCGAAAATAGTATTATTGGCATTGGTATCTTCCGGATGCATCACCACTGATAACAACACATCACTATCAGTTGGTTTCTTATATAAAAGCTCAGACATATATTGTTCCTTATTAATACAGGTACAGCCAAATCCGGTTGAACCAATATGATTTACATACATAAAATTTATTTTAACATATAAATAAATTACATTAATATGTAAATAAATTTTATCAATATGAGCTAGATAACACCAAGAAACAACCTTGCCATCTGAATAAATATTGGCATTTACAGCATAAAAAGACCAAAAACACCTGAATTAAATGGCTATATACCAGCACAAGCCCATCGTGCTTGCGATAAGGTAAAAAATATATGTTAGAATTTGACCACACACAAAATGTATTTGTGGTTATTACAGACCTGTATAAACCATATTTAATAACCATTTTGCAAATTTCGCCCAGCCAGAAACCCTACCCATGTAAATGTGTAGTTACGTATATATGGGTAGGTTTTTTAGCGGGTGCGGCTTTTGTAAAATTCAGAACAGAAAGTCCAGCATGTTTAATAAACATATTAAAACATTCCAGTACGGAAACCAGACTGTTACATTGGAAACCGGTGAAATTGCCCGTCAGGCTGCCGGTGCCGTAAAAATCTCCATGGGTGACACCGTAGTACTGGTGGCAGTAACTGCCGCTAAAGAAGTCAAACCCGGACAGGATTTTTTCCCGCTTACCGTAGACTATCTCGAACGTACCTACGCAGCCGGTAAAATTCCGGGTGGCTTTTTCAAGCGAGAAGGCAAACAAAGCGAAAAAGAAATCCTAACCAGCCGCCTGATTGACCGCCCGATTCGTCCTTTATTTCCAGAGGGCTTCTTTAACGATATCCAGATTGTGGCCATGGTCGTATCAGTTGATCCGGAAATCGACTCAGACATTCCGGCCATGCTAGGTGCCTCAGCCGCACTATTGCTAACAGGCGTACCTTTTGCCGGCCCGATTGGTGCTGCACGCGTGGGTTATATAAATGGTGAATATGTCCTAAATCCCACTAAAGCACAGCTAACCCGTTCACAACTGGATCTGGTAGTGGCCGGTACAGAAAAAGCTGTACTGATGGTGGAATCTGAAGCAGATGTTCTGTCAGAAGAAACCATGCTTGGTGCCGTGGTATTCGGACATGAACAGATGCAGGCAGCTATCCGCGCCATTAATGAATTTGCTGATGAAGTAAATCCAGAAGTATGGGACTGGCAGCCGCCGGCAGCCGATGAAACACTGGAGGCCAAAGTGCGCGAGCTGGCCGGAGCAACCATTGATGCTGCATTTAAAATCAAACAGAAACAGGCACGCACAGCCAAGCTTGATGAAGCTTGGGCAGCCGTAGAAGCAGCACTGATTACCGAAGAAACCGATACCTTACTGGCTAACCAGATTCGCGGTATTTTCAAAGATCTGGAAAAAGAAGTAGTTCGTGGCCAGATTCTCGAAGGCCAGCCACGCATTGATGGCCGCGATACCCGTACCGTACGCCCGATTAATATCCAAACTGGCGTATTGCCACGTACCCACGGTTCCGCTCTGTTTACCCGTGGTGAAACACAGTCACTGGCTACTGCTACCTTAGGAACCCAGCGCGACGAGCAGATTATTGATGCCCTGAGTGGTGAATATACCGATCGCTTTATGCTGCACTACAACTTCCCACCTTATTCCACAGGTGAAGTAGGCCGTATGGGTGCGCCAAAACGACGCGAAATCGGTCATGGCCGATTGGCAAAACGCGCATTACTGGCCGTTTTGCCTGATGTTGAAGATTTCAGCTATACCATGCGAGTGGTATCAGAAATTACCGAATCCAACGGTTCTTCTTCCATGGCCAGCGTGTGTGCCGGTTGTCTGAGTCTGCTCAATGCCGGCGTACCCCTGAAAAGCCATGTTGCCGGTATCGCTATGGGCTTGATACTGGACGGCAATAAATTTGCTGTACTGACTGATATTCTAGGTGATGAAGACCACCTTGGTGATATGGACTTCAAAGTAGCCGGTACCACTGCCGGTGTAACTGCCTTACAAATGGATATTAAAATTCAGGGTATTACCAAAGAAATCATGCAGATTGCCTTGGCTCAGGCCAAAGAAGCCCGTCTGAAAATTCTCAGCCAGATGCAGCAAGCCGTAGAAGGCCCGCAGGAATTATCTGCCCATGCACCTCGTTTATTTACCATGAAAATCCATCAGGACAAAATCCGCGATGTCATTGGAAAAGGCGGCGAAACCATTCGTGCATTAACGGCTGAAACCGGCACCGAAATCAACATTGCCGAAGATGGCACCATCACCATAGCTGCCAGCACCAGTGAAGCGGGAGAAGCAGCCAAACGCCGTATTGAAGCCATCACCGCAGAAGTAGAAGTAGGTAAAGTGTACGAAGGTACCGTAATCAAGATTCTGGATAATAATGTTGGTGCAATCGTATCCGTAATGCCGGGTAAAGATGGCCTAGTACACATTAGCCAGATTTCACATGAGCGGGTAAAAAATGTCAGCGATTATCTACAGATAGGCCAGCAAGTAAAAGTAAAAGCACTGGAAATCGACGATCGCGGCCGCGTGCGTTTATCTATCAAAGCACTGCTGGAAAAAGCACCACAGGAATTCAAACCAGCTGAAAACTGATTATCAGTATTCAATCTTTCAGGCTGCCTTGCATGTAAGGCAGCTTTTTCTTTTGGGCTGCTATTGGTTATTTTCCTGCAATAAAGTCAGAATTACACACCTGAAAACTGATCGGGCGGTTGTATGATCAGAAAATTCAAATCTTAATTACAGGTATGCTATGTCCCGATTATCCTCCCATGTACAAGTCATTAACAGACAGGAAACAAGAAATCTAATCTTATCTCATACTGTTGCCTAAAATTTAATCAATTAAATTTAATTTATAAGTAACAATGGTCTAAATTACTTATCCACAGTTTATATGCAATAACATCCCAGTAATGACAGGAATAATGTGTATTTATCCCAATACATCACACCTGTTCATAACCCAACTGGCAAAAGACTAGGCAAATGCGGCATAAATCATCTTTTTTTGTGGATAAACTCAATCTCCAATACTTATTGATACACAACACCTGCAACGAGCAGCTTTTCATCCTATTAAAATTTATACCAAACCTGTTTTATTTAAACATGGTTCACAGATGATCATCAAACTACAAAGCCAGATGTATACAGCATAAATAACACATTACTCAAAACCGTAATACAGTGCTGAATCATATCAACCAATATGATAAATATATTTTTTGATTCAGCGTTTCTCAGCTATACAAATCATGTTTACATGAATAGAATATTCATTCTAAGTATAATCTTTGTAACAGAGGAAATTTCTCTATGAGTAGTGGCTTAAAACTGGAACAAATCAAAGCTTATTTTGAGCAGCATCAATTACCAGCTTTTGATAGCTCATCAATAATCTATGGCATGATTAATGCCAAAGCGTGGCAATATGCACTATTTTCAGGCTTAGCAACCTTAGGTATTAAACATCTGCTTATCTACTTCAATGCAGAAAAAATAATTTTGATTGGATTGTCGCTAACTGCCAATTTGACGCAGTCTATAACCGTTATCCCAATGACAAAAGTTTCCGATTTAAGTTTCAAGAAAGGCATCTTCAGAGGAGAAATAACATTTACCTTTGAGCAAAAGAAATATCAAATTAAAGTACCCAATTTTATTGTTGCAGCAAAATGGCACAAAGGTAATCTGAAAAATATCTTGGAGCGCTACATCATCAGATATTCATAATAACCATATCTGAAGTAAGCAAATTTATGCCCCTGATTATTCATAGTATAGATCAATTTTAATTATTCAATGCATCATCATCGAATAGTGAAAGTAATCAACTGAGCTATATTCAAGAGCTACTGTCCATAGTGATATCCATTCCAACCAGAGTGCAATCACAGAAAATAAAAAACATACATGTAGTAACCATAAGGACAGTCTATAATGCAGGTTTTTACCGCGTAGAGACAAAAAAATGCAGCATATCCACATCATTGGTATAGGCGGAACATTTATGGGAGGCATTGCCGCTATAGCCAAACAGGCCGGCTACCGCGTCACAGGTTGTGATGCCAAAATGTATCCGCCGATGAGTACACAGCTGGCTGATTTGGGCATTGATGTGGTGGAAGGATTTGAGGCAACACAGCTGGATAACTATCCTGCTGATATCTATGTAATTGGTAATGTTGCCCGTCGCGGAATGCCTGTCGTTGAGGCCATTCTCAATCGCAATTTGCCGTATACTTCCGGGCCGCAATGGCTGGCAGAAAATATACTGCAACACCATTGGGTGCTGGCTGTAGCCGGTACTCATGGTAAAACCACTACAGCAAGTATGCTGGCATGGGTGCTGGAAGATGCCGGTCTGGCACCCGGATTTCTGATTGGCGGCGTGCCACAGAATTTTGCTGTATCAGCACGATTGCCACAAATACCTCCAGCAACACAATCCACAACTACACCAGAACGCAGCCCGTTTTTCGTTATTGAGGCCGATGAATACGATACAGCCTTTTTTGATAAACGCAGTAAATTTGTACACTATCGTCCCCGTACGGCAATTTTGAATAATCTTGAATATGACCACGCAGATATTTTTCCCAACCTAGCTGCAATTCAGACCCAGTTTCATCATCTGATTCGCACTATCCCGAGCGATGGTCTAATTGTTGTCAATGAAGAGTCAGCAGCTCTGGCTGAAGTTTTACAACAAGGATGCTGGAGTGAGGTAGAGGGCTTTGGTTCCGGCAAAGATTGGCAGATAGGCGAAATCTCTGCAACCGGTGGCTTCGATGTGCTGTATCAGCAACAAAAAGTAGGCCATATTGAATGGAAATTGCTCGGGCAGCACAACCGCATGAATGCGCTGGCCGTAATTGCAGCTGCCCGCCATGTTGGCATTTCCGTACAGCAGTCATGTGCTGCACTGGCACGCTTTGAAAACGTGAAACGGCGTATGGAAATCAAGGGCATCGTCAATAATATAACTGTTTATGATGATTTTGCCCATCATCCCACCGCCATTGCCACCACCATAGCCGGCTTACGTCAGAAAGTAGCTAATGCACGTATTTTGGCCGTACTCGAACCACGTTCCAACACCATGAAACTGGGTACCATGAAAGCAGCACTGCCAGCCAGTCTGGCAGAAGCCGATAAAGTATATTGTTATGCAGGCGGTGTAGAATGGGATGTAGCCGCCGCGCTAAGTCCGCTACAGGATAAAGTAAAAGTTTTTCAGGATATGCAGTCACTGATTAATGCCATTGCAGAAGAAGCACAGCAAAGTGATCATATACTCGTAATGAGTAATGGCGGCTTTGGAGGTATTCATCAACAAATACTCACACAGTTAGCACACCAAGCAGCGGATTAATTGCAATAAGCCTGAATTGTGGCACAGAAATAATATCCAGATGCCGATTCAGGCTCCACAAAAGCCAGATTTATCTGCTATCTTGACTAATCAACTGATATTACAAACTCAGTTTGAAACTAGACCTGTATGCCTATGCGTACAAAAGAACAACTAAATTAGTGCAAATATTACTGCCACAGCACAAGAGTGGCTCAGTTCAGGAAGTTTCATATACCATTGCCTTTACCAGCTCAGTATGGTTCATTTTTCCATATATTTTAAGCCAGCCCTGTGCAGCTTCACGCTGGTCACAGCTCTTGGCTACCTGTATCTGAGCTGGATTCATCTCTGTATAAGTTAATTGCGCCAGATGATGACAGTCTACAGCCTGTGCGATTGAGGTTGCAGCCACTGTGGCTCGGGCAGGAGCAGAATGAAAATTTCCCAGCAGCAATAGTAAAACCATCAATCCAGATATCTTCAATAATTTCATAATCTACTCCGAATTTAGAAAAATCTAATAAATTAGTTAATTTTTACTATAATAATTAGAAAAAAATAAATATTCAAGAGGTAGATTTCTTAAAAATATAATTACTATTCATTTTTTTAAAAATGAAGTATAATAAAACAAATTTACTGACGAAATTTCTAATAAATTGCTGGAGTTTGTGTATGCAAACATTCAAGGACCGTCTGGCTTCACTATGGCCGGGTGAGCGTCAATCCAAAATTGCCACAGACATTGACATGACTATGGCCGGATTCAGCCGTATCTGGCATGAAGGCGGTTTACCCAAAGCAGAAACCCTGAAACGCATCAAAGAATTAAAAGGATGCAGCATCGACTGGCTGTTAACCGGAGAAGGGGAACCTTTTCCTGAACACTCTGCTCAGGCGGCACGCGATACACTGGGTAATCCAGTTAATGCAGATGATTTTGTATACGTACCACGGTACGCGATTGAAGCTGCGGCCGGACATGGCAGTCTGGTTACCAATGAGACACCTATGTTTACCATGGCGTTTCGCAAAGACTGGATTAACTCAATAATTAGTCAGGAAGTCAGTGGTCTATCCGTTATTTCGGTTAAAGGTGACTCCATGGAAGGTGTGCTCAATGATGGGGATACCATTCTGGTGCAGAAAATGAATTACATACGGCGTGATGGATTATATGTACTACGTATCAACGATAATCTGCTGGTAAAACGTTTACAGCTAATGCCGGGTAATGTAGTCAATGTCATTTCTGCCAACGATGCTTACCCGAGTTTTGAAATCCGGCTGGATAGCGAAAGCGATGATGTGCAGATTATTGGCAAAGTCTTGTGGTTTGGCCGATATCTGTAACACCGTTAATAATTTATTCTAGCCTGAGTACACTGCCAGATAAAGCAATACACAATTGAACATAATAAATTTATAGATTGGCTATTTAGCTATTTATGCGCCTGCTGGTAATCTGATATACCTGAACAAATAAAAAAACCGCCTGAATTTAAAAAAATTAAGGCGGTTTTATATATACATTAATATTTCAGCTTATCGCTTCAATTCTTATAAACACTGCCATCAGCAAGTAACCACTCCGGTTCTGCACCTTTATCAATCACATCCTGATTGACCACAACTTTTTTCACATCAGCTAAATCGGGCAGGGCATACATGGTGTTCAGCAAAGCTTTTTCTACAATTGAGCGCAAACCACGGGCTCCGGTTTTTCGTGCCATAGCCAGCTTGGCAATAGCTCGCAAAGCTGAAGGCTGAACCTGTAGCTCCACACCCTCCATCGCAAACAAAGCCTGAAACTGTTTGATTAATGCATTTTTGGGCTCAGTAAGAATATTAATAAGCGCGTCTTCATCCAGTTCTGTCAGCGTGGCAATAACTGGTAGACGGCCAATCAGCTCAGGAATCAAACCGAATTTAATCAGATCTTCCGGCTCCACCGTTTGAAACAGCTCACTAACATTAGTGTTTTCGTCTTTACTGTGCACTGCCGCACCAAAACCAATACCGCCTTTTTCAGTACGCTGGCGGATAACTTTTTCCAAACCGGCAAAAGCACCGCCACAGATAAACAGAATATTAGTAGTGTCTACATTAATAAATTCCTGATTAGGGTGTTTACGGCCACCCTGAGGCGGAACAGAAGCAACCGTACCTTCTACCAGCTTAAGCAAAGCCTGTTGCACACCTTCACCCGAAACATCGCGCGTAATTGAAGGATTATCACTCTTACGGGAAATTTTATCGATTTCATCAATATACACAATGCCTCTTTGTGCTTTCTGTACATCAAAATCGCATTTGCCCAGCAATTTAGTGATAATCTGTTCAACATCCTCACCTACATAACCAGCTTCAGTAAGAGTAGTCGCATCGGCCATTACAAACGGCACATCCAGTTTGCGTGCCAAAGTCTGAGCTAACAGTGTTTTGCCGGAACCAGTAGGTCCAATCAGCAAAATATTAGATTTGGACAGTTCTACCTGACCCTCTTCCTTGCCCATACGTAAACGTTTGTAATGATTGTATACCGCTACCGCCAGCGATTTTTTTGCCGTTTCCTGCCCAATCACATATTGATCAAGATTGGCAACAATTTCTGCCGGCGTAGGCAATTTATCCTGACCGGAGCTGACATCTGAACCTGCGGAAGCAGTTGCAGCCGGCGTGCCTTTTTCTGTAGAAGAACCACCCGGATTATGTAGCATTTCATTGCATGTATCTACGCACTCATTACAGATTAATGCGTTTTCACCTTCAATTAAATTTTTAACTTCGTTTTCAGTTTTTCCGCAAAACGAACAATAACGAATTTCTTTACTCATAAACAGGATTTCATCAAGAAAATAGAGCTTATATTGAAAGCCTGACTGGCTACAGCCTTAACCACACCGTACCCAAACTCAGCCAAAAAATGAGTATATAGTGTTATTAGCCTGATATCAAACTGAATGCTAATGTGGTTTTAACTATTGCAGCAACCGGTTTAGCAATGAAAAACTGGTTAAAATATCGTTTATAAACAGCTTTTATTTGCGCTAGCAACTGATGAAAGTTCCGGCAATGATTAAAATTGTCTTATAATTAGCCACAGAAACAGATTTTGTATTGATTATTTGGACGCTGAAATTTCTATTAATCATAGCCAACAGAGATGTATCTGTTCCGCCCTCACGTTCAGCATGAGCATCTTAATTGAGAATTAAATTACCCCGAATCAGAGTCAAAAAGGAAGTTACCATGTCACGTTTATCTTGTCTGCGTCGCTGGCAGTGGGTAAGCCTGTTAAGTAGCAGTCTGTTTTTTGCAGTGCCTGCTTTTGCCGGAGACCTCGATGTCCTCGGTAAATTTATCGAACAAAAGCAAGTGGGTGACCAGAGTGATACCCTCAGTTCATTTATCACCAATCACCCTGATGCCAATCTGGAAACACGTGCCCAGATTGCCGGTCCCTTATTAAGCTCACAATCGGCACTGATTATGAATAATGAGACTGGCGAAATCCTGTACCAGAAAAACATCAATCAGGTACGCTCTATTGCATCCATTTCCAAGCTGGTTTCAGCAATGGTAGTGCTGGATGCCAACCAGAATATGAATGAGCACATTACCATCACCGATGCAGAGATTGACCGGCTCAAAAACTCAACCAGCCGCCTGTCAGTAGGCACCGTGATGACCCGGCGTGAACTGTTGCATATCGGTTTAATGAGTAGTGAAAACCGCGCAATCCACGCATTGGCGCGTACTTATCCGGGTGGTATGCCGGCATTTGTAGACGCCATGAATCGCAAGGTGGCTGAGTTGGGGATGACCAATGCGCGCTTTTATGAGCCAACCGGACTGGATCCGCGTAATCAGGCTACAGCACGTGATCTGGCCTTACTGGTACGCGGTGCCAGCCAGTATCCGCTTATCAGACAGTATTCCACCGATAATTCTGGTTCGGTATATACCAGTAATGGCCGTATAGAGCAGTATCGCAATTCCAATGCACTGGTACGCGAAGGCGCATGGCCAATTGCCTTGCAAAAAACCGGTTATATCCGTGAAGCAGGCCGCTCCATGGTTTTGCTGACCAGCGTACAGAATCAGCCGGTTACCATTGTCCTGCTGAATTCCCCCAGTTCCACCACCCGGGTTAGTGATGCACGTGCACTGCGCTCATGGGCGATGCAGCAGTCTTTGTAAAACTAACCTGTAATGAAACACCCCGTTAGCATTAACGGGGTTTTTATTATCAAGCCGGTTAAACCAGCAATTTACTTTGCTAGCAAAAATACCGGAACGTGCTAACATTAGCTGTTGAAAGACTACCATAGTCTGGAACAAACAACAGGGAAGGATGCTGATATGGCAATATTGATTACAGGCGCTTCTGCCGGTTTTGGTGCAGAAATGTGTCGGGTACTGGTTCATGCCGGCTATAAAGTGATCGGCGCAGCACGGCGGCTGGATAAGCTGCACCATTTACAGGCTGAGCTGGGCACAGCCTTTTTACCGTTACAAATGGATGTGGCCGACAAAAGCAGCGTCGATAGCGCATTGGCTTCCCTGCAAGGCACTTGGGCTGATATTGACTTACTGGTGAATAATGCCGGGCTGGCACTGGGCATGGAACCGGCGCAGGAGGCAAACTATACCGACTGGGAAACCATGATACACACCAATATCCTTGGCTTAACCTATGTAACACGGCAGATACTCCCGCGCATGATAGCCAAAAATGCCGGTTATATCATCAATCTGGGCTCCACTGCCGGCGCATGGCCGTATAAAGGTGGCAATGTATACGGCGCCACCAAAGCCTTTGTACGCCAGTTCAGCCTGAATTTACGTACCGATCTGGCCGGCACCCGTATTCGCGTCACCAATATTGCTCCCGGCCTGTGCGGAGATACCGAATTTTCCAATGTGCGTTTTCGCGGGGACGACAAGCAAGCCGCAGCCGTGTATGAAAATATCAGCTATCTGCAACCGGCAGATATCGCCAACACCGTGTTATGGCTCTATCAAACTCCTGCTCATATGAATGTCAACAACATCGAAATCATGCCAGTATCACAAACCTTTGCCGGCCTGAGTGTCACCCGTGATCTGGCATAAGGCTGGCAGGCATGAGTAGCAATACAGCATGGCAATCCAAAGCCGAAGATAAAGCACGTATCATGGCACAGTGCGCAGAACAGGGCGTTACCGTTACCCAGCTACGTGCTCAGGTACTGGATATTGTAATAAACATGGACGGCGTAATTAAAGCCTATCAGGTACTGGCACATATGCAACAGCACAGCAGCAACACCGTTGCCCCGCCCACTGCCTATCGGGCACTGGATTTCTGGGCGGAGCAGGGCGTATTACATAAAATACCGGCGGTTAACGGCTATATTCTTTGCCGTCATGTTCAGCATGAATGTGACAGTCATTGTCAGCAAGACAATATACATCACAGCGATTTTGTATTGGTGTGCAACCAGTGTGGCGCCGTAGATGAACAAAGCCTGAGCTCCGAATGGGCAGCATTGCGCCGGCGCGCGGCCGATAACGGCTTTATGCTCAATGATGAACATATCGTACTTACCGGCATCTGCCAGCAATGCCAGCAACGCCTGTCGTAAAGTATTTGATTAGTTTAAAGAATGATTCTGGATATCAGCTTTTCAATTAAGCACAATATCCAGAAATTTTCTGCAACTGATATTTGGTACCAATAAGCTATTTTACTGAGTTAACCATTACGGTAATTGCTACATAGAAAATTCTTTTATTAACTGAAAGAGGATTTAAATGTAAAAAATAACTGAGCATCTAAGCCTATTTATTCTTAAGAAAACAGACGCTGACTCCAGTTAAGAAGCGTTTTCGATGATATGGATAAACGATTCAGCTTTATTAAGTGGCGGAATAAATACCGTGATATGTAAATATCCGATATCCAATTCCTAAAGAAACAGAAAGCTGAAACCGTAAGCTTATCGGATACACAATATTAAAAACACGTTGTGTAATTTTCTACAGAGGTTGTGTACTAGGTATGGGTTAGTTACAGATTAACTTATGTCAGTAGTTTAAACGGATTATTTTCTCTTCTTTCGTGAATTATTAACTCATATAACTGAAATAATTTAAAAAAACATTAGTACTATTATGGAAAAATTAAAAAATTTAAGAAAATTATATAATTATAAGCAAAAAGATTTAGCTGCTAGGTTAGGTGTCAAATCAAAAGATATAAGTGACTGGGAGTTGAATAAATCTCAACCAGAATTGAAAATATTAAGAGATATTGCTGTAATTTTTGGTACAAGTGTTTATGATCTTTTAAATAATGACGTAGTTACTATAACATCTTGGCAGCCGTGGAATACTGACAAAAGGATTGATTCTTTTTGGGGGCATATAGGCATTCTTTTATACAACTCGAATGTTATTAAGTGGTATCCAGTTACTTCTGCAACAGCTAATAGAGTTGAACGTGTCTTACATGATGACCAACCAGATACACAAAGCAAAATACTTGCTGTGAAAACTTTAAATAACCGATTACTTTTTATCAATAAAAGTAAAATAAAAAAAATTTCACTCCTTGGTGATTATTCAGATATGCCAAAAGATTGGGAGCTGCCTTGGGATGGATATCAAGGATTAGGAGCAGAAGAGTATTATAATCTTATAGAAGAATATTTCTTTAATTATGAGCACTTTTGTGAGAATACCTCGGAAAAGTTACAAATTATTATTGATGAATTAATCAAAAAAAATAGAATTACAGATGATAATGTTCTTGAGCTTATTAATGATGTCTATATTTATTTTCATGACAATACAACTGAAACTATAAGTATAGGAGATGCTTCTGCATTGTTAAATAGTATCATGGATATTGAATTTGAAATGAGTAGATTCATTCATTTTGAAGACCTTAATGGTGAAATACATTTTATTCCTATAGAAAGTATTGGATTAATTGATATGCCTCTTTATTTGTATAAAACAGGATCTCATGAATTAAGTGATAATGAATAGGTAAATAATATGTATAGCAAACATGAAGAAAATGATATTTATATTGGGGAAGTGGTCGAATTTATTCAACAAATAGTCGCCATAAAAAATGACCACAAGCGACATATATATTATCGTGGACACTCAAGTGAACGGTATCGTTTAGTACCTTCATTATTTAGAAAAAATAGTGAAGGTCAGTCAATATACAGTATGCAAGAACATATTCTATATCGAGAGCTTTACATGTCTGAATATAAAGAATTTATCAATGATAAGTATACTTTAGATAAATTGGTACGAATGCAGCATTATTCAATGCCAACTCGTTTACTTGATCTAACAACTAATCCTCTTATTGCTCTTTATTTTGCTTGCAGATCTAGTGCGTCTATGGACGAGAGTGTTGGAGAAGTAATTATATTTTTTATAGATGATGAATATGTAAAATATTATGATTCAGATACTGCAAGCTGTATTGCAAATTTAGCTAGATTATCTCATCATGAGAAAGATGCAATTAATTTTAACAAAGAACGTGAGCGCTTTAACCAACAACCTAGCATAAAAAAACTTCTTCATTTTATTAGAGAAGAAAAGCCATTTTTTGAACCGAAAATCAATAAAAAAGACTTGGAAGATATTATTTGTATTAAAGGGATTAAAAATAATGTCAGAATATCTTCTCAATCAGGTGTATTTCTTTTATTTGGTTTAAATGCTACTTTAGATGAAATTGGAAATGACTATATTCAGATTAAAAGAATAAAAATTAATAATCGAAAAAAAATATTAGATGAACTTGATTTACTCAATATTAATGAAAGTACAGTTTTTCCTGATATCGAAAGTTCTGCTAGATATATTTCTTATAAAATTAAAGTTAGATAAATTTTAATTTAAACTACTAAACTACTAAACTACTAAACTACTAAACTACTAATATTTTTTAATGCAGCCTCCATCACTGCATTATCATACGAATAGTCTTTTTTGCTCAGGAAACGTTGAATGTTAAATGCATTGAAACACTCATCTGAAAACTAATTATCAAACTTCTTTTATCTATCGGAATGAAATAAATTTAGTGATGATAGAGGTTGCTTAATCTAGCTTAATACCGATATTACTAAGTCTGTTGTTTTATGTTAACTGAAACTATAACAGTTTCTTTGTCAATTAGATAAATTCATTAATACATACAAATAATTATTGTGATAAATGATTTGGACTTCTGCTGTAATTATTTATATAGCTGAATCATCAGCTATTCAGGTCATATTATTTAAAAGTAGTGGTTTGGTTTGTATTACTGCCTATTCCTCCTGTTATGCTGTTAAAGCAGTTAAGTATTAACCTCTGTTCAATTTCATGATTATTCTAGTAATAGCCTTACATTAAAGTCAAAATATATTTATATAGGTATGAATTTATTAATTAATATTAATATGTTAGTAGAAATTAAAATAACATTTCTACAACAATTGCTTTACCATCACAGCAACTACCTGCATTATCACAATAAATATTGATTTATTTGCGTATCAATCCAGTTAAGGCTATAAATAATCTTACGGCTACAGTTATGGCATAAGTTTTTTGAGTATTTAAGGAGCATTACATGAACAATATCAATGTTGGCATTGTACAAATGGTTTCAGGTACAGATGTTGCCGAAAATATCCAGTCTATGCAGCGCTTAGTGCGGCAGGCTGCCGCAGCAGGGGCGCAATGGGTGGTATTACCTGAATACTGGCCAATTATGGGTAAAAACGATACCGATAAAGTAGCTGTAGCAGAGACATTCGGCGATGGGGTACTGCAATCTGCCTTAAAAACACTGGCGGCTGAATTGGGTATTGTCCTGTTTGGTGGCACCATACCCTTACAAAGTACCGATAAAACCAAGGTGCTTAATACCATGCTGGTGTATGGGCGTGCCGGTGAGCTGCTTGGTTTCTATCACAAAATGCATTTGTTTGGTTACAGCGGTGCCAATGAATATTATGCCGAAGCCGATACCATATTGCGCGGCATGGATGTGCCGGAGTTAAAGGTTGATCATATCACTGTGGCGCAGGGTATTTGTTACGACTTACGTTTTCCTGAATTCTTCCGTGCTCAGCTCCCATTTGAGGTACTGGTTTTACCGGCAGCCTTTACCTATACCACTGGTAAAGCGCACTGGCATACCCTGTTAACGGCCAGAGCAATTGAAAATCAGTGTTATGTACTGGCTTCAGCACAAGGCGGGCAGCACCAGAATGGCCGCCGTACCTATGGCCACAGCTTGATTATTAATCCGTGGGGTGAAGTAATCGCTTCACTTCCAGAGGGAGAGGGCGTAATTTGTGCTGAGCTGGATGCAGATTTCCTGCAATCGGTACGCACCAAATTACCGGCACTACAACATCGCTTACTGTAATCATGAATGATTATCTGCCTTAACAGATGTTGAATTAATTGAATACATTAATTCAATAATTTGGACATAATGTCTAAATTGTGCCGTTATTAGCCAGAAAACAGCACATAAGCAATCATTTCTTGTCCAAAAATGCGATTCATGGCATGATTACCAATTAATTTTACATTATAGAGTTAAATGTTGAGTTTTCTATTGAATCTTGAATTAGGATGTAAGGGGCAGTTATGAGTGGCGGAACAAAGAAAAAATCGCATTCACAATGGAGCTCGCGGATGGGATTTATGCTCGCCGCAGCAGGTTCAGCAGTAGGTTTGGGCAATATCTGGAAATTCCCCTATATGGCCGGCCAGATGGGTGGTTCTGCGTTTGTGCTTACCTATCTGATTTGCATGTTTGTGATTGGTTTACCGATTCTGGTAGCCGAGTGGCTGATTGGCCGTCGCGGACAGAAAAATCCGATTCACACTATGGAAGATGTGGCTGCTGCTGAAGGACGATCCAAATCATGGCGCTGGGTAGGTATTATTGGTGTACTTGGCTCATTCCTGATACTGTCTTTTTACAGCGTGATTGGTGGCTGGGCCACTGATTACATTTTCCTTGCCGGCAATGGTACTTTCACAGGGCTGCATGGTGATGGTACCAGTGAGGTGTTTCAGCAATTTCTCGGCAGTGTAAATCATTTGCTTACTTGGCATACTGTGTTTATGTTGGCTACTGGCTTGATTGTAGCGATGGGAGTAGGTGCCGGTCTGGAGCGTTCATGTAAAATCATGATGCCGGGGCTGGGTATTTTGCTGATTGGACTGGTGATTTATGCTGGCGTTGTCAGCGGCCCTTCATTTGGCAAAGCATTTGCTTTCCTGTTTACTCCCAACTGGTCTGCCATCACGGGTAAGGCTGTATTGGCGGCATTGGGACATGCGTTTTTCAGTTTGTCTCTGGGTATGGGGATTATGATGGCCTATGGCTCGTATCTGGGCAAAGATGTTAATCTGATTTCCACTGCCCGTACCGTGGTAATTCTGGACGTAATTGTAGCTATGTTATCTGGTATGGCCATTTTCCCACTGGTATTTGCCAATGGTCTGCAACCGGCAGAAGGGCCCGGCCTGATTTTCGTTACCTTGCCGATTGCTTTTGGTAATATGGCTGGCGGTACCATCATCGGTGTACTGTTCTTTATCTTCCTTACCTTTGCTGCACTTACTTCCTCTATTTCGTTACTGGAACCAACTGTAGAACTGCTGGAAGAAAAAACTCATTTAGGCCGTAAATCAGCTACATTGGTGAGCAGTGTAATTATCTGGGCTTTGGGTATTGCCTGTCTGTTGTCCTTTAATGCATGGCAGGATGTCACCATATTTGGAAAAAATATTTTTGATTTTCTGGATTATGTCACCAGTAAGCTTATGCTGCCGTTAACTGGTTTGGGTACTATTATTTTTGCCGGCTGGATGATGAAGCAGGAAACCATTCGGCAGGAGCTGAATTTGAATCCGGTAATATTTGCGGGCTGGAAATTCTTATGTCGGATTGTTATTCCTGTGGCGGTAATAGCTATCTTGATATACGGCTTTATGTAAGCTTGCAATAATCAATATTAAAATCAAGCTTTATGCCAATGAATACACCGGCTTGCGGGGGAAACGCAAGCCGGTGTATTCATTGGCCTGATTTGTTTTTAAAACATAACATGTTGTTATATAATATAATTTATTCTAACTTTTAAATAATACTTAATCCCCAAGTTTTCTCTGTCACGCCAAAATCACATATGAAGCCAGATAAGTGATGCTGTAGAAAATGAGAGAAAAAGGTTTCGTTAATAAAGAAGATATAGTTCAGATAGTTATCAATATGGTCTGCTTGTTTATGGCTGTACCTATCTGCGACACTGATAATTTATATATTCGTTGTTAATGAAGCTTTATAAGTTTAAGACGGTAATGGACAATCTAATGATAAACATTTTTGTTTAAATCCACTATCGGCTGCAATACAGATATTAATCCGTTAGTAGAGTGAAAAACTTATTTGTAAGCAGCCGATATGCCTGACAATAGTTTTTTATGTTCTTATATTGGGTTTTACCAGTTAATTTATTACTTAAGCCGATATTCTGAGCAGATTAATATTATCGGTAAGACAAATTACTAGCTGACAGCTAAAATATTTTTACATGGCTTTTGCTATTGCCAGCAGATGGGTTTAATACTTTCTGTGCAGGCATAAATATTAGCTGTATCTGGTTTCAGTAATATATAGCCGGAACTATATATGATTGCAAATTATCTGGATTTGTTCCGCTGGCTTAGATTTAATTTAATATCTGATTAATAGTAAATCACCTCTGTTAAATACATCACATACTCACGCCCGCTTTACGTGCAACGGCCAGACCTTCTTCCACGCTCATATATTGTGGCGGCTGGATACAATCACGCAAAACAATTTCTCCCTGGCTGAACATCACCAGTTCGTTAATAGCCAGCTGCTGCCATTGTTCGTTACAGGTAAGGGGTAGGGTAGCGATTACCGCAACACGATCGTGAGGGGTAGTTACGGCGGAAAAATCAATGGCTACATCTTCATCAGTCAGAACTGCCTTACCAAAAGGAGCTTGTCGAATAATATAAAAGAGCAGGGTACTGGCATGGGCAATCAACCAATCGCCATTGGAAAGCATATAATTAAACAGCCCATATTGGCGTAATTCAGCAGTAATTTCTGCCACCGTTTGAAATAAAACTTCGCGTGAAGGCTTGTGGCGAAAACGCTGGCGTAATTGCTCAAGCAAATAGCAGAATGCTTGTTCGGAATCGGTTGTACCTACTGGATTAAAATATTCTCCACCGGCTGGCTTAAAGCGGCGCAGATTTCCATTATGCGCAAATACCCAGTATTCTCCCCATAATTCGCGTACAAACGGATGCGTATTGACCAAATGCACCTGCCCTTGCGTAGCCTTGCGAATATGTGCAATCACGTTTTCCGACTTAATTTTATACTGCTGTACGAGATCTGCTACAGGAGAGCTGGCGCAGGGCTTGTCATCCTGAAGCAGGCGTACGCCATGACCTTCAAAAAAAGCAATACCAAAACCGTCAGCATGATTATCTGTTAAGCCACCGCGTAAGCGGAAGCCTTCAAAAGAAAACACTATATCAGTGGGGGTATTGCAATCCATGCCTAACAACTGGCACATGTATTATTTCTCCATAGATAAATTAGTAAATTGATATGTGCTGTTTCATCAGGTAAAGATTATACATCCGGATTATGGTAATCGATAATTCAAGCTTATATTTGCCTATAAAAAAGCCTGTAACTGTTGTTACAGACACAGATGAAAGTTATCAGTATAAAAATTTGTGTTTATATAGCACTTAAGTTGATAAGTAATGATCAAGAGTGTACGAAGTTTATCACTGGGTCAGTGATATTGCCAAACTACTTTCTATGTTCTGAATCCGTAGCCATCTTGCCACGAAATAATATTGCAGCAGCAGGTTGATCAATCAGCAAGTAAAACCAGAATTGGGCGCTTTATTTCTTAGTGTAATTACCACTTGAATTAATACAGTACAAAAATAGAAAAATTTTTCACTTAATTCCAGAGGATTTAAAATAAAAGAGCTGGCTGAGTATTAAGTTGTAGTGATAGTAAAAGAAGTGGATGCTGCTATTACCGTTAAGATGTTTATATATTAGGGAATGTCGGGTTATTTACACTTCATTATAAAAATAATCTGTTAATGCGCATAAGGTGTTTTGCCTGATAACCGCTTTATACGATTTAACAGTATTGTAGTAGTTAATTTTTGCTTTAATGCTCGTCTATGGATAGGTTGGATTGGTAAATTTATGATTTATTTTATGTTTATTCGATTTTTTTGATAAGCAGATGTTTTCATTGTTCTGATATTCGCTGCCAATAGCTGAATAAATGCATTTAATGATATCAGACTAAAACATTGTCTTGCAGAACTCATGCTGAGCTAAATTGAGATTGAGTTGAGTCAATACCTGCATATGTTCGCACACAAAAAATTAGCAATCCAGACAAATAATTGTTCTCTGCTCTGTTGCTTTATCTTATTTTTAAGTAAAGATGAATACTTTGTGTCTGTATATAATATAACGTACGGATAGATTTTGTTATGGCACTTTACTTGCTACTTTAATTTATCTTTGTTGGATTTTTTAATTTTGACCAGACGTTTAAGACTATAGTTAATAATTATATAGGGTATATTTTAACTGGTTAATGAGGCAAACAGTTTCAATGCGGCTTTTTTTCGGTACATGATAAATGGCGGGGGACTGAGCATAAAGCGTTGAGCCAAAACAGTGACAAGTTATTCTCTTTTCAAAGTAATCATTAAATTTTTTGTCAGTAACAGGGCGTCAATTTAATCTTTTTATGTATATTCATGACAGTTTTTTTCCAATTTTCTGTAAACAATGCGACGATTTCTTACATTTTATGTTATATATAGCAATATAAATATAAAAGATGAGGTGTGAGAGAATGGAATTACAAAAATTTTTAAATAATTATGTGGATAAGGCTTTTGAAGATAGTGGTTTGTCTTCATACCCAGCTCTGTTACGTCCTGCATCAAAACCTGAATTTGGCCATTATCAGATTAATGGGGCTATGGGAGCAGCAAAATCCTTGAAATCAAATCCTAGAGAGATTGCTGAGAAAGTTGTAAACAATTTATCTTGTTTGAAAGATGAAGGAATTGTTGATAGCATCGAAATATTGGGTTCGGGCTTTATTAATATTTTTTTATCAGGCAGCTTTCTTAGTCAGAGGGCATTCGAATGTTTGTTTGATGAAAGGCTAGGCGTAAAAAAACAACCAAAACAAATCATACCGATTGACTACCCATCTGCTAATTTGGCTAAAGAGATGCATGTCGGCCATTTGCGTGCCAGTATTATTGGTGATGCTTTAAATAGAGTATTAAGATTTTTAGGGCATGATGCTTTCAGTCAGGATCATGTTGGTGACTGGGGCACGCAATTTGGAATGCTTATTACTTATATGGTTGAGACGGAAAAGGTTGGGCAGAGTGATGTTGCATTGGCAGATTTAGAAGCGTTTTATCGGAATGCAAAAAAGAGATTTGAAGAATCAGAAGAATTTGCACAAACAGCGAGAAGTTATGTTGTGCAATTACAAGGTGGAGATGAAAAGGTTCTGGCTTTATGGCGTCGCTTTGTACAAGTATCTCAAAAGCATTGTCAGGAAGTCTATAAAAAGCTTGGATTGCTGGTTAATGAAAGTAATTTGAAAGGTGAATCTTCATATAATGACGATTTACAGCCAACTGTAGATGAGCTTGTTCAAAAAGGTATAGCGGTAAATAGTGATGGTGCGAAAGTTGTATTTTTAGATGAGATTAAAGATAAAGACGGTAATCCAACTGCATTTATTATTCAAAAGCGTGATGGTGGTTTTCTGTATTCAACTACTGATCTGGCATGTATCCGCTACCGTGTTAGGCATTTGAAAGCAGACCGGATTATTTATGTTGTTGATGTCCGCCAAAGTTTACATTTCAAAGAGTTATTTGCCACAGTTCGTAAAGCGGGATTCGCGACTGAAAAGACTCAGTTAGAGCATATTGCCTTTGGTACTATGATGGGAAAAGATGGCAAACCATTTAAAACCCGTGATGGCAATACGATTAAGTTAATTGATCTGTTAAATGAGGCTGTTGAAAGAGCGTCAGAGCTGGTACGTCAGAAAAATCCGGCGCTATCGAATGAGGAAGTTACTAAGATATCAACTGCTGTAGGGATATCGTCGATAAAATATGCAGATCTATCTAAAAACAGAACGAGCGATTATATTTTCAATTGGGAAGGTATGCTGTCATTTGAAGGGAATACTGCACCTTATTTACAGTATGCTTATACTCGAATTCAAAGTTTGCTTAATAAAAGCGGGCAATCAATTGAACCCAA
Source organism: Snodgrassella communis (assembly GCF_914768045.1). Lineage (GTDB taxonomy): Bacteria > Pseudomonadota > Gammaproteobacteria > Burkholderiales > Neisseriaceae > Snodgrassella > Snodgrassella communis. The sequence continues at coordinate 94,388 of NZ_CAJZCD010000001.1, read as the reverse complement.
TACTGATCATGTTATTCTGGCAACAGAGCAGGATGAAAGAAATCTGTTATGTTTATTGTTGCAGTTTGAGGATGTAATTATTACTGTGGCTAAGGATTGTATGCCTCATTATCTTGCAAGCTATCTGTTTCAATTGGCTTCTTCATTCTCTAAGTTTTATGAGAAATATCCGATTTTGAAAGAAAAGGATGAAATCAGAAATAGTCGTTTACAAATAGCCAGATTAACAGGAAGAACTTTAAAGCAGGGGATGGATCTTTTAGGGCTGGATGTATTAGACAAAATGTAGATAATAAAAAAGCCTGTAAATTCAGGCTTTTTTATTTAAATGTCTATTTCTGTTGTCCATTTAACAACTTGTAATGGTATTTCTGTTTTAATATTACACACGCCTGGTAACAATGCTAAGGTATTAACCTGAAAATTTCTATACTCTTCTAAATCGGTACACAATACTCGTAATAAAAAATCATTTTCTCCTGCCATAACATAACATTCTTGAATTTGTGACAATAATTTTACTTCATAAATAAATCTTTCAATGGCAGCAGAGCTGGTGTTGGCAATATCTATTTTTATTCTGACATATACTATTAGTTGTTTATTAATGGTTTTTTTATCAAGCAATGCTACGTATTGTTTTATAAATCCGGCGTCTTCCAATATTTTAATGCGACGCAGGCACGGGGATGGAGATAATCCTACTTTTTTGGCAAGTTCATTATTCTGAATGTTACCTTCTCGTTGAAGTATTCGGAGTATTCTTTTATCTATGTTATCCAGTTTCATAATAAATACCTCATTGTTCGTACAGCAATTACATTGAAAATCGTGCATTTTGTATCAATAATTTTTATTTTATCGGTATCATATTGCTTCATTCCTTATGAGGATGTTTGGAGTTATATGCTGCTAATATCTCTTTGATATGCTCCTTGTGTTTTTGAGATTAACAAAAAAATATAAATCTGGTATTTCTGAGCTGTTTTGTTGGTTAAACCGGCAAATATTTCAGGCTGGGTTGCTTTGGTGATTTTAATCTCAGGACAATGACTGTTTTATCATTTATAAGAAGTATAAACCCTCTTTTTTGCAGTGAAAGCCTTTGGCAGGTATCTCAGCCCCTGCTTTTTTAATATTGATACAGTTTGATGCTCAGCTAGTTTTTTCATACTTCACCAATTCCTTTTGGTTCAATGATAGAGAATTTTAAACATTTTTGCAGTACTTTTTAAGGAGTATTTACAATTAAAATCTGATTCTATCAATCTAAGATTATTTGATACAAAATTCTAAAATACAGTACATATAAATAATTAAAAAAATTTAATTTCAATGAAAAAAAGCCATAATAGCTTCGAATTCAGTAGATTCATGTTAAATAATGTGTTGAGGAGTTTTGATAATGTCAGGAAATTTCGGTGTTAATTCAGAATGCGGTAAATTGCGCAGTGTTATGGTATGTCGCCCTAATTTAGCTCATAACAGATTGACTCCATCTAATTGTCACGAGCTTTTGTTTGATGATGTTATCTGGGTTGAAAAGGCTCAGCGTGATCATGATAATTTTGTAAAAATAATGAAAGATCGCGGTGTCCATGTTATTGATGCAAATGTTGCGTTAAGTGAAGTATTACAAAATAAAGAACATAGAAATTGGATTCTTGATCGTCTTTTCGTTCCTCAAAACATTGGGGTTCATATGCTAAGTGATGTACGTGCTTGGTTAAATGAGCTTCCGGCTGAGAATCTGTCTGCATATTTATTCGGTGGTATTACTAAATCAGATTTACCTTTTAAAACAAGTTGTGATCTGATGTTCAATTATATGAGTGAAGATGATTTTTTAACTTCTCCAGCTCCAAATGCTCTTTTCCAGCGTGACCCAAGCTGCTGGATTTATGGTGGTGTGAGTTTAAATCCGATGTATTGGCCTGCACGCCGCCCTGAAACGCTAATCATGCGAGCAATCTATAAATTTAATCCTTATTTTGCAGGAAAAGCCAAAATCTGGTGGGGCGACACAGATGAAAATCTGGGAACGTTATCTGTAGAGGGTGGCGATGTAATGCCAATTGGAAACGGGATTGTGCTGGTTGGTATGGGCGAACGTACAAACCCGCAAATGGTATCTCAACTGGCAAAAAGTGTTTGCGGTAAAGAGAATGGGGCAACAAGGGTAATTGCCTGTCAAATGCCCAAATCGCGTGCTGCTATGCATCTGGATACTGTGTTTTCAATGTTAGATTATGATTTGTTTTCAGTTTTCCCGGAAGTTGTCGATCAGATTAAGTGTTACAGCTTATATAGAAGTGGTGCAGAAGATGAAATCGCTATTGAGGAACATAAAGGACAACATTTTGTTGATGTTGTTGCTGAAGCAATGGGCAAGGTAACGGGTTCACAAGTTACGCGTATCCAAACTGGCGGCGATAATTTTCAGGCGCAAAGAGAGCAATGGGATGATGCCAATAATGTGATTATGCTGGACAGACGGGTTTGTATTGCTTATGACCGTGATACTTATACGAATAAGATTATGCGTGATCACGGTGTAGAAGTATTGGAAGTGGATGCAGGTGAATTAGGACGTGGGCGTGGTGGCGGTCATTGTATGACTTGTCCGATTATCCGTGATTCAATCATTTAAATTTAAATAAAGGAAATTCATTATGGCTTTTAATTTGAAAAATCGTAACTTACTGAGTTTAGTTCATCATACTGAACGTGAAATTAATTATTTGATTGATTTGGCTCGCGATCTTAAAAGGGCTAAATATGCTGGTACTGAAAAACAGTTACTGAAAGGCAAGAATATTGCTTTAATTTTTGAAAAGACTTCAACCAGAACGCGTTGTGCATTTGAGGTTGCTGCTCATGATCAAGGTGCTAATGTAACTTATATTGGTGCTAGCGGATCACAGATCGGGCATAAAGAAAGTATGAAAGATACTGCCCGTGTATTAGGACGGATGTATGATGGGATTGAGTATCGCGGTTATAAGCAATCTATTGTTCAGGAGCTTGCTGATTATGCCGGTGTTCCTGTATGGAATGGTTTAACCGATGAATTCCACCCAACACAAATGCTTGCTGATGTGTTAACTATGCTGGAGTATTCTAACGGTAAACCTTTAAATGAAATTAAGTATGCATATGTTGGTGATGCACGTAATAATATGGGTAATTCATTATTATTAATTGGTGCAAAATTGGGAATGGATGTACGTATTTCTGGCCCTAAATCATTATTGCCTGAGCCTGAATTGGTGGCAATGTGTGAGAAATTTGCCAAAGAAAGTGGTGCACGCATTACTGTTACTGATGATGTGAAGAAAGCTGTAAAAGATGTAGATTTTATTCATACTGATGTTTGGGTTTCTATGGGTGAGCCTATTGAATCTTGGGGTGAACGTATTGATGCATTAACGCCATATCAGGTAAATAAAGAATTGATTGCGGCAACAGGCAATCCACGAGTTAAGTTTATGCATTGTTTGCCAGCTTTTCATAACTCTGAAACAAAAGTGGGCAAGGAAGTTGCAGAACAATATCCACAATTTAAAAATGGGATTGAAGTTACTGAGGATGTATTTGAGTCTCCTATCAATATTGCATTCGAACAGGCTGAAAACAGGATGCATACCATTAAAGCAGTTATTGTATCCAGCTTAGTTTAAGATAAAAACGATTGGAATTAATATGAGAATTGTTATTGCTTTGGGTGGTAATGCATTATTGCGAAGAGGAGAGCCGTTAACGGCTGAGAATCAACGCCAGAATACTAAGATTGCATGTCAGCAAATTGCTAAAGTTTATCCCGGGAATGAATTGGTTATTGCGCATGGTAATGGCCCGCAAGTTGGTTTAATTGCATTACAATCTTTGTCATATACTGATGTTCCTTCATACCCATTAGATGTTTTAGGAGCTGAATCTATTGGGATGATTGGTTATATGATAATGCAAGAGTTGGGTAATCTTCTTCCTCTGGAGACGCCATTAGCTACATTATTATCTCAGGTGGAAGTTGATAAAAATGATCCTGCATTCTTGAATCCAACTAAACCTATCGGTCCTGTTTACACAAAAGAAGAAGCAGAAAAGCTTGCGAAAGAAAAAAATTGGAGCATTGCTCCTGATAATGATAAGTACAGGCGTGTGGTTCCCAGTCCGATTCCTAAACGTATTTTTGAAATTAGACCTGTAAAATGGTTGTTGGAAAAAGGTACGGTGGTTATTTGTGCTGGTGGTGGTGGTATACCGACATTCTATGATGATGATGGTACTTTAAAAGGTGTAGAAGCAGTAATAGATAAGGATCTTTGCTCTGCTGTTTTGGCAAAACAGGTTGCGGCTGATATTTTTATCATTGCAACGGATGTATCAGCTGCTTTTGTTAATTGGGGAAAACCCAATCAACAGGCCATTAAAGAGGCTCATCCGGATACGCTAGAAAAAATGGGCTTTGCTGCTGGTTCTATGGGGCCAAAAGTACAGGCAGCCATTAATTTTGCTAGGGAAAATCCGGGAAAATCAGCGGTAATTGGTTCTTTGGCTGATATTGATGATATTGTTAAAGGTATAGCTGGTACGAAAATTAATACATCTTTTTCTACTGAGTTAACATACTATTAACTAAAGCAAACAAGGTATCGTATATGATAAATGCGATACCTTTTTTTTAAGGATTCTTTATTATGCAATCTGAAAAAAATACGCAACCAAAAGAAAAGAAAAAATCCTTATCAGCATTTAGTATTTTATTTATTATTTTGGCTTTGCTATGGATTATTTCTAAATTGCTATCCGGTCATTCATTTACGCCGGTCACGCTCCCTGAAAATTCAGAAGTAGTCTCTACAGTTATTTCTCCATCACTGAGTAATCTTGTGATGGCACCATTCAAATCCTTTCAAAATTCAATCAATATAGCAGTATTTATTCTTGTCTTAGGTGGGTTTATCAATGTAGCGATGAAGACAAATTCCTTGGAAGCAGGTATTTCTGCATTGGTTCAGAAGTTAAAAGGAAAAGAATTGGTGCTTATTCCGCTGCTGATGTTTTTGTTTTCTATTGGCGGTACTGTATACGGGATGGCGGAAGAAACTATTGCATTCTATATTCTTATTACTGCAACTTTGGTGGCCGCTGGTTTTGACACTCTGATAGCCGTGGGAGTTATTCTCTTAGGAGCAGGAGCGGGTGTATTGGGATCAACTGTTAATCCTTTCGCTACTGGTGTGGCCGGTGATGCGCTTAAGGGCGTTGGCTATAATCCTAATCAGGGAACCATTATTACGGTAGGAACAGTTCTTTGGCTCTCAACGCTTGCTTTTTGCATTTGGTATGTGATGAGATATGCCAAAAAAATTAGAAAAGATAAAACGCTTACATTATTGTCGCAACAAGAACAAACTGAAATGAATTTGTATTTCAATAAAGAGAATACAGAACATCTTAGTTTTGGACGACGTGAAAAAAATATTCTGATCCTGTTTGCATTCACTTTCATTGTTATGATAATTTCATTGATACCATGGGGTGAATTCAATATAACTGTTTTTAATGGCTGGACGTCGTTTTTAACTGGTAGTAATTTTGGCGATTGGACTTTTGGTGATTTAGCAATGTGGTTTTTACTGATGTCAGTAGTCATTGGTGTGGTGGCGAGGATGTCAGAAAAAGATATTATTGATAATTTTATTGCGGGTGCGTGCGATATTTTATCAGTAGTTTTGATTATTGTTGTTGCCCGTTCTATTTCGGTATTAATGGGGGAAACGCATTTAGATCTATTTATTTTAGATAAGGCACAAAGTCTGTTAACTGGATTGTCGCCAGTTATCTTTGTTCCTGTAGCTTACTTGATTTATTTAGGTCTGTCTTTCTTAATTCCTTCAACATCTGCTCTTGCCTTTGTTTCTATACCAATTTTAGGACCGCTAACTGCTAAGTTAGGTATGGATCCTAATATTATGATTATGATTTTTGTGGCTGGTAGTGGTTTAGTGAATTTGATTACGCCTACATCTGGCGTTGTCATGGGTGGCTTGCAGCTATCTAAAGTAAATTACAGTACTTGGTTAAAATTTATGGGGCGTCCAATCGCTGTTATATTAATTATGAATATAGTTATTTTAACGGTATCGATGATGGTGCTGACAAGCTGATTGTCAAATTTATACTGGCTATTTTTCTTTATCCCCCCCACTAATCTTTGGCAGGTTACAGGGGGGTACTTACGATAGACTGGGAAGCAGATTTTGAGAAGTAGTTTTTTTACGCAGGATAAATTCAAACTGAGAATTTGACGGTATGTTTTTATTTAGAGTAGTATAATAAATTAGTTGCACCCGTAGCTCAGTTGGATAGAGTATCTGGCTACGAACCAGAGGGTCGGGCGTTCGAATCGCTCCGGGTGCACCATCTGGCAAATTATTCTTATTAGCTATATAAATGGAGCTTTAGAATTTTGAGTTTGGTATGAGTTTATATCAAGCTTTTGTCATTAAATTCTATATGAGAGCTCATTATATAATTTTCTAAATTAATCATCAGCTACTACTTCAGGCATAAGCCAGTTTTAAACAGCTGGTTTTGTTTTCGTGCTGTATTTTATGCAATCAGGTGGTTACTATGCATTAAAATATTTCAGCCAGAAGTAGGATATATTTTATTATAAAATCCAAAATAAATAAGTTGAATGTGGTCAATGGATTCGATAAGTGACTGTGGCCGAAATCAATGTTGCTTTAAAACGTTCAATATAATTGAGGACTTCAATTGTGAGGTATTTAATACTGATACTGTGGTAATCAGCAGGCAGGATTACCTGAACTAGTCGAATTATGCTTGTCCGTTAAAAATATATGTAGATGGTGGAGTGAAATATACCAAAAAATATTCTTTAACTGGTTGTAATCATAAGGTATAACTCTAGATTATATTCAATCAGACAATTTATATGTAAATGGTTATGGTGAACGGTTTAATCGTACTTAGTGTATAAAAGTATTAGATTCATACTTTTGGGTGAGTGAACCAGAGTAAGTAAGGGTGTTAACTGGAGAATGGCTGACGGTTTATAACCAAGAAATACTTCATGAGATGCTAAATGATATGACATCTGATGAATATAAAACACTAGAACCGCTGCGTAATTTAGTATGTGAATTGTGAGCTGAGATGCTGGTATTTACAGAGGTTTTCTGATTCTGGTGTGGTGATAAGATGACTTGATTTTTTCACTAGGAGTGACCATATAAGCTGATTATTTTGCCGAGATAGTAATGATGACAGAAAGTAAGATGGCTAAGGCAGATCAGTTGACGCGTTTTATGTTTGATGATTGCCCGGTGCGTGGCCTGCATGTAAATTTACAGCAGGTCTGGCAGCATGTAGCTAAGAATAAGGCTTATCCGAAAGCGATCCATCGGGCATTAGGGGAGCTGACTGTTGCCGCGGTATTACTGGCCAGTAATCTGAAGTTTGATGGGAATCTGATTGTGCAGGTACAAGGTAAGGGTGTGCTGAAAATGTTGGTAGCGGAGGCTACATCAGCAGCTACCTGCCGGGCAACTGCGCGCTGGGATGAGTCTGCGGTAATTGATGAAAATATGCAGTTGGCGGATTTGCTCGGTGAAGGCGGCATGTTTGTGCTGACATTACAACCGGCGCAAGGTGAGTCATGGCAGGGGGTAGTGGAACTGGCCGGTGACAGTATTGCACAGATGCTGATGAATTATATGGCGCGTTCGGAACAGTTGGCGACTTATATTACGCTGGCGGCAGATGATGATCATGCTAGTGGGTTGTTGCTGCAAAGACTGCCAGAACGGGATATTGAGGAAGATAGCTGGACGGAATTATCTGCTCTGGCTGGTACGCTTACTGAGGATGAGTTGTTGCAGTTGGATGCTGAGACTTTATTGTACCGGCTGTTCCATGAACATGAGGTAAGGTTGTTTGCGCCGCAGGATGTGGAATTTGCCTGTACCTGTTCCCGTGCCAAGGTGGGTGATATGCTGCTGTTGCTTGGTGGACAGGAGGTAGGTGAAGCGGTAGTGGAGCAGGGCAGTATTGAGGTGAATTGTGATTTCTGTTATGCGCGCTATGTGTTTGATGAGGCGGATGTGAATGCTCTGTTTGGCAGTGATGTGGTGGCAACGGCACAGCAGGAATTAGCCGATAGGCAGATAAATCATTAGTCCTGAGTTTGCAACAGAAAGCAGCCGGTGTAGTTGGCTGGCTGCTTTTTTTGCAGGCTGATTATGGTAATTCTGTTGTTTTAATGCTGCATTAATATTTCTATTTCTGTGGTGGTTTTAGGCACGGAGGCGGTAAGAACTTCGTTGCCAGTTTCGGTAACCAGTACGTTATCTTCGATGCGGATGCCGATGTTATGGAATGCTGCTGGTATGTCATCGGCAGCGCTGATATACAAGCCGGGTTCGACTGTGGTTACCATGCCGGGCTGTAACAGGATTGGCTGTTCATTTTCATTAAAGCGACCGCCCACGTCATGGACATCCAGACCGAGCCAGTGGCCGAGGCCATGCATGTAAAAGCGTCGGTAGGCTTTAGTTTCGATATTTTGTTCAAGGCTACCGTGCAGTATACGCAAATCTATGAGACCTTGGGTCAGCATGTTGATGGCTGTGGCACTGATGGTTTGCCAGTTGGCTTGTTTGATGGTAGCGGCAATACAGGCCTGATTAACGTCCAGTACGATGTCGTAAACATCTTTTTGCGCGCTGTTGAAGCGGCCGCTGACGGGGAAGGTACGGCTGATGTCACCTGCATACATCTGGTATTCGGCACCGGCATCTATCATGAGTAGTTCGTTGTGCTGAAGCTGGCAGTTATTGCTGACGTAATGCAGGCAGCAGGCATTTTTGCCGCCGGCGACGATGCTGTTGTAGGCAGGGTAACGCGCTCCGCGCTGCATGAATTCGTGCAGAATTTCGGCCTCTACTTGATATTCATATTGTCCCGGGCGGGTGGTCTGCATGGCGCGGATATGCGCCTGTGCGCTGATTTCGGCGGCCGTGCGCATTAATGCCTGTTCATGCTGGTCTTTAATGAGGCGCATTGGATCGAGTATGGTGGCAAGATTGACCATGCTGTCTGGTGCGAGGGTGCTGCCATTGGCACTGCGATAGTTGGCGATGCGAGCCACTTCGTACCATAATTCGATTAGTTTCGGGTCGTTTTCAGGATACAGTCCCCACAAGGCAAATAGGCGACGATGTCCTGAGAGGGCATTTCTGAGGTAAGTTGGCCATTGGCTGATGTCGTCGCTGGCATCAAAGGCAAATGTTTCTCGTGCTGCTGTATGACCATAGCGAAAACCATTCCAGATTTCGTGTTTGGGATCTTTATTGCGGCACAGTAGGGTGGCGCTGTGTTCTCGGCCATTCAGTATGAGGGCTGCGCCAGTTTCGGGAAAGCCGGTTAGGTAATGGAAATAGCTGTCTTGCCGGAAAGGGTATTCTGTGTCGTTGCTGCGACGTTGCTCGGGAGCGGCAAAAAGAATGGCAATGCCATCTTCGCCGATTTGTTCCAGTACTTTCTGACGGCGTTGCTGATAAATGGTAATGTCGATAGGCATTGTTAGTATTTCTCCTTACTGCTGTTGCGACGAGCAGTTTGTATGTGTTGAGCCAGCCACAGTGCCAGTGCTGCACCGATGAGGTCGGCAATGGCATCTATTATATCGCCCTGGCGGGTGGTGAACAGTGCCTGAATGGTTTCGCTGGCTGCTGCCCAGCTGATTGCGGTGATGATAAACAGGCGTTGAGGTATGGTGATGTTGGCACTGAAGCAGGCTTTGGCCAGTAACCAGAACTGACCGAAAAACAGGCCAAGGTGGCAGATTTTGTCGAATTGTGGAATGGGTACTGGATTGCCGCTGGCTTTGAAAAACAGAAAATAGATGCTGGCGATAAACCAGCAGATGGCCAGTAATACCCATTTGTTGAGGTAGGCGGTTTTCATAGGGAGTTGGTTTCGTTCAGCCATTGCTGGCATAGGGAAGCCAGACGGTTAAATTTGCTGCCACGCTGTTGGAAGAGTTGCTGCCATTGCTGCACTGTCTGTGTATCCGGTGCTTGATCAAGGCTGCATTCGTTTAACCAGAAATCAAGAATTTCGGCACACTCACCGGCTGAAGCTGTTTGGAAAAGTTGGGTTGTGGCTTGCATGAATCTGTTGGTATTAATGGTTTTAGGGTGGTGAAGAATAAAAAACGGACTGGATTACAGTCCGTTTTGTTTTATTCAGTTTCCAGTACGGCGGTGGTGTATACGTTTTGGACGTCATCCAGATCTTCAAGTGCATCCAGAAGTCGCTGCATTTTTTCTGCTTCGGCTCCGGCCAGTACGGTTTCGTTGACTGGGCGCATGGTTACTTCGCCATCTGCGGCATGAAAGCCAGCAGCTTCGAGTGCTTCTTTGATGCTGCTGTACTGATAGGGCTCGGTGATGACTTCTTTGGAACCGTCTTCCTGTATGATGATGTCTTCTGCGCCTGCTTCCAGTGCGGCTTCCATTAGGCTGTCTTCATCGACATCCGGGCTGAAAAGCAGATAGCCCTGATGGGTAAACTGGAATGCCACGGAACCGTCGGTGCCCAGATTACCGCCATGTTTGGTAAATGCATGGCGTACGTCGGCTACGGTGCGGGTTTTGTTATCGGTGAGGCAGTCTACCATGACTGCTGCGCCACCGATGCCGTAGCCTTCGTAACGCAATTCTACGTATTCAACACCTTCGAGGTTACCGGTGCCTTTGTCTATTGCACGCTGGATATTGTCTTTGGGCATGTTGGCATCGGTGGCTTTATCCATTGCCAGACGCAGACGCGGGTTGGCACTTGGGTCGCCGCCACCCAGTCTGGCGGCAATGGTAATTTCTTTAATCAGGCGGGTGAATATTTTGCCGCGTTTGGCATCCTGACGTCCTTTACGATGCTGGATATTGGCCCACTTGCTGTGTCCTGCCATTTTGAAATCCTTGTTTTTGCGATAGTTTTATGCGTTAAAACAAAGCCAAAGCTTGAGGCTTTGGCAGGTTTGAACGCCATCAAATAATTGAAATATGGTGTTAATTTTACCATATTGCGTTTTTATTGAGTAGGCTGCTATCTGATTTGTATAAATGGGCTAATCTGAGCTATTTTGTACGGTTGTTTTGCCAGTGTTTTAGCCAGGCGATGCAGCCGGCGTGGACGATGGTGTAGGTTTCGCTAAAGTTGCCGCTGAAATAGGGATCGGGTACGTAATCGTATTCGCTCTCTGGTAGTAAATCGGTAATTTTATAAACTTTGTCCGGCTGATTGCCGCCAAAAATCCGTGCTAAGTCTTGCAGATTTTTATCGTCCATGGCGATGATATGATCGTAAATGGCGATATCTTCCGGCCGTACTTCGCTACTTTGGAAGCCATCGGTGTTGATGTTGTGTACATGCAGAATGTCTTTACTGCCTTGATGCATGTCTTCGCCGTTGTGCCAGCCGGAAGTACCGGCGCTGGCAATTTTAATCTGCTGACTTAGACTTTGTTGGGTAACCAGTTCACGCAGGATGTATTCAGCCATGGGTGAGCGGCAGATGTTACCCAGACAGACAAACAATACTTTGGTGGCAGGCATATCAGTGACTCCGGGAAAAGAGGGGATTATGGCCGATCATGCGGATCGATTGGGCATAACTGGGCAGTTGTGTTTGTATGCTGATAGGTTCATGCAGCAGGCGGATGTTTTCAACTTGGCATTCGGCCAGTAAATCAATGAAATTCTGTACGATGCTGTCGATATTATCGGCCTGAGTAAGTGGCCAGTGAAAGGTTTGTGGCTGTAGTTCGAATGCGCTGTCTGCTGCGTTAAAGCCAAACAGGATTTTGCCACCTTCCTGTGCGGCGATGACGACGCCTACGCGAGGACTTTGCAGGCGTATGGTGCGAATGGCATTGGTGGTGAATACGTCGCAGGCCATGCGCAAACGCATGGCATTGCCTGTACGCAGGGCACTCAGGGGCGATTGCGGGGAAAGCGGGTTGATAAATAATGTAGTACCGGTGGTAGCCAGATGGGTATGCCAGACTTGCATCAGGGGCAGGGCAGTATCGGCCAGATTGCAGTTTAAAGCCGGCCGGATGTCTGTGCTGGCAAAGCCTAAGGCGTAAAAAGCCTGTACGGATTGTCCGCTTTCTACTGATAGCGGTGTATGGGGCAACTGGTTAAGGAAGTCGGTGGCCAGTTGTGGATTTTGTTTGGCTGCAAACCACTGGTTGGCCTTGATATGGGTTAGGGCGGTGTCGCTGATGAGATGTGCAGCCCAGTGAATTTTATTCCAGGATTCAGACCATGGCTGGTTTTTGAAAGTTTCGGCAATGGCTGTTGCTGGTATGGTGTCGGGTAAACGGATGTTTTCTTTGGCACCACCTACTACTATGACAGGTAAAGCCAGCCATTGTACTTCTGTCTGGTTGTGTGCCTGTAAGACTGCTTCCAAGGTATCCCACAGGATATTGTAAATATCGCAGTTGGCAGCCATAGCCAGAGCTACTGATAGGTTGGTGTAATTATTCTGTGCCAGCATTCGGGTGATTTCTGCTTGCAGGCTTTCGCGGGCGAGGGTGGTCTGTGCTTTTGATGTAGGCGTTACCAGACTGGCTGCATGCAGTAGCAGTTCGTTTTTGATATGGTCGGTAGGATATGCGCGTGTATCTGGCAGGCAGTAAGATGTGTTCATGATGTTGAGATGGTTTTAGTAGGCTTGTTTGATGAGATAGTGTATTAAGTGTTAATAATCAATTTACACAAGTTAGGCAAAGTTTCAGGATAACAACAATTTAGCAATAGCAAATGAACGGGATTATTAATATTACTTTGCACAATAGGCACAATTTGTCTTATAGACTGTATATGCATAAATCGCAAGCTAATATATAAGCTATTGTAGCAAATTAGTTCTGGCTGAAATGAATATGCTGGCAGGAGGTTATATTTTTGTCTGCTGATTTGTTGCAGCAAAGCTGTTGATTTGGATAACAGGCTGGCTTGAAACTGGTTTGTGCTGCCCTTATTTTGAGCTAACAACAATCAATTTTTGGGTAATTTGAGAAAGATTATGAAACAAACACACAGTTTCCAGACTGAAGTAAAACAGTTGTTACAGTTGATGATTCATTCTTTATACAGTAATAAAGAGATTTTTTTGCGTGAGCTGATTTCCAATGCAGCAGATGCCTGCGATAAGTTACGCTTTGAGTCATTGAATGATGCCTCTTTGCTTGGGGATGATACGGAATTCAGAATTACTGTTACTGCGGATGCGGAGGCTAAAACGGTTACGGTATCGGATAATGGTATTGGTATGAATGAGGCAGATGTAATTGAACATCTGGGTACGATTGCCAAATCTGGTACGAAAGCATTTCTGGAAAAGCTGACTGGTGATGATAAGAAAGATGCCAATCTGATTGGTCAGTTTGGTGTGGGTTTTTATTCTGCATTCATTGTGGCAGATAGGGTAACTGTTGAAAGCCGCAAGGCTGGTGTGGCTGAAAATGAGGCGGTACGCTGGGTGAGTGCCGGTGATGGTGAGTTTACTGTTGAGCCCATCAGTAAGACTACGCGTGGTACAGATGTGATTCTGCATCTGAAAGAAGACGAAAAGGATTTGTTGTCTGACTGGACGTTACGCCGGATTGTGACTACATACAGTGATCATATTTCTGTGCCGATTTATATGAAAAAGGCACCGGAATATGATGAAGAAGGTAATGTAAAATCTTCAGATGAGCTGGAGGTGGTTAATCAGGCTCAGGCGTTATGGCAACGACCGAAAAATGAGATTACTGCTGAGCAGTATCAGACTTTTTATCGTCATGTAGCGCATGATTATGATGATGCTCTGGCGTGGACGCATTTTCGTGTTGAAGGCCGGCATGAATATACGGGCTTGCTGTATGTGCCTAAACATGCGCCGTTTGATTTGTATGAACGCGAACAGAAACATGGGGTGCAGTTATATGTAAAACGTGTGTTCATTATGGACGATGCGAAAAAGCTGATGCCTTCCTACCTGCGTTTTATCCGTGGTGTAATTGACAGCAGTGATTTACCGCTGAATGTATCACGTGAAATTTTGCAGGAAAGCCGTGATCTGGATGCTATTCGTGCTGGTAGTGTGAAAAAGGTATTGTCTTTACTGGAAGATTTGAAGAAAAACCAGCCGGAGAAATACACTGAATTCTGGCAGGTATTTGGCAATACGCTGAAAGAGGGTATTGCTGAGGATTATAATAATAAAGATAAAATTGCTGGCTTATGCCGTTTTGCCTCTACGCATAATGATAGCAGCGAGCAGAATGTGACGCTGGCTGATTATATTGGTCGCATGAAAGAAGGGCAGGAAAAAATTTATTATATTACTGCCGATAGTTATGCTGCTGCCAAGAATAGCCCGCATCTGGAAATTTTCTTGAAAAAAGGTGTTGAGGTATTGCTGCTGACTGACCGTGTGGATGAATGGGTGGTAAACAGTCTGCCGGAATTTGATGGTAAAGCTTTGGTGAGTGTGGCCAAGGGGTCGCTTGATTTGGGTAATCTGGCTGATGAGGAAGAAAAAGCAGCACAGGCTAAAACTGAAGAAGACAATAAAGACTTGGTTGAGTTGATTAAGACTGCTCTGGGCGATAAAGTAGATGCTGTGCGTGCAACGGCTCGTCTGACTGAAAGCCCGGCCTGTCTGGTGGTTGGTGAGCATGATATGAGCCAGCATCTGGCGCGTATGCTGGAAGCTTCTGGCGCGGCCGGCCAGATTCCGCACACTAAGCCAACGCTGGAAATTAATCCGGAACATCCGCTGATTAAGAAAATTGCAGGGGAACAGGATGAAACCCAGCGCACTGAGCTGGCTGAACTGGTATATGATCAGGCGCTGCTGGCTGAAGGTGGCAAACTGGAAAATCCGGCTGCATTTGTGAAGCGCATGAATCATTTATTACTGACGTTAAACCAGTAAAGCTGTTTGTATGGTTTATAAAGGCTGTCTCGTCTGAGGCAGCTTTTTTATTGCTGTTTGAATAGTTGTTTTATTTGATGTGACTTATGGCAATGTGGCATAAGGTAGATAGATTCAATTATTTATTTTGCTGTAATGATAATTTCTTTCCGATATGCTTTGTTTGACAAGAAAAAAATCAATACATTCAAAAATATAATTAGCAGTATGAGATTACATACTATTTTTATCGCTCAGATAGGTTAGTTCAACACGGGTTTATGGTTTCAGAAGCTGTTTTATAAAATAAAATGTAAAGAAATTTTTGATTAAATTATTTTAATATATTTATATTAATAAAATAGGTTAAAATAATAAATTGCGTTAAAAATTTGGATTTTATTTCTAAAATTATTATTTTTTGTTAAATATAATATTAGGATTTCTTTTTTTGAGTTGTATATTAAAAGGTCATTTATGGATAATAGCACTGAAAAAGATTTTGATTTCAACAATTGGGGGCTTAGTAAGGCATGGCAGTTGAGATTTAAATTTTACGAAGAAAATGGTTTACCAAAATTTAAACCAACTGCTCAATACACAGAAAAATTTAAAGCTTTATCATTTGGGCAGCGGTTTACCTTAACTAGTAATATAGGTGCGTGTTTTTTTGGACCTCTGTATTTTCTATGCGTTGGTATGTGGCGTAAAGCGATAGTATTGTGGCTATTATTGTTTACTATTGGATTTGTTATATTGGCATTCACTGGAAGTAGAGCTATAGCAATCTGCGTTAATATGGCAATTTCAATGACAATTGCTAATCCGGCCTATTATTTACATAGAGTAAAAAAATCCAAGTCCTTTAATATATTTGAGGGATTGTTTTAATAGCTTGAGCAAAATGTTACTGATAACGGCTATCTATCGTGTTTTTGGGAATGCGTTATTTAGCCGTTTTATTTATTGTCTATTTTGAAAAATATGATCGTTGCTGACGATATTTATGGAGAAATCAGGGGTTTATCCTAGCAGTTTTGTGCTGGCAGAATATGTAGTATAGGTGTAATTAGTTAATTAGATTATATAAGTTGTATAAAATAAATTATAGTATATCTTTTATGTTGTTGATTGAATTTATGGTTTAATTTCAGACAGTATTGCCCACTTCTAAATAAGCTGTATTTTATATTTGTTACCGTTTAATTCTGAATTAAATAGCAGCTTCATGGCTGTTACTATTGAAGCTGCTATTGTATGCGATTAAGCATGGGTTTATTTATTTGCCTGTGCTTTTTTATGATATGCCTGAATAATATACATCAGAATTAAAAACGCCAGAAAAGGAATGCCAAATAACAGGGTGGCATGGAATATTGGTGTAAACCAGGTGGTAATCATGATACTGATGATGGCAATCAGGCCGGCCAGAGTGATAAAAGGAAATCCTGGAACCCGGAATTTAAGGGTTTGTTGCTGCTGCCGCATGCGGATGCGAAAACACAGATGTGTCAGAAACACTGCGCCCCAGCTAAACAGGGCGCCGAACATGGACAGGGCGATCATGATGGGAAAGGCGGTTTCTGGGTTAAACACATAAACCAGCGCAGCCACGGCAATGCCGGCAGAAGACAAAGCTAGCGCATTGAGCGGTACGCCATTGTTTTTTACTTTGCCGAGTATTTGTGGTGCTTCGTTGGCACGTGACAGGCTGAACATCATGCGGGTAGCAATGTAAAGCATGCTGTTCATGGCTGAAAGTGCAGCCACGATGACAATAAAGTTAAGTATGCTGTCGGCAAAGGGGATGCCTACATTTTGCATTACGGTTACGAACGGGCTGGTACTGTTTTCTTCAATTAGTTCCTGCCAAGGTACCAGCATGACAATCAGGCTGAGGGCTAGCAGGTAGAATATCAGTAGTCGTGCCAGTGTGCCCTTGAATGCTGTTTTTACTGCCTGTTCGGGATTGGTGGCTTCGCCTGCGGCTATGGCAATCATTTCGATACCCAGATAACTGAATATGGAAATAATGACGCCGGTCCAGATACCAGAAAATCCATGCGGGGCAAAACCGCCGTTGAAAAGATTATGCTCAATCCTGCTGATACTGCCCTGTGACAGTAATACGCTGACAGCCAGCACGATGAATACCATAATGGCGAAAATCTTGATGGTGGAAAACCAGTATTCTACGGAACCGAATGCTTTGACACTATAAGCATTAACACCAATCAGGCTACCGGAAAACAGGATAATCCATATCCATGAGTTTACCTGCGGAAACCAGAATTTCATGTATTCGGCAATGGCGGTGACTTCGGTACCTACAGCCAGTACGATACATGCCCAGTAGCTGTAACGTACGAGAAAGCCGGCCATTGGGTGCAGATAGAATTCTGCGTAGGCGCCAAAAGAACCAGAAGTAGGGTGTTGTACGGTCATTTCTGCCAGACAGCCCATCAACGCCAGTGCAATCAGCCCACCTAAGGCATAGCTGATTATGACGGCTGAGCCGGCAAAACCAATGGCAAATTTACTGCCCAGAAACAGTCCCGTACCAATTGCACCGCCAATGGCAATCATACTCATCTGGCTGGCAGACAGTTTTTTGTGTAACCCGGTTTCCCGCGACTGTATTCGCTCGAAATTACCCATCGTTTTTCCTTATGATGAGAAGCACAAGCCGAGCAGAATACTTATTCTCGGCTTGTTACCGTTTGAGTTAAAATGCAAATCAGGTTACTTGTCCGCGCGTATGAAACTGCGGTTGTGCCCATTCCTGATTGAGCAAAACCTGTTTCAGGTGCTGTACAGCATGCCAGATATCGACGTGGCTCAGGTATAGCGGGGTTACACCAAGACGGATAACTTCGGGTTCGCGGTAGTCACCTATCACGCCGCGGGCAATCAGTGCCTGCACTACGGCATAACCATGCGGGTGGCGCAGGCTGACGTGGCTGCCACGCTGTACATGTTCACGTGGGGTAATTAAGGTGAGGTCAAAGCCGGCACATTCTTGTTCAGTTAGCGCAATCAGTAAGTCGGTTAGTTGCAGGGATTTGCGTCGCAGGGCGTGCATATCGGTCTGTAAAAAGATATCTACACCGCTTTCGATCAGGCTCATGGAAACAATCGGCTGGGTGCCGCATAAATAGCGGCGTATATTGTCGGCAGGTGTGTAGTTTACGGCCATATCGAAAGGTTGTGCATGTCCCCACCAGCCGGAAAGAGGTTGACTGAATGCAGTCTGGTAGCGTTCATGTACCCATAACATGGCTGGTGCACCGGGACCACCATTGAGGTATTTATAGGTACAGCCAATGGCAAAATCGCTGTTACTGCTATTTAAGTCAATGGGTACGGCACCAATTGAGTGACACAAGTCCCAGATGAGCAATGCGCCATAGGCGTGTACCAGTTCGTTGGTTGCCGCCATATCGTGCAGGTAGCCGGTGCGGTAGTTGACATGCGAAAGTACTACCACGGCGGTATGCTGGTTGATACTGGTAGCCAGATCAGCGCGTGAGTCGATTAAATGAAGCTGATAACCCTGATTAATCAGCGCCATAAAACCTTCAATCATGTAAATATCGGTAGGGAAAGAATCGCGTTCGGCAATAATAATTTTACGGGTATTATCATTATTCTGCTGAATATGTACCGCGGCAGCCAGCACTTTAAACAGGTTGAGGCTGGTGGTATCGGTAACCACTGTTTCGTTTTCCTGTGCTCCAATCAGCCGGCCGATTTTGTTGCCCAGCCGTACTGGTAAATCCCACCAGCCGGCTTTGTTCCAGCTGTTAATCAGATCTGTGCCCCATTGCTGATTAATTACAGCCTGTGCGCGTTCGACTGCCTGTCTGGGTTTGGCACCCAGAGAGTTGCCATCCAGATAAATAACACCTTGCGGCAGTTCAAACTGGTTTTTTAGTGAAGCCAGGGTGTCGGCTGCATCCCATTGCTGACATTGTTCTAGTGTAATCATGTTACGCAGGTTAAATTTGGAAAATTAATAGTGTACAGAATAGTTGCGTGACATGGAGAATAAATTTTAAATTAATTTATCCGAATATTTACTTTAAACTAAATTTGTGAAGTCAGATGGGTAAGGTGTTAATGCTGTTATGATTGAAAGTGGTTGTTGGTTTTAGCCTGCTTTGCCCGTGTTTCGGCCAAATTTGAATGTCTGTGCCAGTATGCCCATAATCAGAATAATAGCTGCCAGCATGCTGGTGTAAATTACTTCATGTTTATAAGTTCCGTCAATAATCATGATGATGATGGAGGCGATAATCAGCCCGATAACTATATAGGTCAGCCAAGGAAAGCACCACATTTTGAATGTCAGTATCTGTCCCTGTCTTTCCAGTTTCTTGCGCATAAATAACTGTGAAAAGCTGATGGCCAGATAAACATACAAAGCAATGGTGCCGGTAGCTGTTAGCAGTACGTCGTAAATGTTCATTCTGGCACTGGCAGTTAGGTAAACAGCAAATAGGGTAAAGATACAGGAAATGAATACGCTGATTTGCGGGCTGCCATTATTCGAGGTATAGGCCATTATCCAGTGTGCATCACCACGTTTGGCCAGTGAATACAGTATACGTGAACAGGTATATAGAGCTGAGTTAAAGCAGCTTAATACTGATGTGAGTACGACAAAATTGACAATATGGCGTGCATGCGGAATACCTAATGAGGTTAATACGACGCTATATGTGCCCCATGTAGGGTCGTTCAGGCGTGGGTCATTGTAAGGAATCAGGCAGACGGTGATAAAAATTGAACCGACATAAAACAGGATAATGCGCCAGACTACAGATTTGCTGGCTTTGCGGATTTCTGTTGCCGGATGGCTGGATTCTGCTGCGGCAACCGTTACGATTTCGACACCGATATAGGCGAACATTACGCCCAGTAAGGCGATGACGACCGAAGCTATTCCGTTGGGCATGAAGCCCTGATTGCTTAAGTGCGACCAGCCTTTGGCATCTGTCTGTCCCCAAGGCCATAAATGCATAATGGCCAGACTACCCACAATCAGAAACAGGATAATAGCTACCACTTTGATTAATGCAAACCAGAATTCAAATTCACCATAATTTTTAACATCCATCAGGTTGATAATGGCTAATGCTATTGTTACTGCCAGCATATAGCCCCAGATGGGGATCATCGGAAACCAGTTATTAAGAATTTGACCGGCTACATATGCTTCCCAGCCCATAAGTAGTGCCCAGAAATACCAGTATAACCAGCCGATGCTGAAACCTGCCCAGCGGCCGATAGCAATATCGGCATAGGTTGAGAAAGAACCGCTGTCCGGATGGGCGATGGCCATTTCACCAAGCATGCGCATAATCAGCATGACCAGTATGCCGCCTGCGCCGTAAGCAAGAATAGCTGCTGGTCCGGCATGGTAGATTACTGGTCCGGAACCGATAAATAATGCACCACCAATGACGCCGGCAATGGATATCATGGCTAAATGGCGTGTTTTAAGTCCGTTTTTGAGTGCGGATGATGTACTCAATGTGTTCTCCTATTGTGGTAGTGAATGTCAGACTGGCAAACTGGTATGAACAGTAGTCAGTCCGCCACAAACTGTCCTGATTTATTGTAAGGCTTCAGGATTTTTTACCATTACAGGAACGAAGATAGCAGCACCCTGTGGTGATGCTGCTATCGTTTTAGAAGTTACTGGTTGATACCGGCCAACAGTACGTATTTGATTTCAAGATAATCTTCAATGCCATATTTGGAGCCTTCGCGTCCAAGGCCGGATTGTTTGACACCACCAAACGGGGCTGCTTCATTCGAAAGCAGACCAGTATTAATGGCTACCATGCCATAGTCTAGATTTTCGCTGACACGCACAATCCTGCCGATGTCACGGCTATAGAAATAACTGGCCAGTCCGAATTCTGTATCATTTGCCCAGTTAATGACTTCTTCTTCTGTTTCGAAGCGGAATACTGGTGCCAGCGGGCCGAAAGTTTCTTCGCGGGCAACTTTCATCTGCTGAGTAACGTTTTTCAGCAAAGTAGGCTGAAAGAACAGTTCACCATGATGGTCTGCCGTTCCACCGGTAACGATTTCGGCTCCTTTACCAACGGCATCAGTGATATGTTCCTTAACTTTGCTGACTGCACTGGCATCAATCAGGGGACCAACGGTTACACCCTGTTCCAGTCCATTGCCGATTTTCAGTTTGGCAATAGCCTGTGCCAGTTTGGTGACAAACTGGTCATATACTGCGCTTTGAACGTATAGGCGGTTGGCGCAGACACAGGTCTGGCCGGCATTGCGGAATTTGGAAATCATTGCTCCTTCAACCGCAGCATCGATATCAGCATCATTAAAGACGATAAACGGTGCGTTACCACCCAGCTCCATGGAAACTTTTTTTACCGTGCCGGCACATTGAGCTATCAGTTTTCTGCCTACTTCGGTGGAACCGGTGAAGCTGAATTTTTTAACCCGATCGTCTTCGGTTAATACCTTGCCGATTTCACTTGAGCTGCCGGTAACCACATTGACTACGCCGGCTGGTATACCGGCACGTTGTGCCAGCTCTGCGATGGCCAGTGCAGACAAGGGTGTTTGTGAGGCAGGACGAATAACAAAAGTACAGCCGGCAGCCAGAGCCGGTGCAATTTTGCGCGTAATCATGGCGTTCGGGAAATTCCACGGGGTAATTGCTGCACATACACCGATTGGCTGTTTGAGCACCATAATCCGCTTGTCATTAGCAGGAGCAGGGATGGTATCGCCGTAAATACGTTTGGCTTCTTCTGCATACCATTCCAGATAAGACGCACCATAGGCAATTTCACCTTTGGCCTCAGCCAGTGGCTTGCCCTGTTCTGAAGTCAGTATCATGCCCAGATCTTCCTGATGCTGCATCATCAGTTCAAACCAGCGGCGCAATAGATTACTTCGCTCCTTCGCTGATTTCGACTGCCATGGCTTCAGGGCAGCATGAGCTGCGGCTACGGCACGTTCTGCTTCTGCTTTACCCATTCGGGGCACATCGGCCAGATTGTCTCCGTTAGCCGGATTAATCACTGAAAGAACTGCGCCGTTGTCGGCGTTTACCCATTGACCATTTATATAGCACTGGGTCTTTAGTAGTGCAGGATCATGCAATTGCATAGATTTTCCCAAAGTAACTGAAACACACACAATAGGCTGCCAGTAAACCAGTCTGTACTGGTAGCCTGTAGATACCGGATATTATTGAGCCAGACGCGGGGCTGTTTCAAGTATAGCCAGTACTTCATCAAACACGTTGTCTTCGATGGTTAGCGGATACAGGCAGCCGGTTACATTGTAGTACTGGCCGCAGATGGAATCATCAGAGCATTTTCCAGTTTGACACTGGCAGAAGATGTCTGTTTGATTCATTAACTCTCTCCACAAATGTAGGCAGGAGTAGGCAGGCATATTACGCATACCATCGGTATGATGCGCGTTGTAATAATAAAATTAACTGGCGCAGATGAACCAGTCAATAGGGGTAATTGCATTATTCCGGCAAGTTACGGGATTAAATTTATACTGTCAATCCAACTAAATATTTTCTTGGCGTGGATATAAAAAATAGCACATTAATAGAATTAAATAATTTATAGACTGTAAATATTGAAATTATATTAAAAACGGCTACTGATAATTAATTCGATAGCTTAATTCATATACGTACATTTATATGTGCAGCTTGAGCTAAGGGTTATTTAAATCTTGGTACTTGTATTGGCTTAACTTTATGAAAGTAATGGGTATCGCCGGTAAACAGGCTAAATCACCCTGATTTAGCCTGGATACATAACAGATCAACATATGCCGATACGGAAATGCTATGTGAGTGCAGCAACTTTTGACAGTTGTTCAGGAGCGCACCTTGATACGGGGAGATTTACCAATAAGCAGACAGAAAACAAAGGAAACAGAAATCATCGCCAGCGCAATCTCATATATTACATGATGGCCAAAATTGGCGGTAATTGCTCCCTGTAGCATACCCGCGAGAATAACGCTGCAAGACATGCAGTTATTAAACAGTGTAGAGGCAACACCAGGGCGTCCTGGCAGCAAATCCTGAAAGTAAATCAGGCCGATACTGGCTACGATACCGATAAAAAGACCATTGAACAATTGCAGGGCAATCAGCATCCTTTCGTTCTGGGTATAGATGATACCGATATAAAATATGATGCCGCAAATAACAGCAAAGCAAATCAGATTCTTGTTGCCAAACCGTGGCACAAGCATACTGGCTATCAGCATAGCCGGAATTTCAATCGCGGCAGCAATACCCATTAAATGGCCGGGCAAGGAGGGGGAGCCGGGCAGAATACTGTCGATGTACAACGGCATATCAATTAAATACATCATATTGGCTGTACCCATGCTGATTGAGGCGATAAAAAGCAAAAGTACATTGCGGTTACTGAAAATTTTTTCTTTCTGCTCATGTTGTTTGCTGACAGGTGCAGGGCGTCTGATGGCTGGAAAAAACAGAAAAACAATCAGCAAGGCTACAAAAAACATTGCCGCAGCACTCAGATACATGACAGTAAAACCGTAATTTACCGCCAGTGCAAAGGATAATGGGGGGCCGATTACCCATGCCAGCGATAATTGAGCCCGTAAGATGCCATTGAATACCACAACATTGCGGCCAGTCTGATCGGTATATTCACGTGCAGAGGCAAAAATCTGTGGCATGGCTGCCGAAGTGAGTGCAGAAAAAAAGATACCAACAGTAACCAGAATCAGATACTGGCGAGAGAAGGCAAATGTTATGCAGTTACCGATACCCATCAGGCAGCAAAATAAAATAATATTGCGCCGAATACCTTTATTATCTGAATACTGTGCCAGTAGAAAACTCACTACTATTCCGGCGATGGCATTTATTGAGTAAAACAAGCCTACCTGATATGGATTGACTTTAACATCTTCAGCCAGATAGCGACTGAGGGTAGGTGCCTGCAAAGCTCCGGCAATACCAATAATAAATGCAGCAACCAGAAAAGAGCCTAGAATAATATAAGTCTTTTGTTTAATAGCAATATTCTCTTCCACGTTTAATTTTCTATTCTGAAAATAAAGATTTATATTACATCTCATACAGACGAATGTCTAAAATTCTACCTGAGCGGGTGGCTGTATCAACACAATCAATATTAAATATTGTTAATCTGTTAACTAAGCTGCTATGCAATGTTAAATTTTTTTATTATCTGTCTGTTACGCATGTACCATTAGCCTGTAACTGAATGATAGTAAAATCAGTTGGCGGGTATAAATAGTGGCTTGGCCGTTTGAATAAACCATTTAAATTTTTATTGCGTACTATCTATGCCAATGGCTGATAATTAAGCATATTAAAGTGAATAGATGTGCAGGATTAAACATTTTTAAATTGCCGAATAATCCCGCTCTGGCAAAAGATTCAAACTAATTGCTGCTGATGCAGTAAATTTTCAATCTGTTCTTTTTTCCAGTGATTGCTTGCGGCCAGCGTGAGAATAGCCAGCGCTGTTTCCAGATTGCATCTGCCTCCATTAATGATACCGGCAGTGCGTAGCTCATGTCCTTGTGCATAAACCGCGGAGGCGCAACCCTGTAAAACTTGACTGATATTTAACACAGGTATGGATTGCTGGCTGATTTGTCTGATTGCAGCCAGAAAGCTGGCATCAGTGGGCGTATTACCATTGCCATAACTTTGCAGAACCACACCATCGGGCGGGTTGTGGGTTAGGCTGGCGGTAATCATGTCAAGATTGGCACCCGGAGTAAGGATAAAACAGTGAATTCTGGCATACGGGCTGATGCAATAGCGTATTGGTGCAGCCGGGGAAGAGTTGGTAGGCAGATTAGTGTTGAACCAGCCGGTTGTGGCCGACCATTGTGCCAGTGTGCCAAATTGCGGGTTTGCAAATGCTTCTGCCTGCTCCGTACTGATTTTACTGCTGCCAATGGCTGGCCAGAGCTGGCCGTTGAAAGCAATCGCGGTCTGAGTAAAATCAGACAGGCTGAAAGCAGCCAGTGCAGTGTGCAGATTCAGTGGTGCATCACTATTAGCCGCAGCCAGCGGCAGCATGGCGCCGGTAAAGATGACAGGAATACCGAGGTGTGGCCGTGCCAGTGCAATGATATTGGCGCTGTAAGCCATGGTATCGGTGCCATGCAAGATAAGCAGACCATCATAATCAGCAGCCTTGCTGTCAATCCAGTTAAGCCACGTCTGCCAGTTGCTCAGGGTAATGGCTGAAGAATCGATTAATGGTTCGCTGATAAACCAGTCACATTGAAGCTGATGACTGTATTGCTGAAAGATAGGAGTGGCCAGACTGGCAAGGTTGGTTGCAGGCGCCAGACCGGCAGAAGTTTGCTGCATACCTATGGTGCCGCCGGTGTAGTAAACAGCCACATGTTTCGGAGTTGTCATGTATATATCGCGTTTCTGACAGTGGAAGTAGCAGATGCTAGCATAGCATGAACGGGTTTTGTTTAACCCAGCTTGCGCGTACAATAGCAGTTTTCTGTGTCCGAATGGTAATCATGATACGTACTCGTTTTGCTCCCAGTCCTACCGGTTTTCTGCATATTGGCGGTGTGCGCACAGCCTTGTTTTCATGGGCATTTGCACGTAAACAGCAGGGTAAATTTGTGCTACGGATTGAAGATACGGATCTGGAGCGCTCTACTGCGGAATCGGTACAGGCTATTCTGGATGGTATGCACTGGGTTGGTTTGGATTATGACGAAGGACCGTTTTACCAAACGCAACGCTTTGAACGCTATGCAAAAGTGCTAGATGAATTGTTGGCATCCGGCCATGCCTACTATGATTACACCAGTCGCGAAGAACTGGAAGCCATGCGAAAGGAAGCCGAAGCACGCGGTGAACATTTCTGGTACGACCGTCGCTGGCGCCCGGATGAAGGTAAAACGCTACCACCTGTACCGGAAGGGGTGCAGCCGGTGGTACGTTTTAAAATGCCGTTGACTGGTGAAACTGCATGGGATGATTTAGTTAAAGGGCATATTGCTATTGCTAATCAGGATCTGGATGATCTGATTATTGCGCGTGCCGATGGTACGCCTACTTATAATTTCTGTGTCGTAGTAGATGATTATGACATGGGTATCACGCAGGTAATCCGCGGTGATGATCATGTTAATAATACGCCGAAACAGATTAATATTCTGCGTGCCATGGGCGCTACGCTGCCACAATATGCTCATTTGCCGATGATATTGAATGAAAAAGGCGCAAAAATGAGTAAGCGCCGTGATGCAGTGAGTGTGGTTGATTATGACAAACAGGGTATTTTACCAGAAGCACTGTTGAATTATCTGGCTCGGCTCGGTTGGGGGCATGGTGATGATGAATTCTTTACCATGGCACAATTTATTGAGTGGTTTGACTTAAAGGATGTCAGTCCCTCAGCCAGCCGTTTTGACCATGAGAAGTTGTTGTGGCTGAATGCACAGCATATTAAAGCCAGTGATAATACCCGTCTGGCTGAGCTGGTACACCCGCGTTTAGTACAGTCTGGCATCGAAGTTAATGAGCAGCCGGCTTTGGCCGATGTGGTGGCATTAGTTAAGGAGCGCGCTCAGGATTTAAATCAGCTGGCCGAAGAATGCCGATATTTCTATGTGAAAGCCACTCCGAGTGAGAAAGAAGTAGCCAAACACTGGGATGCTGATGCGCCTGCACGTATGCAACGTTTTGCCACTGAGCTAGAACAACTGTCACAGTGGGATGCAGAGAGTATTCATGCCCTGTTTGCGCCATTCTGTGAAGCAGAAAATATTAAAATGGGTAAATTAGGTATGCCTTTACGACTGGCCGTATGTGGTACAGGTAAAACTCCTTCAATTGATCAAGTGCTGGCGTTACTGGGGCGTGAAGAAGTATTGCGCCGATTGCGCCAAGATTGAGTCTGATTTGCATTTGCACAGGCTGCTGGTATTGTGATTATTTGTCTGCGGACAAATATTGCAGTACCGGCAGCCTGTGTTATTTATTCTGTTGCTGCTCTGCCGGCCGTCTTTCAGGAAAAAATACTTCCTTTTAATGATTATTGTGTGTTTATGCTGGCATATGACTAGTATGCTAAAAGATTAATTGATACCGGCAAGTTGTGGCTACGCTGTAGCTGTGGCACAATCTGCGCCGGTTTTGGATGAATATAAATGAATATAAAGGCAAATTTATCCCAACGTATTGTTGTTGGTATGTCCGGTGGTGTGGATTCATCGGTCACTGCTTGGCTGCTCAGACAGGGTGGTTATGATGTGCGCGGTGTTTTCATGCAAAACTGGGAAGACGATAACGATGACGAATATTGCTCCATCAAGCAGGATTCACTTGATGCGGTAGCTGTGGCCGACTTGATTGGCATGGATATCGATATTGTTAATTTTGCTGGTCAGTATAAAGACAATGTTTTTGCGTATTTTCTGCAGGAATATCAGGCCGGGCGCACACCCAATCCGGATGTACTGTGTAATGCTGAAATTAAATTCAAGTGTTTTCTGGAATATGCACTGGCCGGTGGCGCGGATTTGATTGCTACCGGACATTATGCGCGCAAGGATGTGCGTGATGGTGTGCATTATCTGCTCAAAGGGCTGGATCAGAATAAAGACCAGAGCTATTTTCTGTATCGTCTGCAACCCTATCAGTTGCAGCGTGCTCTGTTTCCACTGGGCGAACTGGAAAAATCTCAGGTGCGTCTGCTGGCTGAACAGGCGCAATTGCCGACAGCAAAGAAAAAAGACAGCACTGGTATCTGCTTCATTGGTGAGCGACCTTTCAGACAGTTTTTACAGCGTTATCTGCCTACCAATCCGGGCGCAATGGTAACGCCGGAAGGTAAAGTGGTAGGTGAACATGAAGGCCTGATGTATTACACCCTAGGACAGCGTAAAGGTTTAGGCATTGGTGGAGATGGCGAACCGTGGTTCGTAGCCGGTAAAAATCTGCCATGTAATGAGCTTGTGGTGGTGCAGGGACATGATCATCCACTGTTATTTAGCCACAGCCTGATTATGCATGATTTGAGTTTCACTACTTTGCAGCGACCGGCTGAGGGGCGATATGGAGTCAAGACTCGTTACCGGATGCCAGACGCACAGGCTACTTTGCGCTATCTGGATGATGATTGTGCCGAGCTGGTGTTTGATCAACCGCAGTGGGCAGTAACGCCCGGACAATCTGCGGTACTGTATGCTGGCGAGGTATGTCTGGGTGGTGGTATTATCAATGATACTGATAGCCACAGTATTTATAATAATTAGTTTAATTTCAACAGACTGTCTGGATACAGGCAGTCATCTTACAGGCAATAATGCTGAAGTTCTGATTTGATGTTTTCTTTAAAGTTGGTTTTGACTGAAATTTCCTTACTTCCTTTTAAATCAGACGTATTGTTGCAGAAGGATAAAAGATAATGGAAAAAATCTGGTTAAATAGTTATCAGGAAGGGGTGCGGGCAGAGGTGGATGTGCGTGCGTATTCGTCGATTATTGACGTGCTGCACTCCAGTGTAAAGAAGTTTGGTCCGCAGCCAAGTTTTTCCAATATGGGTACAACACTTACTTATACGCAAACTGCTACTTATGTGAATCAGTTTACTTCTTATTTGCAGAATATACTCAAGCTGCAAAAAGGTGAACGGGTAGCAATTATGATGCCGAATGTGTTGCAATATCCGATTACCGTATTTGGTGTATTGCAGGCGGGTGGTGTTGTGGTGAATGTCAACCCGCTGTATACGCCGCGTGAGTTGGCTCATCAACTGATTGATTCAGGTGCTACTGCCATTATCGTGCTGGAAAATTTTGCCCATACAGTGGCTGAAGTATTGGCACAAACAGCAGTTAAACAGGTAATTGTGGCCAGTATGGGCGAGATGCTTGGCTGGCTAAAGGGCAGCGTGGTGAATTTCATGCTGCGCAAAGTTAAAAAAATGGTGAAGCCTTTTCATCTTCCTCAGTCGATTACTTTTGCTCAGGCATTGGCGCTGGGGAAAAAGCAGCGTTTTACCCCAGTACCATTGGAACTGGAAGATTTGGCATTATTGCAGTATACCGGCGGCACAACTGGTGTTTCCAAGGGGGCAATGCTGACACATGGCAATATTGTGGCCAATATGCAGCAGGCATCGGAGTGGATTAAGGCCAATCTGACGCCGGGCGAGGAAGTGGTGGTAACGCCATTGCCGCTGTATCATATTTTTTCACTCACTGTGAATATTATGATTTTTGCCAATACCGGCTCCAAGAATATTCTGATTACCAATCCGCGTGATATCAATGCTTTGGTTAAAGTATTGAAGAAGAATCGGGTAACGGTAATGAGCGGAGTCAATACACTGTTTAATGCATTGATTCATAATGAGGAATTTAAAACAATTGACTTTGCATCATGGAAATTGGTTCTGGGCGGCGGGATGGCTACTCAGAAAATAGTGGCGCAGGAGTGGAAAGCTATTACTGGTGTACCAATTATCGATGCCTATGGTCTGACTGAAGCCAGCCCGGGCGTGTGTGCTAATCCCTTAAATAATCCTGAATATACAGGTACGGCAGGTTTGCCAGTATCGAATACGGATATTGAAATCCGTGATGATAACGGTAAGGTGCTGGGTATTGGTGAAGTGGGTGAGTTATGGGTGCAGGGGCCGCAGGTGATGAAAGGCTACTGGAACCGGCCGGAGGAAACCGCTAAAGTACTGGATAGCCGTGGCTTTGTGGCTACGGGTGATATGGCTGAAATTGATGCCAAAGGCTATGTGCGTCTGGTTGACCGCAAGAAAGACATGATATTGGTATCAGGTTTCAATGTCTATCCGAATGAGGTGGAAGAAATAGTAGCCGCTATGCCCGAAGTATTGGAAGTAGCCTGTATTGGTATACCCAATGAGAAAAGTGGTGAGGCGATTAAATTATTTGTGGTTAAACGCGATCCCAATCTGACACGTGAACAGATTATTGCTTATTGTCGCCAGAATCTGACTGGTTATAAAGTGCCAAAAGATATTGAATTCTGCCCTGAATTGCCTAAATCTGCGGTAGGCAAGATTCTGCGCAAGGACTTACGCACCAGCAAATAACTTTTCAGGTACAGAAAAACGGTTACTGCCATTATGCAGTAACCGTTTTTGTTCCGTATCTTTATAATATCTGCGGGAGGAATACTGGTTTATTTTATTTGCATGAGATGGTAATAACTCTGCTATAAATTATGGATAAAAAATAATGTGCTGTTGATTTATATAATCTGCGCCAGTGTGAGTTAAATTTGTGATATTTAACTAGAATTAAATTCTGTTCGTATCTGGATTATAATTTCAGTTAATGAAAATATAGAGTAAGCAAATGTATTGAAATTCAATAATGCTCATTTGTCTATCAACAGGTAATAAGTGAAAATGAAAATAAGTAATTATGTAATTAGTTTACTACCTAGTAACGATAGCTAATTTTAATATTTATATGCTCAATATGGCTAATCTGTAAATACCAAGGCTTAGTATTAATACCAGAATCCCTCGGAATTGATTAGATGGAAACGGGTCATTATATTTAGAAATTATGCATTTTAGATTTTTATGGGAATGGAGTCATTTCCGTATATTTTTATAAAGAAAGAAATATTTACTGTATTAGCAGTAATCCTTTATACTTTCTAACCGTCTTTGAAACAAGAAATGCAAAAGATGGGTATGGTTAAAAGAGCAGACACATAAAATACATTGTGTGATGAAATTGAGGTTTTCAATGGATATGAGTAATGAATTTAAGAAATCAATTCAGCCTTTTTTCTGGGTGGAAAATGGCGAAAACGTATCTGTATGTTTGAATGCAGGTACATACAGAAATGAATTATTTCAAACCAGAAAGGAAGAGGGTTTTGAAGGTAATGGATATGACTGGACAGCTTTAGCAACAAGGTTCTTAAAAGAAAAATTGCCTAATTTGAAGAACGCCATTAAGTTTGACTCCGAAGCAGAAATGTTTTGCGCATATTCATCAGATAAAGATGCATTGGAAAAGTTCATTATTGGTTTTAAAAATGCCTGTGAAAATAATTTTCTAATACAAGACTTATTTTCCAAAATAGAACTAGATTAACTACCATTTTTCAAATTACTGGGAATAAAACGCTCGAAAGGGCTCTTTTGGTCTTATTGTCTGATTTAATAAAACAATTATTAATTAAAAAATTTGAAATTTTGATAATTCGTAATTGCCATTGTTATATACATAAAAGTTTTGGCGGGGTCGATTAGAATATAAGCCAGTTTATCATTCTTACTTCAAACAGTACCTTGAGAAAAGTAAAATATTTGTACGCCAGTTTTTAAATTAAATGACGGGATATGGTTGTAGCGATTATTGCGATTTTATTATCCAAATAACTTGCTGCTTGTTGCTCACATTGTTGTATCTCTTCACGCTAGCCATCTTCTATTAAATTTGTGTCAATCAAGCAATACTTTTTATTGCTTGAATTTTATCGGTTGCAATTTGATTAATATGAATATTCTTTTAGTTAATTTAAACATTTAATACTTCTGTATTTTATTAGATGTATTGATTCAACACTAAAGTTCGGCAATTGAGTGGCAAACAAGTAGTGATGTGATAATTAATCCGAACAGGTAATGAGTATGTGTTGTGACAACGCATTACTATACAGGTTTTTATCTGAATAAAATGCCATAGGAGCAGCAATAGGATAATTCAGTTCGGCATGGACTGTTATTCAGAAGATGGCTACAAGAAAGTATGGCAATCAGGCTGGCTGGGTAAATTCATGGCCAGTACGCTTTGCTTCTGGTTTTCACGGAAATCAGCCAGTTTCTGCGCCAGCTCGGGGTTGTCATTGGCCAGAAGGGAAATGGCAAACAGAGCCGCGTTGGCAGCACCGGCTTCACCAATAGCGAATGTGGCTACAGGTACTCCTTTAGGCATTTGTACAATAGACAATAATGAATCTTCACCACGGAGATATTTGCTCGGAACAGGTACACCCAGTACTGGAACAGTGGTTTTGGCAGCAACCATGCCTGGCAGGTGAGCTGCGCCTCCGGCGCCGGCAATAATTGCTTTCAGGCCGCGTGCACGTGCATTTTCGGCATATTCAAACATTAAATCCGGAGTACGATGGGCGGAAACAACGCGTATTTCATATGGAATGCTGAATTGTTGCAGAAATTGTTCAGCTTGTTGCATTACTGGATAATCGCTGTTACTACCCATAATGATGCCGATTAGTGGCGTGCTCATGTTATACCTTTACTGATAAACGGGTTATTTTTTTAACTGATGTCTGGCTTTGTTGGCTGCACTACTATTGGGATAACTGCTGATAATGCGCTGATAAGTGGTACGGGCAATATCCTGCTGTTGTAAATGTGCCTGACATTGTGCCACTAGATACAGGGCATTAGGGCTTTGGCTAGACTGCGGGAACAGGTTAACGAAACGTTTGCCAATATTGATAGCTGATTCGCAGTTATTTAATCGGGCATGGTTTTGCAGGAGTAACCACATACGCTCCCGTGCCAGTGTATTGCCATTGCCACCACTATCAGCATTTTTAAGTAGCCGGATACTTTGTGCATAAAGCCCTGCATTATATAAACGGCGTGCTTCGCTGATATTGTCGCTGGTGGCTGGTGTTTTGGCTGAATTAACTTTACTGCTGGGTGTACGTACATTCATATAGCGCGACAAGGTGGCCTGTTGCTGGCGAACATCGTTAATCTGATTTTGCAACCCGTTAATCTGAGTTTGTAGACTGGTCAGTTGTGCCTGAATCTGGCTGAGCTGGTTCGCAGTCTGGGTAATTTCTGGCGCTGGATCGTCTGAGGTAGGGGTAATGGTTGTGCCGGAGGTAGCAGGCATAGTGCTGCTACATGCGCTGGTGGTTAAAATAGTGATCAGTACCAGACAGAAATGACGATAGTTTGAAAGTGGCATGTGGCGTTTTGCTCCTCTGGGTGATTATGATCATTTTTTCTGAATAAGTGTCAGACCATCACCCAGCGGTATGGTTAATGGACGGATGCGCTGATCGTGAATTAGCCCAGCGTTAAACTGACGCATGATGTGAACACTTTCAGATTCACTGC
The DNA here is from genome assembly GCF_914768045.1 of Snodgrassella communis. GTDB lineage: Bacteria > Pseudomonadota > Gammaproteobacteria > Burkholderiales > Neisseriaceae > Snodgrassella > Snodgrassella communis. The sequence continues at coordinate 61,206 of NZ_CAJZCD010000001.1, read as the reverse complement.
CAGTGGCTGTCTGAGCAACACGGCCATGCAGCAATACATTATCTATGGCGATAATGCCACCGGGGCGAACCAATTGCAGGCAACGTTCAAAATAATAGGGAGTAGGTGTTTTGTCTGCATCTATTAGGGCGATGTCGTAATGATTGGTCTGATTAGTGGCGATTAGTTTATCCAGTGTGATTAGCGCCGGTTGCAGGTGTAACTGTATTTTGTGGCTGACTTTAGCCAGTTGCCAATAGCGGCGAGCAATATCGGTATAGGTAACGTTAATGTCACAGGCTGTAATGTGTCCGTCATCAGGCAGCGCCAGCGCCATGGCGGTACTGCTGTAACCGGTAAAAACGCCGATTTCGAGATAATGACGTGCCTGAATCAGCTTGGCCAGCCACACCAGTAATTTTATCTGCTCCTGTGCCATGCTCATGGCACCCTTGCGGTGTTGTGTGGTTTCTGCACGCAGCTGTGCCAGCAAGGGTTCTTCTACAGGATTAATTCCGGCCAGATATTGCGCTAATGCGGGCGTACTCAGACAGGTGTGTTGACTCATAACAGACCAGCCAGCGATTATTCTGTCAGATAGGTATAGCCTTTTTTCGGCAGTTTGGCAGCAGCAAAATTTGCTTCATCTTCTGGGTTGAGCTGGACATCCCATAACATGCCGCGATGTTTTAGCTGAGTTTGGGCTTCTTCGGGGTGTTTTGCCATAAATTCATTCAGGAATCGGGTAGTGTCAGACTGATAATTGTACATTTTGGTTTGTTCTTGCATATGTTATTCAGAAACGAGTGTAATATTATATACAAATTAGCGCCTACTGGTGTAGATACTGGCCTTATTGCACCAGTTTTGGCAGCGGGGAATGATAAGATATGAGCAGATTAGGTTATACTATGCCGTTTTATTGGTCGTGTTTGCTGCGGCACGCGAGTATTTTTTCATAAATTATTGTATTATTTATGCTAACAAATTGGTTACATAGGGTTTTGCCGCGAAAGAGTATTCGTGGTGGCAGAAAACGGGAAATACCCTTGGCTCAACACAATATTCAGGCAGATGAGCTTAGTTTTGCTGCGGAAAAAGTTATTACGCGCTTGCAGAAAGAAGGATATCAGGCCTATGTGGTGGGCGGTGCTGTGCGTGATTTGTTGCTAGGTGTGACACCTAAAGATTTTGATGTGGCGACTAATGCCACGCCTGAGCAGGTACGCAAGCTGTTCAGGCGCAGTCGCATTATTGGCCGGCGTTTTCCGATTGTACATGTTATGGTTGGTCCGGAAACGATTGAGGTAACAACTTTCCGGGGTGGTGTGGTCAATAGCCACAATGAGCTCGGCCGGATTATGAAAGATGCCAGTTTCGGTACTCTTGAGCAGGATGCAATGCGTCGCGATTTTACTGCTAATGCACTGTACTATGATCCCCAGCGTCAGGTTATTCTGGATTTTCATCATGGAATAGAAGATATCCGTAACCGCCGTCTGGTAATGATTGGTAATCCACTGGAGCGCTATCAGGAAGACCCGGTACGGATGTTGCGTGCAGCACGACTATCAGGCAAACTTGGTTTTTCTGTCGATAAGCATACATCTAAGCCGATTGCCGAATGTGCGCAATTACTACAACGCGAACCACCTGCCCGGCTATTTGATGAAGTACTGAAGATTCTGTTTAGTGGCAATGCTCAGGCATGTCTGCGTCAAATGGCTGTTCTTGGGCTGAAAAATACTCACCCATTACTTGATGCACTGATGCCGGGTGGTGAAAGTGATGATAATATTGTCGCATTGGCTCTGCATAATACGGATGAACGTCTGCGGGCAGATAAATCAGTTTCGATGGGCTTTGTACTGGCTGCTGTGTTATGGCCTCATATCAGAGATGCATGGCAGCGCGAACAGGCCGCTGGCATGCGTACCAATGCGGCTATGAATGCGGCCATCGCTTCGGAACGACAATATGTGGATAAACGTTGGGGTGTGCCGCAGCGGTATAGTGTTACTATGCGTGAAATCTGGTCTTTACAGCCTCAGTTTGAAAATATGCGCGGGGCACGGCCTTACCGTTTACTTGGTCAGCCACGTTTTCGCGCTGCTTTTGATTTTATGTGTCTGCGTGCAACACTAGGCGAATTGCCGCAGGAAACCGTTCAATGGTGGCAGACTTTTCAGCATGGTTCAGATGCAGAGCGGGAACAGTTAATCTGTGCGGCCATGCAGATGGAAAAAACTTCAACAAGACAAAAACGATATCGTAACAGACGAAATAAGCAATCCAAGCAGGAGGAATTATGAATACAATGACAGCGGTTATTGCTTTAGGGGCAAATCTAAAAAATCCGCGCCAGCAGGTTGAGGCAGCCATGGCGGCTTTAAATCAGCTTGCAGGTGTTCGCGTTAAGGCAATTTCACCACTTTATAAGACTAAGCCGGTAGGGCTGACTGACCAGCCTGATTTTGTCAATGCAGTGGTATTGGTCCATACCACGCTGAGTGCTCCTGAATTGTTAAGCGCTTTGTTAAAGCTGGAAGAGCAGTTGGGTCGGGTACGCGATGTTCCCAATGGTCCGCGAGTTATTGATTTGGATCTGATTGATTACCATCATCAGATTTTTAATGATACTGATTTGGTTCTGCCTCATCCGCGTGCACATGAGCGTGCCTTTGTGATGGCTCCGCTGGCTGCCATTGCTCCGTATTATGTGATTGGTACACATGGCAGTGCTTCAACTCTGGCTGCGAAATTATTGAAAGCACAGCCGGATGCGGTGACGATTATTACTGATGGTCAGGACTAGGCAGGGAAAATATGGATTATCGCTACATTGTCGTAGAAGGCTCTATAGGCAGTGGTAAATCAGCTTTAAGCCGTCGTCTGGCGCAGTATTTTGATGCCTTACTACTGTCGGAAATACCGGAAAGCAACCCGTTTCTGGAAAAATTTTATCTCAATGCCACTAATCATGGTTTGGCCACCGAGATGCATTTTCTGATACGTCGTTGCGAAGCAATCAATGTAATTTATGCTGAAGATGAGCGCCGTTCACGGATAATTGCTGATTTTCTGCTGGAAAAAGACCAGATATACGTGCCGGTTATTTTGCGCGAAGATGAGCAGACTCTGTACTGGCAAGTCAAGCAGAAAGTGATGCCGAAATTTCCGGTACCCGATCTGGTGATTTATCTGGAAGCAGATGATGATTTGCTGGACAGGCGTCTGCATCAACGGGGTGATGGGTTAATGAATCTGTTTCCTGCGGGCTATCTACAACAGATTCATGCAGAATATCGCCGTTTCTTTCATTTATACCAGCATGCTCCTCTGTTAATTGCTAATACCAATGAGCTGGATTTTCTTGGTAATGACGATCATTTTGAACTGTTGTTAAATACTATTGCTAATATGCAGGGTAGTCGCAACTATTTGAATCTGAGTGAGTAGTTATATTATGAGGCATCTGATAAAGATGCCGTTAATATCTGCGGCTTGTTGTGCATTTGCAGAATGAGGCTGTTGTGAATTTGCTATTTTAATTGGCTATGCTTTTTTTAATATAAGTAAATAAATATCAATGATTCTATTCTGCTTATTTAGAAATTAGCGGAAATATTTTTCAGCTGATAGCGCTGTTAACTGTACTTTTCTCCCGGAAAGTACAGTTTTTATATGTTGGCTTGCACTATAGTGGGCTTTTAGCTGCAAATTCAGCAGTTAATAATACGGAGGAGGGATTCGGGAGGTCATACAGTGCTGTCGGTATCAGTTGTCAAATCTGATATTTGTGCGCAAATTAAATTAATTGTTAGCAATGATCTCTTGAGCTAAGGGATGGATAGTCGCGAGCAAAATATTTGTTAATCTGCTCTGGTAGAGCGGGCGTCTGTGGTATTTTGCAGGTCATTAATACAGGCTGGATGCTATTTGCTTTAACTGATACCGATGTCTTTTGTTGATATTTTGACGATAGACAAATAAGCAGTAGCTGCCAGCAGTATCTTTCCAATGAACATAATTAACGGATTTAGCTGTATGCATACTATTCATACTTTAAGAAAAATGAAAGCGGCTGGCGAAAAAATTGCTATGCTTACCTGTTATGATGCCAGTTTTGCCCGCCTGATGAGTGATGCAGGTGTTGATGTGCTGCTGATTGGTGACTCGCTTGGCATGGCGGTACAAGGGCAAACTTCTACCATTCCGGTTAGTGTAGAGGATATTTGTTACCACACGGCTGCGGTGGCGCGTGGCAATCAGCAGGCGCTGATTGTGGCCGATTTGCCATTTGGTGCCTACCAGCAAAGTAAGGAACAGGCTTTTGCAGCAGCGGTGCGCCTGATGGTGGCTGGTGCACACATGGTTAAACTTGAAGGTGGCGCTTGGATAGCAGAAACCACGCAGTTTTTGCAGCAGCGCGGTATTCCGGTTTGTGCGCATATTGGGCTTACTCCGCAATCTGTGCATACGCTGGGCGGCTATAAGGTACAGGGTCGTGGTGAGGCCGCGGCACAATTGCTGGCAGATGCTCAGGCACATGCTCAGGCAGGGGCGGATATGGTGCTGATGGAATGTGTACCAGTACAGCTGGCCGCGCAGGTTACTGCTACAGTAAGCTGTCCTACTATCGGTATTGGTGCTGGTGTGGATTGTGATGGGCAGGTACTGGTAATGCACGATATGCTGGGTATTTATCCGGGTAAAACAGCCAAATTTGTTAAAAACTTTATGCAGGGAAATGACACTATTCAGGCTGCAATCAGCACTTATGTAAATCAAGTAAAGGCAAAAGTGTTTCCGGGTATGGAGCACAGTTTTACTGACTGATTATTTTAGTTAAGATTGTGTTTCTGTTTGAAATAATTATCTGTTTGCCCGTCTTTGTCTTTACAAACGGGCAGATTAGATAGTATGCGGATATTTGCATAAACTTGTTTTTTTTGCAGAAAGTATATATAAGTTAATCCGTTGACTAATAGAAATATTTAGAGAGATACCTATGGCACTGGCCAAGCCTTACCCCCGTGCAATGACTATTGCCGGTTCTGATTCCAGTGGTGGTGCTGGTATTCAGGCGGATTTAAAAACTTTTGCTGCGCTTGGTGCATATGGTACCAGTGTCATTACGGCCATTACTGCGCAAAATACTTTTGGTGTACAGCAGGTGATGGTTGTCCCTCCGAATATGATTGAGGCACAATGTGCCGCGGTGATGTCGGATATTCGGATTGATGCGGTTAAAATCGGTATGCTCGCCGATGTTGAGAGTATCCATACTGTGGCGGAAGTCTTACAGCAGTATCATCTGCCTTTTACTGTATTGGATCCGGTGATGGTGGCCACATCTGGTTCTGCGTTGTCAATAGAGAATACTGTACAGGCGCTGAAGCAACGGCTAATGCCACTGGCGGATGTTCTTACCCCCAATCTGTTTGAACTGTCTACATTAACGCATAGGCCGATTGCCACCAGTGATCAGGAAATGCTGGAACAAGGGCAGATATTGCTGGATGAAGGGTGTCAGGCCGTACTGGTAAAGGGAGGACACCGTAATGATTCTGAAGAGGCAACTGACTGGCTGCTGGAAGTAGGCTGCGAACCGGTATGTTTCAAAAGTTTACGAATTAAAACTTCTCATACACATGGTACTGGCTGCACTCTTTCCGCTGCAATAGCTGCTTTACGTCCCAAGCATGAGAATCTGGTTAATGCGGTGGCAGCAGCCAAAAGCTATGTGCATGGTGCGATTGATGCAGGCCAGCACTGGCATCTTGGTCATGGTTATGGTCCGTTAGCCCATTTCTGGCGCATAAAACGTGATTAATGGTTTCATCTGTATGTTAAAATTGGCTACTTGACAACTAATCGGGGTAAGGCAGGAATTGTCCTTATTCAGACAGGGGGAGTGCTAATGCAGACATGGCATCAGGCAATTGGTGCAGAGAAACAGCAACCGTATTTTCAGCGTATTCTTGAGGTAGTACGAGCGGAAAGGTTAGCCGGTAAGATAATCTATCCGCCTGCTCAGGATGTGTTCAACGCATTTAAGGCAACTGAATTTGCTCAGGTTAAGGTGGTGATTCTTGGGCAGGATCCTTATCATGGTCCGCAGCAGGCACATGGTTTATCTTTTTCTGTACGGCAGGGTATTGCCATTCCACCTTCATTAGTGAATATCTATAAAGAGCTGGCGGATGATATCCCCGGTTTTCAGATTCCACAGCATGGCTATTTGCAGTATTGGGCAGAACAGGGTGTATTGTTACTCAATACTGTTTTAACTGTACGTGCGGGACAGGCTCATTCACATGCTGAGCTAGGCTGGGAAACTTTTACCGACCAAGTAATTGCAGTACTGAATGCTCAACGTGAGCATATTGTATTTATGCTGTGGGGCAGTCATGCTCAGAAAAAGGGTGCCATGATTGATCGGCACAAGCATCTGGTGTTATCGGCGCCACATCCATCGCCTTTATCGGCTTATCGGGGCTTTTTTGGCTGCAAACACTTTTCCAAAGCCAATGCATACTTGCAAGAGCACGGTATGAGCCCGATTGACTGGCAGCTATAAAGCATGCTGTTTACCGGCCAGCATATGGCAGCTACGCTTTTCAGGTAAATAACCTTGTTCTGCCTTGCTGGAAAGCATCATTAAAACCATGTTAAATCTAAACCCGCAACAACACGAAGCGATTCATTATCTTGCCGGGCCGCTATTAGTGCTGGCTGGTGCGGGTAGTGGCAAAACGCGCGTCATAACTGAAAAAATTGCCTACCTGATTACTCAGGCAAATTATCCGCCACAGCAGATTGCAGCCATCACTTTCACCAATAAAGCAGCACGGGAAATGCAGGAACGGGTGGGGCATTTACTGCGCAAACCGCAAACTCGAGGTTTGACTATATGTACCTTTCATTCACTGGGTATGCGCTTTCTGCGCGAAGAGGCAGCTGCGGCCGGATATAAGAAACAGTTTTCCATTCTGGATAGTGCCGACGCCGGCAAAATTATCAGCGAGTTACTGGGCAGTAGTGGCCGGGAAATGGTATTCAAAGCGCAACACCAGATTTCACTGTGGAAAAACAGTCTGCTCACACCTGAAGCAGTTATTCGACAGGCAGAAGACCCTTGGACGCATCAGATCGGGCAGTTATACGCTTCCTATCAGGATACTCTAACCAGTTATCAGGCTGTGGATTTTGATGATTTAATTCGTATACCGGTAGAGCTGCTACAAACAGACGCAGATATTCGCTATAAATGGCAATTACGTTTGCGTTATTTACTGGTCGATGAATGTCAGGATACCAATACCTGCCAGTATGCCTTAATGCGTCTGCTTACCGGTGCAGAGGGTAAGTTCACGGCAGTAGGTGATGATGATCAGAGTATCTATGCGTGGCGTGGCGCCAATATGGAAAACCTGCGGCTGTTACAGCAGGATTATCCGGATTTGAAAATTATTAAGCTGGAGCAGAACTACCGTTCTACAGCACGCATATTGCGTGTTGCCAATCAGGTTATTGCGCATAATCCCAAGCTGTTTGCTAAAACCTTGTGGAGTGAATATGGTCTTGGTGACATGATTGATGTGATTGCCTGTAAAAATGAAACCCATGAAGCTGATTTGGTAGTCAGCCGGATTGCCCATCAGAAGCTGGTTGGTGGCGATGCGGTGCGTTACCGGGATTTTGCCATTCTGTACCGTGGTAATCATCAGGCAAGGGTATTTGAAGAGGCCTTGCGCAGCCGGCGCATCCCATACCGGCTTTCCGGCGGACAGAGTTTTTTTGATAAGGCCGAAATCAAGGATGTGCTTGCCTATGTGCGTTTGCTGGCCAATCCCGATGATGATCCGGCATTTTTACGCGCGGTGACAACACCGCGGCGAGGGGTGGGCGAGACCACGCTGGCCAAACTGAATAATTATGCCAAGGTGGCACAATGCAGTCTGTTTGAAGCGGCACGCAGTATGGAGGCAATGGTAGAACTGTCGCCAAAAAGCCGCGAACCTTTACTGCAGTTTATGGCCATGCTGTCTGATTATCAGGCACGAGCCAGCACAGAAGCTGCCGGTAGTCTGCTGCATAATCTGCTGGCTGATATCGCTTATGAGGCGCATCTGCTCAATACCGAAGAAGGGCGCGCAGGAGAAATCAAGTGGTGCAATGTTCGGGATTTACTTGGCTGGATAGGCAAAAAAGGTGAAGAAGACGGCAAAAATATCCTTGAAATAGCCCAGACGATTGCTCTGATGACATTGCTGGAGGGCAAAGAAGATGAAGATGCGGATATGGTAAGCATGTCAACACTGCATGCTTCTAAAGGACTGGAATACCCTCATGTATTTCTGGTGGGTTGTGAAGAAGGTGTTTTTCCTCATGCCGATAGTGTAGAAGAAGGCAATATTGATGAGGAACGCCGACTGATGTATGTGGGTATTACCCGGGCACGGCAAACCCTCACCCTGACCCATTGCCATAAACGCAAACGTGCCGGCTCATGGGAGTTTCATGAACCCAGCCGTTTTATTGATGAGATGCCGGCTGAAGACATTCGTTTACTTGGACGCAAGGGCAGTGAACCTATTGTCAGTCAGTCAGAAGGAAAAAGTATTCTGGCCAGTATGATGGCACGGCTGGATAGTCTGCAATCCTGACGGTGCTTAGCTTACTGCTGTGGCATGTGGTGTTGTCAATTCCATGTTAAACTAGTCACTGTTTGCTGCCTGTGCAGTTTATTATGGAAAAATGTTATGAAAATCGCCAAAAACTCTGTTGTGATGCTGGATTATGAAATGTTTAATGCTGATAACCAGCTGATAGACAAAACTGAAGAACCGATTAGCTATTTGCATGGCGGTTATGACGGTATTTTTCCACTGGTGGAAGAGCAATTACATGACAAAGAAGTAGGCGATGTAGTCGATGTTACACTGGCACCGGATGATGCATTTGGTGAACAGGAAGAAGACCTGATTCGCATTGAGCCGCTGGATGTTTTTCCGGTTGAAGTGGAAGTGGGCATGATGTTTGAAGCTGATGACCCGGAAACTGGTGAGGTAATGGTATACCGCATTACTGATGTGGCTGATGGTAAAGCAGTGGTGGACGGTAATCATCCATTGGCTGGCCAGCGTATTCGCTTTATCGCCACAGTGAAAGATATTCGTCCGGCTACGGCTGAAGAGCTGGAACATGGTCATGCACATGGTGCGCACGACCATCATCACTGATTACTGATATAGCCGTTTTGTGGCTATAACGCAGACATAAAGGGAATATTTGCTCAGAGCTGAATATTCCCTTTATTGTTATCTGTTAACTGGCATTGGCTGTGTTGTGCAGACAGACAGAAAATGATTGTATTTTGGCTGCCAGTTCACAGTACCAGAGACAGACGGTATGATATAACCATGCATTAATTTTCTTATTGATGGCATCATGACTCCCGCACAAATTCTCGCCACTGCCCGCCCATATTCACTGTTTCTAAGTCGTTTACTGGATAATCATCTGCTTGATACAGACAGACTTTATTCATGGCTGCAACGACCTCTAAAGTCAGAAGATTTTTATAGTTTTGCTGATTGGGCGCAATTACAGGTCAGTGAAAATGAAGCCGAACTGGCACGGCAGTTACGTCTGCTGCGCCGTTATGTGATGGCACATATCATGGCGCGTGATTTGGCGCGCGTGAGTGATTTGGCTGAGGTCACCACCACCATTACCCATCTGGCTGATTTTGCCATCAATGTCGCCGAACAGTATGCGCATGCATACTATGCAGACCTGTATGGCGAACCAATTGGCTACCATAGTGCTACACCTCAGCGACTCAGTGTCGTGGGTATGGGCAAAATGGGTGGTTATGAGCTGAATGTTTCTTCTGATATTGATTTGATTTTCGTTTTTCCCGAAGCCGGCGACACCAATGGCAAACGGCAAAAGAGTAATCAGGAGTTTTTTACCAAAGTTGGTCAGAAAATCATCGCTCTGTTAAATGATATTACTGGCGATGGGCAGGTTTTCCGCGTTGATATGCGTTTGCGTCCAGATGGTGATGCCGGCGCACTGGTGATTAATGAAACGGCACTGGAACAGTATCTGATCCAGCACGGGCGGGAATGGGAGCGTTATGCATGGACAAAAGCGCGCCTGATTACGGATCACCCGAATAATATAGCGGCACTGGTACGACCGTTTGTGTATCGTAAATATCTGGATTTTAATGCCTACGATGCCATGCGCAGCCTGCATCAGCAGATTCAGCGAGAAGTTACCCGTAAGGGCATGGCCGATAACATCAAACTTGGCGCTGGGGGCATCCGTGAAGTGGAATTTGTCGCACAGATTTTCCAGTTGATACGTGGCGGGCAAGTACGCAGTCTGCAACTGAAAGGTACACAGGAAACGCTGCATACACTGCTACAGCAGGGTATGCTGCAACGGGATAATGTAGATACATTGTTGCAGGCATACCATTTTCTGCGTGATACCGAGCACCGGTTGCAATACTGGGATGACCAGCAAACTCAGATGCTGCCCACTGGTGCTGAACAACAGCAAATGCTGGCACAGAGTATGGATTATGCCAATTATGCTGATTATCTGGCTGCACTGAATCTGCATAGAGAGGCCGTAAACCAGATTTTTAATGCCATATTTATTGATCCAGACGATAAAGCCAAGCCACAAAATCCGGATATGGTACGCGTATGGCAGGATGAAGGTGACTGCGAAGAAAAAACAGCCCTGCTGGCAACGTATGGATTTGATGCTAAAAATGTATTGCCACGTCTGCGACAGTTACATCATAGTAGCCAGTACCGACAGCTATCACCCGCAGCGCAACAGCGTTTTGATGAAATGATACCAGCCGTGCTTAGTGTGGCAGCCAAATATCCCCAGCCCGACACCACTTTAACCCGCTTACTGGATTTTCTCGAAGCCATAGGACGGCGCAGCTCCTATCTGGCTTTTATGCATGAGCGCCCGGAAGCACTGGAAAAGCTGGCCGGGCTGATGAGCCAGAGTAGCTGGGTGGCTACCTATTTACAACAGCATCCGGTATTGCTGGATGAACTGCTCAGCAATGAATTAATGCGTATAGATACCGACTGGACAGCACATGCACAGGAGCTGGTACGTTTACTTGATGACTGTCATGGGGATGTTGAAACACAAATGGATGTGCTGCGCCGGTTTCAGCATGCGTGGACTTTTCGTCTGGCCGTGCAGGATTTGGCCGGTTTGTGGACTGTGGAAGCATTATCTGACCAGCTTTCTGCTCTGGCCGATTTAATCATTCAAACCGCATTGGCAAGAGTGTGGGCGCAATTGCCGCGCCGGCACACCGATACTCCTCATTTTGCCGTGATTGGCTATGGTAAACTGGGTGGCAAAGAACTGGGCTATACTTCTGATCTGGATCTGGTTTATATTTTTGCCGATGACCATCCGGATGCTATCGATATCTATACCCGTCTGGCACGTCGGTTGACTAGCTGGCTTACCGTCCCCACTGGTGCCGGCATGCTCTACGATATTGATTTACGCCTGCGCCCGAACGGCGATTCAGGTTTTACTGTTACCCATATACAGGCATTTGAACGCTATCAACGTGAAAATGCATGGATATGGGAGCATCAGGCCTTAACCCGTGCACGTTTTATCGGTGGAGACAGCAGTGTGGGTACACGCTTTGATGCTGTGCGGAATGAAATTTTGTGCCGCCAGCGTAATATAGATGAGTTACGCGCCGAAATCATTGCCATGCGTGAAAAAATGTTTCCTACTCATCCTCCCGTAAACAGCAATGTGAAATATGCTCGCGGCGGTGTCGTGGATGTTGAGTTCATCGTGCAGTATCTGATACTGGCCTACGCACATCAGTATCCGCAATTATTACAGAATTACGGCAATATCGCTCTGCTCAGTATTGCAGCCGAACTAGGGCTGGTAGACAGCAGGCTGGCAGAAAGCAGTCGCATTGCCTACCGCTATTATCGTCAGCAGCAACATAATACCCGCCTGCGCGATGCTGTCACGCCCCCTGTAGACGCTACTTTACTGGCACATTATCAGGTAGTGAAGCAGCTATGGACGCAAGTGTTTGCAGCCGCACCGGCCGAATGATTACGTCCAGAAAGCTGCTCAAACCATACCAGCAGAAATAAAATCCTTATTCCTCAGCACAATTACTCCATTGTACTGCTTGAAATAAACAAAGTAGACAGCGTACAATCAAAGACCACACTACCTTTTCAAACTGGTCTATCGTAGTGAACCAACTGATATTTGACTTTGATGATCGCAGCTATCCCGGATTTGATAAATTTCTTGGCCATACCAATGCAGAACTGATTTATGTGCTACAACAACAGGCCGACCCGTTTATCTTTGTCTGGGGCGAGGCCGGCAGCGGTAAAAGCCACTTACTCAAAGCATGGGTGGCACAGGCACAATCGCGCGGGCTGAAAGCTGAATATGTTGATGCCACCAGAGAGGGGCTTGGCTACTGGTTGTTTGACCTTGACTGCGTGGCCGTAGACCAGATTGAATTGCTCAGTGCCACCGAGCAGCAGCAACTGTTTTCTCTCTTCAACCATTTTCGTAACAGCCGCCACGGTAATTTACTTCTGAGCTCAGCTATTCCGCCTCAGCAGCTTATGATTCGTGAAGATTTACGTACGCGCATGGCCTTTTGTCTGGTGTACGAAATCAAGCCATTAAGCGATGAAGAAAAATTCAATGCACTGGTAGGCATGGCACATGCACGGCAGATACCTGTAGATGCCGAAGTTATCCGCTACCTGCTTGCTCACTGGCGACGCGATCTGGATAGCCTGCTGCTGATGCTCAATACCTTAAATGATTATTCACTGGCGCAGGGAAGGCGCATCACCCTCACATTATTGCGCCAGCTACTCAAACAACAGGAGCATGCATGAATCTGGCTATTTTTGACCTTGACCATACTCTGATTAACTGTGATTCGGATAATGAATGGCCGAAATATCTGCTGCAAAAAGGGTTGGTAGACAAAGCCTTTGTTGATATGAAAAACCACAAATTCTATCAGGATTACCTCAATGGCTGTCTGGATATAGATGAATTTCTACAATTTCAGCTCGCTCCTCTGGCACGTTTCAGCCGGGATGAGCTGGATGAGATGCATGCTGAATACATGCGTGATTTTATTGTGCCGCATATTTCTACTATGGCAAAATTGCTGATACGGGGACATCGTGAAGCCGGCGATGAAATGTTACTGTTATCTGCCACCAATGAATTTATTATCGCTCCGATTGCGAAAACATTTGGTATTCAGAATATTATCGGTGTACAGTTGGAAACGGATGCGGCAGGTAATTACACTGGCCGCTATATCGGTACGCCTAGTTTTAAAGAGGGCAAAGTTACCCGTCTGCATCAATGGCTGGCACAGCGCGGGCAGCAACTAAGCGATTTTGCTAAAGTTTATTTCTATAGTGATTCACACAACGATCTGCCTCTGCTGGAAGTGGTAACTGATCCGGTAGCCGTTAATCCTGATGAGAAACTGGCGCAATATGCGCATCTCCACGGCTGGCCGATACTCAATTTCATGTAAAGGATACAGCATGAGCGCAACAGAAAAAATGCAGATTGTCGATTATAGCGACCGCTATCATGCAGCTTTTCGGGATTTAAATGCAGCATGGATAGCCAAATACTTTGAAATGGAAGACAGCGATTATCAGCTACTGGATAATCCCAGACAGGCCATTATTGAAAAGGGTGGTTACATACGGGTTGCACTGGATAATGGAAAGCCCGTAGGTGTATGTGCGCTGGTAAAACTGGATGGTAACCCCTACGATTTTGAACTGGCCAAACTGGCTGTAGCACCAGAAACTCAAGGCAAACACATTGGTACACAATTAATAGAGGATATGATAGCTAAAGCGCGAGAATTGGGAGCAAAAAAGCTGTATATAGAAAGCCATACCAGCCTGAAACCGGCCATTCATCTGTATCAGAAAGCTGGCTTTAAAGAAATCACTGGCCATTCCCCCACATTTAGCAGAGTGAATATCCAGATGGAGCTTATTCTGTAAAATTCGGAATATAACGGCGTATACAGTTGCGTATCATGCCTGTATGTGGCAAAAAAAGCCAGTGTATCTGTCAGCGGATACGCTGGCTGCTTTTTAGACTCAAAGCATTATTATTTTATGTTTTTTGCATGATGTGGGTTGATAGCATGTGCCTGTTGGCTGATTTCGGCTATACAGTAGCACCATATTCCTGTCAGTGTATTTAAACTGCCAGAGAAATTCAGCATTTCTGATCAATTTATTATATTTATATCAATGGGATTATAATTTGTAATTAATAGTTTGTTCACTATCTGTATCTGTACATTGAGCAAAGGATTAGCCATGCCGTCTGTAAATTTTGGCGACTGCGCCAGATTAAAAAATTTTGAAATCCCCACAACCAAAAATATCAACCAACATGGAATAAATATAATTGCGATTCTAATTTTAAAAATAAAAGACAAAATAAGATTATAAAAAGCCACTACTAGAATTTAATAGTAGGTGGTTATGACAAAAAATTGATCTGTAGTACAAACAGACTATGTAAATTTCTATCAGGTTATCAATTATATTTTAATATAGCTGGTTGTGTTAATAAATTTAATTTCTAATTAGGGATATTGCGTATTGGTGTTGATTATTCTTTACTAGCTAATCAGATAAACAGGAGTACCCAGATTTATATTTTTTTCTTCTGCTTTTTTACTTTGAAAGTATAAGTTTTTAGCAACTGGATCTGTATTAAATGTTGTTGGTGTTATTTGACTTTTTTTGAGTGTTTCCCATATACATATATGGGGCTTAACTGCATTATCTAGCCAGTTTATCTCATTTTTCTAACAAATATTTCAAGCTCACATTATAAGGCTATTCTAACAATAACATGGCAAACTATGATGATGAAAAGTAACTTTGGTACATATGCAGTTAGAAGAAATGATATAAATAGGGAAATTATTTTTTCAATAATTATTACGGCATTTCGTCAGTGAATTTCATTTAATTAATATTAATTCTGTATCAGAAAAAATTCAACAAATGCTAAATTGTTTATTTGTAATATTCATACACTAGCCTGAACAGGGTTAATTTTAGGGTAATTTAATTGTTGTTATAGCACCAGTATGGCACGAAAATCGTTGATATTGGTGCGGGTGGGCGTGGTTAGCAGTAGCTGTTCTGTCGTGGCAAAAAAGTCGTAAGCACGGTGTTGCTGGAGCATGGTGGCGGCGCATAATCCGTTTTGTTGTGCTTTGAGCAGGCTGTCTGGGGTAAGCCATGCGCCGGCGTTGTCTTCACTGCCATCAATGCCGTCGGTATCAGCAGCAAGAGCATAGATGTTATCAGCACCATTTAAGGCAATAGCCAGTGCCAGCAGAAATTCGCTGTTACGGCCGCCGCGTCCCTGTTGCTGATTCAAGGTAACGGTGGTTTCACCGCCACTAAGAATTAGCAGTGGCTTGCCGGTCTGGCGCTGATGACGCTGAAACAGGGCAATTCCGGCCATGACCTGAGCAACTTCCCGTGCTTCACCACCAATACGGTCGCCCAGATAAAGTACATCGATGTTTTGATTTTGTGCCCAATTTTGCGCGGCGCTGAAGGCCTGATGCGGGGTAATGATGATATGTGCGCTGCTATTGGGGAGTTTTTTAGGTGTTTCTGCTGCGGCTGTGTGCAGATAGGTGGCGACACTGGCGGGCAGGTTGAGCTGATACTGGTTTACGATACTTTCTATGTCGGCCAGTGTGGTTGGATCAGCTACTGCGGCACCGGAACCGATGGTGCTGATATCGTCGCCGACTACATCGGATATGGCCAGTGTGGTGATGTGTGCTGGCGCAGCTGCTTCTGCCAGCCGGCCGCCCTTAATGCGCGACAGATGTTTGCGCAGGGTATTCATGGCTTCTATGGGAACACCGTGGCTGAGCAGCTGACGGTTGATGTTTTGTTTGTCGGTCAGTGTAATGCCCGCTACCGGCAGGGTGGTCAGGGCTGATGCTCCGCCTGATACCAGATAATATACCTGATCATCTGCATTTAACCCGCTTACAGCATTGAGTAAGGCCTGAGCGGCTGCCTGTCCGGCAGAATCCGGCAGGGGATGGCTGGCTTCCAGTACTTGGATTTGCTTTGTTGGGACACTATGGCCGTAACGGGTAACAACCACGCCGGATAGGGGTGGATAATCCTGTGGCCAGATTCTTTCCCATTCGGCAGCCATGGCTGCTGCTGCTTTGCCTGCGCCCACGACAATTACCCGTCCATGTGGTTTTTGTGCTGGCAGCCATGCGTTCATTTTATTAATCGGGCTGGCTTCTTGGATGGTGTAGTGAAACAGTTGCTGTAAAAAGCTGATGGCATTGGCGTGGTTAAGCATGTGGTTTTCTCCTTTGGCTGTTTAACTGAGTTTTAGCCGGTTCGGTCTGTTGCAAATTTCATGGCCAGAAAGTCGATAAAGCTGCGTACTTTGGCACTGAGAAATTCACGGTTCATATAGGCGGCATACAGAGTAGGGCTTTCCCGATGGGCAATATGACTGATAGTCTGTAAGCGCTGTTGTTCGATATCTTCTTTTATCATCCACTCAGGCAGGTAGGCCAGTCCCATATGGTTGAGTGCCATCTGGTGTAATAGCAGGGCGCTGTTGCTGGTACAAGCAGGGATAAGAGGTAAGTCAAGATGGACATACTGTGGTAACAGGCCATAGTGCTGTTTCAAATCGGCCAAGGTATGCGGTATACCGTGCTGGTGCAGATATTGCGGGCTGGCTACCCATAAAAAATTAATTTTGGTAATGGGTTTGACAATCAGGTTTGGTTCAGGATTATTGGTAACACGCAAAGCCAGATCGATTCCTTCGGCCACTAAATCCGTACGCTGGCTGTCGAGATAGACGGACAGGGTCACATTTGGATATTGTTGCCGGTATTCAGCAATCAGTTCGCCGAAATGGCGTGAGGCACACCAGTTGGGAGCGGTAATTTTAAGCAAACCCTGTGGCTTAACTGTACCAGCCTGAGCCATGTGTTTGGCTTCGGAAAGTGTATCAAGCGCTTCTACACAACGATGATAGTATTCTTGTCCGGCTTCGGTAAGGCTGATGCGGCGGCTGGAGCGGTTGAGCAGTTTCGCCTGTATGCTTTTTTCCAGATGATGCAGGTGCTTGCTGGCCATTGCTGTGGAAATATCCATGAATTCAGCCGCTCTGGTAAAGCTGCCTAATTCTACTATATTACGGAAAACCCACATACTTTGTAAGGTGTCCATTCAGTTTCTTTACAGGAAATAATTATTCTATAAAAATGATATCGTTTCTCAGTGGTAAATTCAATACACTTGCGTTCGTTTTCTTTTTTATGGACAAAGAGAAGGAATTACCATGATTCATACGCAAAAAATTCATACTGAGGGTGCTGGCTATGCTTTAGGTGTATTACGGCTGGTTACGGCATTTTTGTATATCCAGCATGCCACGGCGAAATTCTGGCAATGGCCGCTATCGATGACTGACGGACATGGCGCAGTGCCGTTATTCTCGATGATGGGCGCGGCAGGTGTGTTGGAGTTAATGGGTGGTGTTTTATTGCTACTTGGTCTGTTTGTGCGGCCTACAGCTTTTATTTTATGCGGACAGATGGCTGTGGCATACCTGTTTATTCATATGCCGTCTGCCGGTATGCATACTTTGCTTATGCCACAATTGAATAAGGGTGAGATGGCGGTATTGTACTGCTTTATTTTCCTGTATCTGTCTGTGGCAGGTGGTGGTCGTTTGGCGGTGGATAACTGGCGAAAATAATTTTTTGATTAGTGTCAGTAATTGATTTTCTGGTGTATATAGGAGCAGGTATGTCGATGACATTCCTGCTGGAACTGGGCTTTGGGACGGCAATATCAGCCAGATATGCGCAATGCTGATGAAGTTGTGCCAGCTTGGAAAACTGTCTGGTATTAATGATGGGTAATTACGCTGTGTTTACCAGTATTGTGATTTGATATTGATAAAATTAAAATAATTTTAAATTTATGCTGATTCTATTATCTATTGTACATGAGAATGCTTTGGTTGGATGTAATTCTTTAGGTTATATTGATGTTTTTTAGATAATAAATTAATTTTGGTTTTAATCTTAGATTAAAAAGTTGATAGGGATAAAAAACGAATGCATATGCGATTAGATTATTTTTGTGTATTTAGTGCTCTTTGTTATCCGCTATTTTGGTGAAAATTAATATGGATGATGTTGGTTTGTTGTCAATTATTGGTGCTGTTTTTGGTATCGATTGTGTTGATGATTATAAGTTTTATTATTTTTATCAATAAATGTGGCTGTAAATCTGTAACATTGTTGATATCTGTATTGGTTGTTATAACAATTAAAATATGTCTGATGCTGGGTAAAATAATAGAATCAGATGTGCAGTATATGCAAAAAAGATTCTAAAGTTTTTAATTTATTCAGATGTTATAGGGAGTTAGGCGGCCAATATGGATACTGATTATTTATTTATCTTTATTTAATGAATCAGCCCCGAGCAGATTAAACTAGATATAAAGTTTTCAGAGTGCTTGTGACCATGTTAGAAAATATTCTGGTTTTACACTCTGAAAACTCTGATGTGTGAAGTGAATTAATCAAAACGGCGGGTATAGCGGATTTCACCACCAGCTGATTCGGTACCCACATGTATGATGCTTTGCAGGGCGCGGCTGATCTGGTAGGTAATGCTAACTGTCTGGGTGGCACTTTCAATACCATACAGATAGCTGATATACAGGTTGTTGGTCAGATGTTTGCCGATGGTAATGGCCTGTTCTGCCGGGTTCATTTCACCGGTTTGGTTGTTGCGGGTCTGCTGGCTGGTAAAACCGATTTCGTCAAGCAGTCCAAGTTTGTCGTTCAGGCCTCCGGCCAGCCAGGCGCTGGCTGCGGCCGCAATGGCTGCTTCGTCGCCGGCACTGCCACTGCTGGGGCGATTCAGTATCAGCCATGACAGTTTGTCTTTTTCGCTCATGGCTTCGTTGGCTATGAGATTGATGCGCGGGCTGTCGAGACGTCCCAGTGCTTCAACGCCAGCACCTACTTGTGAATAGCGGCGTTTAGCGCGGATTTTCAGATTCGGATTATCCATCGGCCCCACAAAGGAGATGGTGCTGCCGTGCTGAATCACCAGATACTGTCCGTAAGCTTTATACTGGCCGCGAACTACGTTTACGGTGCCGACAATCTGGATGGTGCCGCCGGGGTTGGCGGTGGCAGTTAGCTGGCCGCCAAGCAGGACGTCGATACCTTCGCCGCTGAAACGGAAAGCGTCATTCAAGTCTAAATCAAGGTTGAGACGGATTGGGGTAGCACGCTGTTGTTTGGTTGTTTTTTCGCGACCGAGTACGACAACGTCGTCGTCAAGTTGGGGCATACCGGATTTTTGCATACCAAAGAGGCCGTTATCTACTTTGAGTTTGCCACTTAAAACGATGCCATGAGCAATGGTATAGAGTAGTTGGGTATCTCCGCTGAGGGTAAGGCGGCGGTTTATCTGATCAAAGATATTGTAGTGGTCAAGGTGGGCGGTAACGTTGATATCAGGTGTGAGTTTGGTCATATCAACAACGCCGTTGAGTTTGATGGTGCCATCGCGGCGAGCAAAGTTGAGACTATCTATCAGCCAGCGCCGTCCCTGAAAATGGCTTCTGAGGGTGCCATTCTCAAGGATGGTGCCGTTGGCCTGATCGCGGTAATAAAGGTCGTTACCGGTGAGGCTGCCATTGAGCAATGGTTCATTCAGATGCCCGCTGATGGTGGCATCAGCATGCATACTACCTTTGAGCTGCATGCCGATGGGCAGCAGGTTGCGGGTGGAGCTGAGATCGGGGCTGTCAATTTTGATGTGCCCGCTGATGGGTGCGCTGCTGATTTTGCCATTGCTGTTTGGGGTAATAATCAGTACGGCATCGGTAGTGCCATAGCGAGTAAGGCCGTTCAGGTGGTTATTGATACGGCCATTCTGGAACTGGGTATCCAGCCGTGCGTTTTGTAAGCCAAGTTTTTGCTGGTGTTGGGGCAGGGTGATGTCGCCACCTTGCTGAAAGAGTTTCAAATAGCCCTGCATATTACGGCTATAGCTGAAATTCCAGTCGCCTCCAATGACCAGATTTTGCTCAACGGGCAATTCGATGATGTTGTGCAGTTCACGCAAAGCCAGATTGCTAGCAGATCCTCGGGTAGTCAGACCTTTGTCTTTATCCCAGTTGAGGTTGTTCAGGTTGAGGCTACCACCCAGTGCTGCCCAGCGTGCATTCTGCATGCTGATACGTTCGGTTCCGGCTTCAAGCTGGATGGGACTCAGCAGTTTCAGGTTGAGGGCACCGCTGATATCCAGTGCGTTAACCCGTCCACGCCATTGGTGGTTTTTATCCAGACCACCGTAAGAGTTGATGTTCAGTTGATAGGGTTTACCCTCAAGAGACAGGCTGCTGTTGCCCTGTAACTGGTGCTGGTTGCCACGACCGTTGATTTTGATGTTGGTATTATTGATGACGGTGGGTTTGCTGCCATCGCTACTGGCAATGTTGATATGGTCGGCAGTCATATTAACCAGCAAAGGCTGATTGATGTCTGGGGAAGCGATAATTTTAAAATCTAGCTGATTGATGTTAAGTAGCTGGCCGATTTGCAGATTGCGCGCAGCACCACTTAGATTGGCTGTGATTTTTTTCGGTTCGCCGGCGATAAAGCCTTTGGTGTTAAGCAGGCCTTTCATGCCAAATCCGAATAGCCCCAGATTAGGTGCGTTAATGTCGAGATTAAGTTTATCGTTGGCTTTGCCGAAGCTGCCACGGGTGATAATCCGGTTCTGGCCGGCGTTGAGGTTGATGTTGGCCTGTTCCAGATGTTGGTTGCGATAACTGATGGTAGCTTTGCCTGAAAGTGCTGCACCGGAGAGTATGCTGTTATGCCATAGCATGTCTGCCTGAATCATGGGTTGTTGTGCCAGCTGGCCGTTGATGTTGATGTGGCCGTTAATGCTGCCAGTAGGAAAGCTGGCATTGATTTTGGCAGGATTGAAGTTGTTGCTGTTGATGCTAAGTTGTAATGCTTTGTTCTGATACAGTGCCAGACTGCCTTTGGCATTGAAGCTGCCACCACCGTTTGCTATTAGATTTAGCTTGTCAAGCATCAGGGTTTGCTGATGCTTTTGTTCATCGGTAATAATCTGAATGGAGCCGTTGCTATTGCCTTTTTCGCTGGCCAGCTGCCATTGAGTGGTCAGACCATTAAAATTGCCGGAAACGCGTATATGCCCATTGAGTGAACCGGGCAGTGGTGTGGTCAGAACATCGTTGGCGTAGATGCGTAACAGTTCGCTGTCGATGTCGAGTTGTTTGGTTGTGCTGTCTACGCTGCCACGGGTAATGATTTGTCCTTGTTGCAGCAGACGCGTAGTCAAGGCTGGTAATATCAGTTTGCCATTATCGTCGATACTAATGTCACCATCGATGCTGCGAATGGGTAAACCAGTAGTTTTAGGGTCATTATAAGCACGGGATTGTTCGTTACCGAATTTGATGTGGCCGGCTAGCTGTTTTTTGTTGGTATTAACTGGCGCCAGATCAAGATTGAGATTGAGGTCGGCAAAGGGCAGGCTCTTACTGAATGCAGCCGGATTAATGTGACGGCTTTGTAGGTTGAGGCTGACAATTTTGTGGTTTAGTTGCAAAGAATAAGGCTTGAGGACGGCATGGGTGCGAAAGTGGATATCGCCACCATCCAGACGGGCAAGGAGATCGGGCTGTTGCAGGCTGCCTTTGAAAAGGGCAGCGCTTTCAACTGCAGTTTTATCTAGGGTGCCATTACCATTAAGTTGTCCGCTCAGGGCAAACGGTGTCTGAGTAGCAATGGCTACTGAACCCTGAATATTTTGCCACGGGGTATTCAGTTCATTGAGGACAAGCTGGTGTTTATGATGATCATAGAGATAGCTGGCCTGACTGGCGAGTATTATGGGTGATTGATTTTTACCTAGGGTAAGGCCGTCAAGCTGTAGTTTATCAATATTAATCTGTAACGGCAGGCTGATGCTGCTGGGCAGGGTAGAAACAGGTTTGTGATTGGGTTGGGGGGCGCTGTGATTGATATAGTTAATTTTACCTATGTCCAATAGCTGTACATGGAAGCGTCGTTGCCATAGTTCGCGGTGATTCCAGTTGAGCTGAATTTTAGTGATGGATAAGTCAAAATCGCGGTGGCTGACGCGAATGTCGGTACCGGAAAAACCACGCCAGATGGTGCCCGTCAGCTTTTCTGTACTGATATGCACGCCAAACCATTTAGGTATGCTATGGACACTGAAACGCAGACCGGATTCGGTACCAGCCAGCCAGCATAATATGGCGATGATTATGATGAGTAAACCAAGCAGCGAATACAGGCTGGTTTTCAGCCAGTGTTTCCAGCGTGGCTTGCGTGGTGGTATTGGTGCAATAGTAGTGGCTGATGATTCGCCAGAATTAAGTGTGGTTTCAGTCATTAGAATTTGGTTCCTAAGCTGATAGACCAGCGCCATTTTTTATCATGATGGCCATAGGCAATGTCAAATGCAAATGGAGCGACAGGGCTGAACCAGCGTACACCAAGACCGCTGCCGTGACGCCACTGCATGTCACTGAAATTTTTTGAAACAGAACCGGCATCATGAAACAGTGCCAGTGCAAAATCTTTATATACGGGGATCTGGTATTCAGCACTGGCTACAGCCAATGTTCGATTGGGTAAAACCGAGTTATGTGAACTGTTGATACCGATGCTGTCCATTTCATAGCCGCGTACGCTGTTGGCACCACCGGCACGAAACATCAGGATGGAGGGCACATTGACTGTATCGCCGGTATGTACATAGCCAATTTGACTGCGTAATACCCAAGTACCGTATTTTTTGTTTTCCGGCGTGAAATAGTAGCCCCCACTGGCTGTCACCCGCTGCATGGATGCCGAAGCCAGCAGTTTGCCGATAGTGGTACCAATTTTTCCTTCCAGATAATAGCCATTTGCCGGACGTAGCTGGGTTTGAATATTCTGTCGTTTCCACGAGGCGGTAAGCATAGTAGCGTAGCTGTGTCCAAGCTCGGCGCCGTCTTCAATTTTGCTGCTTTCGGTGACGTATTCAATACCAATACGAGAGTCTATTCCGTTACGGTCGCGTACTTTCCAAATACCGCTGGACAAGGCGCGGCTTTGAAGATGTTGCACGGTAGAATAGGTATAGTTGAGATTGCTGGTCCAGTAGTGGCCACGATTGTTACGCGGCTGGCTCAGGCCGATGCCGAAAGTGGTCTCGTAGCGGTCGGTATCGAGCAGGGTAGAACCTACATAACCCTTATGAAAAATATTATAGTGATCATAGCCACCACGGAAACCAGGGCCGTTTTTGGTATCGTAGCGTAAACCAAAGGTAAGTTTCTGGCGCTTCATTTCGCTTACTTTTACTAACACCGGTACATGATCGTTTTCCATATGGTCAAAATCTGCGCTGACCACAGCGTTACCATAATGGCTATCCTGTTCCAGTGCCTGCTGATAGTCAAGCAATTTGTCCAAATCATAGGGTGAACCCGGGCTGAAGCTGGCCATGCCGGTAACAATGGAAGCAGGATAACGTTCAGTACCGCTAACCTGAATATCACCAAAATAAATCGGCTGTTTGCTGTCTACTGTTAGCGACAATTCGGCCTGATTTCTTTGCGGGTCGATGGTAGCACGGCTGGCACTGATGGTTGCCAGCGGGTACTTTTTACGTACTATGGCAGTCAGTACAGATGATTTACTTGCCGACCAGTTGCTCTGAGTAAATGGGTCGCCTACAGGCAGTACCCAGTTGTCAATGGCATTTTTGTAGTAATTGGTCAAATCGTCATCAGCTGTAACGTTACCGGTAAGGGAAACATCCACATTTTCGATATGACTGCGCGGGCCAGTAGTGATATGGATAATATAACCATTAGGCTGTTTTTCTACATTAACTATGGCATTAAAATAACCCTCAGTTTCAAGCATGGTTTGTGTCTGTCCGGGCGCTTCTTCGGCCAGAAAACTAAGCTGCTCGTCATCCAGATCTTCGATTAGCTGCTGTGTAATCAGCGGCAGATGGTTATTAATCAGTTTTTGCAGGGTTGAGTTGTCTACATCAATGGTGATGGGAACTCGTGGTGTTTTTGGTGGCTGCGGTTTATTCTCTTCACGAGATTCGTCGCCATGCAGCAATCTGTGCAGCAATCCGGTTTTTGGTGGAGGAATATCGTCATCTGCATCATCACCATCTGCTGGCAGACTGGCTGCCCATACCAAAGAGGTTAGGGAAGACAGTAACATGCTCAATAGCAGCCAGTGCAGGCGTTTCTGCGTGAAGTATACCAAGATTGACCCTGTATAGTTGTAAGGATGTTGCTTTTAAAAGGATAAAACGTATGTTTAGGTAGGTGTTACAAAAGTATTTTATTATTGTAGCGCGAAAATAGTTGCTAAACCTATACCTGAAACAGGGCTATTTACACAGTAGAGTAAAATATTTCTGCAAATTTGTATTAAAAAGTTTGATACGTTAAAGATTGAGGCTGTCAGGCTGGTTTGGACGCTGAGCTAGCAATTTTGTAGAATAGTGGTTTTATGGTGGTCTGGGCACTGATGTCCATGAGCCGAAAATTACTGAGGATTGATTGTGACCAAGATTATTCGTGTCGGCAATATTGAAGTAGCCAATCATTTGCCACTGGTGTTGTTTGGTGGCCTGAACGTACTGGAAAATCTGGATTTGACTTTGCGTACCTGCGCGCATTACGTTGATGTAACACGAAAACTGGGTATCCCGCTGGTGTTTAAGGCATCATTTGATAAGGCCAACCGTTCTTCAATTCACTCGTATCGTGGCGTGGGGCTGGAAGAGGGCATGAAGATTTTCGCTGCGGTAAAGCAGGAATTTGGTGTGCCGGTGATTACTGATGTCCATGAACCTTTTCAGGCCGCACCAGTGGCTGAAGTGGTTGATGTATTGCAGCTACCTGCATTTTTAGCCCGCCAGACTGATCTGGTAGTGGCACTGGCACAAACCGGTAAAGTGGTTAATATCAAGAAACCGCAATTTTTAAGCCCGCATCAGATGAAAAATATTGTTGAAAAGTTCTATGAAGCTGGTAATAAACAACTTATTTTGTGCGAACGCGGTAGTAACTTCGGTTACGATAATCTGGTGGTTGATATGCTGGGCTTTGGGGTAATGAAAAAAGTTTGTGCCGATTTGCCGATTATTTTCGACGTAACCCATGCGTTGCAGCAACGTCAGGCAGATGCTGCCGCTTCAGGCGGACGTCGCAGTCAGGTACTGGATTTGGCACTGGCCGGTATGTCCACCCGACTGGCCGGTTTGTTTCTTGAGGCACATCCAGATCCAGATAAAGCTCGCTGTGATGGCCCCAGTGCGTTGCCATTAGCGATGCTCGAACCATTTCTGGCACAGGTTAAAGCAGTGGATGATTTAGTAAAAACCATGCCGGTACTGGATATTAACTAAAATATCTTTTTAATAAAAAAGCAGAGTTTGCAAACTCTGCTTTTTTATTTGTCTGGTGGAGAACTGGCCAAATGGTTACTGCTCAACTGAACCGGAATTCTGATACAGAGTAAAAAGAGGTACATTCTCATCACGGATTTTTTTGCCACCGGGTAAATCCGTAAATTCGATAATAGCAGCGGCTTCCACGACTTCTGCACCTAGCTTGCGAATCAGTTTTACGCCTGCGGTCATGGTACCGCCCGTAGCTACTAAGTCATCGACCAGCAGGACACGGGTGCCGTGTTTTACAGCATCAGTATGCATTTCAATGGTAGCGTGCCCGTACTCCAGCTGATAACTTTCCGCAATGGTTGTAAAAGGCAGCTTACCTTTTTTACGGATAGGCACAAAACCAACATTCAGCTGATACGCTAGAGCAGCACCGATAATAAAACCACGTGCGTCTAGCCCGGCTACAACATCGATTTTCTGCCCCATATAACGGTAGACCATTAAATCCACCAGCAGACGAAAGTACTGCGGGCTTTGTAATACCGGCGTAATGTCGTGAAATAAAATTCCTTCCTGTGGCCAGTTGGGAATTTTGCGAATTTTTGCAGCCATCGCGTCAATACCTATGACTTCTGGGTGAGTCTGCATTATAAATCCTTTAAAAATAAAGACTATATGCGAAAGTTATAAACGCAGGACGAGCGAAGTTATTTGCATATAGTGTATGCGAAAGGTGCGCATAATAGCACCTTTCCTGCTTTTCTACAGCCCATTATGAGGCAGAAAATGGTGGCTTTTGGTACAATTGCCATCATAATTTACACAAATCAACAGGTTGATAGCATGGTTAGCATGCCTGATCAAGTTCTTGTCACCAATCCCGCCTCACCGTATGTCTGGTTAGACCAATATATAGCAGGCTTACCACCAGCCATAGCGACCATGTTGCGACAGGCACAGGTTTTAATGGATAGTAGCTATCCACAGGATGCGGTTACATTATGTGGCGAAAACCTCTATACGAATCTGATGATTGCCGCCAAAACAGTGGCGGATATGGATTTAATGGCGGATGCAGTAGCCGCCACCATGCTGTGCTGTCTGCCCAATTATGTGTCTGATTGGGAAGCCATTGTAAAAGAACAGTGTGGTGAAAGTGTAATGCAGCTGGTAGCTGGATTATATCAGGTACAGAAACTGACATACTTTGTCAGCATCAGCCCGCTGGCAACTCAGGAGGAACGTCAGCAGCAGGCTGAGGTAATGCGCCAGATGCTGCTGGCAATGGTTTCAGATATCAGGGTCGTATTGATTAAGCTGGCAAGGCGTACGCAGACCATGAATTATCTGAGCAAGGTCAACGATAAAGCATTGATAAAAGCAGTTGTCAAAGAAACCATGAGTGTGTTTGCACCTCTGGCTAATCGTCTGGGAGTATGGCAGCTGAAATGGCAACTTGAAGATTTAAGCTTTCGCTACCAGAATCCGGATGAATATAAAAGAATAGCACTCCTGCTAGATGAAAAACGCACAGAGCGACTGGATTATATCGAACATTTTGTTGAGACCATCAGGCAGCAGCTGAGCCGGCTGAATATGCACTTTGAAGTTGCGGGGCGGCCAAAGCATATTTATTCCATTTATCGCAAAATGGTAAAAAAGAAACTGAATTTTGATGGCCTGTACGATATCCGGGCTGTACGCATTCTCGTGGATACTGTAGCAGACTGTTATACCACGCTTGGGATTGTGCACAGTTTGTGGCAGCCTATTCCGGGCGAATTTGATGATTATATTGCCCATCCCAAACCCAATGATTACCAAAGTCTGCATACAGTAGTGGTGGGGCCGGAAGATAAAGGAGTGGAAATTCAGATTCGTACCTTTGATATGCACCGGTATGCTGAATTCGGTGTAGCAGCTCATTGGCGCTATAAAGAGGGCGGCAAAGGCAATGAAGCCTACGAGCATAAAATCGCTTGGTTACGTCAGTTACTCGATTGGCGCGAAAATATTGCCGAAAACGGCAGTGACAGTGAAGATTTATCACGTGCTTTCCAGACAGAACTTTTTAACGATACCATTTACGTTCTGTCCCCGCATGGCAAAGTATTTTCTTTACCGGCTGGAGCCACGCCGATTGATTTTGCCTATGCTTTACACACCGATATCGGTAATCGCTGTCGTGGTGCCAAAGTAGATGGGCAGATTGTGCCTCTGTCCACGCCACTGGAAAATGGCCAGCGTGTAGAAATCATAACTGCACGCGAGGGTAAACCTTCAGTTAACTGGTTGCATGATGGCTGGGTGAAAAGCAATAAAGCCATCAGTAAAATTCGCGCTTATATACGTCAGCAGAACGGAGAATCGATACGCGAATCTGGTCGTACCGCATTGGAAAAACAACTGGTGAAGATGCAGGTACGGCCGAATACACATAAACTGGCTGAAGCGCTTGGTTTCAGTAATGTAGACGACTTGTATCTGGCCATGGGGCATGGAGAAATTTCCGGTCGCATGATTCAGAAAGCGGTCGATAACTTACTGGAAAAACCGGAAATACCGGTAACGGAAAATCATTTAGTCAAACGCAGTAAAATTACAAATAACTTTGGCGGTGTGCTGGTAGATGGTGAAGCAGGCTTACTCACTACACTGGCCAAATGCTGTAAACCAGCGTTTGGAGATAATATTACCGGATTTGTAACGCGTGGACGGGGTATTTCCATCCACCGCAGTAACTGTTCCTCTTTTCAGTATCTGGCGCATATTTCACCGGACAAAGTATTGCCAGCTTCTTGGGCCGATGAATCCGCCAATCAGGTTTTTGCTATTGATATCGAAATCCGTGCTCAGGATCGTAGTGGTCTGTTACGCGATATTTCTGAAGCACTGGCGCGCAATCGTCTTAACGTTACCGCCGTGCAAACCTTATCGCGAGACCTTGAGGCGCAACTGCGTTTTACTGTTGAAGTACATCAGGTAAATGATTTACCGCGCGTACTCAGTCAGCTAAGTGATGTAAAAGGTGTATTGGCTGTGACGCGATTATAGGATATGTTTTTTTATGTCAGGTAAAGTGTCAATTTGTCTGAGAGAAAAACCATAAAAAAGCCACGCACGAAAAACGATACGTTCGTGGCAGCATACCTGAGTGTGCACTGAAACACGTTTACCTGTTTACTCAGTGTTTATGTGGCTGGAAAATATTTGTCCGCCAGAGCCTACAGACTAGCTATGGTTTTACAATCCAGAGTGCCAGCATAATTTTTTTGGATAAAAGTGGCGCTGAAAAGCACGGATTAAATTTGAGCTAGTACATAGACACTGGCTACAACTATACTGTGCAAATTGTAAAACTGGTTAATAGCACTTGCTGATATTTACTATAACCACTAAGTATATTATACACGGATAAAATCACACCGGCCTTTGCATGACTATAACGCAGACTAGTTAATTAAAAAGCGGAGTGATTTATAATATATGTATATAACATGAAAAAGAAAATAGCGTAATTCTGACAGATACTATATTGCAGATGCAAAATTATCCATTTTACTAGTAACAAAATTTATTTTTTGTTACTTAGCTATCATCTGACTTTCACTCATTATAAATAAGTAGCAATCCCTATGCGTTGTTCAATAAGCGGTATTATTGTTAGTGGAGCGCAGGAAAAGGCATTTTATGGTTTTGGCAACAAAAAGAATAAATAAGCTTATACAGCAACAAAGCAAAAAGAAGAGTATCCATATATAAATAGCTGTAAGCATTGATTCTGGATTGAAACCAATATCGAATGAAACTAATAAATATCCACATCCATAAAAAAATGAGAGAAATACAAGTACAAATAATGTTAATTGAATAAGTAATGCTTTGAAAGAAGGTGAATTATTATCGTTTGAGCGTGAAAAAATGGATTTAATGGTTTTATAGTTGACGATAGTTAAATATACAAAAAAGTTAATTAGCCCGCATATACCCAAAAAAGCACACGAACCACCCTGTTCACAGTTATCAAAGTAATACCAGCCAACGGTACCAAGTATAAATACAGCATAACTTACCAGTAAAATCACTAATTCTTTAATTAGTTTTCTAGTGCGTAAGTAATTTGCAATTTTTTCAAACATTTATTATTCTCTGTAAAATTAAGTATAGCGTATTATATTTATGTATGTATCTTAATGTAAAGCCGCATAGATTTTTTCAGCCAGAGCCAGACTAATGCCTTCAGTCTGGCTTAAATCATGCACGCTGGCGGCAACTACACCGCGTAAACCGCCAAAACGGGTCAATAATGCCTGCCGGCGTTTGCTGCCAATGCCCGGTATATCGTTTAGAGACGAAGTCACTCTGGCTTTGGCTCGTTTCTGGCGATGGCCGGTAATCGCAAAGCGGTGCGATTCATCACGTACGGTTTGCAGTAGATGTAAAGCCGGATTATGTGGTTCTATCCGGATATGGCGCTGTTGATGTGGAATAATTAGCTCTTCCAAACCGGCTTTACGTTCCGGACCTTTGGCAATGCCCACTATTGGAATATGAATGCCCAGCTCCTGCCATACATCCAGTGCCATATGTACTTGTCCTTTACCGCCATCAATCAGTACCAAATCCGGCCATGTGCCAATACTTTCATCATTATCAGCCAGACGACCATAGCGGCGGGTTAATACTTCACGCATAGCAGCATAATCATCGCCAGCTTTGGCTGTTGTAATATTGTAGCGGCGGTATTTGGCTGGCTGCATAGCCTCGTCTTCATATACCACGCACGAAGCAATGGTGGCTTCGCCCTGAGTATGGCTGATATCGAAACACTCAATGCGGTTCAGACTTTCAGCATCCATATCCAGCAATTGTGCCAGTGCTTCAATACGGTGTTGCTGACTATGCTGTTGCAGTCGGTGTTGTTCAATGGCCAGTTGTGCGTTGCGTTCTGCCATCTGCAACCAGATTCGCCGTTCCCCAACGGTATTATGCACAAACTGTATTTGTCTGCTGTTTTCTGCATTCAGCGCATCGCACAGGCTTTTAGGCAGCTGGAAGTTGCTGATAATAATATCCGGTTTGCTTTTACCCAGATAATGCTGGGCAACAAAAGCTTCTCCATAATGATTAAGTTTTTCAGTAACGCGATAGCGCGTATCCGGAAAAAAGTTCTTATCTCCAACGTGGCGGCCGCCACGAATACTTACCCAGTGAATACACACAATATCGTTTTCTTCTGTTAGAGCAAGAATATCGATATCGCTGTGGCGCGCATATTTGCTGTCAATAAATTGCTGCGATTGCATCAGTCCCAGAGCCTGTATCTGGTCGCGAATCTGTGCAGCGGTTTCAAAATTCAGTTGTTCAGCTGCTTGCTGCATCTTGGCATGTAATGAGGCCGTTAATTCGCTGGTTTTGCCCTGTAAAAAGCTTACTGCAGCTTTGACATCACTCTGATAATCTTCAACACTGATATGGCCGACACAGGGTCCGGAACAGCGTTTAATCTGGTACAGTAGACAAGCGCGGTTGCGGTGTTCAAATACACTGTCTTCACAGGTGCGCAGCCTGAATACTTTCTGGAGCGTCTGAATACTGTTGCGTACTGCATAGCCATTGGGATAAGGACCGAAATACTGATTGGGTTTTTTCAAGGTACCGCGATAATAGGCCATCTGCGCAAAGCGGTGGCCGCTGAGCATTAAATAGGGATAGCTTTTATCGTCTCGAAACAGGATATTGTATTTCGGTGACAGAGCCTTGATAAAATTGTTTTCCAGTATCAGTGCTTCTGTTTCTGAATGTGTTGCCGTGATTTCAATTCGTGCCACCTGTTTGACCATCAGCTGAATTCTGGGTGATAAATCAGTTTTTTGAAAATAACTGCTGACCCGGCGTTTCAGATTCACTGCTTTGCCAACATATAATACTTTGTCATTGGCATCCAGCATGCGATATACCCCTGGCACTAAAGGCAGATTTTTGAGAAACAGGGTTAAATTAAATTTGTTCTTGTCTGTAGGGCTAGATGGTGTGGCAACAGTATCGTTCATGATGGATGGTTGATCAGGTTAACAATTTTGCAGCCATAAAAAAAGTCCATAAGCTGCATACACAACTTATGGATGATGAGTGAAATAGTCAAGAGTAAAAAATTAATTACAATTAATGCGTACGTCTTCTTCATAACGTTGAATCAGGGCATCGCGATTATTGGTACGCAGACTGTCAGCCATTTTGCGGTTCATCTGTGCTGTTTTACAGGCGGCCTCACGGGTTTTCTTGTTTTGTGCCTCAATTTTTTTATTTTGCTCATCTCTCAGCTTATTCTGTTCTTCAATTTTGCGGTTAAGCTGTGCTTGTTGTTCGGCTAGGGAGTCAGAGCTGGCCTCAGCATTAGGCTTAGGTTTAGCCAGTGGAGTAGAGCTGTGGGTACGTACGTTGAAGCGCTGGGTTTTGGCTGGAGTGAGTTGAGTAGGTACATCTGAATATTCATTCACACCTTTGTGGTCACGCCAGGTGTATACCCCCGCCGCAGTTGCCATGATTGTGCTACCCGCCAGTGCTGCTGTCAGTGAAATTTTCAGTATTTTGTGACGCATATTTACTTTCCTTCGCGTTTGAAAATATATGTTTTGGCTATTATACGATAAAAAAAACGTCTGATTGTTAATTGGCAAGATTGTGTAAAGGTATATTTTGCCAGTGTGTCGTAATTTTGTTAAAATTGATCGCCAATTCTTCCATCTAATTCTCCTCACCCTTTAAAAAAGAAGTCCTAAAATGCGTATAGTCGAAAAAGCTTACACTTTTGACGACGTGCTACTTGTACCTGCTCACTCTGAAGTACTACCGCGCGACGTTATTCTGAAAACCCCGCTTACCCGTCATATTCATCTGAATTTACCGCTGGTTTCAGCTGCGATGGATACAGTTACTGAAGCCAGACTGGCGATATCGATGGCACAGGAGGGTGGTATTGGTATTATTCACAAAAATATGAATATCGAACAGCAGGCACGTGCTGTTGCAAAAGTTAAACGGTATGAGAGTGGAGTAGTTAAGGATCCGGTAACCATTACTCCGGATACACTGATTGGTGATTTGATTGGACCGGGGCGTAAATATAAAGTATCCAGTCTGCCGGTGTTGGAAAATGGCAAGGTAGTTGGTCTGGTTACCAATCGCGATTTACGCTTTGAACGTAATCTGCAACAAAAAGTAGCCAGTATCATGACACCGCGAGAACGTCTGGTAACCGTTAATGAATCAACCAGCATCAATGATGCCCGTGAGTTGATGCATACGCATAAAATCGAACGGGTACTGGTGGTGAATGCTGAGTGGGAATTAAAAGGTTTGATTACCGTCAAGGATATTTTGAAAAATACCGCATTCCCGAATGCCAATAAAGACAGCGAAAGTCGTTTGCGCGTTGGTGCCGCCGTAGGTGTGGGACAGGATACTGATGAGCGCGTGGCAGCACTGGTACAGGCCGGTGTGGATGTATTGGTAGTGGATACCGCGCATGGACACAGTCAGGGCGTGATGGAGCGTGTTCGCTGGGTAAAACAGCATTACCCTGATGTGGACGTAATCGGTGGCAATATTGCCACTGCCGCAGCTGCTCGTGATCTGGTGGCTGCGGGAGCTGATGCAGTTAAAGTGGGTATTGGTCCAGGCTCTATCTGTACTACACGCATTATAGCAGGAGTGGGTGTACCGCAATTAACAGCGATTCATAATGTTGCTACTGAGCTCGCAGGTACTGGCGTGCCACTTATTGCTGATGGTGGTATCCGCTTTTCCGGTGATTTGGCCAAAGCATTAGCAGCAGGTGCTTCAGCAGTGATGCTGGGAGGTATGTTCGCCGGTACGGAAGAAGCACCTGGTGAAATTGAGCTGTATCAGGGGCGATCCTATAAGTCCTATCGCGGTATGGGGTCAATGGGCGCTATGAGTCAGGGCTCATCCGACCGCTATTTTCAGGATAATGTAGCCAGTGCCGATAAATATGTACCTGAAGGGATTGAGGGGCGTGTACCTTACAAAGGACCGATTAACCAGATTATTCATCAGCTGGTAGGCGGATTGCGTTCCAGCATGGGTTATCTTGGCTGCAAAACCATTCAGGATATGCACAGTAAGGCTGAATTTGTGGAAATTACTTCTGCGGGAATGAGTGAATCGCATGTACACGATGTGCAGATTACCAAAGAAGCACCCAATTACCACGTTCGCTAAATATTGTTGCAGATTCTGATATTAATATAAAAGGGCAGTCTGGGGGCTGCCCGGTAAGGAAAAAAATTCTTTTTGTTATTCAAATCTGTATTGCCAAAACAGAAAGGATTAGCTAAAATATATTGCTTTCATGGTAGCGTCAGATATCCCTATCCCTGCCATCATCAAGCACGTAGCTCACGCCATTTTGCGTGAAGTGGCGTGTTTTTTTTTGCCTGCAATTGGTAACAGGAAGCACAATTATTTACCGATAAAAACAGACTGTCGCCACGGCAATAGTCTACTTAAATCCATAGGAATCAATCATGACTACAAACGCAATTTTAGTGTTGGCTGACGGTTCCGTATTTCATGGTGTCAGCATTGGTGCGACTGGGCAGGCAGTTGGAGAAGTAGTGTTCAACACCAGCATGACTGGCTATCAGGAAATTCTTACCGACCCATCTTATACACAGCAGATGGTTACTCTTACTTATCCGCATATAGGCAATACAGGCGTAAACAGCGAAGACACTGAGAGTAATCAAGTTTATGCTGCTGGTTTGATAATTCGGGATTTGCCTTTATTACATAGTAATTTCCGCGCCAATGAAAGTCTGGTTCAATATTTGCAGCGCCATAAAACCGTGGCAATTGCCGATATTGACACACGCCGTCTTACCCGCCTGCTACGGGATAAAGGTGCACAGGCTGGCTGTATTCTGACAGGCGATAATGCCAGTGCAGAGCAGGCACTGGCATTGGCGCAAGCCTTTGGCAGTATGGCCGGTAAGGACTTGGCGCGAGAAGTAAGCTGTACAGAAAAGTATGAGTTTGCACAAGGTGAATGGAAGCTGGGGCAGGGCTATGTTCAGCCACCAGCAGCTCAATACCATGTTGTTGCCTATGATTTCGGGGTAAAAACCAATATCCTGCGTATGCTTAGTGAGCGTGGCTGTCGCTTGACTGTTGTTCCAGCTGCTACGCCGGCGGCAGAAGTACTGGCAATGAATCCCGACGGCGTATTCTTGTCCAATGGTCCCGGCGACCCGCAACCTTGTTATTATGCTATTGCGGCTGTACAGGAAATTCTGGCACATAAACTGCCATTGTTTGGTATCTGTCTGGGGCATCAACTACTCGGTCTGGCCTTAGGAGCACAAACTCGCAAAATGCCTTTTGGTCATCATGGTGCCAATCATCCGGTACAAGATCTCGAAACTGGTCGAGTAGTGATTACCAGCCAGAATCATGGTTTTGAAGTAGATGCGGACACCTTGCCACAAAATGTGTGCATTACCCATAAATCACTGTTTGACGGCTCATTACAAGGCATCAGCATGACTACACAGCCGGCCTTTTCATTTCAAGGGCATCCTGAAGCCAATCCTGGGCCACACGATGTGTCCTATCTGTTTGACCGTTTTATCGAACATATGCGGGTTGCGCGTCAGGAATAATAGTCATTTTTTACCAACCAACCTCTAGAGAATAACAAAAATGTACAGGATTTCTTATGTTTGGTATTACTGATCTGGGAACATATATTATCGGTGCCATCGCCATCGTTTTATTGCCCGGACCCAATTCCATGTACTGTTTGGCCATAGCCGGCAAATATGGTGCTAGAGCAGCTTATTGTGCTGTGGCGGGTATAGTTCTGGGTGACAGCGTATTGATGCTACTTTCATCTTCTGGTGCAACATCAATTATAAAAACCATTCCTGTATTATTTTTATTGCTGAAATTGGTGGGAGGATTATATCTGTTTTATCTGGGCTGGCAGCTACTGCGTTCAGCGGCCAGACAATGGAGCAGAAGGCATCAGCAGGCAGCAGAAGCTTTCAGGCAATCGTTGAGTGAACCGAATAGTGCAGATAAACCACTTTCAGCGCATTATTTATTTCAGCGTGCGTTACTGTTAAGCCTGTTAAATCCAAAAGCCATACTGTTTTTCCTAGCTTTTTTTGTACAATTTGTTGATCCGCATTATCCACAGCCAGCATTTAGCTTCCTATTGCTGGCTATTATTTTGCAAATTTGCAGTTTAACCTATCTGAGTGTACTGATATTCAGTGGTATATCGCTGGTAAAGTGGTTTCGTCATTATCAGCGACTGGCTGCTGGTGCGGTAGCCACAGTCGGGTTAATGTTCATAGCTTTTGCAATGAAATTATGGACGGCAAGTATTGACTGAGTATTCCAGTCACTGGTCAAAAACTTCTGCCGAGCCACTAAATTAAACAGATAACAATTAATAGAGGTTTCAATATGCCCAAGCGCACAGACTTAAAATCCATTCTTATTATTGGTGCCGGCCCCATCGTGATTGGTCAGGCGTGTGAGTTTGACTATTCCGGTGCTCAGGCATGCAAAGCATTACGTGAGGAAGGCTACAAAGTCATTCTAGTTAATTCCAATCCGGCTACCATCATGACTGATCCTGATATGGCCGACGTTACCTACATTGAGCCGATTATGTGGCAAACGGTAGCGAAAATCATTGAAAAAGAACGCCCTGATGCGATTTTACCAACCATGGGCGGGCAGACAGCACTCAACTGTGCTTTGGATCTGGCGCATAACGGTATCCTGAAAAAATATCAAGTAGAGCTGATTGGTGCATCACAAGACGCCATAGATAAAGCAGAAGATCGTGGCCGCTTTAAAGAAGCCATGAATAGAATCGGACTGCACACCCC
Source organism: Snodgrassella communis (assembly GCF_914768045.1). Classification (GTDB taxonomy): domain Bacteria; phylum Pseudomonadota; class Gammaproteobacteria; order Burkholderiales; family Neisseriaceae; genus Snodgrassella; species Snodgrassella communis. The sequence goes on along the minus strand of NZ_CAJZCD010000001.1, from coordinate 24,644 downwards.
AAAATCATTTATCTGTCACAGTATGGATCAGGCCTTGGAAGCACAGGCGCAGGTGGGCTTTCCGGCACTGATCCGCCCATCTTTTACCATGGGTGGCAGTGGTGGCGGGATTGCCTATAATAAAGATGAATTCATTACTATCTGTGAACGTGGCTTTGACGCCTCGCCCACACATGAACTACTTATTGAGCAATCCGTACTGGGCTGGAAAGAATATGAAATGGAAGTGGTGCGAGACCGTGCCGACAACTGTATCATCATCTGCTCCATTGAAAACTTCGATCCCTGTGGCGTGCATACCGGTGATTCCATTACCGTAGCACCCGCACAAACACTCACCGATAAAGAGTACCAGCTGATGCGCAATGCTTCATTGGCTGTATTGCGTGAAATAGGTGTCGATACCGGTGGTTCCAATGTTCAATTTGCCATTAATCCGCAAAACGGCGAAATGATCGTCATTGAAATGAATCCGCGTGTCAGCCGTTCTTCTGCTCTGGCTTCTAAAGCCACCGGTTTCCCGATAGCCAAAATTGCCGCCAAACTGGCAGTAGGCTATACCCTGAATGAATTGCAGAACGACATTACCGGCGGCCGGACACCAGCTTCATTCGAACCATCAATTGACTATGTCGTTACCAAAGTACCACGTTTTGCCTTTGAAAAGTTTCCCACAGCCGATGATCGTCTGACCACACAGATGAAATCCGTTGGTGAAGTCATGGCTATCGGGCGAACATTTCAGGAATCCATCCATAAAGCCTTGCGCGGTCTGGAAATAGGCTTAAGTGGTTTTGATAGCCGCAGCGATGACCGCGCAGTTATTCAACGAGAACTGGCCAACCCGGGGCCTGAACGCATTCTGTATGTAGCCGATGCCTTCCGTGCCGGATTCTCACTTACCGAAATTCAGCAGATTTGCGCAATTGACCCGTGGTTTCTGGCACAGATTGCCGATTTAGTGACAGAAGAACAGCAGCTGGTCGGTTGCAACCTGAATGAAATAGACTACAGCTGTATGCGTAGACTGAAACGCAAGGGCTTTGCAGATAAACGGCTGGCGCAACTACTGTGCACTGATGAAGCCAGCGTGCGCCAGCATCGCCATACCCTTAAGCTGCATCCGGTATACAAACGCGTAGATACCTGTGCGGCTGAATTTGCTACCGATACTGCCTATCTTTACTCCACTTACGAAGAAGAGTGCGAGGCAGAACCAAGCCAGCGCAGAAAAATCATGATTCTTGGCGGGGGGCCGAATCGTATCGGGCAGGGTATTGAGTTTGATTATTGCTGCGTACATGCTGCTCTAGCATTACGAGAATCTGGTTTTGAAACCATTATGGTTAACTGTAATCCAGAAACCGTATCCACAGACTATGATACTTCCGACCGGCTTTATTTCGAACCGCTTACATTGGAAGATGTACTTGAAATCTGTCATACCGAACAACCAGATGGTCTGATTGTACACTATGGTGGACAGACTCCTTTAAAACTGGCGAATGAACTGGTCGCCAATGGAATAAATATTATTGGAACATCTGCGGATGCCATCGATGCTGCAGAAGACCGCGAACGCTTTCAGCAGATTCTGCATACACTAGACCTGCGCCAGCCGGAAAACCGCACAGCACGCACCGAGGCTGAAGCACTGCAACTGGCTGAAGAAGTTGGCTACCCGCTTGTGGTACGCCCATCTTACGTATTGGGTGGTCGCGCCATGCAGGTAGTGCATTCTGCTGCCGAATTACAAACCTATATGCGTGAAGCCGTGCAGGTATCCAACGACAGTCCAGTATTGCTGGATTACTTCCTCAGCCACGCCATTGAAATAGACGTAGACTGCGTTTGTGATGGTCAGCAGGTGGTGATTGGCGGCATCATGCAGCATGTAGAACAGGCCGGCGTACATAGCGGTGATTCAGCCTGCTCCATTCCGCCATATTCACTTAGTACCGCTGTTCAGAACGAAATCCGCCGCCAGACAGTGGCTATGGCCAGAGAATTGCAGGTTATCGGTCTGATGAATGTACAGTTTGCCGTACAGGATGACATAGTCTATGTACTTGAAGTCAATCCACGCGCTTCACGTACCGTGCCATTTGTTTCCAAGGCTACCAGCGTACCACTGGCTAAAATCGGCGCACGAGTAATGGCGGGTATATCACTGCAACAGCAGGGTTATAGCCACGAAGTGATTCCTGAATTTTTTGCTGTCAAAGAGGCCGTTTTCCCGTTTATCAAATTTCCCGGCGTAGATACCATACTCGGGCCAGAAATGCGTTCTACCGGCGAAGTAATGGGCGTAGGTGAAACATTTGCCGAAGCTTATTTAAAAGCACAGCTTGGTGCGGGAGAGCGCATTCCGGCGATTGGCAAAGTTTTTCTGGCCGTACGTGATGAAGATAAACCGCATGTAGTTCAAGTTGCCGCCAATTTCCAGTCACATGGTTATGGCCTGTGTTCCACACGCGGTACAGCAGCATATCTGGCACAGCACGGCATTAACGTGCAAGTAGTCAATAAAGTTACCGAAGGCCGCCCGCATATCGTAGACGCAATCAAAAATGGCGAAATTGCCTTAGTAGTGAACACCGTGAGCAGCGATGTGCAGTCAATAAAAGACAGCCACTCCATCCGCCGCAGTGCCTTGAATATGCGTATTCCATTATATACGACTATCGCCGGTGGTTTAGCCATGAGCGAAAGTGTAGGGCAGTTGTCTCATACTGAGGTATACAGCATTCAAAGTCTGCATCAGCGTATTGAACGAATAACAGTCCAAGACTAAATTGCCTTTATATTGTACGGCTACTAGCAGCGTTAATCGCAGTTAGTAGCCTTTTACCAATTAAAAAACGACATGCACAATCAACCATATTCAAGATTATTTACACTAAAATAATGCTATTTTCATGGTTGGTTTTGTCGATATCAGTAGGTATAGAGCTTTTTTCATTACCGCTGTTGGTGCAATAATATTATTCGTCACACTAGCCCAAAGCCTTTAAATGGCAATTTGACAGGCAGATTTAGTAAATTTATGATTTATTAGATAGTTCCCACATATCTTACTAAACTGATATTCACTACTGATATCCTAATAAATATACTTAATAGTAGCAGGTTAAAACATCGTTCCGCAGAATCCATGCTGAGCAAAATTGACATTGAGCCGAATCAATATCAGCTTATTGCTCCCACGAAAAAATCATCAATTCTGCCAAATAACCATTCTCTGCCCATTGCTTTGTTTTACCTTCAAGCAAACAAGCAAAGGCAGATGTTTTGTACTACATATAATATTTTGTCTGAATAGTTTTTTGTTATGGTGCTTTATTTGCTTGCTGCCTTTATTTATCTACAATGGACTTTTCAACTTCAACCGAATGTTTAAGTCCTTAGCTAATGGTTTCATCGCGTACAGTATAAATGGCGGACTGGCTGAGCATAAAAGGGTTAACTAATAAGTGGCACGTTTTGCTTTATCGTGAATCGACAAATCTCTTGTCAATCACAGAGCTTCAAATTAGTTTTTATGTATATTCAAAACATTATTGCCTCAAATTACCGTCAACAATGCGCCAATTCCAGCATAACAATTATAACCTGCTTATTTTTTAAGCAATGAAAAATATATTATAAAAATCAGCAATATATTGTAGTTATCCCCAAATTTTACCTAAAGTTTTGCGCTGGATTTTGTGTACAGGTGGATAAGTCAGCAATAATTGCTTATATTATTTTGATATGAAAAATAAATGAGCTTGCCAGCCTTAGTTGTGCCTGCCACAATAGCTATTCAATTTTATCAAAATAAATTTACATTGTATGAAATGTCCCTTTTGCCAGCATCATAATACACAAGTGATTGATACGCGTCTGAGCGAAGGTAATAACAGTATTCGCCGTCGCCGTCGCTGTATGGGTTGTGACAGCCGTTTTAGTACACTGGAAGTAGTGGAAATGCGAATGCCACTAATAATCAAGCGTACAGGAGAAAAGGTATTGTTTGATCCGGCCAAGCTGTATACCAGCATTAGCAGGGCATTACATAAACGGCCTATGGATCGGGAAAGTATTGAAAATGCGGTAGCCGAGATTGAGACCCGCCTGTACCACATGGGGGTCAAAGAAGTACCCAGTCAGATGATTGGGGACATGGTTCTCAATTTACTGGCTAAACTGGATGAAGTTGCTTATGTGCGTTTTGCCTCAGTGTATAAAAGTTTTCATGATGTCTCAGAATTTACCCAACTGATTGCATCATTACAAAGGCCAGATTAAAGCTATTTATATTGTTAAGTTATTTGGGAACAGTACGCTGCATTAGTCGCTAATTCTTGTTATACTTTGTAACTATTATGCCTTGTCATCGAAAGCTTGAATACATCATGTTGAAATCTCGTTTATGGTCGTTTGTAATACTCGCTTTGTTAGGTTTATCTGCATGTACACAAAAGGAAACTTCTGTGACGATGGATGCTAGTGATACTCAGACTGCAAGTGGCACAGCGTCCGCAGTGGCTACATCTACCCAGACGCTAACCAGTAAGGATGATCAGCTGAGTATTGTGGTAGATGGAGATTTTACGGATGTAATGGGTAGCGCATCAGAATGGGTAGATCAGGCTCAGATTAATAATCTCACTTTATTGCAGCATGATAACGGCAGTAATATTACTCTGGCAGTTAATAATTTAGGTGCGATAAAAATTAAGGCAGATGAGTATTTCAAAAATTTGGCTGATAGCCTGAAAAACAACAAAGATATCAGCAATGTCAAAGTAGGCATTGCAACCGAAAACCGCATGAACTATCGTTTCAGTCATCAGCAAAACGGCACTTTATTACATGAAAGCTGTGTTGCTCTGGTTGGTAGTAATAATCTTTATTCAGTTTGTGCCAGCAGTGATAGTGCCGGCGATGATGCACTTGGGGCTACATTGAAAACCATTAATGTACAGAACAGTTAAAATGAGCTTTTCTGAGCTTGATAAAAAATTCATGCAAACCGCTCTTGAGCTAGCTTGGCAAGGGCGGTTTTCTACCAGCCCAAATCCGCGGGTAGGCTGTGTGATTACGCGTGGCGAGCAAATTGTCGGTGAAGGATTTCATGTACAGGCAGGGCAAGCACATGCCGAAATACATGCATTACAGCAGGCTGGGCAGCTGGCACAGGATGCTACCGCATATGTCACTTTAGAACCTTGCAGCCATACCGGGCGGACAGGCCCGTGTGCACAGGCTCTGATTGATGCTCATATCAAGCGCGTAGTTGTAGGCATGAGAGATCCCAATCCCTTAGTAAAAGGTAATGGATTAAATATATTGCGACAAGCAGGTATACAGGTTGACTGTGGTTTGTATACACAGCAGGCACGTGAACTGAATCCGGGCTTCTTATCCAGAGTAGAAAGACACAGACCTTATATCAGGTTGAAAATCGCTGCCAGTCTCGACAGCAAAACAGCATTGAGTAATGGTGAAAGCCAGTGGATAACCGGTGAGGCTGCGCGTAATGATGTGCAGACATTACGGGCTGAAAGCTGTGCCGTATTAACCGGTATCAATACCATACAGGCAGATAATCCACGGTTGAATGTACGGCGGTTTTCCGCATTGCGGCAACCACTGCGTATCATCCTGGATAGCAAGCTGCGCATCACCCCAGCTTATCAAGTGATTCAGGATGTGAATAGTCCTACTTTAATTATTACCACAGTTAGCGACAAAGTTAAAAAAACTGTTTTCGATCCTTACCCGCATGTTTCCGTTTTAACTGTGCCGGCCAATCAGCATGGCCAGATTGATTTGCAAAAATTATGGCCGGTTTTGGCTCAACGCGATATTGGACTGATACTAGTTGAAGCAGGTTCCATCCTGAATTCTGCGTTACTTGCTGCCAATGCCGTAGATGAAATAATTTATTATCAGGCGCCAAAAATTCTTGGTGCAGCAGCACGCAATGCCATTGAGTTAGCAGAAAATCCACAAGCATTATCAGATTCTGAATGGCAGACAGTAGCTGTAGAGGTTTTAGGTCAGGATTGTCGCTGGTCATTACGTCATCAACAAAGCACGGTCTGGTTAACAGGAATGTTGGAATAACGTTTGTAACAGAGCTATTTATTCAAACAACCTCAATTTTATATACAAAACAGTGCTGAAAATAAACTATCCTTGTGTAACAATAAGCTTATTGTTTGAGCACTGTATTTATGTAACATCATAAATGTTAGTCTCATTGTGATTATTCTATTGGTATTTTAAAACAAAGGCTTTACCATGCGTATTTTATTAACGGGTTCAAAAGGTCAGGTAGGTAGTTGCTTAAGAGACAGATTGCCTGAAAATTGGGAATTGATTGCCAGTGACTCGCAGACACTGAATATTACTGATGCACATAATGTGCACAACATGGTAAAAACTTTTGAACCGGATGTAATTATAAACGCAGCAGGTTACACCAAAGTTGATGCCGCAGAAACCGATAAAGCCAAAGCTTTCGCAGTGAATGCAACAGGAACTTTGAATCTGGCTCAAGCGGCTCGGGCAATTGGTGCACGCCTGATTCATCTGTCTACCGAGCAAGTATTTGATGGTCATCATCATGTCATACTGACAGAAAATATGGCTCCTAACCCATTGAATGTATACGGACACAGTAAGCTGGCAGGGGAGTTACTGGCTTTAAACGCGCACGTAGATACCGCTGTTATTCGTACCTCATGGGTATACAGTGAACATGGACACAATTTTGTCAAAATCATGTTACAAAAAGGATTGGAAACATCCACTATTCGCGTAGTTGACGATCAGATAGGCTGCCCCACCTATGCAGGAGATTTGGCTGAAGCCATTATTCGTCTTGCTGCATTAACTAATCCAGCACGCGGAATAATGCATTTTGCCGGTAGCCAGCAAATGAGTTGGGCAGATTTTGCCCAGCGTATTTTTGCTGAGGCTGCTGAAATTGATGAGCGTTACAAACAGGTTAAAGTAGAGCGGATTGCTACTGCTGATTACCAGTCAGCAGCCACACGACCAGAATTTGGTATTCTGGATAGTCGTACCATACAAAATATACTTCCCGAACCCGTAGCCGATACACCTTTAGCGCACATAATTGCTAAACTACTGGCTTAAGACAATGCACAAAAAAAGCGGGTTACAAAGTAACCCGCTTTTTCATACCTGATAGCATTACTTTTGTGTACGCATATCATGATGCTCAATAACAAAACCAGCGTTCCGATAGGTACGAAAACGCTGCCGTGCAGCTGCTATATCATCCAGATCAGTACTCACAAGCTCCAATACCCGTTCTGGTATGTGCGGAGCATCACACCAATAAACATTTGCCAGATTAATCACCACATAATCCTTCAGCATGGTAGGTAAATCTGAGCCATAAGCCAGTAACACTAATGGCTCGGTAACAGGCTGCGGTTGCTGAGGTGACCAGATTTCATGCGGAATAAAACTGGTGGCCTGAAACGACCATAGAGCATGATCAAACTGATTTACACGGCTTTCGTCTTCTAACCAGATCAGAACACTTGCCCCACTTTTATATACCTTTTGAGTCAGCCGGCAAGTAAAAGAGACTGGATCAGTAATATGAGTATAAAAAGTAATAGTGGCCATAATGCCTCAAGCTTAGGCTTGCCGGATCAGATATTCAAGCAGCAACGGCACAGGGCGACCTGTAGCACCTTTATTATTGCCTGAATGCCATGCCGTACCAGCAATATCCAGATGAGCCCAAGGATAGGCCTCGGTAAAACAGGATAAAAATGCCGCAGCAGTAATTGTTCCGGCAGGACGTCCGCCTATATTCTGCAAATCTGCAAAATTGGATTTTAGCTGCTCCTTGTACTCATCAAATAAAGGCAATTGCCATGCTTTATCATTAATATTGGCTGCTGCCTGCAATATCTGATCAATGACTGACTGATTATTGCCCAGTACAGCTTGCGCAACATGACCCAGCGCAATAATACAGGCTCCAGTTAACGTGGCCACATCAATTACCGCCTTGGGCTGGAAGCGTTCAGCATAGGTAAGAGCATCGCATAAAATTAGCCTGCCTTCTGCATCGGTATTCAGAACCTCAATATTTAAGCCATTCATAGCTTTAACAATATCTCCCGGTTTGACTGCATGACCAGAAGGCATATTCTCACAGGTAGGAACGATAGCAACCAGATTCAGCGGTAGCTTAAGCTTGGCAGCTGCTGCAAAAGTACCAATAACAGCAGCAGCACCACACATATCAAATTTCATTTCATCCATCGCAGCACCCGGCTTAAGGGAGATGCCGCCAGAATCAAAAGTAATACCTTTGCCTACAAGAACCACCGGCTTATCTTCAGCATTAGAAGCACCACGATATTGCAGTTCAACAAGATAAGCACCAGCAGAACTGCCTTGTGCAACAGCCAGCAAAGCATTCATACCCATTTCCTGAATATCGGCTGTAGACATAATTCGTGCGCTTGCACCCACATCAGCGGCAATCTGAGCTGCAGAAGAAGCCAGATAATCCGGGGTGCACAGATTACCGGGTGCATTGCTCAGATCTTTGCAGATATTCATACCATAAACTATGGCCTCGCCTTTGTTCAGGGATGCATTCACAGCATGAACAGTGTAGTAATTAATCTGTTCAAGTAGTGTAGGTTTAGGATCACTTTTAAACGTATCAAAACAATAACCAGCTTCACCTACTGCAATCGTAAATGCCAGTACCCATTGCTGTGCCAATACTTCAGGCAATAAACTCAAATCCACATTCACCCGAGTTTGTTCTTTGGCCCAGCTGGCTGCCGTTGCTGCCAATTTCTGTATACTGGCATAGTCTTCTTTTTCAATACACACTACAGCCATAGCCTGTACCTGATCCTGCTCAACTGTATTAGCAGCAATAAAATCTTTTTGTTGCTGTTGTAACTGAGACAGTAAAGTACCTGCTACAGAATTGTCGTGTTTACTGTTTGCAGTACAGACAAAAAGTAAAGAACTGTTTCTTTGCGGCTGCAATTGTTCGGCTTTTATGCTAAATTCCATCTTTTCCTCTCCCATTATAAGGGCGTTGTATATATTCTGGACTAATCATGCGTTAAGCTGATCCGGATGCCCCTATTGTAACGCAGGCTGTCACCAAAATACGGATAGTCGCATATGTGTTTATTATTTTATGATTTATCAACGCCAATTTATTAAAGAATTATCATGGGCTGCCGTGGGCATTTTCATGATTTTGCTGGTAGTGCTAGTGGCCACGCAAGCAATCAATCTGCTGGGCAGGGCAGCCAGCGGCCGCGTAGCTATTGATGCAGTAACCGCATTAGTTGGGTTCTGGACAATTGGTCTTACACCTGTGTTATTGATTTTAACTGCCTATATTAGCATTATTACCGTACTTACCCGATACTGGCGTGATAGCGAAATGGTTATCTGGCTGTCCAGTGGCTTATCACTAAGAAACTGGATATTCCCCTTAATGAAATTCGCACTTCCATTTGCTATTCTGGTGGCCGTGGTATCCATGTTAGTTCAGCCGTGGGCAGAGTTGCGTAGCCGTGAATTTGCAGAACTGCTGAAACAGAAACAGGAATTGTCATTGCTGGAACCGGGTGTATTTCGAGAAATAGGCAAAAGCCATCCACGGGTTTATTTTATCGAATCATTTGACCCTGATAGTGGCCATGCCAGCAACCTGTTTGTACGAGAAAAAGAAAAAAATGGTAAAGACAGTACGATTTTCGCCAAACGTGGCGAGTTCAAACAGGACGGAGAAAAGCGTATTCTGACTCTGGAAGATGGATTTCGCTATTACGGAAAGCCCGGACAGGCAGACTATCAACGAGCTTCATTTCACAAAATGACTTTAGTCATCAGCGTTAATACAATGATAGTCGACCCAAAACAAAATCGGCATACCATTCCTACCGCTGCACTGTTTGCCAGCGATGACGCCATTTACAAAGCAGAGTTGATGTGGCGTTTATCATTACCAATAAGCGTAATTATACTGGCTTTGCTGGCGTTACCACTATCTTATTATAATCCACGCACTGGCCATACCTATAATATTCTGATTGCGATAGCCGTGTTTTTAATTTACCAGAATGGACTGACCTTTTTACGGGATATGGTTGAAAATAGTCGTATTCCACTTTGGCTTGGTATATTGCCGATGCATCTGATGATGTTTATGGTGTTTTTATTTCTATTGCGTTGGCGCGATCTTCCATCGGCTTCTTTTAAAGCAGCATTTACATCATTATTGAGAGGTCGTTCCTGATGCGTTTGCTTAATCGTTATGTAATTAGCCAACTGTCGATTTGCACTTTGTATGCATTACTGGTACTGATAAGCCTATACAGCTTCTTTGACATCATGGGCGAAATCAGCCATGTGGGTGACGGGCGTTACACAGCAAGTAAAATGCTGTATTACGTCTTATTGCTGATTCCTACTCATGCCTATGAGCTTATGCCACTGGCTGTATTGGTAGGTGCGTTAGTATGCCTAAACCAGATGGCCAGCCACAGTGAATTTACCGTAATCAGAACATCTGGTATTCGCCTGTCAAGTATCATTAGCATGATGTTACAGTTTGGCTTACTGTTTGCCATTATTGCTGCGTTACTGGGTGAATATGTTGTACCTAAAATTGGCCCTTATGCAGAACAGTATCAATTGCATGCCCGTCAAAATAGCATTAGTGCCGGAGATAGCGGTATATGGTTAAAGCAGGGGCAGGATATCGTGAATGTAGCTGAAATGTTACCCGACGGCAGCTTAAAAAACATCAGCATATATCGCCATGATGAACAGTTCCGCTTAATGGAAACTTTACATGCTTCCAGTGCCAATGTTGATACACATACTCAGCAAGGTAAGAAATCAAAATGGCATCTGCATCAGGTAGAGCAGACACTTCTTCAGGAGCATCAGATGACAGTAACGCATCTGGAAAATCTGGATTGGCGCATGTCCATCAATCATCAGCTTCTGAATATATTATTGGTAGCGCCAGAACAAATGTCCATTATGGCACTATCGACTTATATTAAGCATTTGAAAAATAATCACCAGCAAACGACCCGTTACGAGCTGGCGTGGTGGCGTAAAATTGCCTATCCCTTGGCCTGTATCGTTATGGCACTGGTAGCCTTGGCTTTTACACCGCAGCAAAACCGGCATGGCAATATGGGCTTGAAACTTTTTTATGGAATTTGTTTAGGACTACTATTCCATTTTTCAGGACGCTTGTTTGGATTTACCAGCCAGCTATATAAGATACCAACACCGATTGCCGCATTTCTGCCTACAATATTATTTTTATGTCTGGCTATATACCTGATTAGACGGCAAGAAAAGCGATGATATACAGTTAGTTGAAATCAATATTTTCTAAATTAATCAGACACGATTAGAATAGTCACTCATGTGCAAAATAATTTAATGACTACAACTTCTCAATAGAATATCAATAAACGATAGCTAGTAAGAAGCTCTGTTTCAGAAAATTTGCATCACATATAGACCTGTTGCGTAGATTTAAAAACAAATTGATATCACCACTGGAGCGGACTCAGAATCAGCTAATCAGATTTATACCCACCATATTGTGCAAATAGCGAAAATGGATAACAGCGTTGGCGAATTTGAAATTTTTGTTTTATTTATAAATGAATATAAAAATTACTGCCAACATTAAAACAAATTATATTCTATCAAATATTATTTTTTAATTATTTCATACAAATAAATAAAGCAAGTTAAAAATTTTTATACACATATAATAAAGTAAATATAATTTAAATAAACAGCTAGGTATTTCTTGCGAATTACTATGCTAATGAACATATTTTACTAACTTTTAGAGAAAATTCTCATCATATTTATCCATTTGACATTATTTATTAATTCCGATATCAGCCGGTAACACAATAGATATTTTTATGAGAAAATAGAATAAATTACTATTGAGCTAGTATGGTTGAGTTATATTTCGTTAAAAAAATCCTTAAACTTGGTTGTTTAAGGATTTTTTTGTTCCGTTTTTTATATTAGAACTGCGCAGCCCTGTGCCGGATCACTGCTGCGCGCCGCTATGGCATCTTCTACGGTCATGCCTAATGCTTTGGCAACACCAGCGCCATAATCCGGATGGCAGGCATTGCTATTGCGGATATGGCGGTATTTGATGAAATCCGGTGCATCGCCCATTGCCCGTGCTGTGTTTTCATATAAAACTTGCTTTTGTGCATCACTCATGAGGTTGAAAAGGGCGCGTGGCTGGCTGAAGTAGTCATTGTCGTCTTCATGGAAATTCCAGAAGTCGGCATCTCCGTGAATTTTGAGAGGTGGTTCTCTGAATTCGGGCTGTTCCTGCCACTGATGAAAGCTATTGGGTTCGTAATGGGGCAGGCTGCCGTAGTTGTCGTCTACGCGGGTGGTGCCATCGCGATGGTTGCTGAATACTGGGCAGCGCGCTTTGTTTACTGGTATCTGATGATGGTTAACGCCGACGCGATAGCGGGCTGCGTCTGCATAGTTATATAAACGTGCCTGTAATACTTTGTCTGGTGATACGCTGATGCCGGGGACGAGGTTGCTTGGGGCAAAGGCAGCCTGTTCTACATCGAGATAGTAGTTGTCTGGGTTGCGGTTTAGTTCGAATTCTCCGACTTCGATTAGGGGGTAATCGCCATGTGGCCAGACTTTTGTAAGGTCAAATGGATGGTAGGGGACTTTTTCTGCATCAGCTTCGGGCATGATCTGGATATACATGGTCCATTTGGGGAAATCGCCGCTTTCTATGGCGTTGTAAAGGTCGCGCTGATGGCTGTCGCGGTCTTGTCCCATGATGTTGGCCGCTTCTTCGTCAGTCAGGTTTTTGATGCCCTGTTGGGTGCGGAAATGGAATTTTACCCAAAAGCGTTCTTTGTTGGCGTTGATAAAGCTGAAAGTATGGGAACCGAATCCATGCATGTGACGATAGCTGGCGGGGATGCCGCGATCAGACATGGTGATGGTTACTTGATGGAATGCTTCGGGGAGTAGTGTCCAGTAGTCCCAGTTGTAGGTAGGACTACGCAGGTTGGTGCGGGGATCACGTTTAACGGCTTTGTTTAGGTCTGGAAATTTACGTGGGTCGCGCAGGAAAAATACTGGTGTGTTGTTGCCAACTAAATCCCAGTTGCCTTGTTCGGTGTAAAAACGCATGGCAAAGCCGCGAATATCTCGCTCTGCATCGCCACCACCGCGCTCGGCTGCCACTTCGGAAAAGCGGACAAACATTTCGGTTTTTTTGCCAATCTGGCTAAACAGTTTGGCACAGGTGTATTGGGTAATGTCGTGGGTTACGGTGAATGTGCCAAATGCACCTGAGCCTTTGGCATGCATACGGCGTTCAGGTATGACTTCGCGCACGAAATTAGCCAATCTTTCGTTAAGCCATAAATCTTGAGCTAGTAGGGGACCACGTGGGCCGGCGGTCAGGCTGTTCTGGTTATCCGATACGGGAGCACCCTGATTGGTAGTGAGATGGGTAACGGGACATTTTTTTATGTCATCGGTCATGGTAAAGCTCCTTGTTAATTTGTTATTAAAAAAGGCCTTTACTGCTTTTGGCTGTCTGAATGATTATAGACTTGATAAAAAAATTTTAATGTTAATAAGTTGTTATTTTACATTTTCTTGAAAATAGCAATTATGTTTAAAGTTTGTGAAATTTTTTATATTTGAATGTTTGTTTTGGCAGGCAAAAAAAATAACCAGCCTGTTGCGGCTGGCTGGGAGAATTTGGTTTGGATTGTTGGGTGACAGTAGTCTGAGGTTTGGGACTGGTCTGATTAGACTGAGAAAGATGAACCACAGCCACAGGTTGTGGTGGCATTAGGGTTGCGGATAACGAATTGCGAACCGTGCAGGCTTTCTGAATAGTCAATTTCTGCACCCACCAGATACTGGTAACTCATGGGATCAATCAGGAAGGTTAAGCCATCTTTTTGAATCTCAAAATCATCATCGTTAACGATTTCATCAAAGGTGAAGCCATACTGAAAACCTGAGCAACCACCTCCTGTTACAAATACTCGTAGTTTTAGGTCAGGGTTGTTTTCTTCTGCAATGAGGTCTTTAACTTTGGTGCAGCAGCTTTCGGTAAAGGTAATTGGTGTTTCTATAGCGGTATCTGACATGGCTTGATCCTTTTCAAGAAATATGGGCAGGCTGAATTGTCCACCTTGCCGGTAGTTTATGGCAAGAGGGGCGTGAGTTTCAGCCCGCTGGTTTCTTCCAGTCCGAACATGATATTCATGTTTTGTACGGCTTGTCCGGCAGCGCCTTTAACCAGATTGTCAATCACAGACAGGATAATCCATGTGTTGTTTTGGGGAGCTGGCTGTACGCTGATGCGACAGAGGTTAGCTCCGCGAACTGAGCGGGTTTCTGGGGTGCTACCGGCAGGCAGTACGTCTATAAACGGGCTGTTACGATAATAGTCAGCAATCAGTTGATAAGGATTGTGACCATCTTTGGTTTGTACATACATGGTGGCATGCATACCGCGAATCAAGGGGGTAAGGTGGGGAACGAATATGAGATTGTTGCCTATCTGAGGTTGTAAGAGGTTTAGTGTTTGTCTGATTTCGGGTAAGTGTCGATGGCCACTAATACCATAGGCTTTGAAGTTGTCACTGCATTCGGCAAACAGGTTGCCGGTATTGGCTTTGCGGCCGGCACCGGATACGCCGGATTTGCAATCGGCGATTAATAGCTGATTATCTGCTAGGCAGTGATGTTGTAATAAGGGTAGTAAAGGTAAGCTGATGCAGGTGGGATAACAGCCGGGATTGGCTATAAGCTGAGCCTGAGCGATTGCGGTACGGTTGAGTTCGCTCAGGCCATATACGGCTTTTGCAATCCATTCAGGGCTGGTATGGGTAAACGGATACCATTGCTGCCAGAGGGCTACGTCTTTGATGCGGTAGTCTGCTGACAGGTCAATGATTTTTATACCCTGAGCCAGCAGAGGTGGTGCTTCTTGCATGGCTATGCCGTTTGGTGTGGCAAAGAATACGACATCACACTGATTCAGGCTGGCTTGTTCTGGGTGCTGGAAAATGAGATGGTTGTAGATACCACGCAAGCTGGGAAAGTAGTCGCTTAATGCTGTTTTTGCGGCACTACGACTTGTCACTGCGATTACTTCTGCATCTGGATGCTGTGCCAGTAAGCGTAATAATTCTACTCCGGTGTAACCTGTGGCACCGACAATGCCGATTTTGATACTCATTTGTTTTCTTTCATGGTTTTTATGGCTATTTTGGCTGGTTAAATGACTACTTGGGCACCCAGTTCGACTACTCGATTAGCTGGAATATGATAGTAGTTGCTGGCGGTGGCGCTGTTTTTATATAACCATTTGAAGATTCGGGCGCGTAAGCGACCCATTTTGCCATGGCTGCTTTGGGCTGCAACAACGATGCTGTCATGGGAAAGGAAGAATGATGTTTCCATTGTATCCAGTGTGATGCCCTGTTCAGCCATTAAGCCCAGTATATGACTGATGTCGGCTGTTTCTTGAAAGCCGTAGTTGGCAATAACGCGGGTAAAGCGCGCGCCTATCTGTTTCATGGCGATGCGTTCGTTATCGGCAATATGAGGGACTTCTTTGGTTTTGATGCTAAGTAAGACGTTGTAGTTATGCAATACTTTGTTATGCTTGAGGTTATGTAGTAGTGCCCGTGGGGTGCTGAATGGATCTGATACCATGAATACGGCATTGCCAGAGACAATCTGTGGCGGGTAGTCGTGTAGATTTTCGATGAAATCATCAAGTGGGAAGTCTTTGTTTTGTTGCGCTTCGTGCAGTTGTTGCTGACCGCGGCGCCATGTTGAAAACAATGTGACTACAATCATGGCTACCAGTACTGGGAACCAGCCTCCGTGAATCAGTTTGAGTAGGTTGCTGCCAAAGAAAACTAGATCGAAGCATAAGAATATTGAGGTGAGTAGGAGTGCCAGTGGAATTGGCCAGCGCCAGTTTTTAATCATTACGACGCAAAACAGGCATGAGGTGATGACCATGGTGCCGGTTACGGCAATCCCATAGGCTGAAGCCAGATGTTCGGAGTCGTGAAAGGCTAAGACTACTAAGGCTACTGCTATGAGTAGCAGCCAGTTAACCAGTGGCAGGTAAATCTGGCCAACTTCTTCGTTATTGGTATGGATGATGTTCATGCGCGGTGCAAAGCCAAGCTGAATTGCCTGACGTGTAAGGGAGAAAGCACCTGCAATTACGGCCTGACTGGCAATGATGGTTGCAAAGGTAGCCAGTATGATGAGGGGAATCAGCAGCCAGTGCGGGGCACTCAGGAAAAACGGGTTGTTGATTGCTGCCGGATTGTGCAGAATAAGTGCACCTTGTCCCAGATAGTTGATGATGAGGCTGGGTAAAACTACTTTTACCCAAGCTGTCTGGATAGGCTGGCGCCCAAAATGTCCCATATCTGCATATAAGGCTTCGGCTCCTGTTACGGCCAATACGACACAGCCCAGTCCGATAAAGCCATCCCAGCCGTGGTTAACGGCAAATTTAATACCGTAGTAAGGATTGAAAGCCAGTATGATGGTGGGGGACTGCACTATCTGATACAGGCCTATCAGTGCTATGGCACTGAACCATAGCAGCATGATGGGGCCAAATAGTGTGCCAATTTTATGTGTCCCTTTTTTCTGAATCAGAAATAGTGCAAACAGGATCACTAGTGCTATGGGCATGACATACTGGCGAAAGCTTTCGTTGATCACGGTTAAGCCTTCTGCGGCAGACAGTACGGATACTGCCGGTGTAATCATGGCGTCACCGTAGAATAGTGCGGTACCGGTAAGTCCCATCATCATGATAATCCATGCAGGTTTGCCTTTAAGGTGTCGCATTGCCTGCTGCATTAATACTACAACTCCACCTTCGCCGTTGTTATCTGCCCGCAAGATAAACAGAACATATTTAAGGGTAACAATCAGTAACAATGACCACAGAATCAGTGAGACAAAACCTAATACATTTGTTTCTGTGGGGGCTATTGTTGAAGCGCGAAAGCTTTCTTTTA
The DNA here is from genome assembly GCF_914768045.1 of Snodgrassella communis. Lineage (GTDB taxonomy): Bacteria > Pseudomonadota > Gammaproteobacteria > Burkholderiales > Neisseriaceae > Snodgrassella > Snodgrassella communis. The sequence goes on along the minus strand of NZ_CAJZCD010000001.1, from coordinate 7,503 downwards.
AGGCGTATAGTGGACTTGTGCCAATGTCGCCGTAAACAATACCTAATGCAGCAAGTGTCATTGCAGTATTGGCAGAAAACTGTATACGCATTTATGTACCTCGTTATAGGGTTATCAGGATGTGAGTTTAGTCTTAACGTTAAGTTTAGCCAATCCCTTAAATGTGGGTTTTTATAGATTTTTTTGTTTATTAGTCATGGCTGGTTGTGTCTAGTGCAGGCTATTTGGGGCTTGTGTGCTGAGGATGAGGTGGTCTTTTCATTTTTCGGGTGGTTAAAACAAGGACGGGTTTATCTTTGTTGCAAAATATGTTGTTTGGTATTTTATGGATTAACAAATGGTTATGGCTCGGTTTGGTGTAATGGTTATCTATGGGCGCTAATGCAATTGGTTGATAAGTTTATGCTAATCTGGATGAATGTTTGATATAGATAATGGCAGGAGGTTTCTTTTTTTTCAACAATGGGTTAAAATAAAGAAATTTTTCGAATTATTGAGAAATGGCCCTGAGGCCATTTTTTTGTTTTTACGGAGCACAGATGGATATTCAGGGCATTTTGGAAAAAACTTTGCCGGGTCTGGGCTATGAGCTGGTGAATTATGAGCTAACTGCACAGGGGGATTTGCGTGTCTTTATTGATAAGGCAGAAAGCGGTATCTCTCTGGATGATTGTGTTGCAGTCAGTAATCACTTGAGCCGAGTATTAATGGTGGAAGATGTTGATTATCAGCGTCTGGAAATTTCTAGCCCCGGCTTGGATCGACCATTGACCAAACCGGCTGATTTTAGGCGCTTTGCGGGACAACTGGCTAAGATTAAAACGCGTTTGCCTATTGATGGGCAGAAAAATTTTACCGGTCGGATTAATGGTATTGATGAGAATGATTTGATCAGTATCACGCTGGAAGAGGCTAATGAGGTACGCCGAGCCAAGCGTGCTGCTGTGGCGGCTGGTAAAACTGTTTTAATTGAATGGCAAAATGTTGATAAAGCACGTTTGAAGCCAGAATTTGATTTTTAAATTGAATTTTCATATTGTTGTAAGCACGGGCTTGCAAGGAGAATTAAATGAGTCGTGAAATTTTGCTACTGGCTGAGGCTTTGGCGAGTGAGAAAAACGTAGATACAGAGGTGGTATTTAGCGCACTGGAGTTTGCTCTGGCCAGTGCGGCCAAGAAAAAAACTGAGCGTGAAAATATGGATGTACGGGTAATTATCGACCGTAATACGGGTGATTACAGTAGTTTTCGCCGTTGGCTGATTGTGGCCGATGAGGACTATACCTACCCTGATATTCAGAAGACCATTGAAGAGATTCAGGAAGAAATTCCGGGAACAACATTGCAGGTTGGTGAGTATCATGAAGAACCAATTGAGAATGTGGAATTTGGCCGGATTGGTGCGCAAACAGCCAAGCAGGTTATTTTGCAACGTATTCGTGACGCCGAGCGTGAGCAGATTTTAAATGAATTTTTGCAACGCAAGGATAGTCTGGTGCTGGGTACGGTTAAACGTGTTGAGCGGCATGGCGCAATTGTGGAAATTGGCCGTCTGGAAGCTTTGCTGCCACGCGATCAGATGATTCCGCGGGAAAATTTCCGTAATGGTGACCGGGTACGGGCTTTGTTTTTGCGAGTAGACCAGATTGGTAACCGCAGTCAGGTAATTTTGACCCGTATTTCGCGTGAATTTCTGCTGAAATTGTTTGAAATGGAAGTGCCGGAAATTGAAGACGGCCTGCTGGAAATTAAGGAAGTAACCCGTGATCCGGGTTTGCGCGCTAAAGTCGCGGTGAAGTCGAATGATGCTCGTATTGACCCGCAGGGTACCTGTATCGGTGTACGTGGATCACGTGTAAATGCGGTAACGGAAGAGCTGGCGGGCGAACGGATTGATGTGGTGCTGTGGTCGCCGGAAACTGCTCAGTTTGTGATTAATGCACTGAGTCCGGCTGAGGTAACGCGTATTCTGATTGATGAAGACAATCATTCGGTTGATGTGATTGTGGCAGAGGATCAGTTGGCGCTGGCTATCGGGCGTGGTGGACAGAATGTCCGTCTGGCAGCAGAACTGACAGGCTGGCAGCTGAATATTATGACTGTGGAAGAAGCACAGGAGCGCCACGAAGCAGAAGATAAAGCGGTGCGTGAGCTCTTTATAAATAATCTCGGTGTGGATGAAAGTGTGGCCGAGGTACTGGTACAGGAAGGGTTTACCAGTTTGGAAGAAGTGGCTTATGTGCCTGTTCAGGAAATGCTGGAAATTGAGGGTTTTGACGAAAATACGGTGGAAGAGTTGCGCAACCGTGCCCGTGATGCCATTTTGACCTTAGCCATTGCTTCTGAGGAACAGCTGGAACGGATGGACGAAGAGCTGAAAAATTTGGACGGGGTGGATCAGGAAATGCTGCATGATTTGGCCAATGAGGGGATTAAAACCCGAGATGATCTGGCTGAGTTGTCAGTAGATGAGCTGATTGAGATTACCGGCATTGATGAGGAAACCGCCAAGAAAGTGGTGATGGCTGCACGCGCCCACTGGTTTGACGAAGTATGAGGGTACGCGAATGAGTAATCAAATAACTGTAGAACAATTTGCCTTGGAGCTGCATTTATCAACTGCAAGGTTGCTGGAGCAGTTGGCCGAAGCAGGAGTACATAAACAGGCTGCATCAGATAAGCTGACTGCTGCGGACAAAAAACAGTTGCTGGTTTATTTAAAGCAGTCTAATGGTAGTCAGTCTGCCGGTACCATCACGCTGAATCGTAAAAAACCAGCTGAGAAAAGCACTGTTGGCGGTGTTGAAGTTGAAACCCGGCGTCGCCGGCGAATTGCCGTACCGTCTGAAGAACTGGAAGCCAAGCCGGCAGAAGAAAAGCACGCACCGGTGCAACCAGAACCAGAGTCAGTAAAGGCAGATACTGAGGCTGAGGAACAGGCGAAAAAAATAGCAGCGGAGCAGGCTGAAGCACGACGCAGAGAAGAATCTGCTGCTGCCGCAGCTGCTGAAGCTGCACGATTAAAGGCAGCAGCTGCAGCTAGTAAAACCGAACAGAAAACTAAAGTGGAGTCTGTGCAGACAGAAGTGGTAAAACAGCAAGTGAAACAGCAACAAACTGAAAAACAGCAACAGACTGAAAAACAGCAACAGACTGAAAAACAGCAACAGACTGAAAAGCAGCAACAGGCTGAAAAGCAGCAACAGGCTGAAAAGTCACAACAGACTGAAGCAGCTGCGCAAACTGTAGAAGTACCGGCTGATAAAAAAACAGCTGACAAAAATGAGCAGCATAAATCCAGACGCAACCGTAACCGCAATGCAAAGAAGATTGATTTGGCTGCATTGGTGGCTGAGGCGTCTAAACCTATTATCAGTCCTGAAGAGCAGGCTCAGCGCGATGAAGAAGCACGACGTGCAGAAGCTATGCGCGCACATCAAGAAATGCTGATGAAACAGAAGCTGGAGCGTCAGGCACGTCAGGCACGACGTGAAGCAGCCAAGCAACAGGCTAAGGAAGAAAGTAAAGCAGCCAGTGAGCAGAAACCTGCCGAAGTGCGTTCGGCCAAGCCGAGCGAGAAAAAACCGGTAACCAGTACTAGTACACCTAAGGCAGCTGAAACCGGAGCTGAATCAGCCGGACGGCGTAAGAAAGATGAACAGCGTCGTCAGCGTGAAGATGAAATGCCGAAAGGAAAATCTGCCCGTGGTGGTAAAAATCGCCGTTCAGCCGATGTGGGTAATGCAGAAGATAGTCGCAGACGTGGTGGTAAGAAAGGTGGCAAGAAGCAGCTCAAGCTGGAACCGAATCAGCATGCTTTCCAAGCGCCTACTGAGCCGGTAGTACATGAAGTTCTGGTACCGGAGACAATTACTGCTGCTGAACTGGCACACAAAATGGCAGTTAAGGCCGCGGAAGTTATCAAAACTCTGATGAAAATGGGTATGATGGTGACCATTAACCAGTCACTCGATCAGGAAACCGCGCTGATTGTTGTGGAGGAGATGGGACATATTGGTAAAGCGGCAGCGGCTGATGATCCTGAAGCATTTTTGGATGAAGACACCGCGGTTGTTACTGAAGCGGAAACCTTGCCACGCCCGCCAGTGGTGACAGTCATGGGGCATGTGGATCATGGTAAAACTTCTCTGCTGGATTACATTCGCCGAGCCCGTGTTGTTCAAGGTGAAGCAGGTGGCATTACTCAGCATATTGGTGCCTACCATGTTGAGACCCAGCGCGGTGTAATTACTTTCTTGGATACGCCGGGACACGAAGCATTTACTGCTATGCGTGCACGTGGTGCTCAGGCTACTGATATCGTTATTCTGGTGGTTGCTGCTGATGATGGGGTAATGCCTCAGACGATTGAAGCAATTGCTCATGCCAAAGCAGCCAAGGTGCCACTGGTGGTTGCAGTCAATAAGATTGATAAAGAAGGTGCCAATCCGGAACGCATTCGTCAGGAATTAACTGCACATGAGGTAGTACCGGATTCATGGGGTGGTGATGTGCAGTTTATTGATGTTTCCGCCAAACAGGGTACTAATATTGATGCCTTGCTGGAAGCAGTACTACTGGAAGCCGATGTGCTGGAGCTGAAAGCATCTGTTGATACGGCTGCTAAAGGTATTGTGGTGGAATCACGTCTGGATAAGGGGCGTGGTGCGGTGGCTACTTTACTGGTACAAAGTGGTACTTTGCGCAAAGGTGATATAGTACTCGCTGGTACGACTTTTGGTCGTGTACGCGCTATGGTAGATGAAAATGGTAAAACCATTACTGCCGCAGGCCCGTCTATTCCGGTAGAGATTCTTGGTCTGTCTGATGTGCCTAATGCTGGTGAAGATTTTATTGTACTGGCAGATGAGAAAAAAGCACGTGAGATTGCTCTTTTCCGTCAGGGTAAATATCGTGATGTGCGGCTGGCGAAACAGCAGGCAGCCAAACTGGAAAACATGTTTAATAACATGGGTGAAAATCAGGCACAAAGTTTGCCGATTATTATTAAGGCTGATGTTCAGGGTTCCTATGAAGCGTTGGCTGGCAGTTTGCGAAAACTGTCTACTGATGAAGTTCGTGTGGATGTGCTGCACAGCGGTGTTGGTGGCGTGAGCGAGTCTGATGTTAATCTGGCGATTGCATCTGGTGCTGTTGTTATTGGCTTTAATGTTCGTGCTGATGCAACTGCGCGTAAGCTGGCTGAGCATGAGGGAATTGAAATTCGTTATTACAATATTATCTATGATGCTATTGATGATGTGAAGGCGGCTTTAAGTGGCATGCTGGCACCGGAACAGAAAGAAAATGTGATTGGTACGGTGGAAATTCGTCAGGTAATTACGGTATCCAAGGTTGGTAATATTGCTGGTTGTATGGTTACGGATGGATTGATTAAACGTGATTCGCATGTTCGGTTAATCCGTAATAATGTGGTTATCCATACTGGTGAGCTCTCTTCATTAAAACGCTTTAAAGATGATGTTAAGGAAGTACGTCAGGGCTTTGAATGTGGCTTGATGCTGAAAAATTTCAATGAAATTATGGAAGGTGATCAGCTGGAAGCTTTTGAAGTGGTTGAAGTTGCCCGTAAGCTTTAAGGTTATTTGAAGTGTTACAAGGCAGTCTGGATATTTTTCGGGCTGCCTGAATTATTGGCCTGATCACAGAAAGGAATGATTATGCGTAAACCTCAACGTGGTTATGCACGTCAGGATCGTGTCAAAGAGCAGATTATGCGAGAACTGGCTGAGCTGGTGCGTGTTGGCCTGAAAGATCCGCGAGCTGGCTTTATTACGATTAATGAAGTTGAAGTTACTCGAGATTACAGCCATGCGACAATTTATTATACTGTTTTGGATGACAGTACTCGTGCTGTTACTGAAGAGGCACTGGAACATGCCAGAGGGTATTTGCGTAGTGAGCTGGCACGGCGAATAAGTTTATTCCGCACACCTGAACTGACATTTATCTATGATGATTCTCTTGAACGGGGTATGAGTATTTCGCACCTGATTGATAAGGTAGCAAAAGAAAAACCGGTTGACGATTGATGTTGCAATAAAAAGAGATTGACTATGATTGGTCAATCTCTTTTTTTGTTATATTTATGATTCGGCTAAATTATAATTCTGTGTTAGCGGCCATAGTGAACTGTAATGGAAGCTTTGGCAATGACATGACTATTGACTACAAATCCTGTGCAGCTGGTGGTGACATCATCAGGTAGCTCGATTTTATCGGTGTTTAAAGCATAAACGGTAAAAATATACCGGTGTGGCGGGGTGCCTTCAGGCGGATAAAAACCGGAATAACCTAAGGTTCCACTGTCATTGCGTAGCTGACGTGTACCGGCAGGCATATTCTGCCCATTTTCAGCACCAGCATTGCGTTTCAGTTCAGTTAAATCTTTGGGCAGGTTAATAGCCATCCAGTGCCACCAGCCGGCGCCACCAGTTGGTGCATCAGGGTCATGGCATTGTATGGCAAAACTTTTGGTCTCTACCGGTGCATTTGTCCACGCCAGAGCCGGGGACTGATTATCATGGTCACTTTGATAGGAGGAATCAACGGTATCGCCATTTTTAAACTCTGGGCTGGTTAAAATAAATTTATCTGTCATTGTTCCCTCAAAATCAATTGATGTTATTGATAACGGTTTAATTCTGCAATATGAAATGTATTAAGTCAATGTTATTGTATTGACGTTTATGAAAACCGAAAACGCCAATACGCTATTCTGGTAGGCTGGTTCGTTATCTGAGGAAAAGGTTGCTGGCGCACACCCGCAGCCTTTGCTACAGTTTGTCCGGCAGATATCTAACTCATACGTGTGATGTTGATGCTCATTAAAGCATCTCATAACAAGGATACTCAAAGCTAGCGTTACTTGAACTCACAGCCTCTATTGACTGGTCAAGATCTTTTATACATAGAAATAGCCATATATTTAGCCTTTTAATTATTTTGTTATGTGTATTTAACATAGGACTGCTATATAAGTTAGTGGTGCAAAAATATTTATTTATGTTAATAAATAATAAGAGAGTTATGAAAGTTATTGGATTTTTAGTTGAGCAGTTATTTCTGATAATTTGAAATATTTATGCATAGGGCTTTATTGGGATTAGGTGAGAGTGAAGATTATTATTTAAGACGAGATAAAAGCTGATAGTCTGGTTGCAATGGGTTTGAATGGCAACACCTATTCAAACAACAAAATTAAGGGGTAGCCGTTTGTTAAATTCTACCGGAGGCAAATAGCCCAACGACGAATGTAACCGTTTATGATTGTACCAATAAGCATAAGCCGCAAAGGCTTGTTCTAATTATTCATTCGTCATGAATTTTTCCCCTTTAACAAATTCAGTTTTAATGCTTTTAAATGTTGCCTCTGCCACTGCATTGTCATACGGACATCCCTTTTTACTTAGTGAACGCTGTATATTAAATGTATTAAAACACTTATCTAGCAATTGATTATCAAATTCCTTTCCTCTATCT